>CAMWCA010000034.1 GCA_947172705.1 uncultured Lachnospiraceae bacterium
TCCATTCAGAAAATTTCACTTTAGGACTTGACTTTTAATAGTTAGTCTTTCAATGAGATTGTCAGCTTCAGCGGCGCGAAAGTTTTTACCATGGTCTTATTCTTTCGAACCGCCAGAGGCGTATACCCATGAAAACGGGAAAATGCTTTGGTAAAGCTGTCGGGAGAATCGTAGCCATACTTCATCGCAAGCTCCATGACCGTTACATCGCTGGTGATCAGTTCCTCCCCCGCAAGCGCCATTCTGCGGTTTCTGATGTATTCCGCTATGGAGTACCCGCACAACATACTAAAACCCTTGTGAAAATAAAAAGGGGAAATATGAACATGCTCTGCCACATCATGCATGGTAATATCCTCCATAATATGACTTTCCATATATCTGACCGCTTCCCCTACCGCTTCTGACCATTCCATGAGTATCACCTCCTGCCGTGATTACAGTATACCTTTCATTCTTTACCCTGTCCCGATCTTGCTTGCCCTCTTTTGTCGGGATAAAAATTCCCCCTTTAAACCTGGATTCATTAGTTATATTTCACACCTTCCTCCATTTTCTATACTTCTAAATTCTTTTGACAGACGGGGCAGTAAACGCTTCCCCTGCCGCCAACCACAATACGGCAAAGCATTTCCCCACACTTCGGACAAGGTTTGCCCTCCTGCCCGTAAACCTGCAAAAATGGCGTATTGCGGTAGTCCTGCCCTTTGGTTTCTAAATATTCCTCCGGCGTTATTTTATTCACTTCGATAAAATAAGAAATTTGCTCCGGGATAGCAACGGCAAGCCGTTCCCATTCCTCCATGTTCAAGCTGTTTGCCGGACGTGACGGATAAATCCCCGCAGTAAACAAAATCTCGTCAGAATAGATATTGCCTATGCCTGCAATGATGCTCTGATCTAACAGACATTCTTTCACGGCTTTTTTTCGTTTTCCCAAATGGGTATTCAAGTATTCGGCAGTAAGCTGCTTGTCAAGCGGCTCTGCGCCTAATTTTTCAATCCCGCTGTATGTATCTGCTTCGCCATTTTTTAACAGCCATAACCGCCCGAAACGGCGTGTGTCGGAGAACCGTAATTCTTTACCATTGTTTAATCTGAAAATAACGTGTGTATGCTTTTCTTCCGGGTAATCTGCCGGGGTAAGCAATAAGCAGCCTGTCATTCGTAAATGCAGGATAATACGGTCATTACTATTTAACTGGATAACAAGGAATTTCCCCCTGCGTGTCATGTGTGAAACGGTCTGTCCTGTCAGCCGCCTGCAAAATTCATCAGCCGCAGGGTAAGCCGTAACTTCCGGGCGTTTTACTGTTACATTTTCAATCGTTAGCCCATGTATTTGCGGCTCAATCACTCTTTTTATTGTTTCAACTTCCGGCAATTCCGGCATGGTTATCACCTCTACGCTCCGCTCCGGTGGTTGCAGAACATGCGTCCCCCGGACGCATTGCGCCCTTTCTTGCAGATTTTTTTATCTGTTCGTGGTAAAAATAATTGACGATCACAGGCGGGGCGTTAAAGTCCTTATGTCTGCTATCATCATTTGTCACATAATCAAGTCCAATTTCAGCGGCAAAGGCTTTACATTCTTTGTCAAGGGTTATCCAGAAGCTTAAGTCTTTGCAATCGTATATATCATGGTACAGAGGGAAAAGCTGCGGATATTTTTCTTTT
Source organism: uncultured Lachnospiraceae bacterium (assembly GCA_947172705.1). Taxonomy (GTDB): domain Bacteria; phylum Bacillota; class Clostridia; order Lachnospirales; family Lachnospiraceae; genus Suilimivivens. Next base: position 1,678 of record CAMWCA010000034.1, read on the forward strand.
ATATAGTCCATAATCACGGTTTTGTAGCCGCCCCGCAGGTTGAGGTTCTCTAACCATATCAGATTACATTGTGGCATTGCCCGCCGGATAATCGCTTTTATATCCGTAATGCCGGGAAATATCGGGGAGATAAAGCAGGTAGTCCGCACACCCGCAAGATAAAAGGCTTTCATGGCGGCAAGCCGCCTTTCTATGGAAACGGCTTTATCCATATCCTCCCGGAAACTTTCGTCCAGTGTGTTAATAGACCATGAAACACGGGCATTAGGAAACGACTTTATCAAGTCAAGGTCACGCAGTATCAAGTCGGATTTCGTGGCAATGGAGAGCTTTGCGCCGCTTCCTTTTAGCTGTTCCAGTAAAGCCCTTGTGCGTCCGTAGGTTTCTTCCTGCGGATTGTAGGGGTCAGTGACAGAGCCGATAAACAGCTCCTTGCCTTTGTATTTTCCTGGGTTTTTGATTTCCTTCCAATATTTTATATCTAAGAAAGTTCCCCAATCCTCCGTATGTCCCGTAAAGCGTTTCATAAAGGACGCATAACAATATTTGCAGGCATGAGTACACCCTGCATAGGGGTTTACGGAATATTCACAAACGGGCAGATTAGATTTTGACAAAATACTTTTGACTTCAACCTCTTTTATCTTTAACGACTCCATCATTACCACGCTCCCATATGTATTTGCTTATCAGGCTTTGTATCGTCTACCCATCTGTTTGTTTTTGGGCAAGAAAACTTTTCTGCGCGCCCTGTGCCACAACATCCGTATCTTTCAATTCTCCCAGCAAAAGCGGGGAGTTTGGATTATGGTATTTATAGTTTTCAAACGCTTTCTGTGGGTTTTTATTGGCATAACAGTATTTACAGCCATTCATGCAGGTATCATAAGCCCCTATGTCCCGGCTTTCGATACAGTGGCAGCCCTGCCGTGTGCCTTTATGCTTTAAGTCCTTGAATATGATGCCGTTGGCATTTCCCAAAATATCAAACGTCATGCAGCCGGAAAAATGGATATGATAACGGGAGAAATCGCCGTTTGTTCCGCAGGTCTGAATGTAAACGCCGTATCTTTCCGCAATTGCTCCAAGTCCTTGTGCCAGTGCGTCCATATCCTGTTCGGATAAGGGGATAAGCTCCGGCATATTGCTTTCCAGTTTTTTGTACATTTCCACAAAACTGAAAATACAGCGGTCAATGTATGGGGAAAGCGCCTTTGCCATACGCTCAAAGGTTTCTAAATGCCGCTTTATGGTATATTCCTTTGTCAGCAGAACGGGGTCATACCTCCATGCAATCCGTTGTTTCCCAACAATTTCGGACAGTTTGATTAAGGTTTCCATACTTTCTTCTATGCCCGGAACGCCCGGCTCAATCTCTTTTCCGTATGCGGTAATCGTGTAATGGAAGTAAGTATTGAAACGGTCTGTGATCTCACGCAGGCGCGGCAGTATGGGCTTGTAATTCTTAGAGCAGAACACAACGCAGTCTACCGCATCCGGAATCAGTTCATAGCGTGTCACCTTGTTTGGGAACAAGGGGTTGCGTGAAAGCACATATCCTTCTGAAAAGCGGTTCAAAAGCCATTCCGTGTAATACTGGACGGTATCTGTCCGTCCTCCTGTGTTGATAATCATTTCTGCACCTCCATTTCCTGATTCACAAGTTTTGTAAGATTCTCTGTAAATGTCCGTGACAGATCAATGAGCTGTTTTTGCTCCTCTGGCGTAAACATGGACATTGCCGTATCCTCTGCCCATGTAATGTGACGGACAACTCTTTCACAGTAACCCCTGCCTGCATCGGTCATCTTCACCAGCTTCTCCCGCTTGTTTTCCTTCCGCTCTTCAACCGTCACATAAGCCTCCTTCAGCAGGTTCTGTATAATCAGATTGACTGTCTGCTTGGACTGGAATGTCCGGCTGCAAATATCTTTTTGTGTCAGCCCTTCCTTTGCATAAAATAGTATATTGACCACCAGCAGCGTTTTCATCAGCATCCCATTGCGTTTGGCATATTCATCATATAATGCAAATTGCTCATCACGGAATTTACAGTACAGATAGGCATTTTTCTTATCTTCCCTTGTCATTGCATCACTCCTATAGTCAATTTCAATACAGTCAATTTATTGACCAATAACAAATTAACATAATCGAAATTTTTTGTCAAGACTGCTGAACAAACTTGAATTTCCAAACATTGCAATTCCTTTTTCCCATGCCTTATAATGAAGTGAATTTACAAAAATTTTTTATAAATGTCACCTTTCTCCCTGCCCGCACGTATTAGATGCATAAAGACAAATGAAAGGAGGGACCCCATGAGCATAGATGAAATGGTATCAGCGTACAGCAACATGCTTTATAAGATCTGCATCGTGATGCTGTGCAGCCAGCAGGATGCAGAAGATGCCATTCAGGATACCTTTTGCAGATACCTTGAAAAGAGACCTGACTTCAAAAGCCAGGAGCATGAGAAGGCATGGCTGATCCGGGTGGCGACCAATATCTGCCGGGACATGCTTCGCTTCAGAAGCCGACACCCCAAGGTATCTGTCGATGAACTCTCAATCTGTCTTTCAACACCGGACACCAGGCAGGCTTTCACAGAGCTTATGGAACTGCCGCCCAAGTTGAAGGCGGTGATTTATCTTCACTATGTGAGCGGATACAGCGTAAAGGAGATCGCAGATATTCTGACCATCACGGAAAACGCGGTGAAAAAAAGATTGCAAAGGGGCAGAGAATATCTGAGATTGTCATGGAAGGAGGCACAGGACAAATGAAAGAACAACACATTAAAGAAGCAATGGAACAAGTCAATATCCCTGATGAAATGAAAAAGAGGATCACCCGAAATCTTTGCAGGCAGACGGTGGACGGCGCTTATCACTGCAAATACAAGGCAAAAAACCTGAGAAAAAATCTGCTTGCCGCCGCGGCGCTGATTCTCCTTGCCGGCACTGTCAGCATTCCCGTACAGGCGGGAATACGCTATCTGGTAAAGCAGCGGATGGAAAGCATTCCACAGGAGGAAATGGAAGACATACTGGAAATGCAGAAGACGCAAAACATCAATGGGAACGGCTTTTCACGGGAATATTCGCAAAAAGAGCAGGAAAGAAAGGCGGAGCTTTTCAGAGCCTACCAAAAGGGTACTTTCCCCCAGGGTCAGCTTCTCGTGGTTGAGACGGAAAAACAGGTACAGGCGGACACCTTATGCTATGTAACCAGCACCGGCGTTTTTTATCTGCCTGACCGGGAGCTTACCGATGAAGAACTTTTGGAAATCATTGACTTTGATTCCAAAGAAATATACAGCCTTTCCCTTGATCCTGAGGTCTCCGCTTTTCAGGAACAGCAGCAGAAAGAGCAGCTTCAGATCCAAAGCAAGGTGCAGGCTGAGGGCGGCATCAGCGAATCGGATGCCATTGCCATTGCCCAAAAATGGATGAATTCCTTCTTTGAGGTTTCCACCGACGGAATGGAAGAAACCATTTACCTGGACGAGGAGTCCTTTTCGGTTCCCATTTATCATATTACCTACGATATCCGCAGCAATTGCTATTACTATTTTTCCATCAGTACCCTGGACGGCACCCTTATGTCCATGGATGTAAGCCTTGCAAATATGTGGGAGTTAGATGCAACAGAAGCACAGGTGAAAGAGCAGATACCCGCCAGCGGTCAGGCGGCGGCAGCATTCATGAAAGAGCAGTTGGGCTTTCAGGATGATTTCAAAACCGTAACCTGCCTTTACCGCACGGAAAACGGAGAGCTGGTTTCCTGGTATCTCCCCTGCTATCTCACCGATGAAAAAGGAATCATTCACGAAGTCGGCTTCCTGAATAACACCAACGAATTTTTCTGCTACAGGCAGGTAACTCCGGAATTATATCAGGAAAGGATCAGTCAGGAAAGCGTCACGGCGGTAACGCTGGATCTCCAACCTTGATCTGAAATGCTGTTAAAACGGATCGAACATCTCTGTGGATGTCCGATCCGTTTTTTCATTTGATCACTCTTCTGTTTTTATACATGGAAAACAGCAGTACAATACCGGAAGCCGCCCCAAAGAAGAGGAAGGATTGCACAAGCGGCATAAAATTATAGCTTCCTCCCTGCCAGAAATCAATGAAATCATTGCTGATATAGGTCATGGGGAACATTGCGGCTACCCCCTGCAATGCCTTGGGCAGCTGGTCGGTACGTATTCCCATCATCCCCGTCAGGATCATGATCATAAAGTACAAAAACATCCCCAGCCCAAAGGTAATACTGAATTTTTTACAGATCTCTGCGATTCCGTGGGCAAGCATCAGGCTGATCACGCCGATCAGATACAGGCACACCACCAGACAAAGAAGTGAGGAAAACGCCGGTTTCTCAACCTCCATGATCACTGTCTGGAACACTCCAAACACTGCCAGAGCGATGGTCATAAAAATCAGATGGGCAATAATCTTCGCCGTGATCTCAGCCTCCATCCCATAGCCAAAAAGGCGCATTCTCAAGGGAATTCCCCGTTCCACTTCCTGGGAATACAACGCGCCGTACCCCAAAAGCATGATGGACATGGGGATCACAAGCGTCATGGTAAGCATAACAGAGGTGGTGATTTCCATACGCATTTCTTCCGGCACCTGGCTGCCCAGGGCTTTGGACAGCAGCACGCACATAATATTGGGAAACACGATGCCGAAAAAATGGGGCATAAAATTGCCGTTGATATTTCTCAGCTCATACCCGATCATCTTCCAATTACATCTCTTTTTCATGACTGACCCTCCCCTTGCTTTTCATAAAATCTCTCCTTTGCATTCATAAACATGATCTCAATATCAGAATGGCTCCTTTTAAAATTCACATCATTTTTCACCAGAATAGAGGTGATCTTCTCCTCCTCTTCCCTGCTTTTGGCGGATATGGCAAGCAGATGATCCGGGGATTTCAATTGCTGAAAACCTTCCATAAGCTTCCGGTTTCTCTCCTGCCGATCCATGATATAGATCACTCTTCCGCAGTAGGTTCTGAAAAGTTCGTCGGTTTTCCCATAGGCGATCACTTTTCCCTCATCCAGCACCAGCAGCTTATCCGCAAGCTGCTCCAGCTCGTCATAGTAATGGGAAATCACCAGCAGGGTATCCTTTTTGTCCCGATACCATTCCACCATCTTTTCCATCAGCTTCTGTCTGGTCTCAAAATCCAGCCCCGAAGTCACTTCGTCGTAAATGGTCAGCCTTGCTTTCTGCATCATCACCATGATGATGGTAAATTTCTGCTTCTGTCCTCCGGATAAGGCGTTGATCTTTTTTTTCAGACAGGGCTCAAATTCAAAAAATGAAATTAATTCACACAGTTCTCTGTTTTCTTTTATCTTCGTATTCAATATGGTTTCCATAATGTACTTCACCGGCATAGTGGTTACATATTCGTTAAACTGCATGTGTACTGCCATCTCTTCCGCCTTCAACTGGGTAAGAACCTTTCCCTGATAGGGAATCAGCCCTAAAAGCGCCTTCACCAGAGTACTTTTCCCCGCTCCATTAGACCCGATCACCCCGATACGCTCTCCCTCTTCAATGACGATGGGCTCGGTAATCTGAAGCGCCACATGGCTTCCATATTTTGCCTGTAACTGCTTAATTGTCAGTAACATCGTAATCATTCTCCTTTTTCTTTTTCCTTCCAGGACAGTCTTGCGCACACGCCTCCGTCCTGATTTTCAACTGTAAGCCCGCAGCCCATCAGCCTTCCGTAATAGGAAGCCACATAAAGTCCCAGCCCCTTTCCTTTTCTTCCCCCGTTGCTGCTCACAAAGGGGTCAAAAATATTGGGCAGAAGCTTCTCTTCTATAGCGGCTCCGTAATTTCTGATACAGAGTTCTCCCGGGCGGATCTGAATCTCTATTTTCTCCCCCTCAGGGGTATAGCAGACTGCATTGGAAAGCAGGTTATCTATGATCTTTTTCAGCATTTCCCGGTCTGTCAAAAGACTTCCTGCGCCTTCCAGGCTGACCTCCAGACTCTTACTTTCCATCTGTACGCTATAAGCTTCCACAAGCTCTTTTACCAGCACCTCTACTCTTACATCCTCTTTTTCCATATGGTCGATATGGTAATTCAAATACAGAATATCCTCCACGATCCTTTTCATGGATAAAAGCTGACCTTTCACCTCCGGAAGATATTCTTTGGTGTTTTTATACTTGCCCACCTCGTTTATCATACCCTCCACCAGCAGCAAAGCCGCAGAAACCGGGGTTTTCAGTTGATGGGCGGAGGCTCTTAAAAAGACCTCCTGCCTCACATTTTCCTCTTCCAGAACATGATTTGTCTGCTCCAGGGCAAGATACTGATCCCGCAGCTTTTCGTATAACTCCTGGATCGCCCTTCCCAGATCTCCAATCTCGTCTGTGCTGCCTGCTTCAAATTTTTCCACCTCGAAGTGCTCCGCCAGCTTTGCGCCTTCCGCATAATCGGCAAGCCGGATAATGGGATTTACGATCTTTCCTGAGAAAAAGCGCGAAGCAATGAGAATCAGTAAAAATACCACCACAATGATCATGGGAAGACTTCCCATAACCACAGGCGTGATCTCATCCATGCGGGGCGTCATGGTGGGCATGACCGTAACGATCAGGGCATCCTTTGCCCTGGTCATGGCAACATAGGTAGTGTAACCGTAATTTTCGTCTGAAACGCCGGCTTCATAGACCATCAGGTTATCCGTTACCATATGCACCTTTTCATATTCTTCCCGGAACCCTCCATCCTCTTTTTTGCCTTCTACCTGTATGGAAACAGGATAGTTTTCACCAAACAGCTCTTCTAAAGCAAATTTTTCCTCAAAAAGCTTTTTCCACTCTTCCCCCTTTTCCCAGTTAAAATCAGAAGCCTCTCCCCAGAACTTTTCTATATTATCTGCGTTGTCCATGTTTGCCATATTGCCTCTGATTCCATCCAGCAGTTCTCGAAGCTCTTCATCCCTGACCTCCACCGTCAGCTTAAAATATTTTCCTGCCACATAAAGCTTCGATCCTTCATTGGGTATTTCCACTGAATATACGGCAGTGGGATTCTTAACTGTAACATGGTCATAAGTTCTTTCCTCCGTATAGCTTTTCTGAACCTCCACCGCCGAATTAAAATTACTGTCCTTTACATACTTCACATACAGGGAAGGAAGCATCACGGTGAAATATCCCACTATAAACGCCACCATAATTCCCGCAAGGATCATACTGTAAAGAAAGGTCTTCCTAGACAGTTTCATTGTTTCCTCCTTCCTGAAACTGATAACCGATACCAATTACCGTTTTAATATAATTACCGGGAAGCTTTTTCCGCAGATTTTTCACATGAGCATCGATGATCCGGTCATTTCCTACATAATCTTCATTAAAGATCCGCAGGATCAACTGTTCTCTGGTAAACGCCCTGTTCGGCTCCTTTGCCAGAACCTGCAGCAGTAAGAACTCGCTTAAGGTCAATTCCAGAGAAACCCCGTTATAAAATGCCTGGTAGGCGCCATCGTGCAGCACCAGCCCTTTTTCTTCTTTTATCTCCGTGCCCTTTACCCGCCTCAGAATGGTCTCCATCCGTTTCAGCAGAATAATGGGGGATACCGGTTTGATCACATAATCGTCCGCATAGAGATTGAACGCCTGTACCTGGGTCTTTTCATCGTCCAGCGCCGTCAGCATAATGGTGGCAAGCTCCGGCTTGTGCTCCTTGATATAAGCAAGCACCTCAAGCCCGCTGACCCTGGGCACCATAATATCCAGCACCGCCATGTCAAAATGCTTACCTTCCAGAAAAGCCAATGCCTGCTCCCCGTCCTCTGCGCAGGTCACCTCATAGCCCTGCATTTTCATGTATTCCGTCAGCACCTCCCGTATGGTAGGTTCATCCTCTAAAAATAAAATCTGCATCATTTTCTCCCTTTTCAGTGCACTTACAGGTTTACTCCTCCTCTTCAAATCAGCGCTTATCTGAAGAAGATATGGTTATTGTAACACACCCGTATGAATTCCATATGAAGATGATATGTAAATTCAAAAAATATAGCCTGCCAAATTTCTCTGGCAGGCTTTTCGCTCCAAACTGTTTTTAATTTTCCTGTTGTCTCATACATGCAGGATTTCTCTGTAAATATCGTAATCCTCCTGCTTGAAAACATTAAATACCACCTTTTCGATCCGGGTGTCCGTCTGCAAAAAATCGGAAACCGTCTGTACCGCAATGTCAGCCGCCTTTCTCTGGGGAAAATGAAACTCCCCTGTGGAAATACAGCAAAAGGCAATGCTCCTTAAGCCCTTTTCCGATGCCAGTTCCAGACAGGATCTATAGCATCCGGCAAGCTGCTGGCAATGCTTTTCCGTTAAAACCCCCGACACGATGGGTCCCACCGTATGAAGCACATAGCTGCACGGGAGATTGAAGGCAGGCGTCATTTTCGCTTTGCCCGTTGGCTCCTCATGCCCCTGCTCTGTCATCAGCTTATCACATGCCAGGCGCAGCTGGATGCCGCTGACGCTGTGAATGATATTGTCCACACAGGAATGGCATGGTACAAAGCATCCTCTCAAAGCGCTGTTGGCGGCATTTACAATGGCGTCTACCCTTAAGGTGGTAATATCCCCGCGCCACAGCGCAAGACGGTCGTTCATGGGAGAAACGGGCAATGTGCCGCTGTCGGTAATCCCCTTTGCCTGAACTTCCTCGCTTAAATATTCATCCTGCACTTTGAGAAATTCCCTTCCAATGGGACGGGGCGGACGTATATTCATAAGACTTCTGAGAAGCCGTTTCTGCTCTTCCGTATTCTCCGGGATCTCCATCTCCCTGTATTGAGGGAATTCTGACAGCAGTTCTTTTATCAGATATTGTCTTTGTTCACTATGCGTCATGGCGCATATCTCCTTTACATTCGTCAAAATTCCAAACTATCCGGATTCAGAAGAAAATATTTCATTCCCATGATGACAAAACCTTCTTCATTTCTCCAGGGTTTTACTACCCCGCCTACAATCACTATTTTTTTAAAGGAATCCGGAATATTGCGCAGAGAACGAAATTCCTGAACCTGTTTTTCCTTTGTTGTCATATCGTACGCCACTTGAATATAATACCTCTGACTTCCCTGATTAACAACAAAATCAACCTCAAGCTGCCTGCGGATACGTTTTCCCTTTTGATCTTTTCCATACACATCTATAATTCCTGTATCCACATTATACCCGCGAATGAGTAATTCGTTATAAACAATATTCTCCATAATATGGGTGGGTTCCTGCTGCCGGAAATTCAATCTCGCATTTCTAAGACCCAGATCTGTAAAATAATACTTTAAATTAGCGCCAATATATTTTCTTCCTTTGATATCATAGCGATTAGATTTCGAAATCAGGAACGCTTCCTCCAAATAATCAATATGCTTGGATATTGTTTTGTTCGTATAGTTTATCTGGCGCTCACTTGCAAAGGTATTGGAAATCCTGGTTGGATTTGTCTGTGCCCCGATGGCAGAAGCAAGAATATCAACCAGCGTACTCAGCTCATCCATATTTTGAATGCTGTTTCTTTCAATTACATCCTTCAAATATACGTTTGTAAAAATATTTTTCAAATATTCTGCTTTCTGACGCTCCGTCTGAAATCCGGCGACCTGCGGCAACCCTCCGTAAATCATGTATTCATCCCATGCATCCTCATACTCTCCATCATAAGCAGAATAAAATTCTGCAAAAGAAAGAGGATAAACCCTGATTTCATCCCCTCTGCCCCTGAACTCGGTTACAATATCACTGGATAGAAATCTGGAATTGCTTCCTGTCACATAGACATCAACATTACTTATGCGAAGCAGGCTGTTCAGTACTTCTTCAAATCGGGGCATAAATTGTATTTCATCTAAAAGCAGATAATAGTTCTCTTTATCCTTCACAGCATCTTTTATATACTGATAACACGTTTTGGGATCTCTTAGTTCTTCATTTTCAATGCCATCCAAAGCAATCTCAATAATATGATCTTCACCTACACCACTTTTTAACAGGAATTTTTTAAATATATGAAACAGTAAAAATGATTTTCCACATCTTCGTATGCCTGTAATAACCTTTATCATTCCATTATCTTTTCTTAAGATAAGCTGCTGAAGATAAGTATTTCTATCAATCTCCATCTTTTCGCTCCTATTTTTTGTGCTAATGCATACTTTTTAGTAATCACATTTTACTATAGATAAAATACTCTTTCAAGATATCATTTCTATTTTCCTTCATTTTCATCTTGACCGCCCCTTATATATTTTTCCGTATCCCGTTTCAGATCCGCCAAAGTAATGGATGCAAGCTCTTTCTCCATAGCGTTCTGCACCTGGATGAGCCTGTCGTCTAAAATGAAATGAATATTTCTCCCTACCGGGCAGCTGGCGCTGGGATTCTCATGAAAATGAAACAGCTCTCCGTTGTCCACACATTCCACCGCACGGTATACGTCTAAAAAGGTGATCTCATTTAAGGGTTTCGCCACTGTGGTTCCTCCCGTTCCCCGCGCCACGTGAATCAGCCCCGCTCCCTTCAACTGACCTAAGATTTTACGGATGATCACAGGATTCACATTTGTACTGCCCGCAAGGAAATCGCTGGTTACCTTATACTCATTTCCAAAGGTATCTATACAGGCAAAAATATGGATCGCCAGTGTAAATCGACTTGATATCTGCATACTTCCTCCTTTTCAAAGCGCGTTGCCATCTTACCGTCTTTTGCCTTTATTTTACCCGTTTCCCATTGTAATGTCAATGATTACATCTTTTTCTTTCCATCTTATTTTGATACATCCTCTGATCCGCCTTTTTCAACAGCACCCGGTAATCGGTTTCTCCATCCGCCAGGCAGTACCCGAGAGAAAATTGAAGAGGAATATTGATTTTCCGGTCAAGCGCGACAAAGCTGTCAGACTGCATATCCTTCAACTCCTCTACCACTTGAAAAAGCTCCTCTTTGTTGTCATAACCATACAGGAACAGCACAAACTCATCTCCGCCCTGTCTTGCCGCCACACTGCCCCTTGTTCCCGCATCGGATATTGCCTGCCCGATCTTCTTCAAATAAATATCTCCCTTTTCATGTCCATAGGTATCGTTTATTTTTTTAAGCCCGTCGGCATCTATCATAAAAATCACGCTGTGCCCCAGCTTTTCCGGTTCGGCAAACAACTGTTCCAGCTTGATATCAAGCCCACGTCTGTTATATAAACCTGTCAAAGGGTCAATATCTCTTTCCTTCTCAATCTCCATTCGTTTGGTGATCTCAGCCGTCACATCCACCGCAACGCCGAACACTTCATTTCCATCTCTGATTTCTTCCAGACGTATGAATTGTTCCCCCTGTTGATAAACTCCCTGTTCCTCCGGTATGGGATGCTTCTTTATTCTGTCAAGGAATGCAGCAAAAGCATCCGGGGATGACGCAAGCCGCTCCATCCAGTCATTGTCCACACACAGAATCTTCGGTATTTCCGCTGTGTAATGTACTTTCTTCACACGCCCTCCGTATTCGTAAGTTCCGATACGAATATTGGTTTTGCTCAGGGCATAGGACATTTTCTTGTTGTTGTCCAGCAGACTCTTTACCATGGAATTCATATAATTGCTCAATTCTATGAACTCAACGCTGCTTCTCACATCCACTCTTTCTTCCATATTGCCGTCTGCAATGGATTCCAGCTTTTTGTTTACTTCTCCGATTTTCATTACCACATATCGATCCATATAGCGGACTACGGCTTTTACAAGAAATAATCCTACAATTGTCAGGCTTATGAAGATCCACAACATCGTAGTGGGTATCTGTCGATAAAGGCTGTTTACCTCAACGGCTCTTCCGATATAATTTGCACCTGCCTTTTTAAAGACACAAAAAGAGGTTTTCCCATCGATTTGTGTATGAAACCTGCATATACCATTTTGAAAATTATTAAAGCGTAAACCGATATCAGATGCATCGGCGCCTACCGTTTTCAAATCTGTTGCGCCTACGATTTTTCCGCTTTCCGCATCTACGGCATAATAGCTGACCTCCGAGTTAACGCGAAACAGGGAAAAGATATAGGACAGCTCGTTTTTCGCCGTAACCTTCATCACATTGTCAGGTTCCATCCCTACCTGCACAATAACTTCTCCGCTTTTACTCCATACAGCAGAATATTGCATTGGCTTTGCCTCCGCCGTATTGGGCGTGATATCCTGCACCAGCTTTAAGGTCTTATCCTCCAGCATCGGTTTAAAAAACATCATCTGTTCGCCGGAATCAAAGGTAAAGTCATAATATTGGGGATGCGTCCCCGTAAAAATCCGCCCTGTTTTGTCAAACACATGAATCTCGTCGATCTCCACCGATGCGGCTATTTCTTTCAACTCCTCCACACTGTCCAGCACAGAAGGGTCACCCTCTATAATACGCGCCACGGTTTCTGCATTGTGCAGGCAGGTTTGTCTGTATTCTTCCTGAATTTCAGCAAGCTCCTGTTGATTCTCTTCCAGCATCTGCTCAATCTGGGCGATCGTCCTCACCGCTGTCTCATAAGCCTGCCTCTGCTCTGTTATGAGTTGAACATATAACAGCATAATCAGTATGAATATAATCAAAACACAGATAATCTTATATAAATATCTGCTGATAAGTGTTTTAAGTGTCTGCATAATTTATCTCTATTAACATCATTCTCCATGAAATATTAATCCGATGTCCCCTTTCGTTCAGTCTTATATTTTTCATTTTATTGAATATCATACCTTTCTTGCATTAAAACTTCAATATTTTTGGGATAACTTCAACTTTTTTGGGATAAATGTCGCCATATTTTTCTTTTTGTGTTATAATCTTCCCCATGATTTATGAAAGGAGACATGCTTTATGACTACACCCGTTTCATTTGCATAGCGTAGCTATTGCAAATAAAAAACAAAACATGTAATAGCTTACGCATCCTATCGAAAAAAACAGGAGATGCAAATGAGCTATTCAAAAAAAATAGAATATGAGATCGTTCCCAAAGAAACCTTTTCCGTAATCCGCTGCTGTTCCGGCTGCGGCAGAAAAACGCGCTTTCAAAACACAGGAAAATTCCGCGTTAATGCAAACGGAAACAAACTGGACGTATGGCTGATCTATCAGTGTGAAAACTGTAAACACACCTTTAACCTTACCGTTTATGAACGGCAGAAAGCGGCATCCATCCCCCGGGAGGAATACGAAAGCTTCTTATGCAACAGCGAGCAGCTTGCCAATGCATACGGCAAGGATTTACAGTTTTTCAAAAGAAATAAAGCGGAGGTTGATTTTCAAAATATCCAGTATCACTTTCAGAAACTGTCAGAAATCACCACCGACAGCCCCAACCAGGCGCAAACCTATATTGTCATTCACAATCCCTGCGCCTTAAAGCTTCGTCCGGAAAAGCAGATTGCAGAGGTTCTAAGCTTATCCAGAAGCAAGGTTGGAAAAATGATGGAACAGGGAGTAATTACAGCGGACGCAGTATCCTCTCAGTTTATTTCATTTTATATTTCAGATCATCTTATGGGACAATCTTAAAGGCACAAAGGAAGAGCAAAACAGCAGCATTATTAAAGTATGCCAAAAATCAAGGAAATCGTCCAAACACCCCCAAAATACTTTCCAGATTTTCTGCACATAAAGCGAGGGTGCCGCTCAATCATCTATTTTGATGATTTTGCGACACCCCCTCTATTATCTGTAATCAATTTACCATTTAAAATATAACTCTTGCGTCATCTGTGATTTCACCATTGTCTCTTCTAATTCTGACCACTCCTCCACCACCGTCAAATACTGGCTCCTTAGGACTATAGATTAAAACCCATATATAGCTCTGCTCCAAATAAATCGCATGCACCTCATAATCAAGATCCTGGTCTTTCCTTTCATACCATCCGCTCTCTTTGTCATGCTCCTCTGCTATCCTTTTTGCAGACTCTTCATCCGGTACGCTGTCCCTGGTTCGGTCAGGTTCTTCCCACTTTCTTTCATTATGTTTTGCTGACCATACCCAATCGTCTATGAACCATTCATACTCTTTATCTTGAAACATCCACACATATTTCTGTCTTGAATATGTAATCGAAGAAAGAATCTCCAATGCCTCCTTCTGCCTTGCATATAAATCCTCCTCCGTGTCACTTTCTGACCTGTTTATATATACCTGTCCGATAACATAAATGTCTTCCAGCTTCTTGCCAAAGGTAATATAATTTTCTTTCTCACCTCTTCTGTCATGAACATAGTCGTTGTAATATAAATACCCCTGTTGCTCCCTCCTGTCCACTTTCATTTCTTTTTCCACTGTACGTCCAAAAGGAAAAATCAGTTCTACCAGAAAATCCTCATGGAACCTTTCAAAGATACTGCCATCGTCCTCTATCGGCACAATCAGGATACAATCTTGATTCTTCTTTGATTCCAGGCAAAAAACTGAGTTCATCTCCTTTCGATAGGTCAAGTGCCATTTTCCCCGATTGTATTGCAGGGCGATGTTTCCACCCTCATAGGTAGGTCTTTTATACCACCATGCCAGTAAAATAATCGAGATTAGCAGAACCGCCTCTAATACTATTTTCATTTTTTTTTTCAATTAAGTTTCCTCTTATGCATTTCCTCTATAAAGCCTTCTCTTAACTGTATATCTCATCCTGCCCCAGATAATCATTAAAAACAAGCAATGCCGCTCCCAACTTTTCCATTTCCTGATAGTCCGTTTGATTATATTCTATCTTCGTCTCCGAATTCTTAAAATATCGGAATACCCTTTCCCGTATTTCAGAAATAAAATACGGACCTGCCTGTGAATATGCTCCGAAAATGCTGATCCTGTCAGGATCATAAGCCAGTATAATATTATTGATCACAATTACAAAGTTTTTTATCACCGGCTCCAGCAGCTCCCTTGCAAAGCTGTCTCCTTCATTCGCTGCCGAAAAAATATGCCATGAATGGAGCTTTTCATTTCCTGTATCATTTAAACACGATGTCGGGTGAAGCGCCAGCTCTTCCCGCCCTTTTAAAAGCATTCTCTGGACAGAGGTGGTGGATTCAAAACACCCACAGCGCCCGCACCTGCACGGTTCCCTGTCATTGGCATCAACTGTCATATGCCCAAATTCGCCTACATTTCCCTTACTTTGCATCAGCTTCCCCTGAACGATCACACAGCCTCCTGCACCGCTTAATTCTTCCCTGCTGTCATGCCCAATGCAGACTATGGTTTCCATCCCTGCCTCTGTCCGGTTCAGCAATTCACTATAACCTGCCAGCCGCCCGGAATTTTCTACAAAGACAGGAATATCCAGCCGCAGCCTTTCCCGTATATCCTTGCAAACAGGCAGATCTGTACCCCATTCAGGCGAACATATGGGATAAACCACTGTTCCTTTTTCAAAGGATACCAGACCCAGAAATCCAATCATAATCCCGCAAAGCTGTTCCTCCCTGATACCAGCCTCCTCCAGGGTTTTTTGAATTAGCCCGACAGTACGGTTGACGCAGCCGTCATAAGATTCCAAAGATACTTTTTCAACTGTCATATAACGTTGTTTCATGGACAAATCAAAAATACAGCCATAAATACCATCCAACCGTATTAAAACCACAAGGCAAAAGCAAAAATCCGGATTGATCGTAAACAGCATCGGTCTTTTACCGCCTTCATCCGTTGAAGTTCCTTTTCCAACACTTTTTACAATTCCCTTTTCCGTTAAATTCCCTATAATCTTGGCTATTGCCGTGTTACTCAGCCCTACATCGGCAACGATCTCCTTTATGGTCTGATTTCCATGATGCCTCAAAGAATCAATTACCACTTTATAATTACTGTATTTAATGTTCTTAAGTTTCTTTCCACCCTTTACCATCTCTATTCGCATTCCCCCATGTAAAACTTTCTTATATAACATCTTAGCATACAAAACAGAGTTTTAAAACATTTTTATATTTCTTTCATATACGCACTCCTGAATCTGCAACGCAATCTTTCGCGCTTGGTTTTCCCTGATTCCAGCTTGAGATGCTACCCCAAGTAAATCGGACATTCCGGGATTCCTGCCATTTCCATTAACCGTTGTGGCATGTTCTCCCCCAATGGAATTACTGTAAGTGAGATCATATGCAGGCGACAATCTCCAACGCTGTTCCTGCTCGTCGTACAAATAGGAAAAATTTTTTGAATGATCGTCTCTGTTATGCGCAAACACATTAAAGCACATCAACCGATATAGCTTTAATACCTCTGTAAAATCTTTCGTAATTCCCAGAGTCAGTTTCATCAAAGTATGATAATCCAAATTCGGAATCCGATGGGAGGTTTCCAAAACAGCGCTGACGGAAATCATATGAATTTTACGGCTCATTCCCCTTCCGTCTTTCACTCTGTCAAAACGCTTTGTACCAAAATATCCGGCGCACCTTTCAGAGGGAAATAACCTGGTCTCCGCCATTTCAATGCCGCATTCTTTAGCGCATAAGGAATACTCATACTCCAATTTTCCAATGTTCCTTTTATCATCGTGGGAGGGGAATTTAATAATCCAGTCCTCACCATCTATTTCCGTCAATATTTTAGGTCTTGCGCCGCCGGAAGATCCCCCCAACTGAAACAACCGATCCAAATTGGCGGAATATTCCGTTTTCAGCATCCGCTCGCATTCGGCGGCAATCTGGTCCAGTCCCATCTCCTCGGAATGTTCACTTAAGCTGATATCCGGCTTATAAGAAAGCGCGCCCATCCCCGAATTACCAACAATTGCAAGCCTGTTCATACTTCCAACCACAGCCGGATTGACCTGGTTTTTCAGCATCAGACGCTCCACCAGAAAACGCCCCCAGCCATCCGGAAGACTGTCTGCAAATACGCCAAATAACCCTTCAAAAGGATCTATATCAGGAATAAAGATCCGCTTTTCCAAGGGCAGTGAAAAAGGGCTGATGGAAAACCCATCCTCCAGCCATTCTTTATCATATTCAAAAGCCGCCAGCCGCTCCTTATAAAGCGCCAATGTTCCAACCTTACGCTGGTTATAAAACACCTTCAACTGCTTAACCCTGTCCACGAATAACCTCCTCTATGGACAATGGCGGAACATCTTCAAATAAATGCTCCAATTCATTATCCAATCCAAGCGCCGTTGCAAGTTTAATGAAAGACAGCAAAGCGATCTCCCCTTTTTGCTCAAATCGCTTCAAAGACCCAAGGCTTACCCCCGAAAGCTGACTCAACTTCTCCTGAGATATTTTCCGCTTCCTCCGAACAGCACGCATTCGCCCCGCAATCTGCACCTGCATTTCCACCGGTGTCTTTTTTAAAAAATTAAAAGTCGTATTCATAGATAATATTTTATCCTTTTTCTTATAAAAATGCAATAATTAACTAATATATTGGCTATTTTTAAAATCAATTATATTTCCCATCCCCCTTAACTTTTCCCCAAAACGGTACGAAATATATAGTAACAAAGAGAACGTCGTTACCATACACTATTCAAATACGCATCCAAGGAGGGATCGTCGCAGCAAAAGGATTTTCAAGTATTTTTATGGTGCATTCAGTAGTGGCTGTTCCCATGATTGGAAAAGTAAAGCGCGACAACCAGAATACCTCTTATTCTGATTCCGGAAACCAGTCTTCCAACGGCTCCTTCGCCAGAGTGCTTGAGGCAGCCAAGAACGAAGTTCAGGATTCCGCTATGGATTGCCACACCACCACTTATGGTCGTGACAGCCAGATCCGCACTTTCTTTTATCAGCCAAGGGAATATCACTTCTGAGGCTTAAGGGTCAGACGCAGATGGCGTTGACTTGTTGGCGCAGATGGAAACAGGCTTCAGGGCGCTTGCCCCAAAGCCTGTTTCTTTGCGTTTTTATGCTATTACTACAATTATTGAACAACGCCATTGCCGGTTCTCGTCCATACAATGTTCTGGCTGATCATCTGATCAATATCCATGCCGATAATTTCCGAAGCCCTCGCCTTTGCCGCCGCCTCATTGGCTGTACCCAGATTTTTGTAGATCTCATAGGCAGGCTTTTTGTTTCCATTCAGGTCAAAAAGTCCCAGTGCCAAATGACTTTCCATCTCATGGGCATCATCCTTTTGTCTGAACAGGATGAAGGAGTCGATCTCCGGAATGGATGCCGCCTTCAGATAACCATAGGCAACAGACGCCTCCTGCGCCTCCATGCCAAAATCAGAGGTATAGCCGATCTCCGCAATGGAAATGCTTCTCACCTCTCCCGCCGGATTTAAAAACTCCTTCCGGTGCATATAATCGATCAATATGTGGATGTTCTGCATGGTAATATAAGGCGTGGACAGGTTTTCTTTCACCCAAACCGCCGGACCGTTCCATGCGTAGGGATCATATAAGGGCGAATTATAGGGATGGAAGGAAAGCCCCCAGTCTATGTTGCCCTCCCGGTTGATATAGTAATTAAAGCAGTCCAGATATTCCCTGGAAAGGAAGCTTCCCGGATTGGATTTCCGGTTCCACTCCTGATCGATGGAATTGTAAAGCCTTACGCTGGCGTTCATGCTCTTCATTTCATTGTAGATAATGCGGAACGCCTTCACATAAATTCCCACGTTAAAATCCAGGGAAGCAGAGTTGGTGTACCACCAGGAAGTACGGGCATTTACCTCGTTTCCCAGAATCCAGTTATCAACCTGACCACAGCCCTGTGCTCCGGAATACCGCTGTCCCAAAAAGGCGCCGATTGCCTTCAGATAATCGGTTCCGGAGGCATCCGCTACATTCAGCGCATAGCCTACCCAATCTCCTTCTCTTGCCGCCGGATGGATCAGTTCTCCCGAATATTGCCCTTTTCCGTTGTTTAGCAGCACCATTGTAACTTGTATGCCATAACGGTTAAAGGTCTTCACTGCTCCGTCATAATCCTGTATTGCCTTGGAATCAAAATAGTAGGTCTGTCCATTATACTGAAAAGGCATCGCCCCGGGTGCAGAGGCAACGGAACAGATGTCGTCCAGATTCATATTGTAGACCACCTGCTGAATGCCAAGCTCCTGCAGGGAACCATCGGATACCTGCCCGATCTCCGGCAAAATGCCTTTGATTCCCACCTGCATGGGAATAGAGGCGTAGGGTGCAAGTGCCTCGGGATTGGTGATATAATGCTCGTCGCTGACCTGCATCATCTGTCCGCCCCGTTTCATGGCAATCAAAAACTTGCGGCTTAAATTGGAGTCCTCCGTATTGTAATTCAGCGGAAAACTCACGGAAACAGAAGACCCTGCCTTCACCGACGCCACGATCTTTCCCGTAGGACCGTCCTCATAAACCTCATTGGCATACACATAAAATTTTCCATCGTCGCTGGAGGGAATGCTCCCTGCACGGATCTGGCATACCACATCTCCTCCTGAAATCAGGCAGGAGTCGATGGCAACGGTTCTTCCTGCTGCCTTAACCGGCAAGACGCTCCCGCCCAAAATTGCCCCTGTCCCTATCATTAAGATGCCGGCGGCTACCGCCGCCAGCACCCTTCTCATTTGTTTTCTGATTCTACTCATAATCCTATTCCTATTCCGCTCTGCTCATTGCCTGTTTGAAATCCTTCTGATCGGTAAAGATCTCATTGGTGTAAGGATTCTTCTTCTGTGTCTTAGCGCGTTTCAGGATCACTACAAATACTACAAGGTTAACTACAATGGAAAGTACTGAGATAATACCCTGCGCCGTAGGATTTGCTGTTGCAGGCATAACTTCTCCGAATGCCGCCGCTGCTCCTCCTGCTCCATATACGGAAGATACCGTGGTAAAACGGCTGCCATCCTGGAATAATGGGAATACCTGTGCAAACATACACCACAAAGCTAGTGTGTTGGCACGGTTTTGTATCCATCCTCCCTTGTTCCAAAGGGCATTGGCAACAGTAGGCGCCAGCAAAAGGGCAAATCCGCAATACCATGAATGAGTAGGCAGATTCAAATAGGTATACTGGAAGTTCCAGATATCGTAAGCCAGGATAAAGCACCATGTCATATCCGGCCAAAGCATATCCTTCTTGTCCTTAGAAGAATAAATTCCCCACCAGCCGGTCATACAAAGAATATTCAGGATACCTGCAATACCGTTTAAAATATTCCACCAGCCGCCATAAAGCCAAACGCCCTCAGAGGATTTCCACCAGCCGCCCATAACGCTTCCGGCTCTGATCACCGATTCAAAATCCGATACCACGGCGATCATAATATTGATGGCAACGATCACAAAAGGAAACACCTTAAAACCATGAGATTTTCCAAGCTTTCCCCAATGATATTTGAGAACCATGAAACCGATACAACCGGCAAGCGCCGCATAAAGCTTGGCATAATGGAACCAACTGTTCATGTGCACATAAGTCTGATTGTTCAGCGCCCACTCCGCTCCCTGTGCAGCTCCTACATAAATGGCAATGAAATAAACTGTCAGAGCGGCGGGAATCCCAAAGAAGCAAATTGCCCCTCCCACCTTGGTCCGGCGGGCGATCTCATTCATAAGAATGAGCCCTGCAAACACCATAACCCAGCCTAAGATCTGCCAAAGCATCCTTCCGTCATAAATTTGAAAAATCATACTCTCTCTCCCTCTTTCTCTCTTAGTATACTTCTATTTCTTTTATGTTAAATTCATTCCCCTGCAAAAGCCAGGTATCCGGACTTTTGCAGTAGGGACAAATTTTACCATACTGTACGGTGGGATAGGTCTGACCGCAGCCCTCGCAGTAGGTAACCGCGGGAAGCTGTTCCACGATCAATTCCGCTTCTGCAAATAATTCCCTTTTTTTGATCGCCCATTTCCAGCAGTTCTGCAGATAGGACTCGATCACCGTGGACACCTCACCCAGCTCCAACACCACTTTGGAGATGCCTGCCGCCTGGTTTTCCGCGGCAACCTTCTCCAGACTATCCATGATATGAAATACCACTCCCAGTTCGTGCATAGTTTAATCCTTCTTCGGCGCAAATTTAACTTTCAAAGACTGCTTGATCATGTTAGGCAGTATGTATTTCAGTTTATCCTCGGACTTCACCATCTCGGAACAGCCCGGCAGCTCCCTGTGCAGGGTAATGGCGTCAAACACGCACTTGGTAGTGCAGATGCCGCAGCCAATACATTTATTGGGATCTACCACAGACGCTCCGCAGCCCAGACATCTTGAAGTCTCCGCCTTCACCTGCTCTTCCGTCAGCGTATGGGACAGGTCACGGAAGGAACGAAGCTGCGCTTCCTCCGCCTTCTCAGGTCTCTGTCTGTCTGTATTATCATAACTGGCAATAAAGATATCCTCTTTATCCAGCTCAATAAAGTCTCTCCGGTTTCTTCCGATGGTCAGAGTGCAGTGCTCATGGACGAAACGGTGTAAGGAAACAGCCCCCTCGCGCCCTGCCGCAATGGCGTCAATGGCAAATTTGGGTCCTGTATACACATCGCCGCCTACAAAGATATCCGGTTCCGCCGTCTGATAGGTAAGCCGGTCTGCAATAGCGCCTCCGTTAGGGCGAAGCTCCACCTTGGTTCCCTTTAAAAGCTCTCCCCATACAATTCCCTGTCCTACGCTGAAGATCACATGGGAACAGGAAACCGTCATGGTATCTTCCTCATCATAAACCGGTGCAAATCTGTGGTTCTCATCATACACGCGGGTACACTTCTTGAATACCACGGCTACAGCCTTTCCGTTTTCCGTAAGGATCTCCTTTGGTCCCCAGCCGTTGTTGATAGCAACCTTTTCCTCTGTTGCCTCCAAAATCTCCTCACGGCTTGCAGGCATCTCATCCTTACTCTCCAGACAGAACATGGCAACGGTTCCCTGTCCGCAACGGGTAGCGGTTCTTGCCGCATCGATTGCAACGTTGCCTCCGCCGATCACGATCACATCGCCCTGCAGATCAAAGGCTTCCTTTTCTCCCACTTCTCTGAGGAAATCCACTGCCGTGTAAACGCCTTCGGCATCCTCCCCAGGGATGCCTGGTTTTTTGCCTCCCTGACATCCAATGGCAACGTAAAAGCCCTTATACCCTTGTTCTCGGAGCTGGTCAATGGTAATGTCTTTTCCTACCTCCACACCGCACCTGATCTCCACGCCCATTGCCTTGATCACTTCAATTTCAGCATCGATCAGGTCTTTTTCCAGTTTATAGGAGGGCACTCCATAAGCCAGCATACCGCCGGGTCTTGCATTTTTCTCAAATATGGTAGGCTTATAACCCTTATCAGCCAAAAAGTATGCACAGGAAAGCCCCGCAGGACCTGCCCCGATAATTGCGATCTTCTCCTCAAAATATCCCTTTAAGGAAGGAACGGTAGGCTTGGGGATATAGCGTGTCTCCGCCTTCAGATCCCTCTCCGCCACAAAACGCTTCACCGCGTCGATCGCCACCGCCTCGTCTATGGTTCCCCGGGTGCAGGCGTCCTCACAACGCCGGTTGCAGATCCGCCCGCAGATCGCCGGAAGCGGATTGTCTTTCTTGATCAGCGCAAGGGCTTCCTCATATTTTCCTTCTTTTGCCAGCTTCAAATATCCCTGTATGGCAATATGGGCAGGGCACGCCGTCTTACAGGGGGCGGTTCCCGTATCATAACAGTTGATCCGATTCACATCCCTGTAATTATTTGTCCACATATGCTCTCCCCATTTCTGTTCCTGGGGGAGGGGCATTTTAGGATAAGTAACCTCGCTGCCGTCCTTTTTGCAAAGCTTCTGTCCCAGCTTCACGGCGCCTGCCGGGCATGCCTCCACGCATTTGCCGCAGGCAACACATTTTTCCTTATCCACCTTCGCCACGTAAGCGGACCGGGACATATTGGGCGTATTAAAAAGCTGAGATGTACGCAGCGCGTAGCACACGTTCACATTACAGTTACAGATGGCAAAGATCTTATTTGCCCCGTCAATATTGGTGATCTGATGCACAAAGCCGTTGTCTTCCGCCTGTTTAAAGATTGCAAGGGCTTCTTCTTTGGTGATATAGCGTCCGTCCTTCTGGGTCTCCACCACATAGTCCGCCATATCTCCTACCGCCACGCACCAGCCCTCGGGATCGTCTCCGCAGCCCTCGTCATGATACAGCCTGGAACGACGGCAGGAACAGGGGCTTGCCGCATACTTGCCCTCATACTTTGACAGCCAATAAGAAATATGTTCCAGATCGATGGATTCGCTTTCCATTTCGATCGCCTTCTCCACCGGAATTACATGCATACCGATGCCGTTTCCCCCTTCCCCTACAAAGGGTGTTACATGCTCAAGGGGCAGTCTTGACATATGTTCAAAAAACAGCGTGACCTCCGGATGCTCTTCCATCACTTTGGCGTTCATATTAAAGAACTCCGCAGAGCCGGGCACAAACATGGGCAGCACATACTGCTTTTCATGCTGGGGATTTTCCCAGTTATACTCCAAAATACCTTTTATGGACATCTCCTGAAGCTTAGGCTCCAGAAGCTCCTCCGACATGCCGGTAAGCTTTGCGATCTCTTTCAGGGTCTTCGGTTTCCTGACCCCCATTTTCAATGCAATCTCGGCTTCCTCATCTGTTACCACCCCGGCAAGTCCCCAATACTCCGGATCATCCTGGGTGATCTTTTTCAACCCCAGCTTCTGAGGAATTCTGTCCGTGATCATCTTCCCCAGCTTCTGAATGCTTTCCCGGGGAGGTTCTCCACTTCCCGGCTGATGCTCCGGATAAACATAATCCGGATATAGTTCTTTGTCTAACTCCTTCTTCATACCTTCCTCCCTTGTAAGATTTATTTTCCGCTCTTATCTGTCTTCTCTCCAGAGTCTTACTTGTTCTTCAAGCCATTTGATCCACTCCTGGATTCCCTCTCCCGTCCTGGCGCAGATGGGAATGATCTTCGCTTTGGGATTGCGCATATGGATGTACTCTCTGCACTTCTCCAGATCAAAATCAAAATAGGGTAAAACGTCCATCTTATTGATCAACACCACATCACAGATGGAAAACATCAGTGGATACTTAAGAGGCTTATCGTGTCCCTCCGGCACGGAAAGGATCATGGCATTTTTCACCGCTCCGGTGTCAAACTCCGCAGGGCATACCAGATTCCCCACGTTTTCAAGAATGGCAAGCTCCAGCCCTTCCGTTTCCAGCCCTGCTAGTCCCTGCCTGGTCATCTCCGCATCCAGATGGCACATTCCCCCTGTGTGAAGCTGGATCACCTTTGCCCCTGACTCCGATATGGTTCGGGCGTCCACATCCGAATCAATATCCGCCTCCATAACGCCGATCTTCAACCTGTCCCTTAGCCCTTCAATGGTGCGCATCAAGGTTGTGGTCTTTCCGGCGCCGGGAGAAGACATGAAATTCAGGAGAAACACCCCCTTTTCCTTCAATTCCTGCCGCAGTTCCTCCGCCTGCCTGTCATTGTCCGCAAAAACGCTCTGCCTGATCTCTAAAACTCTCACTTCTCTCACTGCTTTACCCCATTCATTTCTGCTATAAGCCCGGATTTTCTCTCTGTAAATGTGTTTACAAATTCTATTTCAATTTTAACATTGTCAGAATATTGCGTCAACATAAGTCTTTCACAACCTCCACATCCATACTCCCGGAGCGAAAGCCTTCCAGATCCAATGTTATGTAAACATATCCCAGATCTTTCAAATAAGCTGTGATTTCCTCTTTATGCGCTAATACGCAGGAAAAATCTTCTTTGTCCGCCTCAATTCTGACCAGTTTTTCATAGGCTCTAATCCTAATATTATGTAAACCAAACGTTTTAAGGTAATTTTCCCCCTTTTCCACCCGCTCCATTTCCTCATAGGCAAGCTTTGTTCCGTAGGGAAACCTTGTGGCAAGGCAGGGGCTGGAAGGCTTTGCGGCTGTTTCCAGACCGTATTCCCGAGCCAGTTCCCGCACCTGTGCCTTGGTAAGCCCTGTCTGTGCCAGGGGACTTGCGATCCCCAGCTCCTGCAATGCCTTTATACCGGGACGGTAGACATGAAGATCGTCCTCGTTGGTTCCCTCCAAAACCGCGCCGGCTGAAAGCTCCGCCGCTTTTTCCTTTATTTTTGCAAACAGATGTCTTTTGCACAGGTAGCAGCGCTCCACAGGATTGTTTTCAATCCCGGCTTCCTTTAACTCGTCCACCGTAATGACAATGTGCTCCGCCCCTATTTCTTCACAGAGTCTTTTTGCCTCCTGTATTTCCCTTACGGGATGCATTCTGGTCTGCATGGTCACTGCATAAACCTTTTTCCCTGTTGCTTTTGCCGCCTCACATGCCGCCTTTAAAAGCAGACAGCTGTCAACACCCCCGGAGAATGCAACCACTACATCACCTTTGGCATATTCCTCCATTTTGTCCAGAAAACGTTGTCTTTGTTGAAAATCATCACACATATTTTATGCCTGCCTTTACAAAGTACGTTTCACAACGTCCATCACCTGCTGGAAGGATAACCCGCTCTGCCTTGCCAGAGCCGCCACATCTTCATATTCGGGATAATGTCTTACCTGTCCGTCCGGCAAAATACATTTTTTCACCTTCATCTCGCCTTCCTTCAGCAGAATGCTTGCATCCTCGCGCTCCAAAACCGTCCGCTCCATTTTCACTCTCCGGATACCTATGGTAGTGGTTTCCTCAAAAATGATCTGCTCCAGCTTTCCGATCTTCGCCTCGTCACAAATCACCGTAAGCTCATAGGCAGGTCTGTTTTTCTTCATGTAAACAGGAGTAAAATGGGCATCCCTGGCTCCTTCCTGCATAAGCCGTTCCATTACATAGCCCAAGGCTTCCCCTGTACAGTCGTCAATATTTGTCTCAAGCTTATAAATCATATCCTGCTTTTCTGACCGTCTCGTCCGGTTTTCTTCAATCAGCATGGCGCGCAGAAAACCGGGACATTCATACTTTCTTTTTCCTGCTCCGATTCCGGTTCCGAATAACGTAAACTGACCGGGAAGCGCCGCAGCAGTTCTTGTAGCGGCAAGAATTGCCGCTCCTGTAGGCGTTACCAGTTCTCCTTCCACCTCCGTAAAACTAACAGGGATTTGATAGGTCTGTATAATATTTGCCACAGCAGGTACCGGAACAGGCAGAATTCCATGCTGACATCTTATGGTTCCCTTTCCCTCGCACACAAAAGGGACGATCACATCTGTAATATCCAGATCATCCAGGCACACTGCCGCTGCCACAATATCTATAATAGAATCTACCGCACCCACCTCATGGAAATGCACCTTTTCCATAGTGGTTCCATGCGCCTTTGCCTCAGCCTCGGCAAGGATCTGAAAAATCTTAACCGCCGTCCTTCTGGCTCTCTGGCTGAGGTCAGCCTGCCCTATGATCTCCAGCACCTCGGCAAGCCCTCTGTGCCCATGGTGGTGATCGTCATGAGCATGATGGTTTTCAGGGGAATGCCCGTCGCCGTGAAGATATGCCATATCATGATCATGATTCTCATGTGCAGCATCCAGCTTTACATTGAAATCACAGGCATCCAGCCCTGCCTTCTTTACCCTTTTCACTTCTATTTCAAAGCCTTCCAAGGGCAGGGTATCCAATGCCTTTTTCAGTTTTTCCTGATCCGCCCCCAGATCCAGCAGCGCCGCCACCGTCATATCTCCGCTGATTCCCGAATAACATTCCAAATATAATGTTTTTCCCATTTTTCCCTCCATTCCGAAGCGTTTGCGCAGAAACTTTTCCCTGCCTTATGCTTCCTCTTTTACTTCTCTGCATCCCAGCCTGTTGATCTGGGTTGCAATGTAACCTGCGCCGTAACCATTATCAATGTTCACCACCGCTATGCCGTTAGCACAGGAATTGATCATGGTTAAAAGCGCCGAAAGCCCGTGCATACTGGCGCCGTAGCCCACCGATGTCGGCACTGCGATCACAGGTCTGCTGACCAGGCCGCCCAGCACGCTGGCAAGAGCGCCTTCCATCCCCGCTACGGCAACTACGCAGTTTGCCTCCTGTATCACATCGATCTGGGAGAGCAGCCTGTGCAGTCCGCTTACCCCTACGTCATAGATCCGTTCCACATTGGCGCCAAAATATTCCGCCGTCTGCGCCGCCTCCTCCGCCACCGGTATGTCCGCTGTGCCTGCGGTACACACCGCGATCTTTCCCTGCCGTTTCTTACCCTCTCTCTCAATTTTCAGGATGCGGGACACCTCATCATATGCCACCTGCGGAAGAACCCCTTTGATCAGCTCATATTGGCGCTTGTCCGCCCTGGTTCCGAAAACCTCCCCGTTTTCTTCAAACAGCCTCTGATAAATAGAACACAGGTAAGCATCCGGCTTTCCACTGCAGTATACCACCTCCGGGAAACCGGAGCGGATCTCCCTGTGGGTGTCCAGCTTTGCATATCCCATCTCTTCAAAGGGCTGTTTCCGAAAATACTTCTCGGCCTCCTCCACAGACAGGCTTCCCGCCTTTACCTGTTCCAAAATTTCTCTTGCTTCCACCGGCGCTCTTCTCCTTTCTCAACACGTTTCCGATATAAAATAAGGCATCCAAAGCGGTAACCTTGAATACCTTATAATTTCTTTTCACACTGTTTCTTCAGCCGTTATTTCACTTCAACGATCCAGCCTTCCGGCGCCTTGATGGTGCCCATCTGAATCCCTGTCAATGTTTCATATAACTGTTTGGTAACAGGTCCCATCTCCGTCATGCCGCTGGGAAAGCAGATCTCCTTTCCGTGATCTACGATCTTTCCTACGGGAGAGATCACTGCCGCCGTACCGCACAGACCGCACTCTGCAAAATCCTGAAGCTCTTCCAGATAGATTTCTCTTTCCTCTGCCTCCAGCCCCAGATATTCTTTTGCAACCTGCATCAGGGAACGTCTGGTAATAGAAGGAAGGATGCTGTGGGACTTGGGCGTAACCACTTTGCCGTCCTTTGTGACGAACAGGAAGTTCGCTCCTCCCGTCTCCTCTACCTTTGTTCTGCTTCCTGCATCTAGATACATATTTTCATCATATCCCTGCTTGTGGGCATCCACGATGGCATGAAGACTCATTGCATAGTTCAATCCTGCTTTAATATGACCTGTCCCGTTGGGCGCTGCACGGTCAAAATCACTGACCCGAATGGTAAGAGGTTTCACACCGCCTTTGAAGTAAGGACCAACCGGAGTGGTAAATACTCTGAATTGAAATTCATCCGCCGGTTTCACACCGATCACCGGATTGCTTCCGAACATATAAGGACGCACATAGAGCGTCGCACCGCTGCCATAAGGCGGTACATAAGCTTCGTTAGCCTTGATGGTTTTCAGCACTGCCTCCACAAATTTTTCTTTGGGGTAAACAGGCATTTCCAGACGCTTTGCGCTCTGCTCCATTCTCTCTCCATTCAGATCCGGACGGAATGTAACGATACGTCCGTCAGAGGTAGTATACGCCTTCATTCCTTCAAAGACCGTCTGTGCATACTGTAATACCCCTGCACACTCATTGATTACCACATTGGCGTCTTCCGTCAGAACGCCTTCCTCCCATGCGCCGTTTTTATAGTTGGATACAAACCTGAAATCTGTCTGAATATAGCCAAATCCAAGATTGGACCAATCAATATTTTTCTTTTCCATCCTTTATGCGCTCCCTCTTAAGTTTCTTTTTATTATCATACCATTTGATCCAAAAGTCAATACTACGCCTGAACTGTGATCCTCTCATACTTCAGAAAATGATAGGTAATATCGAAATAAACCTGCTCGTCGCTGTCCGCCGTAATCCGCCATTCAGGCATTTCATCTAAATTAGGGAAAAACGCGTCCGCCTGGTAAGCATGATCTATTTTGGTAATATGCGCCACATCACAGTAAGGAAGAAGCTGCCTGTAGATGCTCTCCCCCCCTATAATATAGATATCCTCTGTCTGATACTCCTTTAGCTTTGAGAGCAGTTCCTCCAGGCTGTGGACCACTATGGCTCCCTTTACTTTATAATCCGGATTGGAAGAAAGAATGATATTGGTACGGTTTGGCAAGGGCATACCCTGAGGAAAAGTCTCCAGTGTTTTCCTTCCCAGCACCACTACTTTTCCGGTGGTTTCCTGGCGAAAATTCTTGTGGTCCGCCGGAATGCGGATCAAAAGCTCATTGCGATTGCCGATCGCCCAGTTTTCATCTACTGCCGCTATTAAATTCATGTATTTTCCTCACTTTTCTATATTGCAATGGGAATATCTCTGACCTGTTCCCCTGCCAGATAATTTTCTACCCTGACATCGTTCCTTGTAAACTGATAAAAATCCCTGATCTCCGGATTCAGCCAAAACGCAGGCGCCGGATAAGGCTTTCTCTCTATCAGTTCCCTGACGATGGGAATATGTCTGTCGTAAATATGGGCGTCCGCGATCACGTGAACCAGTTCTCCCGCCTTCATATCACAGACCTGTGCCAGCATATAAACCAGCACCGCATATTGTACCACATTCCAGTTATTAGCCGCCAGTACGTCCTGGGATCTTTGATTTAAAATGACATTTAAAGTCAGTTTCTCCTCCCCCTTTTTCTGGGTCACATTGAAGGTCATACTGTATGCGCAGGGATACAGATTCATCTCATGGAGATCCTGATGCACGTAGATATTGGTCATAATTCTGCGGCTGAAGGGATTGTTTTTTAAATCGTAGATCACCCTGTCCACCTGATCCATCATCCCTTCTTTATATTGATGCTTCACCTGCATCTGATATCCGTACGCCTTGCCGATAGAACCGTCCGGGTCTGCCCATTCGTCCCATATATGGCTGTGGAGGTCATGAATGTTGTTGGATTTTTTCTGCCAGATCCAGAGCATTTCGTCTGTGGCGCTCTTTAACGCCGTCTTCCGCAGGGTCAAAATAGGAAATTCTTTTGACAGGTCGTAACGGTTTACAACGCCAAACTTTTTAACGGTATATGCCGGCGTACCGTCCTCCCAGTGAGGGCGCACCTTTTCTCCCTCCGTACTGGTTCCGTTCTCCAGAATATCTTTGCACATCTTGATAAATATTTCATCTGCCGCACTCATACTGCTTTCCTTTCTGTCTGTTACACATCCCATTTATCGCAAAGAGAGTTGACCTGATCCGCAAACTTTGCCAGATCCTTATTGGCGCTTCCTTCATTCCGATGAATAACGGCAAGAAGTCTCTGACCTGCTGCAAGGAGCCGTGCAAATACATCGGATACGGTTCTCGTCTTCTTCTTAACCGGTATAGGCTCAGCCTCATATTCAAACCTGTCTGTGAGAAGATTAAATTCGCTGCCGCTGTAGGGCGCATTTGCTTTGATGCCATGCTCCGTAAAAAGACATTCCACAAAACGTTTGCACACTGCATCCTCCCCGTGTACCACAAATATGCGTCTGGGTTTTTCCTTAAAGCCTTCCACCCATTCGATCAGTCCGTTTTTATCCGCATGCCCTGAAAGCCCTACCAGAGTACGAATGGAAGCGCACACGTCGATGGTCTCCCCGAAAAGCTTCACCTCCGACACATCCCCTTCTATCAAAAGTCTTCCCAGGGTGCCCACCGCCTGATAGCCTACAAACAGGATGGTACATTCCTCTCTCCAAAGATTATGCTTCAAGTGATGGCGGATTCTTCCTGCTTCACACATGCCAGACGCGGAAATAATCACCTTGGGCGTATCCTCAAAGTTGATCGCCTTGGATTCTTCGCTGGTAATGGTAAGCTTCAGCCCCGGGAAGGAGATGGGGTTAATCCCCTGCCTTACCAGTTCCATTGCCTCTTCGTCAAAACAGCTTTCCTCATTTTTGTAGAAAATATTGGTGGCCTCAACGGCAAGAGGGCTGTCCACATAAACAGGAAAATTCTCATGCCCTTTTACCAGCCTGTTTACCTTTATTTTACGCAGGAAATATAAAAGCTCCTGGGTTCTTCCCACTGCAAAGGAGGGAATGACCACATTGCCGCCTTTGTCAAAAGTCTCCTGCAGAACCTTCGTCAATTCCTTTACATAATCAGGGTGTTCTCCGGGATGAAGCCTGTCGCCATAGGTGGATTCCATCACCACATAATCCGCTTCCTCCGTCATGCTGGGAGATTTGATCAGCGGTTGGTTTTTGTTCCCGATATCCCCCGAAAAAACGATCTTCCGGGTAGTTTCCTCCTCCGTTGCCCACACCTCGATGCTTGCCGACCCAAGGAGATGCCCCACATCCGTAAATCGTATTTTGAGTCCCTCGCAGAGTTCTACCTCCTGGCCATATTCGCAGGGTACAAGCCTTTTGATGGCTGCGTCTGCATCTTCCATGGTATAAACAGGCTCCTGATAGGCTATATTTGCATTTCTCTTTGCCTTGCGGTTCTTCCACTCTGCTTCCTGCATCTGAATATGGGCGCAGTCTCTCAACATAATGCTGCACAGATCAGCCGTTGCCCTGGTGGCAAAAATCTGCCCCTTAAAGCCCCTTGCCGTAAGCTGGGGGATCATGCCGGAATGATCAATATGGGCATGGGTAAGCAGTACATAGTCGATACAGGACTCCTGTACCGGCAGTTCGCAATTTTCAAATACATTCACCCCCTGCTCCATACCGTAATCCACCAGTATGTGCTTTCCACAGGCATTCAGATAATGACAGCTTCCTGTCACCTCATGTGCCGCCCCTACAAAAATCAGTTTCATAGCTCGCCCTCCCTTTAGTTGTTATGACAGACAATATATTCTGTTCTTCCATACATTTCCTCAATTGCCGCAAAGAAAATGTCTCTGTCCTCCTCGCTTTCCACATCTCCGTGAAAAAAGAAAACCGCAACATGATAGAGCCGCTCCAGTTCCTCTTTGATCATCATGCCAAGCTCTTTATCCTTATCCATGATCGCTATCCCGCATCCCTGACGGGCATACCGCTCCAGAATAGAATATTCCCTGGCTCTTGTATTTCCGGCAAATATGCAAACTTTTGTATTCGTCATGACAATTTATGTACCTTTCTCTGCTTGTGCTGACAAAATCTATCAAATATCGTAGTCAAATTATACCATATCTGAATATAATATAGCAAATTCTTAAGGCAGCATGACATGAGCTTTTCTATTTATTTTTTAATCCTGCTGGTCATTGTTCTCTCCATGGATGCATTTGCCGCAGGTCTGTCCTATGGAATGGAAAAAGTCCAGGTCCCTTTTCCATCCCTTTTCATTATAGCCCTGCTTTCGGGCAGTATGTTAACCGCTTCCCAGCTGGTGGGAAACCTGTTCCTTGATCTGGTTCCCCCTCAGCTTACAAAAGGTATTTCTTTTCTTGTACTTTTTCTGCTTTCCCTTTATAAATTTTATGACGCCCTGCCCCAGCTCCACAAAAAGGAAACAGGGCTGACCACCAAAAGCATTTCACAGCGGGTAAACAAGGAAGATAAATCCATACTTTCCGCCCGTGAAGCCGCTCTTCTTGCTTTCGCTCTGTCCGTGGATAATATCTCCGCAGGGCTGTGTACCGGAACCGTGTCCCTACCATTTATTATACTCCTGTCCCTGACAACTGCAATCCATTTTCTTGCGATTCGGTTAGGTCTTTTCACCGGACACCTTTTATCCCACAAAAGTTCACACAGCCTCTCCTGGCTGGGAGCTGCTATTCTCATGCTTTTGTCCTTTATCCGTATTCTTTAGCGCCTTTTCATCCGCCCTGCCAAGAAGCCCTTCCGAAAGCACCAAAAGTTCGTGAACCACAAGGGGCATTGCCGAAAGCGCTCCCAGCGTCCCCCATTCCGTCAGGCTTAATCTGCTGGTGCCAAAAAGATTAACAAAATACGGTATCTCCGTCACAAGCGCCTGCAGGGCGATTCCGATCCCCCATGCCGCGATCATGTAAATATTCTGTAAGTGATTCATTTTAAAAATGGATCTGTTTACATCCCGCATCCCCACCGCATGCATCAGCTGACTCATGCCAAGCACCGTAAAGGCATGGGTCTGCGCCTTATTCAAAACCGGCGTCAGACGGAGAATCTTTTCCAGGTTGCCCACCGTTACCGGAAGATTTTCTCTGAGCAGTTCCTGATAGGGAACCGCTATAAACGCCAGCAGGCTGATGATGCCGATCACGGCGCCATAGCACAGTGTGCAGGAAAGCCCGCCGTGGGAAAACAGGCTGTCGGTGCTCTTTCTGGGAGGTTCCTTCATCAATGCGTTTCCGTCATTTTTGTCCACCCCCAGGGCGAGCGCCGGCAGAGAATCCGTAATCAAATTAATCCAAAGGATATGGCTTGCCTTCAAGGGGCTGGGAAAGCCCGCCAATACTGCGGCAAGCATGGTAATGATCTCTCCAAAATTAGAAGAAAGAAGAAACAAAATGGTTTTACGGATGTTCTCGTAAATTCCCCTTCCCTCCTTCATTGCCTTTTCAATGGTAGCGAAATTGTCGTCAGTCAAAACCAGATCGGCGGCATTCCGCGCCACATCCGTCCCCTCTTTTCCCATGGCAATGCCTACATCGGCGGCTTTCAATGAGGGAGCATCGTTGACTCCGTCCCCGGTCATCGCCACCACCTTGCCTCTGGATTTTAGCGCTTCCACGATCCGCACCTTATGTTCGGGGGATACTCTGGCAAAAACATGAATTCCCTCGATCCTTTCTGCAAGCTCCTGACCTCCAAGTTCCTCCAGCTGTGCTCCTGTCATACACTCTTTCTTTTCCTGTGCAATCCCAAGATCTCTGGCAATTGCAAATGCCGTATCCACATGATCTCCCGTGATCATCACGGTATCTACATGGGCGCCCCGAAAGCTTTCCACAGCCCCCTTTGCCTCTTCCCTGGGAGGATCGATCATCCCCACAAGCCCCAGAAAGATCATGTTCTTTTCGTCTTTCAGATCTCCCTTTTGTTTTGCCGCAACGGCGAGCACACGGTATGCCTTATTTGCCATAAGCTCCACGGCGCCTTTTGCCTCTCTCTTTGCCTTAGCGGAAAAGGTCATTTCTTTTCCATGAACCCGCACATTACTGCATCGGTCAATGATCTCGTCCGCAGCTCCCTTTATGTATGCGATCCTCCCGTTTCCGCTTTTGTGCACAGTGGTCATCCTCTTCCGCTCCGAATCAAAAGCACGCTCGTCCACCCTGGGGAAACGCTTTTCCAGCCTCTCCTTGGAAATACCGTGCTCTCCGGCAAAATCCAGAAAAGCAAGCTCCGTGGGGTCCCCCAGTCTGTTTTCGCCTATGGAAGCATCGTTGCAAAGGGCGCAGGCTTCCAGCAGCAGGCTGCCGCTTTCCGAATCAAGCTCCTCCTCTTTTACAAGCCGTCCGTCCAGATAGCATTCCTTTATGGTCATCCGGTTTTTGGTCAGGGTCCCCGTCTTATCGGAGCAAACTGTATTGACTGCTCCCAGTGTCTCCACAGAGGGAAGACGCCGCACAATAGTGCCTACTCTTACCATGCGGGATACACTCAATGCCAGCACAATGGTCACAATTGCCGCAAGCCCCTCCGGCACTGCCGCCACCGCCAGGGAAATCGCCGTAAGAAGCATGTCCCCCACATCCCGCTTTTGCAGCACTGCAACCAAAAACAAGAACCCGCAGATGCCCACAGCGAGAATACTGAGCAGTCTGCCCAGATCTGCAAGCCTTTTTTGAAGGGGCGTCATTTCTCCATTGTCCGCACTGATCAAGCCGGCGATCTTGCCGATCTCCGTATCCATCCCCGTTGCCGTTACAATTCCCATTCCCCTGCCATAGGTAACGGTGGTGGACATGTATGCCATATTGATCTTATCCCCGATACTGCTTCCCTGCTCCGTAAGCTCCCCGGTGATCTTGTCCACCGGAACCGACTCGCCTGTAAGCGCCGATTCCTCAATTTTCAGATTGACAGCTTCCAGGAGCCGCAGATCCGCCGGAACCTGTCTCCCTGCTTCCAGAAATATGATGTCCCCGGGCACCAGCTGCTGGCTTGGAATCTCATATTCTCTTCCTTCCCGTTTCACCAGAGCCTTGGGGCTTGCCAGCTCCTTCAGCGCCTCGATCGCCTTCCTTGCCTTGTCCTCCTGAATCACGCCCACTACTGAGTTTAAAATAATCACCGCCGCAATGATCGCAGCATCCCCCGCCTCCTTCAGGAAAAGAGAGATTGCGATCGCCGCCATCAAAATATAGATCAGAGGATCGTTCAGCTGCTCCATAAACAACATGAAAACCCCCTTTTTCTTTTGTTCCTTTAGTTGATTGGAACCGTATTTTTCAAGCCTTTCTTTTGCCTGAGAGACTGCAAGTCCCATTTCCCCGCTGCTCTCCAGCTTTTTAATTACCTCCGCCGTATTCTGATCTGCATACATAAGCTATCCCTCCTGCTCTTATGATTTTATATGCCGATCTGAAAGGGAATATGCGCGGGAATTTCAATATGGTCGAACCGGAGATATTTTCTCTCCGGCATGTCCCCTGCACGACCAAAAGGCTGACGCTTTCGCGCCAGCCTGAAAAAGAATCGCATATGATGATGTGGGTGCCAAAAGCCCTGGCTGCGGAGTACGCCTGACAATCTGCACGAAAAGAGTTCGTGCAACTGACTTTTGTGCGATGGAGATGAGACTCAAAAATCGTG
>CAMWCA010000035.1 GCA_947172705.1 uncultured Lachnospiraceae bacterium
CATAGAGCGAGGGGTGCCGCTCAATCATCTAATTTGATGATTTTGCGACACCCCCATTTTTTAATGAATAAAACCTTTTGTTTTCCATTTGCCGGACTGCCAGCGTAAAACCATACACAATGCTCGAATACATTCATCGCTTGCCAGACCGATATATGCGCCTACCGCCATAAGTTCCAGCCGAATGCCAAAAAACCAGGTGCCGCCTACCATACAAAGGTACATGAAAATCACACCGATAATGGTAGTAAACAAAGCGTCGCCGCTGGTTTTCAGTGCCTGACCAAATACCAGATTTGTAGCGCGCCCTGCTTCCAGCAAAATATCAATGACAAGAAGCTTGCTTGCCAGTGCAATCATTTCCGGATCGTCCGTGAACATCTGGAGTAAAAGATTGGAGCTGAAGGCAAAGAGAATCGCCAATCCTGTTGCAATGCAAACACCTGCGCAGGCAACCTTTTTGGTGCTTTTATCGCAACTCTCATAGTCTCCTTCGCCAATACGCCAGCCGGTTATAATGGCATTGGTCTGCGCCATGGCGGCTGCGGCACAAAAAGAAAAGTTAGTAATTTGAGCAACGTATGCCCGGGCGGTTACATTGAGTCCTCCTTCATCCATCTGATTTAAGAATCGAATGGTTAATGTCATTGCGATATTGTAAGCGGCGGTTTCCATGGCGGAAGGAAAACCTATTCGAATGATCTGGGAGAAAACCTTCCGATTGTCTATTCGTTCCGGATCTTCCTTTGCCTTGATCAGGAGCCGGGAGGTAACCATTACAATAATCAAGTTCAGAACCCGAGAAATGACTGTAGCAATAGCAACTCCTGCCACACCAGTATGAAGCACAAATAAAAAAACAGCATTAAGGATCAGGTTTACTCCATTTGCTGACAAAGCCGCCGCCAGAGGCGGCTTTGTGTGTCCAAAGGCTCTCAGATAGTTGGAGAAAATGGGAATCAAAGCATTAAAGAAAAAGCATCCTCCTACAATTTGCAAATATGTCTTTGCATAGCCCATAAGCATGGGTGCTGCCCCTACCATTTCCAAAACATTTCCGGAGAAAAAAATCAGGAATAAGGAAAGCAGTATTCCTGCAGTAAGGCTGAAAATAATGCCCAGTTGTCGTGCCTGATAAGCGATTCCCGGCTTTTTTGCTCCAATATACTGTGTCATGACGGCGATCATACCGGAGGAAATGATGTTGAACATTATGATAAACAGGGAAGCATAAGTATTTGCCGTACCCACAGCTCCCACAGCGGCATCGCCTACGGTGGAGAGCATAATGGTATCCACCATACCCGCCAGCATAGAACAGAAAGTTTCCAACAAAATAGGAATATATAATTTTGTAAAGGATTTCATCGAGATCTGGGTGCTCATATTTTCTGTTCACCGTCCATTTTTATAAGTACTGCCATTTCGTAATCTCCCAGTGTGCCAGAAAATTCTTTCTCAGAAATCAAATCAAATTGTCCCTGTAACTCCGGCAGAAAAACAATTCCTTCTTTGGTGTGAAAAACCAAAGTAACGCACCGGTGCTCCAGCTGCCGTACCATAACAAGCAATCCATTGTTGTCCACTGTATACTGCTCCAGAAGCGAACCTTCTGTCAATACAGATTCCCTGTGCCGAAGTTGAATGAGCTTCTGATACCAGATCAACATATCCCAATCCTGCCGGGTTTCATCCCATAGCATTCCACGGCGACAGTCTGAGTCGGAAATTCCGTTGATTCCTACTTCATCTCCATAATAAATCATCGGCATTCCGGGAAGTAAAAGCAGGAGCGCTGCTGCCAGCCGTTGTTTTCTGGAATCTTCTCCTGCTGTGTGCCGGAATCGAGTTGTATCATGGGTATCAATAAAATTCCAGAGATAACTTTCTAACTTTCGGTTCAAATTTCCCCTGAGAAATCCCAAATCCTCCAAAAATTCAGATGGAGTCCGGCTTCCTGTTGCTACCAGATCCCGAACTGAATGATAGAAGGGATAGTTCATCACACTGTCCCATTCATCGCCTTCCAAAAAATCGCCAGCATAATGCCAAACCTCACCCACAATAAGCACTTCCGGTTTTACTGCCTTGATCTCCTGACGAAACCGCTTCCAGAATCCATGATGGATTTCATCTGCTACATCCAACCGCCAGCCGTCAATATCACATTCTTTGATCCAATAAGTTGCCACATCAATGGCAAAATCTGCGGCTTCCCTGTTTTGCAGATTCAATTTTGGCATACCACCCACGTAACTGAATGTTTTGTAGCTGGGTCTCTCCCCTTGTTTGGCAGAGAGAGGAAAGTCTCTGACGTAATACCAATCCAGATACCTGGATCGTTCTTCTTTTTCCTTTAGATCCTGAAAAGCAAAGAAATTTACGGAGGTATGATTAAATACACCGTCTAAAATAATGTACATTCCCAAGCTATGAGCTTTATAAACAAGTTCTTTCAAGTCTTCTTTGGTGCCAAAGGAAGGATCAATGAGATAGTAGTTATCAATATTGTATTTATGACTGGAGTCGGAGCAAAAGACTGGCGTCATATAAAGGATATCTATTCCCAGCTCTTGCAGATAGTCCAGTCGGTCAATAATACCGCGGAGGGAGCCTTGCAGATCCGCGTCAAGATCAATGGGAGCCTGATACCATACTTCGTCAGATATTTTTTTATCAGTAGCAAACCGGGAAGGAAAAATCTGATAAATTACTTTATTTTTTGCCCAGTTGGGAAGGAGAAAGCATTCTTCTTCCCGAAGCGTTTGAGGACAATCAAACATTCGCTCTATGTCCTCAATGCATTCATTGTAAAATCCGTGTTCTCCATAGTAGACCACCTGACCGGATGTATCTTCAAGTTCAAAGAAATAGCGGAGACAGACCACATCCATGGAAATAACAGCTTCATAATAGTCCCGGTATCGATCTGAACAGACCAGAGTCATATGATGTGTCTGACGGGTGTCCAAATAGGAGACTGGCAGATATTTCTCCTGTATGTGGAGACGGACTTTCACCATATCATTTCGTTTGGTTTCCAACCGTATAAGAAAACATCCTTTTTCTACGGCATAACAGTAATTTTTATTTGCAAAATGTCTGACTGCTGCAAGTTCCATGTTGTGATTCCTCCCTTTCAATATTCCGGCATACATTAATTTTAAAATTGAAAATTGAAATATATGATTTTCTTGCATTGTACTCTTTTATGCGGTATAATTCTTGCAATATCTACCTGCCTTTTTAACACAATCCTATTTTGTAGAAGAAGTAGAGTTATCAAAGGAACACTTATGGACAACGGAAATTTGCATGAAACAAAAATACACGGGAGTCCCGCTTTTCCTTACAGCGTTTACCATGGGCGTATTCCGGAGTGGATATCTTCCTTTCCTTTACATTGGCATGAAAGCTTCGAGTTGATTTATTGTGAAAGAGGAAGTCTCAGGGTTACTTTGTGGGGGCAGCCGTATACACTTCACGCCGGAGATTTGTTGGTGATTCTTCCCCATGCGATCCATTCCATTGAACAGGCTGGTTCGGAGGAAGGGGAATATTACAATATCATTTTTCTTCCGACTATTTTTAAGGGTGCGGAAGAAGATCCCTGTTATGACAAGTATGTTCTCCCATTTGTAAATGGTAAACGGACCATGGAATGTTTTCATCCGGCAGGTTCTGATTTCAACCGGGCTGTTACACCCAGTATTCTTTCCCTGGTAGCGCATCGTCGAGAGAATTATACTACCTATGAATTGATGGTTAAATCGGGTCTGTTTCAACTTCTTTATACGATGATCCAGTACAGCGCTCCCACCGATGGCAGTGACAACTGCCTGCATCTTGCCTATAGTCGTTTGAAAAACGCATTATACTATGTTCAGAACAGTTATGACCAGAAGATCTCTATTCAAACGGCGGCGGATCGATGCGGCTTTTCGGAGAGCTATTTCATGAAGCTGTTTAAGGAGTTTACAGGGATGAGTTTTAACGCTTATCTTGTGGATTATCGCCTGGAGCTGGCGGCTAAACAGATTTCAGAGACAGACTACAAGGTGATTGATGTGGCGGAAAATTGTGGGTTTCACAATCACTCTTATTTCACCCGTGCCTTTCGGAAGAAGTACCTAAAAACGCCTCTCGCTTACAGAAAAGCGGCGCGCTCTGGCAGAAATCAAGGAATGCAGTAATTGTATATATGAAATTTTCTATGGAAAGGAAATATGAAGCAGACTGGGGCGGAGAGGATTAAAATCAAATGTCCTCTTACTCTTCAGGAAGAACAATGGTAAATACAGACCCTCCTGCTTCACCGTCATGGACAGAAATAGAGCCCTGGTGTGCATGAACGATTTCCCAGGCAATGGATAATCCCAGCCCGAAGTGCCCTTTTGTGCTTCGGGCTTTTTCTGACCGATAAAAGCGGTCGAAAATCTTCTTTTTTTCATCAGAGGGAATGCCTATGCCGCTGTCCGCAACAGAAATCGTAAAAGTCCTCTTCTCATAAGAAGTTTCCTGAAAAGAAAGAGATAGATGAATATTTCCATGTTCCGGCGTATAGCTGACGGCATTGTGCATTAAAATGGAGATCACCTGATTAATGCTGTCAGGATCACAGCTGCAGGAAGGCAATGTGCTTTGGGGAAGGTCTATGGAAAAGTGGATGAATTTCTCTTTTACAAGAGGCTCAAAGGTTTCATATGCGTTTATTAATAAAGTGTCTAATTCCATAGGTTTTTTGTGAATGGAAAAATGCTGATCGTCCGACCTGGATAAAAGGAGCATGTGGTCGATCAGGGTGGACATACGAAGACTTTCCTGCTTAATAATTTTCAGAAATTTATTTTCCGAAGCTTCTTCTTCAGAGCATTGCCTTTTAATGCATTCCACGGAGGATAAAATAACCGCCAGAGGGGTACGGAGTTCATGAGAGGCAGAGGCGACAAACTGAACTTGTTTTTGATGGTTTTCGATAATGGGGCGCAAAAGCTTTCCGGTAAAGAACCAGGAAAACATACATAGCAGCAGGATGGTTATAATGTCGATGATGATAAATCGAAAACGCTGTTCAAGGATCTGATTTTCCAGAACATCGATAGAGAAAATAATGATGACCTGAAGCAGGGAAGTACTCTTTTCGATATTTATGACGCATCCAAAATAATCCTTCTGGGTGGAAGGAGAAGAAAATTCATATTCAACA
The DNA here is from genome assembly GCA_947172705.1 of uncultured Lachnospiraceae bacterium. GTDB lineage: Bacteria > Bacillota > Clostridia > Lachnospirales > Lachnospiraceae > Suilimivivens. The sequence goes on from CAMWCA010000035.1 coordinate 5,207, forward strand.
TGATAAAGATGAAAAGGGGAGGAAGGATTTCCCTCGGCAGGATCTATCAGGAAGTTGTCATGATATGATTGTAGACATTCCTCCAGCAGAAGCTGATCGGAGGGAGTCTGGGAAAATCTGTCCAGTTGATTATAGAGAAAAGGGATGCCATTATCCAACACAAAAAAACGATAGTTACCCTGCGCCTCCATTTTAGCAAGCCATTCCATGGATATAACGGTCTGCTGCTCCAAGTTGGTGGCAATGGTATTCATATCGTTTTTAAAAGAATTATATTGATTTCTGTAAAGCCCTGTCTCAGAAACATATAGATAAATGAGAGACATGACGACCATAATGGTGGCGGTAATACCTGTACATAGGATGGTCAGGCGTAAATGAACTTTTTGATACATAGGCGGTCTCCTAATATCAGTCCTCTGTGCGATCCTGGAGACAATATCCAATGCCCCGGATGGTTTTGATCTGCAGGCAGCTTCCTGCTCCTGCAAGGCGTCTTCGGAGAAAATGAATATAGTTATCCAGGTTGCCTTCCTCCACGTCGCTGTCCGGTCCCCATACCTTGAGAAGCAGAATATTTCGGGACAAAACCTGATCTTTTCTTCGAAGAAAAGTCTCCATAAGGGCAGCTTCACGTTTGGAAAGAGTGTAACTGCCGGAAGGTCCTGAAAGGATCGATTCATCCATACGCCAGGTAATATCGGAAACAGAAAGGGTATTGGTGTCATTTAATGTATTGGGACGTCTTGTAATACAGCGGATTCTGGCGAGCAGCTCTTCAATGGCAAAGGGCTTTACCAGATAGTCGTCAGCGCCCAGATCCAGTCCCATCACCTTGTCCTCAAGAGAACCCAAAGCGGTAAGAAAAATCACAGGAGTGGAGATCCCTTTTTTGCGTAAAGCGGTTAAAACCTGAGTGCCCTCCATATGGGGAAGCATTCTGTCCAATAAAATAAGATCGTAAATATTTTGTTCCCCATAATAACACGCCTCTTCACCGTCAAAACAGGAATCTACCAAAAAACCTTCCGTTTCTAACTGAAAGGAAAGGGTCTTATTCAGTTGCTTATCATCTTCCACAAGTAAAATTCGCATAATTGTATCTCTTTTTTAACAGTATACTTTATTTTACCACGGAAATCTTTAAAAATTCTCTAAATTAATATTTACAAACAGTGAAGATGTAAAGGTTAAAGTTCCTTTTCCCCTGTCAACATTTCGTAAGTTACGCCATATTTTCTTGCAATATCGTTGGCGTAGGACATGCCCTCCGGCGGTGCAATCTCTACCTTAAAGGAACGGTTGCCGCGGTCCGATTTTACAATAAGGGAAACGGCACTGCCTGAATTGTGAGGGCAGTTCAACTCGTCTATATCCCGGGCAAGTTTGTGCATATGGGTATTATATATGGTTCGGATTCCCTTGTTTAAAATTGCTTTTACAGAATCCTTCGCAATAAAGTATCCTTCCTCAAAGGAAGTGGTAGAGAAGGTTTCGTTCAATAATAGAAGGCTGTTTTTTGTACAACTGGAATATAGCTCTCGAAAACGTTTGCATTCCTCGCCTAAACGACCAAGATCCATAGTTTTATCCTCGTCTGCCGGGAAGTGGGTATAAATACAGTCTATCGGAGAAAAGGCAAAGGAATCTCCCGGAACGAAAATACCTCCCTGAGCAAGTGTAAATAAAATACCTATTGCCTGCGTAATAGTGGTTTTACCGCCGCGGTTTGCACCTGTTAAGATATATACAAGATGCTCTTTGCTAAAATTCAGGTCATTTGTGATAAGAGTTTCCTGATTTTTCATCACAACCGATGCAAGCTTGAGGTTATAAATTGCTTTTGCCTCCATAGTGCAATCATTTATATTTTCAGAAATCAGAGATCCCTTACAAAAATGCAGTCCCTGATCGCTTAACGTTTTGATATACTCCGCCCAGCGGGTGTAATAAATAAATTCCGGAATTAAGTTTGTGATATCCGTAATGGTAATAGATACGTATTTATTTAATATGTTTCTCAGGTTTTTTACAACGTTGGAGAGCATCTGGTCAGTAATGCGGTTCATATATCTGGGAAGGTCTTCCATCATATCATTTTCAGGAATGACAGCAATTCCTCTATGTAAAAGAATCTCCTGATTTTTGGAGCCGGCAGGGGAGAAAGGATGGTATTTATAATCTTCCCGCCATTCCGTATCATCCTGTATTTGATCTTTGGTTGAAATTTTATCACAGAAGTTGCTGAGGATGTTTGCTTTCGTAAAGGGCTTATTATTAATGGAAATCAAACCGATTCCGCTTGCTTCGAAGCGTTCGTTCAGATTAACGCCCAGGGTAACGCTTTTCAAATCATAGGTGGTTGCTTTCAGGGCAGCAATATCTTTCTTTAACTCCTGAAATCCGTTATCATGGTACAGGCGGCTGATGTATTCCTTCAGGGCAAGGAGTCCCTGGGAGGAGATTTCAGCATCCGAAAGGCTGTCAAAAATTCCCTCAACGCAATTGATATAGTCTTTCAGCTCGTCCATTCGATGCATCAGGTTCCAAATATTTGCGGAATCTTCGTACTTCTTACCCAAACTTCCATAGTCACGGAGAAAGCTGATCTTATCTAAAATTTCCAGTATTTTGTTCCGCATGGATTCATTGCGGTAAATATCTGAAAAAATATCGCTGCGGTATTGGGTCACTTTTGGGTCTTCCGTCATTTTGGAGAGAATCGACAAAAGCAATGTCTGTTCCGGTTTTTTCTCTGTTGTCTGGGAGCATAGATAATCCAGCCCCAAATCGTGAACGGTTACTTCAGACAGAGTTTTGTAGTTTGGGATGCAGTTACGGGGATGCAATAAGCTGATGGGTTCGTTTTCATTATTCATAGGGGTTTCTCCATAATATTTAGAAGTTAATAATTAATTTTGCAAAGCTTTCAATTTTACTTTAAGCTGTTCGTTTTCAACTTCTAGCATGTTATTATGTTCTGTAATTTCTTTGATTTGTTTATTTAAAGATGAGGTAACTTGAAGATTTTGTTTAAAATCATAATAAAAAGTAGGAAAATACTTTTGTAGTACCAATTTTTCTATTTGTTTGTATGTATCTGATGATGGTAGGATTCGTCCTTTTTGCTGGTAAAGTATCCTGTTGACGCTAACAGTTCTAATATCATTCAATTTTAATAAGGAATCATGTGTAATAAATGAAAATTCATTACTTTTGAGCAAAAACATATCGCTTTTAGAATTTGAAGAGTCGACGGAATGGTAAATATCCAGATGTTTATGTGGATCATAGGAAAAAATTGGAAGAACATAGAGCAGTTTTTGTTTCACGCCGATCACAAGTCCTCTATGTTCATAGGACATTTCTGGGATATAGTTTTTTCCAAACTCAAATTGATATATTTCACCTTTTTTAACATTCAAGTGCCGAAAAGACTTGGTTCTGTTATTTGCCCATCGGTAATCCGATTTGGAAAAGCGATCAAGTTCGTCAGAGCTATAAGTATTTTCGAGAATTGCCTCGTTTGTCTTGTTTTGTGCTTTCAAGTATTCTTTCAATATGTTAATTCTCCTTTTTATGGGTAAAAAAGGGTATGGCGCTAACCATACCCTACTCTGGCTCACCAGAGAGACCTTGTCGGTCAAATTACTCTTTCATGTGTGGTTTTGTCAACCAAAAAACACTTACAAAAGTGTGAAAGAACAATTTTGTAGAAGCAGAGTGTGCTTCTACATATATTATATACAATTTATAAGAAAAATCCATTAAAAATTTATTAAAAGCATATCCATTTTATATTGCTTAGAGAAAACTTAGAGGTTTACCTGCTATGATAACTGCAAAATCAGTAATAAAAGGAGAATACTATGAAAAAGAAATCAGCCTTTTTGGCAGTTAGCTTGTTGCTTGTATTAGCAGGCTGCGGCAATAAAGCAGAAGTACCAACGGTAGCAACGGAAAGTATTGATTCTTTACAGGAAGATCAGGAAACGAAAGCAGAGGAAGTGATTCCTGAGGCGGAGGAAAGTAAAGATACTTTACAGACAGAAAACAATCAGCAAAACAGAGAAGAGTTAGAAGGCAGTGTAAAAAGCATAGGGGAATCCGGCGTTGTGGTCGACAAAATTTTTGTCTATGAAGAAGAGGAAGCAACATTTGCAATCCAGGCGGCGGATGGTCAGGAAGGGGAAGTGCCGATTACGGTAAACTTTTCAGAAGATGTAAAGTTTGAAATACATACAGTAAAAAACGGAGGCGTAAATGGAGATGGGGACGTTACAATAAGAGAAGGTTCTTTTGCTGATATTCAGCAGGATGCTACCTTAAACATGACAGGATATTATATTGCTCCGGATCAGGAGTTTATGGCGGAGACAGTAATTATTTATGAATTTGTTTAACCAAATAAAAGCAGAAGGAGGATGAAGATATTGTATAAAAGAAAAGGAATCAAAAAATGGATTGTCATGGTTTTGGTAATTGCTATGATGTCTGCCTTACTGGCAGGCTGTAAAGGGCAGGAAACCGGCGAAGCTCCGGGCAGTGAGGTTGCTGCCGAAAGCGAAGGAAATAAAGCAGACACGGAACAGAATGATAGTCCAAGCGCAGAGCCAGAGGTAAATACGGCGATGGGTCGATATGTGGAAAGCGAAATTGATCTGGCGGAATATTGCTCTGATCCAAGGGGCATTGATGCACTGACAGACGGTACTCTGGTGATATCGGATCACAGTTTGGGACGGGTCATATCTAAGGACAATGGGGTCTCCTGGGAGTGGGAAGACATGGATTGGTTTACAGAACTGCGCAGTAAAGCCGGCGTCAGATGTATGGATTACGGTGCAGACGGGACGGCGGCAGTTCTTTATATAGAACATAAGGAGGAAGAAGAAGGGGAAGACGATTCCTTTTCTACGTCCGGTCTGATAGTGAAACCTGACGGCACTCAGATTCCCTTTAATATTCCAATGACCGAGGACGACAGCTGGATGGCGAAAGTGTGGATCACGGATACGGGACGGGTTTTTGTGACCACTTTGGGGCAAAATATTTATGAGGTAAAGGAGGATGGCAGCGGAGAGAAATTTCTGACCGTGACGGAGGGAAGACCGGAGTGCATCACTTTCCAGGAGAATTTGATGTTGATTGACGGATATGGATTTAACGGAATTCTGATGTATGATATGGAAAAAGAAGAATTTATAGAAGACGAAGTCCTGACGCAGTTTGTCAATGAAAATTACGGGGACAGGAATTATAGCACAGAGGGATGCTATGATATATACTGCTTTGCCGGGGAAGAAGGCGTTTTGTATCTTGCCGGAGAAAAGGGCTTATACCGCCATGTGATCGGCGGAGGCGCTATGGAACAGGTGATCGACGGAAGCCTTTCTTCCTTTGGAAATCCTTCCTATCTGTTAATGGAAATCATTACACTGCCTGACAATGAATTTCTGGCGTTGTTCCAGGGAAAAAGGCTGGTACGTTTTACTTACAATCCGGATATTCCTACGGTGCCAAATAAGACTTTAAAGGTATATTCTCTGGAAGAAAGCGATACCGTCAGCCAGGCAGTTTCCATATATCAGATCAGAAACCCTGAGGTTTATATCAAATATGAAGTGGGGATGGGGGAAGGAAGTTCTGTTACAAAAGACGATGCCCTGAAAAATCTAAATACGGAAATTATGGCAGGGCAGGGTCCAGATGTTTTAATTTTGGATAATATGCCGGTGGATTCTTATATTGAAAAAGGTATGCTTCTTGACTTAAGCGAATATTTAAACGGTATGGAAGAGGAGAATCGTCCCTTTGCCAATATTGTAAACGCCTTTAAGCGAGAGGGAAAGGTTTATACCATACCCTGTGAAATTCAGCTTCCCGTTCTTGAAGGAAAGGAGCAGTATGTATCCGGTGTGAAAAACCTGAGGGATGTAGCGGATATGATGGAAGCAGTGAGAAAGGATATTCCGGAAGAGGCAATCCTGAATGTATGTTCAGAAAAAGGCGTCATGCGGCTGTTTGCCATGCTTTCTGAACCCAACTGGAAGACAGAAAAGGGAGAGCTTGACAGGGAGATTTTAAAAGAATTTCTGGAACAGACGAAGAGAATCTATGATGCTCAGATGGATGGAATAGAAGCGGAGGCAGTAAAACGATATCAGGACCGAAATGAAAATTTTATAAACTACTATCATATGAATTTCGAAGATTCAGATTATCTCGCCATGCTCAATGTCTTTGATTTCATTGGAAATGAAATTCAGATCGGATGCGGAAGAGCACTTTACAGGAGCGAAATTACAGAGGGATTTTCACTGAAACGGGTAGAAAGATTTGAGGACTATGAAATGATTCCCATGGGAATAGACGGTAAAAAGGTATTTTATCCAAAGTCTCTTGTTGGAATCAACGCGGCAACCTCTCAGAGTGAGGAAGCGGTAAAAATGTTAGAGGTACTTTTAGGGGAGGAAAACCAAACTTCTTTATACCAGGGATTTCCAGTTACGAAAGCAGGGCTGGAAAAAGGAGTTTTCTGGATCGACGAATCCTGGATCGGAGAGGATGGCGCTTATTCTTCCATGGCGTCTTCCTATGGAGACGGTATTAAATTAGAATTTACATGCTATTGGTTTGACGAAGAGCAAAAGCAGTTTTTCAAGGATTGGCTGGAAAGCGTGGAGCTTCCCTATATACCGGACCCCGTTCTGGAGGAAGCGGTATGCGGTGAAGGAAAGGATTATATACAGGGCAAGCAAAGCCTTGAGGAGACAGTGGATGCTATTTTGCAAAAGGTTTCCATTTATATGGCGGAATAAACAGTAGAGATAAACGGCGGGGGCGCGGCGGGCGTCCCCGTTTATGGAGGTAAGCTGTGAAAAAAAGTAAAAGAAGAGCTGCCTTTGCAGTGTTTTTAGCGCCCAGCTTTTGCGGTCTTGGAATTTTTGTGCTTTTGCCCTTTTTGGATGTGGTGAGAAGATCCTTTACCACTGCGGTAACGGGGAAATTTACGGGGATGGGAAATTACAGAATGATTTTTGGAAATCATGCCTTTTTAACCGCCGTTAAGAACACCCTGCGGTTTACCTCGGTGTGCATTCCGCTTCTGGTATTGATTGGATTTTTGATTGCCATGCCTTTGAGCAAGTTAAAAAATGCAGGGCTGATCAAATCGGTTTATTTATTTCCCCTTGCCATGCCCACGGCAACCATTGTCATGGTATGGAAAATGGTATTTTACAAACAGGGATTTTTAAATCTTTTTCTTTCCAAGATGGGAGAATGGACAGGATTGTGGGGAGAAGTACACCAGGATTACCTGGGAACCGGGGCAGCGTTCTGGGTACTGGTGTGCAGCTATATCTGGAAAAATGCAGGCTATACCATTGTTCTCTGGCTTGCGGGAATTTTAAGCATTCCCAGGGAGCTGTTGGAGGCGGCGAAGGTAGACGGAGCAGGGGAGTTAGGGCAGATCCGGTATGTGATCCTGCCAAATTTAAAAGGAACGCTTTATACCATCGTGATCCTGTCATTTTTAAACTCCTTTAAGATCTACAGAGAAGCGTATCTGGTGGCAGGCGCTTATCCCAATGAGAGCATTTATCTGCTCCAACACACCTTCAATAATTGGTTTGTAAATATGGAATTCGATAAAATGGCGGCGGCAGCAGTGTGTACGGGAGCTTTTTTGCTGATAGCAATTTTGCTGCTGCAAAGGATGTGGGACAGAGATGAGGCGTGAGCATGAGAACAAAATTCAGTTTCGTGAAAAAGAAGGAACTACATAAAGGAATTCTTGCAGTCATACTGCTGTTGCCGGGAATCCTGGTTTTAATGCCGGTGATTCTCCTTTTTACAGGTTCTTTTATGGATCAATATGAATTAAAGGAATATTTGAATTCTATTTTCATGGATGGTATAGGCTATATAGGATGGAAGCTGATGCCGGACTATCCTACCTTTGAAAATTATAAAAAGCTGCTTTTTTTAAGCCCTCAGTTTTTTGTGCTGTTCTGGAATTCCATGAAAATGACGGCGTGTATTCTTGCTGGGCAGCTGCTGATCGGAGTGCCTGCAGCGTGGGCGTTTGCCGCATACAGAGTACGCGGGGGCAAGGGTCTTTTTGCTCTCTATGTGGTATTGATGCTTCTGCCTTTTCAGGTCACTATGCTTTCCAGCTATTTGGTGTTAAACAGGCTTTCGCTGCTTAATACCCAGATAGCGGTTATTTTGCCTGCTATTTTTTCAACTTTTCCGATTTTTTTAGTTTATGGAGGCTTTCGGGGTATTCCTGCCCAGCTTTTTGAGGCGGCAAGAATAGACGGCGCGGGAGAGGCGGTTATTTTTTTTAAAATAGGGATTCCTCTTGGAAAAAGCGGTATTATGTCTGCGATGGTGCTGGGATTTTTGGAATATTGGAATATGATGGAACAGCCCATGGCATTTTTGGACGAAAAAAGTCTGTGGCCTTTGTCTCTATATCTGCCGGAGATCACATGGGCACAGGCAGGGCACGCTTTTTGCGCTTCGTTTATTACCTTGATTCCCGCTGCCTTTGTATTTGTAATGGGGCAGGATTATCTGGAGCAGGGAATCATTTATTCCGGTTTAAAGGAGTGAAGGAGGAGAAGGATGTTTAAAAAGAGGATTTTCGTGGGATTTGCCCTGTTTTTGGGACTGATGTGGATCTGTACGCTGGTGTCCAAAAGTATCTACGCTACAAAGCTTCCCATGGTAAGGACTGCGCTTATGGAGGAGAAGTATATAGAGCACAGGGTAGAAGCGGAAGGTATTGTAGTGGAAGGAGGAAAACAGGCGGTTACAGCCGTCAGTGGTCTGAGGGTGAAAGCGTTAAACGTCCATGTGGGCGATCGGATAGAGGAGGGCGATCTGCTTTTTCAGATTGATCTTGAGGATTTGAAGGAAATCATAAAGGAAAAGCAGACGGAGATCGATAAACTTTCCATGCAGGTTGGCGCCATCCTGGAAAATCAGGAGCTTGCAAGGCAAAAAAAAGAAATCCAGGAGGCGAGGGCAAGGGAAGATTATGATACCACGGCAAGACAGAAGGACACGGATATCGGACGTGCTGCGGATGTCTATGCCCGTGCCATGGAGGATCTGGAGGACACCGATGGCTTAAGCGAGGAGGATCAGCGGGCAAGGGAGGACGCTCTTCAAAGCGCCGCTTATCAGGAGGCGGACGCTATGCGGGAGCGGGATAAAGCGATGAAGGACATTCAGCGGAATATAGAAGATATTCAGTTTCCGGAGGCATCGGATGCAACCCTGTCCGTTACCCAGACGGAAATCGCCAGGAGAAAGGAAGACCTTTCAATTTATCAGAAGCTTTTGGACGAGCAGGGCGAGGTGAGGGCTGCTGCTGCCGGAATGATTACGGATATTTACGTGGATGCCGGGGACATTATTCCGGAGGGAGCCGCCATGATGATGACCGATGATGCCGTTCCCTGTCAATTTAAAGTGATTCTTGACCAGGATCAGAAAAAGTATGTGGGCTTTGGAGACGAGGTGACGGTTAAGCTGGATGGCAGCAGGAAAGAACTGGAAACGGAAGCGGCGTATTTTTCTGAAAGCAGAACCATGCCAGGAAGCTTTGAAACTTTTATTGATCTTCCGGAAAATATGGGCATTCCGGGTTTATCAGGAACACTCGTCCGTTCTGAGCGGGGAGAGAAGTACCATACCTGCGTATCGCCCCAGGTCATTTACGGCAGCCCTGAATTTAACAAGTATTATGTTTATGTTTTGAGAGAGCGGGAGGGTATTTTGGGACCGGAGTATTATGCGGAAGAAGTGAATGTAAGGGTGTTGGATCAAAATGAAGATTGGGCAGCAATTTCATCTCCGGAGCTTGATGGTGAGAGCCAGATCATTGTCTTTTCAGATAAAGAATTTGTAAAGGGAGACGTAGTAAGGTGGGATAAATAATCTTACTGTATTTACAAGTAGTAGAATTCCTCAGAATATGGTATGATAATAGGCATATGAAACAGATAAATGAGGAAATAACCGTCATGAATTACATTGTACTGGATCTGGAATGGAATCAGAGCGATACCGGAGAAGAACCGGAAGTAAAAGTAATGCCCTTTGAGATCATTGACATTGGGGCAATTAAGTTAAATGAAGACAGGGCAATGATAGAAGAATATAATCAACTGGTAAAACCTGTTGTTTATCGGCATATGCACAAAATTACAGGAAATTTGATCCATCTCCATATGAAAGATCTGGAAAAGGGAAAAGCCTTTCCGGAAGTGGCGAGAGAATTTCTTGACTGGTGCGGAGAAGATTTCATTTTCTGTACATGGGGTCCTCTTGATTTATATGAGCTTCAGAGAAATATGCATTATTATGAAATGGAGCCTTTAAGCGAAAGACCCATCAGATTTTTAGATGTTCAAAAGCTTTTCAGTATTGCATATGAGGATAAAAAGTCCAGAAGAAGTCTGGAATATGCCATTGATTATTTGAAGATCAAAAAGGATATTCCTTTTCACAGGGCTTTTAGCGACGCTTATTATACGGCTCAAATTTTAGCGGTATTGGAAGAGTCGGTTCTTGCCAATTATTCCATTGACACTTATATATTGCCCAGAACCAGGCAGGAAGAAGTCCACGTACTGTTTCAGGATTATATGAAATATATTTCCAGGGAATTTCCCGATAAGCAAAAAGCATTGGAGGACAGGGAGGTAATCAGCACCAAATGTTATTTATGCCATAAAAATCTCAGAAAGAAAATCCGTTGGTTTTCGCCCAACGGAAAACATTATTACAGTGTTTCCATGTGCCCGGTTCATGGATATATGAAATCCAAAATCAGAATCCGAAGATCCGAAAGAAATCAGGTATTTGTGGTTAAAACTTCCAAATTTATTTCTGAGGAAGGATACCAGAAAATGATCCAAAGAAGAAACCAGGCAAAGGAACATCGTAAATTAAAAAATCATAAATCTAAAAATGAAAATCTTTAAACCGGGAAGAGGAAAAGTGAGGTCCCTCTTTTCGGTTTCTTTTTCGTCTTTTTCTGGATCTTCTAAAACCTTTCTTACCATCCAGAAAGTTATAGCTGTTGATAACAGAATATAATACAAATAGAACGATCAGCAAAGCAGCAATGGCAAGAATGATAGTCAATACCGTTTTGATATTGACTACTACCACATTTGTTTCTTTGTCAGGCAAAGGTTCCTGAACCTGGGCTTTTTCCGTAAAATCATAAGCAATGGGCATATCCCGGGCAAGATCTACTGTAGCGCTGCCTATGTAGGCATTATGATAGTAGTAATTGATAATGGCAACCTGATTTTCTTCCGGGGTGTCATAGGAAATTTCTGATTCCAGCTGATCAAAGGTGGTGGTTTTAGGCATGATCAGATAGCTGCTTTGATTGATGGTCAAAATCGGCTTGGAATTTCCAAAAACATCGCTGGAAGTATTGAAAAAGTTGGAGTTTTGAATCGAGTAATTTTTTTCGTTTTCTGCAACATTTACCACGGAAAAGTTAGCAAATCCGTAGGAAAAAAGCTTTACGGTATCATGGAACTGGTCAGGGGTTTCTTCCTTCATGACTACGCAGATCAGCTTCATGCCGTTTTGTTCCGCACAGGTAACAAGGGTCTGTCTTGCTTCGTCTGTGTAGCCGGTTTTGCCTCCTTTTATGCCTTCACAGGCAATTTCTCCGGTGATCAGCTTATGTTTATTTCTTTCTGTAAAATCGTCCGGCTGGGTTGCGGTAGCCTGGAAATGATGAAAGGGGGTATTGCCTATTTTAGATAAAAGTTCATTTTGAAAAAAAGCTTTGGCAATGAGGGCAAGGTCATGGGCGGAAGTATAATGATCTTCTTCAAAAAGACCATGTGCATTTGTAAAATGGGTATTTTGACAGCCAAGTTCGGCAGCTTTTGCATTCATCATTTCAGCAAAAGCTTCTGTGCTTCCGGCAACGTGTTCCGCTACGGCATTTGCCACTTCATTGGCGGAGGCGACCAGAATGCCGTAAAGACACTCCTCTAAGGGCATGGACTGTCCTTCGTCAATGCCGATGTTGGAGCTGCCCCGTTCGATACTGAAAACCGCATTGTGGGAAAAGGTGATCATTTCATCCAACTTGCAGTTTTCCGCCGCAATCAGGCAGGTCATTAATTTGGTGGTGCTTGCCGGATAAGCTTTTTCATCTATATTTTTTGCATACAAAATAACGCCGGTATTTGCATCCATTAAAATAGCGGATTGGGCGCTGATAGCAGGACCTGCAGGCCAGTTTTCAATGTAATTGCTTTGAATAGGAAGGGATTTGCGTTCTTCCGCCTCTGCCATTGCTTCTTCCAGAGTGGCAGGAGCGGCGTAAAGGCTGAGTTTGGAACAGGTCAGTATGAAGATACATAAAAAAGCGGATAGTATTCTGCATGCTATCCGTTGGGATCTGTTAAAATGCATGAAAACTCCTTTATCTGTTTTACAATATTATTGACAGTCAGGGTCTAATTATTAGTTTACAATTCAAAGATGCCCTTGACAAGTTTTTTTAGCATATTTTTAACGGATATTTTGCTTTTCATATGGAGAAAAATGTTGTAAAATAGATGTTTGAAAAAAGGAGAAATTTACCTGATAAGGGAAAGGGCATGATATGCGGCTTAGAAATATTTCAGGCGCCAGGGATATGATAGCGGAAAGCTCCCTGGTGGTTCATGAACCGGAAAAGGTAAAGGGAAAATGGAAGGAAATTTTTAAAAATGACCATCCCCTGCGCATAGAGATCGGTATGGGCAAGGGAAAGTTTATTCATGAACTTGCCGAAAAAACCCCTGAGGTGAATTACATAGGGATCGAGAAATATTCCAGCGTTCTTTTAAGGGCGCTGCAGAAGATGGAGGAAAATCCTCTGCCCAATCTTTTATTTATCCGTATGGACGCGGAGGATATTGGGGAAGTTTTTGACAGGGAAGAAGTGGATAGAATTTATTTAAATTTTTCTGATCCCTGGCCCAAGGACCGGCATGCTAAAAGGCGTCTTCCTTCCAGGGCATTTCTGGAAAGATACGATCGGTTTTTGAAAAAGGAAGGCGTTTTGGAATTCAAAACAGATAACAGGGAGCTTTTTGATTTTGCCCTTGGAGAACTTCCTGAGGCAGGGTGGAAAGCCCTTCAGGTTACCTATGATCTTCACAATGACGGGGAGATGAAAGAAGGAAATATTATGACGGAATACGAAGAAAAATTTTCTTCTAAAGGGAATCCCATTTGTAAGTATATTATTAAAAGAGCATAAAAATGGTTAAACTATAAAATATAGTTGGAAAGGAGCAAAAAATGGAATTGAAAATTACAGACAGCAATTTTGAGGCGGAGGTTACAAAAAGCAGCATACCGGTAATGGTAGACTTTTATGCGGACTGGTGCGGTCCCTGTAAGATGATGGCGCCTCTTGTAGCGGAGCTTGCCGAGAGCTATGGAGGAAAATGCAAGATAGGAAAATGTAACACAGATGAAAATCCGGAACTTAGCAAAAAATTTAGAATCATGTCCATACCCACCTTTCTTTTCTTTAAAAACGGTGAGGTCGTAGATACCGTTATGGGCGCTGTACCCAAAAGTCAATTAGAGGAAAAAATCAAACAGGTGATGGCATAGGCCGCACCTGTTTTATTTGGAGGAAAAGGATGTATCTGGTATTTTTTCTGATATGGATTATTTTTAACGGACAATTTACCCTTGAAATAGCCGCTTTTGGTGTGGTGATTGCAGGATTTATGTATTGGTTTATCTGTAAATTTCTGGATTACAAGCCCGGAACGGATCTCCTTCTGGTGAGAAAGCTCTGGAAGATTTTACATTATGTATTTGTGCTGGTAACAGAAATTATCAAAGCGAATTTTGCGGTAATCAAGATGATCATGTCATCCAGATATGAAATAGAACCGGCTGTGGTGCGGTTTAAAATTGATTTAAGAACCACCCCTGCGAGAATTTTGCTTGCCAATTCCATTACCCTGACGCCAGGAACCATCACGGTGTCTTTGGAAGATAATGAGTATGTGGTGCACTGTCTGGATAAAAGCCTTGCAGAAGGAATCGACCGCTCTATTTTTGTAACACTTCTTCAGGATATGGAAAGGACGGATGAAAATGCAGATCAATGAAAAAGTAAGCGCTTTGGATGGAGTTTACCAGAGTATGTACATAGGGATTTTAATCATATTGGCGATAATGCTTTTTGCCTGTCTGATCCGTGCAGTGAGAGGTCCACGTATAGCGGACCGTATTGTTGCCGTAAATATGATGGGAACTATGGTTATGGTCATGATAGCGGTTCTTTCTCTTTTATTAAAGGAAGGCTTTTTGATTGATATCTGTCTGATCTATGCGTTGGTAAGTTTTTTGGCGGTGACCGTTATTTCCAAGGTATATATAGGTGTTTACACGGAAAAACAGCATCATATTCAGGCAGGTACAAAAAGAAAGGGGGAAGAATCCAATGGAAATTCTTGAATGGGTCAGGCTGCTTGTGGGCGGTGCGCTGCTCTTGAGCGGGCTTCTCATTTTCTTGATTGAGCTGTACGGGATATTTCACCTGAAATATGTTTTAAACAGAATGCATGCAGCAGCCATGGGAGATACTTTGGGCATCAGCTTTTCCTTGATTGGTCTTATGATCTTTTCAGGTTTAAATTTTGTAACCCTTAAAATGATGTTGATCGTTATTTTTTTATGGTTTGCGTCTCCGGTGTCCTCTCATATGCTGGCAAGGCTGGAGGTTTCAACGAATGAAGATTTAAAGAAGCATTGCCAGGTTTATGAGGAACTTTCCCGGCTGGAAAAGGATCTGAAAGAGGAAAAAATCAAAGAAGAGGGGGGCGAAGAAGAATGACCCTGTTTCAATGTATTCTCATGGGTTTTTTGATCGTGTGCGCCATATCGGTGAGCTTTTCAAAGAATCTGTTGAATTCTATTTTGATTTATATGTCCTACAGCTTGATTATGTCCATTATATGGGTGTGCCTGGAATCACCGGATCTTGCCATCACAGAGGCAGCCGTGGGTGCAGGTGTAACCAGCGTTTTGTTCTTTGCCACCCTGAAAAAGATCCATGCCATTCAGATCGAAAAGGAAAAGCGTGAGGAATCTGATAAGGAGGGCGATGTTCATGAGTAGATTGAAGCCTCAAAAGGAGTATGAAAAAACAGGAGCATTTCACTTTTTCAGATGGCTTTCCGGCAGCAAGGACCCCTATGTAGGAGAAATTGAAATGCAGCCTCAAAAGGAGGCGGAAATACAGGAAACCACTATTTTAGAGCGGATGAAAGAATCGGAAATGGTTCGGGACAAGGTTTATGATGTGGAAAACAATAAAGTGCTTAAGCTTTTTCACAAAGTCTATGTTGTGGCGGCGATTCTGTTTTGCGTGGTTCTGGTGGGGCTTTTGCTTTACACGGTTTCTTATCTTCCAAGAATCGGCAATTCCGCCAACCCGGACAATAACATTGTGTCGGAAAGATATATTGAACAGGGGCTTCAGGAAACAGGCGCGCTTAATATTGTTTCCGGTATGATTCTGACTTACAGAGCCTTTGATACTTTTGGAGAAACTAATGTGCTTTTTATTGCCACCTGCTGTGTTATGATCCTTCTGATGGTGGATGATGTGATTCTAAAAAAGCAGAGAATTAGAAATGACAGGCGTTTCGAACCTAAAAACGATGGAATCCTCCAGGGAACAGTTTTTGTGTTATGCCCCATTATCTTCATTTTTGGAATTTATATTATTTTAAACGGTCATCTTTCTCCGGGCGGCGGGTTTTCCGGCGGCGCAATCATAGGAGCGGGACTGATGCTTTACACCAGCGCTTACGGATTTGAGAAGACCCAGCGGTTTTTTGATGAGCATATTTACAAAATTGCCAAAATAACGGCTTTATGCATGTATGGTATCATTGGTTCTTATTTTTATATCACTGGTGCAAATGGAATTGAAAATCATATACCCTTAGGCACGCCAGGGCATATTTTAAGCAGCGGTATTATCCTGCCGATCAACATCTGTGTGGGTTTGGAGGTAGCATGCACCATGTATGCATTTTATGCACTGTTCAGAAGAGGAGGGCTGTAAAATGGGAGCAAATCTTTTCGCCAACTATGGCGAAGCGGTGGCAATGATCCTGTTTGGTATTGGTTTTGGCAACCTGTTGCTGCAAAGCAACCTGATCAAAAAGATCATCGGACTCAATATTATGGATACGGCAATTTACCTGTTTCTGGCGGAAAAGG
Source organism: uncultured Lachnospiraceae bacterium (assembly GCA_947172705.1). Lineage (GTDB taxonomy): Bacteria > Bacillota > Clostridia > Lachnospirales > Lachnospiraceae > Suilimivivens. The sequence continues at coordinate 21,506 of CAMWCA010000035.1, forward strand.
GATATATTTCAGGACGGGTGGCGCCAATTATTGTGGATGGCGTCCAGAGTATGGAGGCATATATCAATCCCATTCCCAGCGGCTTGGTTTTAACGGGAATCGTGGTTTCGGTATCCGTCAGCGCATTAATGCTTTCTATTACCGTACGTCTCTATCGGCGCTACCAGACGCTGGATTTGGATGAGATCAGTACCAGATTAAAAAGGGAGGGACTGTAAATGGATTTTGTACAGAATTTCCCTGCCGTGTCCATTTTACTCTGCCTGTTTGGAGGAATTATCAGTTCCGGTTTAAGGGGAAAGACGGCAAGGTATGTAAACAGGGGACTGCTTCTTGTGGTGACCTTTTTAAGCCTGTGCACTTTGTGTTATACGTTGGAGAGTGGAGAAGCGTTTGTGTATGTGATGGGAAAGTTTCCGGCGCCCTGGGGTAATGAGATCAGGGCAGGTATGCTGGAAGCCTTTATGGCATTCTTCTTCTGCATTATTATGCTGCTATCTTTGGAGGGCGGAAAGAAAAAGCTGGTGGAAGAGGTGGAGGAGGAAAAAGTCTTTCTTTACTACGTGCTGATAGATCTGCTGCTTGCGTCTCTTCTTGCCCTTGTGTATACCAATGATCTTTTCACAGCATACGTTTTTGTGGAAATCAATACCATTGCCGCCTGTGGCTTAATTATGATCAGGCAGAATGGCAGAACCATCGAAGCGGCTGCAAGATATATGATCATGAGCCTGTTGGGATCAGGTCTTTTATTACTGGGTATTTGCATGTTATATGATCTGACAGGTCATCTTTTGATGAGCAATATAAAAGATCAGGCAGCCATGCTTTATGCATCGGGGCAGTACAGGATACCGCTGCTGGTTACCATTGCCCTTATGTCAGTGGGTCTTGCCATTAAAAGCGCGTTGTTCCCCTTTCATGCATGGTTGCCGGATGCGTATGGTTATTCCACCGTATCTTCCGCCGCAATTTTGTCCAGCCTGGTTTCAAAAGGATACATTTTTTTGCTGATTAAGATTATCTACAGAGTAATCGGATTTGAGGTTTTTTATGACAGCCGGATCATTGACGTCCTGTTTGCCTTTGGTCTTATGGGAATGATTTTTGGCTCCGTCAGTGCAATTCGGGAAAATGATGTGCGCAGGATGATTGCCTTTTCTTCCGTGGCGCAGATCGGATATATTTATATGGGCATCGGCATGGGCACTCAGGCAGGTATGGCGGCAAGCGTGTTCCATATTCTCTCTCACGCGGCGACAAAGTCTCTTCTGTTCATTGCGGCGATCGGTCTTACGGATGTGTCGGGAGGTAGCAGAAAATTTATTGATCTGACCGGCGGAGCTTATCGGAATAAATGGGCAGGCGTGGCATTTACCGTCGGTTCTTTGTCCATGGTTGGCGTGCCGCTGTTTTCCGGTTTTATCAGTAAGCTTTTGTTTGCCCAGGCAGCGGTGCAGAACGGTACTAAAATGCTTCCGGCGCTGATCGTGCTTGGAATCAGTACAGTGCTCAATGCCATCTATTTTATGAAGACCGTTATTCGAATTTACACGCCGGTGGAGGACAGTGCATACGAAAGCGTTACCTTTAAAAATATGAAGCTGTATGGACTCACCTTGATCTGCTTTATTGTTTTAAATGTATTTTTAGGCGTAAGCTCACAGCCGATCGTAGATTTGATCGAGCGAGGACTTACAGTGTTCTCTTAAGGAGGTATGATGGGATGTATTACATAGCGCTATCTGTTTTATTTCCGATTTTGACGGGAGTGTACCTTCTTGTGAGAAAGGAAATAAAGAATCGAAAAAGTTTATTGATTCAGACAGGTATTTTTCTTGTAATCACAACTGTGCTTGGCGTACTTGCTCTTTGTCTGTCAGGGGGAGGCATATTGACGCCTTTTAACTTAACGGACAGGCTTCCGATCCTGTTTAAGGTGGATGAGATCAGCATTCTTTTTGCTGTGATGACGATGGTTATTTTTCTGTGTGCCGGATTCTTTTCTTTTATCTATATGGAGCATGAGGAAAAGGAAAAGAGATATTACGGGTTTTATCTGATTGTATTTGGCATTTTACTGGCGCTTTGTTTTGCAGGAAATTTGATTACCTTCTATCTGTTTTTTGAGTTGCTTACCCTGTCTTCCATGCCTCTTGTGCTTCATACAGGCAGCAGAGAGGCGATCATGGCGGGGCTAAAATATTTATTTTATTCCTTAAGCGGCGCATATATGGCTCTTTTTGGAGTGTACTTTATAGAACGCTATGGAAATACTCTGACCTTCAGCACAGGAGGGGTGATCAGCAGCCAGGCGGCAGCGGACAATACAGGGATTCTTTTATGGATCGCTTTTCTGATGTTGATCGGATTCGGAGTAAAAGCCGGCATGTTTCCCATGCACGCCTGGCTTCCGGCAGCGCATCCGGTTGCGCCTGCGCCTGCTTCTGCGGTTCTTTCGGCTGTGATCGTCAAGGCAGGGGTTTTGGGAATGGTACGTGCGGTTTATTACATTTTTGGAGTTTCCTTTTTAAGGGGAACCTGGGTACAGACAGCATGGATGGTTTTGACTCTTATTACAGTTTTTATGGGTTCTATGCTGGCATACAGGGAACCGGTGCTGAAAAAACGGCTTGCTTATTCTACAGTCAGTCAGGTATCCTATATTCTTTTTGGCTTTTCCGTTATGGATGCAGGTTCTGTAACTGGAGGACTATTGCATGTGCTGTGCCATGGCGCCATTAAAGCGGGGCTGTTTCTCTGTGCAGGGGCTTTGATCTATAAGACCGGAAAAACAAGGGTGGAAGAATTTCGGGGAGCAGGAAAGGAAATGCCGGTTTTGATGTGGTGCTATACCATTTTATCATTGGGATTGATCGGTATTCCTCCTACAGGCGGGTTTATCAGCAAGTGGTATCTGGCGGAGGGCGCCCTTAGCTCCGGGCTTTCAGGCTTTAGCTGGATAGGTCCCACAGTGCTTTTGGTAAGCGCACTTTTGACGGCGGGTTATCTGCTGCCTCTTGCAATCAATGGTTTCCTGCCGGGGGCGGATTATGATTATGGGAGCTTAAAGAAAAAGGAACCTCCGCTGCTTATGGTGATTCCCATCCTGGTGCTTACATTGTTGTCTGTGGTAATGGGGTTATTTCCGGAGCCCCTGATCCATTATTTGTCACTGATTGTTGAGAAAATACTTTAGGGGAGGAGAACAGTTATGATTTTATTGGTTATTTTTATTCCTATTATAGCCGGCATGCTGGTTTCTCTGATTCCTTTTCAAAAGAGAAGCCACATGGAGATTTTTCTGGAGAGCGCGGTGGTCTTAAATAGTTTCCTGGTAGGCTATCTGCTGTTGCACCGACCGGATCATATCATTACGCTGGCGAATTTTACGGGAAATTTATCGATTGGGTTTAAGGTAGACGGCATGAGTATTGTATTTGCCGGACTGATTTCCGTTTTATGGCCTTTTGCCACGCTTTATGCTTTTGAATATATGACCAAAGAGAAGCATGAAAGGATATTTTTTACTTTTTATACCATGACATATGGGGTGACTTTGGGGATTTCCCTGGCAGCAAATCTTCTCACCATGTATTTCTTTTATGAATTGCTGACTCTGGTTACAGTTCCGTTGGTGATGCATACCCTTACCAGGGAGGCGATTCTGGCAAGCAGAAAATATTTATACTACTCTCTCGGAGGCGCTGCCTTTGCCTTTATAGGTTTGATCTTCATTATTATTTATGGCAGCACAACGGATTTTGTGCTGGGCGGTGTGTTGGACCTGGAGAGAATTGGAGAGAGAACCAATGTACTTTTACTGATTTATGTAATTGCTTTTATGGGCTTTGGAGTAAAAGCGGCGGTTTGTCCTTTTAATTCCTGGCTGCCGGATGCAGGCGTTGCCCCCACTCCGGTGACAGCGTTGCTTCATGCGGTAGCAGTAGTAAAGTCAGGCGCTTTTGCCATTATCCGTCTCACGTATTATAGCTTTGGCACAGAATTTTTAAGGGGAACCTGGGCGCAGACCGTCGTTATGCTGGTGACCATGTTTACCATTGTATACGGATGCAGCCGTGCAGTAAAGGAAACCCATTTAAAAAGGCGTCTTGCCTACTCCACTATCAGCAATTTATCCTATGTCTTGTTTGGAGTAACCATTATGACGCCTTTAGGGATGGTAGGCGCTCTGACTCATTTGACTTTTCATGCGGTGATGAAAATCAGCTCGTTTTTCTGTGCAGGCGCAATTATGCATCAGACGGACAGGCATTATGTCCATGAGCTTGACGGAATGGGATACAAGATGCCCTGTGTGTTCGGTGTCTTTACCGTATCAGCGCTTGCCCTTATGGGTGTGCCGGGGCTGGCAGGATTTGTAAGCAAGTGGAATCTGGCGGCAGCGGCAGTAGAGAGCGGCAGCAGGATTGCTTACGGAGGAATCGGATGTCTTTTGATTTCTGCGCTGCTTACGGCAATTTATATGCTCAGTATTGTGGTGCGCGCCTTTTTTCCAGGAAAAGATTTTAATATGGCGGCTCTTGAAGGCATAAATGATCCTGACTGGAAAATGTTGATTCCCTTGTTTGTATTTACGATTTTGATATTGGTCATGGGTTTATATTCTGCGCCTGCGGTGAAGTTTTTCAACGATGTGGCGGCAGGCATCTATTAGGAGGCAAAGATTATGGAATGGCTGCTTGGAGGTTTGGTATTTTTACCGATGGTATCTGCTTTTGCAGGATATTTGGCAGGCAGATATGAAAAGAATATACGAGACTATTTTGCAATGGGCGTAACGGGTGTTGAATTTTTTCTTTTTCTCTTTTTGCTTTCTGGTATGATGACCGAAAACGGAACTTTCCTGTCTGCAGAGCTTTCCGGCGTATGCGGTATGGGGCTTCATTTCAAACTGGACGGTTTCCGAGTAATGTACGGAACCATAGCGGCGTTTATGTGGTTTATGACCACGCTGTTTTCACGGGAATATTTTTCCCATTATCGAAACAGAAACAGATATTATCTTTTTTTACTGCTTACACTGGGAGCGACAGAAGGGGTGTTTTTGTCCGCGGATTTTTACACCACCTTTATATTCTTTGAAATAATGTCCCTTACTTCCTATGTATGGGTGGCACAGGATGAAAAAAAGGAATCCTTAAGGGCGGCAGGAACTTATCTGGGAGTCGCGGTGATAGGCGGTCTTGTGATGCTGATGGGTATTTTCCTGTTGTATAGTGTGACAGGAACCCTTATGTTTGATGAGCTGGTGGGCTTATGGAGAAATACGGCGTATAGTACTGTTCCTGGAAATATGGAAAGACTGTGGGCAGCAGGCTTTTGCATGCTCTTTGGATTTGGGGCAAAGGCGGGGGCGTTTCCTCTTCATATTTGGCTGCCCAAGGCGCATCCTGTTGCGCCCGCACCTGCCTCTGCACTTTTATCAGGTATTTTGACAAAAACGGGAATGTTTGGCATTTTAATTTTAACCGGTTATCTTTTTATTGGAAATGCTTTTTGGGGAAGCATGATCTTGTTGATTGGCATTTTCACGATGGTGGTGGGAGCGGTGCTTGCTTTATTTTCGGTGGACTTGAAGCGCACCCTTGCCTGCTCTTCTGTTTCTCAGATCGGATTTATTCTTGTGGGAGTTGGAATGTCGGGGCTTCTGGGGGAGGAAAATGCCCTTGCCGTAAGGGGGAGCCTTCTTCATATGGTAAACCATTCCCTGATCAAGCTGGTATTATTTATGGCGGCGGGAGTGGTATTTATGAATGTTCATAAACTGGATTTGAACGAGATCCGGGGTTTTGGAAGAAAAAAACCGCTTCTTCACTTTATTTTCCTGATGGGTGCTTTGGGAATCAGCGGGGTGCCTCTTTGGAATGGGTATGTCAGTAAAACCCTGCTTCATGAAAGTATCGTAGAGTATATGGGGCTGATGGGACAAGGGACAGTGTCCAGTTATTTTGCGTTGGGAACTATGGAATGGGTGGAACGGATCTTTCTGATCAGCGGCGGTTTAACAGTGGCATACATGACGAAACTCTATGTGGTTTTGTTCGTGGAAAAGAATCCGGATTCTGCAGTGCAGGAGAAGTTTGATTCTCTGAGGGGAAATTACATGAATAAGCTGAGTGCGGCAGCGCTTACGATCAGTGCGGTTTTGCTCCCTGTTATGGGATTTTTTCCCAATCAGGTTATGAATTCCATTGCCGATTTAGGGCAGGGCTTTATGCAGCTTGAGAAAAAGGCAGGCACAGCGCAGTGGTTTTCCCTTGAGAGTCTGAAAGGCGCGGGGATTTCTCTTTTGACAGGGGCGGTTATCTATCTGGTAATAGTAAGATTATGGCTGATGAAGAAGGAAGAAGGAAGACGGGTTTATGTGAATAGATGGCATAGATATTTGGATCTGGAGAATGTGATCTATCGTCCTGTTTTGTTGAAAGGGCTGCCCTTTGTGTTTGGAGTTTTATGCAGGGTGCTGGACAGTATGGTGGATTTTGTGGTGGTGCTGTTGCGTAAGACAGTTTATAAGGACAGTAAGCTTCCTCATGAATTGGAAGAAGGAACGCAAATGACACATGCTTTGGGCTGTCTGGTGAATGGTCTGGAAAGAGGGGCAAATGCAACCATCTGGCGAAAGCGTCCCAGGAACGTGGATTATGTGCATAAGTATGCGCTTATGTATGAGGAAATGTCGGAGGAGGGAACGATTATTGCGCGGAGTTTGTCTTTTGGGCTGCTGCTGTTTTGTATTGGATTGATTATTACGGTAGTTTACCTGTTAATGTAAGATTTCAGGGGAGGTTGAAGAATCAGCCTCCCCTGCACTTTATTGTTCTTTTAAGAAACTGTTGACTGCTTTTATATAAATATCCTGATGATTTCCGTGAATACTGTGATCGCTGTCAGAGGTTTCGATCAACCTGCAGTGACTGCCGATGAGAGCGACGGCTCTGTCTGCCTGTTCTCTGGAAGCGGCGCAGAGGTACACGCCGTTTTCATGCAGATTTTCTTTGGCGTGGAGATAAATACAGGGAACTTCAATATCCGAAAACATTTGCTCATGACCCACGCCGTTATTCCATGTTAAATCATAAAAATGTTCCCCATATTGCATATCATATTGCTCTACATAATGAAATACGGTGGTAAGGCTCTTGGGCAGGAACATAATTTTTACTTCTTCGCCCGGGTGTTTCTCACGGTAATATTGCGCATAATTTGCCAATCCCGGCATGGCGTCCTTCATAAAAAGCTGACCCCAATAGCAGTGTCGGAGATAGTAAGCAGGCCAGCATTCCGTCTGCTCTGAGGAAAGATATTCGTGGAGGGGTTGATAGGTATCAAGATAGGCAAAGCTGGTTTCCCAGCCTTCCCCCTGAGTTGAAAACACGGGCGGGTCTTCCAGAATACATCCCTTTACCAGATTCTTTCCATAAGCTGAAATATATGCTGCAAGCAGCGCGCCGTTGGAATGACCGCTTACAACGGTTTCTTTTCCAATCACATTTTCAATGAACCAGATCAGGTCGTCGCCGTTTACATCCAAATAATATAGCTCCTTCTGATGGGAGGATTCGCCGTGACCATACAGATCCACCGCGTAGATATGCCAGTTTTTGCTTAATTGTGGGATAACACCGGCATATTCTTCCCATGCCACCATCTGTCCATGAATTAGAAGCAGTGCGGGACCGTCGCTTTCCAGTTCACCGTAGTTGATCACATGTCCGTTAGGGAGAGTTACCTGCTTTTCACAAATGCCCAGTCTTTCTATTTTTTTCATGTCTTTTTCCCACCAATGGGTATTGTGGTAACAGAAATAAAAGGCAAAAACAACCAAAGCAGCAATGATCAGTGCAAGTGCAAGCCCCAGAATCTTAAATATTTTTTTAACCATTTTTCTATTCTCCTGTCAAAATAATTCTTTTCTCAAATTATAAAAAGAAAAATCTCGGTTTTCTACCAACGAAAGGAAACATAAATTTATAAATTTTGTCGCATTTAATTGCATTGATTTTAACCCGCAAAGCGGATAAAATAAATATATTGTCGTAGAGACATAAATGTGGGGAGAGAAAATGATAAAAGATAATTTAATATTGCTTAGAAAAATAAACAAATATTCACAGGAAGAAATTGCGGAAAAAATCGGAATTTCCAGACAGGCTTATGGTAAATGGGAAAAAGGGGAAACGATTCCCGATATTGAAAAATGCGCCCTGCTTGCTTCCGTTTATGGGATTACAGTCGATGGTCTGATCCAAACGGCAAAGGTGGACGATGCAACAATGATATCGCCGCCGCCAGTAGGAAAACATATTTTTGGAACAGTTACTGTTTCTGATTGTGGTCAGATTACCGTACCGGCGCAGGCAATGGAATTATTTGAAATCAAAGGCGGAGATAAATTGATAGTGTTGGGGGACGAAGCCGAGGGAATTGCCCTTGTTAAAGAAAAGGTGTTTATGGACAGAGTCAATATGGTAGTGAAGCTTGCGACAGATAAAGAATAGGAAGCAAGACAGGATTATTGACGGAGGAGTATGGTAAAAAAGGTATGCCCTGTTATTGACAATTGCCTGTAAAAATTGTATGATGAACAAGGTTCCAACATTACGGCGTGTGGCTCAGCTTGGTAGAGCGCTACGTTCGGGACGTAGAAGTCGCAGGTTCAAATCCTGTCACGCCGATTCACTGAAATGGCAGCATACTTAGTTTATGTTGCCATTTTTCTTAACATAAAGGCGAAAAGCGCAAGCTTATTGCTTGATGTGAAGGCGTAAATAGGAGTTTGAGAGAATGGAAGAGAATAAAAGTCAGGACAATACTGATTTTATGATGGAACGTATTAAGCAGCGTCCCTTGAACCGAAAAAAGCTGATAAGGCGTACACTGGTTACGGCTGCCATGGCTGTCATTTTTGGAATGGTCGCATGCTTTACTTTTTTGCTGCTGGAGCCGGTGATCAGCAACAGGCTGTATCCGGAAGAGGAGCCTCAGACAGTGGTATTCGTGGAGGAGACGGAAGAAAACGAAATATTACCGGAGGATATGATTGCCGATGATTCCCAGATGCAGCCGGAACCTACGGAACCTCCCACCCTGGAGGACGAACAGATCGCCCAGGTGATATCGGAAATGGAGCTTGACCTTGATTTAGGGGTGGAGGATTATTTATCTCTTGTTAACAGTGTGGAAGAAATTGCAAAGGAAGCAAGAAAATCCATTGTAAGCGTTGTGGGAGTGACATCGGATATTGGATGGCTGGACAATGAATATGAAAGCGAGGGGGCTGTGTCTGGCGCTGTGGTGGCGGATAATGGAAAAGAATTGCTGATTCTTGCCAACATCAGCAGTATTAAAGGAGCAGATTCCTTAAAGGTTGCTTTTGCAGACGGAGAAGAATATCAGGCGGCGCTTAAGAAAAAAGATAATAATACGGGTCTTGGTATTATAGCCATACCCAAGGCAACGATTCAGAAAACCACTCTGGAAATGGCAAAGGGGATACCTCTTGGCGCATCAGGCGCTAATTTGGTGGGAAATCCTATTATTGCCATGGGAAGACCTGTAGGAACGGAAGGCTCTCTCTGCTTTGGCAGTATTACTTCTGAGGGAAATGCAATCCGGCTTCCGGACTCCGGCTATAAATATATGACTACGGATATCTATGGAAGCAATAATGCAAGCGGTGTGTTGATCAATCTCAAGGGACAGATCATTGGAATCATTGACATGTCATACAATTCCGCCGATATCAGAAATCTGGTCAGCGCAGTGGGAATCAATGAGCTTAGAAAAGTTGTGGAAAAACTTTCAAACGACAGCAGTATTGCTTATTTTGGCGTTTACGGGGTGGATGTAACGGAAAAGGCGAATCAGGAACTGGGCGTTCCCTTTGGCGCTTATATTACGGAGATCGATATGGATTCTCCCGCAATGAATGCCGGTATACAAAGCGGCGATGTTATTATCAGGATACGGGAAAACGAGATCAACAACTATCAGGATCTGGTAAATGCCCTTCTTTCGGAGGAACCGGAAAGGGAGCTTCCCATTGAATTGATGCGTCAGGGACCGGACGGTTATACAGAAATGAAAGTGGATGTAACCCTGGGGATAAAGTAGGAATAAAGAAAAGGGAGGAAATGGGCGGTGGATTTTAAATTTCCGCTTATGAATGAAAATGAAGTATATAAAAGATTATAGTGATGGCGACAGAGTATTTGATATCTATTTATGCAAGCATAAGGTTTCGGCAGTGACGAAAAACGGAAAGCCTTACGAAAGCCTGATCCTGCAGGATAAGACAGGCACGCTGGACGCTAAGGTGTGGGATCCCAACAATGCGGGAATTGGAGAGTTCGATGCATTGGATTACATAGAGGTATATGGAGATATTACAAGCTTTCAGGGCGCTTTACAGGTAAATGTAAAAAGAATTCGGAAATGCCAGGAGGGAGAGTACTCCCCTGCAGATTATTTGCCTGTAAGTAAGTTTGATATTGAAGAGATGTACCAGGAATTGCTGGATTATATCAATGGAATAGAGAATCCGTATCTAAAGGAACTTCTGCAGATGTTCTTTGTGGAGGATCAAAGCTTTATGAAGGCATTTAAGCAGTCTTCTGCGGCAAAAACAGTCCATCACGGTTTTGTGGGAGGGCTTTTGCAGCATACTTTAAGCGTGGCGAAGCTTTGCGACTATTACTGTGGCGTATATCCTATGCTGAAACGTGATCTGCTGATCAGTGCGGCAATTTGTCATGATATCGGAAAGACAAGAGAGCTCTCTCTTTTTCCTCAGAACGACTATACAGATGAGGGGCAGTTTTTGGGGCACATTGTGATCGGCACGGAAATGGTGGCTGAAAAGATCAATAAAATAGATGGATTTCCTGCTATTCTTGCCAGTGAGCTGAAGCACTGCATCTTATCTCATCATGGAGAATACGAGTTTGGTTCTCCCAAGAAGCCGGCAATTATGGAAGCGGTGGCGCTTAATTTCGCAGACAATACGGATGCAAAGATGCAGACCTTTACAGAGATTTTGGAAAATACCACAGAAGCAGGCTGGATGGGATTTAATCGGTTGTTTGAGTCCAACCTAAGGGGAACACGGTTGGAATAAGGTTTTAAATTCCCGGGGAAATATCTGCCGGGGAGAGAAATGAGGCGGATCATGGGCTATGAAAAAAATCAGATCATTACGGCAAAGATCGTAGATATGACCTCAGAGGGAGAAGGCATAGGGAAGGTGGAAGGATATCCTTTTTTTATTAAGGATGCTGTGATTGGAGATATTGTCCAACTTCGTGTGACGAAGGTAAAAAAGAATTATGCTTATGGAAGATTAGAGAAGGTGGTTACACCTTCTCCTTTTCGTGTAGATCCATACTGCCCTTTTCACAAGCAATGCGGCGGATGCCAGATCCAGGCTATGAGCTATGAGCGTCAGCTGCAGTTTAAGGAGAGCAAGGTTCGCAATAACCTAATCCGTATCGGAGGATTTACACCGGAAAAGCTGGATCAAATGATGGAGCCTATTGTGGGTATGGAGGAGCCTTTTCATTACCGAAACAAGGCGCAATATCCCGTTGGAACAGATCGGGAAGGCAATCCTGTGGTAGGATTTTATGCGGGCAGAACCCATAGCATTATTGCCAATACAAACTGTATTTTAGGGGCGGCGGAAAATCAGGAGATTCTGGAAAGCATTCTTGCCTATATGAAGGAGAATCATGTACCGGCTTACGATGAAGCTACAGGAAAAGGACTGATCCGGCATATTCTCATCCGCAAGGGGTTCCAAAGCGGAGAACTCATGGTGTGTCTTGTTTTGAATTGGAAAGGGAAATCAGGCGCAAAGGAATATTTGCCAGAGCAGAAAAAATTGATTTCTGAATTGGCGGCATTGAAAAATATGACAAGTGTGTCAATCAGTATTAATACTGAAAATACAAATGTAATTATGGGAAAAGAGGTTCACACTCTATGGGGAAAAGATACCATAGAGGATACCATTGATATTCGTGACGCAGAGAAGGATTTTGCTCCTTTGGGGAGGGGCGTTACCTTTGCTATTTCGCCCTTATCCTTTTATCAGGTGAATCCGGCGCAGACAGAAAAGTTGTACAGCCTTGCCCTTTCCTATGCGGGGCTTACCGGAAGGGAGAAGGTGTGGGATCTGTATTGCGGAATCGGAACGATATCCTTGTTTTTGGCAAGGGATGCGAAGCAGGTGTATGGGGTGGAAATCGTTCCTCAGGCAATTGAGGATGCCAGGAGAAACGCTTGGCGCAACGGCATTGAAAATGTGGAATTTTTTGTGGGAAAGGCGGAAGAAGTGCTTCCTGAAAAATATGAGAAGGAGGAAATTGCCGCGGATGTGATCGTGGTAGATCCCCCCAGGAAAGGATGTGACCAGGCGTGTCTGGAAACGATGCTGAAGATGGCGCCGGAGAGGATTGTGTATGTGAGCTGCGACAGCGCTACGCTGGCAAGGGATCTGAGGGTGCTTTGCGATGGGGGGTATAAGGTGAAGAAGGTGAGGGCGGTGGATATGTTTCCACAGACGGTACACGTTGAGGTAATAATAATGATGCAGTATTGTGGAAAAGAGAAGAATTAGGGGGTCTAAGCCACAAGATGTTGTGGTTTGAGGGCAAAAATTGGAGCGAAAATTGACCAGTTTTTGCCCTATTTTTATGCCCGTTTTTATAGATGAAGGGGAGTTAAAATCGGTTTTGGGGACGATTTGGGGATATTTTTAAGAATGGAAGGAGGTAAAGGGTACGGGAAGAGATTCCCGGTGAAGAACCAGAGGAAGGAATGCAGATGAACATGTAAGGCGGTACTTATTTTGAACAAAATAGGTACTGTCTTTTTAACAGAACAGGAGGCAGGAATGGAAAACGCAGGAAAAGAAAACTTTGAACTGGCCATGCTGGATGACTATGTGGTGCTTTACACCGGCAGCAGGATAGACAGGAACACCGTGCCTGAAAAGTTATTCTGTTATGACGTGCGGCATGATGACGACTGTCAGGGGATTGCCTGTGAGGTAAAACCGTATGTGCTGGTCAACCATTGGGGAACGATCCTGTCAAAAACAGAAATCCCAATGACGGAGGGCGGCAGTTATTATCCACGAGAAGACATGAATTATCTTGGGGAGACGCTCACCGTGGAGAAGTATATGCGGCTTGACATGCGGCAGGATGAAATGAAGGAGGAAAACGGGCAGGACGGAATGCAGATGGAGCTGTAAAGGTGGTGACCGCTTTAGCAATAAAGCCGGGTGCGTCATTATAAATGGTGAAGAGAAAGGAGGGTTATACCAATAAAAAGTGGAACTGAAGTAACTTATGATGGTAGGAAATATATTTCCCTCCGGGAACTCTGCAGGGATTTAAGCCTTCCATATTCTCAGGTTATGCATAAGTATTACCGGACCAAGAGCATTGAGGAGTCAGTTGAATGGGCAAAAAAAGTGCAGGCAAGGAAAGCGGGATTTGTCCTGTGGGGGCGGCAGTATGATACTGTAGAACGTCACATTACAGCTGAATCCAACGTCATATAAAACCTGACCATTTTC
>CAMWCA010000036.1 GCA_947172705.1 uncultured Lachnospiraceae bacterium
CCACGGATGGCGGAATCAGGAGTATGCGGCATGGACGCCGCTATACTCCGACCCGTGAAGTTTTAAATAACTTTCTCCATTCCGTTAGTGAAATCCAATTTCGAGACTCGCGCTGAATCCATATGTAAAATTGTCAGCTGCGTTGGCTGTAGTCATATTGGCTGTGCGCTGTCGTGTCCTCCTCCCTCTCCCTTTTGCCTGACATTGTATCCCGAACCCTGGCGTGGGTGTGAAATATCACTATCAGCACGACAGGCTAGATTCCCTCATCGGCATAGTCCGAAGCACCGGTATTTTCCTGGGAAAGACGGAATAAGCCTGTCATTTCCCGGCTGTCGGCGAGCAGGGTATTGAGATCGGTTTCAGAAAAAACGGAGTCTTCGGCTCTAAGGCATAATTCCACAGCAGGAGCCAGATGAATGCCGTAAATAACAGAAATATTTGAGTTGTCCTGAGAAACTGCAACTGCCGTATGAAAAGGGCTGCCGCTTAAAATGTCACATAAGATAAGTATTTGCTGACATTGCTTCTGAACCAGAGTGGAAACGGCAGATTGAAGCTTTTCTTTCAGGAGCACTGTATTATCGCCGGGGAAATCAACGGAAAGAACTCGCTCTGATTCTCCTGCAAGGAGTGAAACAGCGCTGTGCATTCCGCTGGCAAAGGAGCCGTGCCCTGTAAAAATAATACCTGTCATAATGAATGTATGTCCTTTCAATAATAAAATTTGTACTGCGTGTTGATAAGGGGGAGGCAGGAGCACTGATGAGGGTGCGCCTGCCTTCTGCTATATAATAATTTAGAAGATGCCAAAGAAAGAGCCGATGACACAGAGGATGATGGTAATTGCGATCAACATGGTCGGTGATTTCTTTTTAGACCGGATCAGGTAAAAAATAAACATGGTGTACAGCATGGGCAGCAGATTGGGCATGATGGAGTCAAATACGTCAGTCTGCAGATTGACGGCTGCATCGCCTGAAGTAATCGTCAGGGCGGTGTTTAAAGTAACATAAGAAGCGATCAAACCACCGATTACCGTCATACCAAGGATACCTGCCGCGCGTGTGATTTTATCGCCGATCACACTGATTTTGTCCAGGATTCCAATTCCCAGCTTATAACCCATATGCAAAAATCCAAAGCGGATTGCAAATCCAAGAAGGTTAAAGGCAAGGAAGAAGAAAATAGAACCAAGAATATTTCCATCCATTGCAAAGGAAATGCCGATACCGGCAAGGATGGGAATGGCAGTAAACCATACAAGGGAGTCGCCCAGCCCCGCAAGAGGTCCCATAAGCGCTACTTTAATCCCGTTGATCAATTCCTTCTTTTCCTTCCGCTCTTCCATAGCGGCACAAATTCCCATGATCAGTGTAATGGCATAGGAGTGAGAATTCATAAAGGTGAGATGATTCAATTCGCGCTCTTTCTTTTCCTCCTCATCATCAGCGTAGATCTTATCGATAACCGGCTTCATGGAATAGGTGAAGCCCGTTGCCTGCATTCTTTCATAGTTAAAGGTGGTATTTAAAAGAATAGAGCGAAATCCTACTTTGTTCAAATCTTTTTTCGTTAAAGTTGTATTAGATGCCATCTGTATAATCCTCGCTTTCTGTGGTGGTGGCAAGCGCTGTGGCTTTTTTGCCGGGAATCATGTAGTCATAAACTGCAATGCAGACTCCGATCACTGCAAGAGGCAGAATCGGAAGGGATAAATAGGTCACTAAAATAAAGCCCATTGCAAGGAAAATGATGTAATCCTTTTTAAACATGGTATTGAGCAGGATTGCAAATCCGATTGCAGGCATCAGCCCTCCGGCAACGGAAAGCCCGTTGATCAGCCATTCGGGAAGAATGTTGACAATGACTTCCGCCTTATCGATACCAAGCCATATGGGCAGAAATGCCACGATTGCATAGCAGAAAAAGATTACAATGGAAGCTTTTAACTGGATCAGATCAAACTGTTTGGATTTTCCCTGTTTGATATATTTGGTAGCAGATGTATTAAAGTATGAAAATCCGGTATACATCAGGATAACGATTCCCTGCATTAATACGGCAAATGGAACACCGAAGCCGATGGCAACATCTGCGCCTTTTCCACTGGCAATGCCAAAGACAACGCCGATTACGGTAGCGATAACCATATTTGGGGGAACCGCTCCGCCGATGGGCATCAGACCCATCCACATCATTTCAAATGTGGCGCCTATGATGAGGCCTGTCTTAACGTCGCCCATGACAAGTCCAATGATCGTTCCTAAGATAAGAGGACGATAGGTCTGAAATACTTCCATGTAACAGTCGATTCCGACCAGTCCGGTGATAATTGTGATAATGATAATTTGTGCAAATGACATTTGTTTCTCCCTCCCTGGTGTTATAGAAGCGCCGCCATATCAATAGAATGATCTTTGGGGAGCATTCTATACTCTACGGTCACGCCTTTGTCAATAAGTTCCTTCATAGCTGCAATTTCCTCCGGATTTGCATATACGGTTCTCTGCAGCTTTTTCTTTCCTTCCTCATCGTGCATATTTCCGATATTAACGGTTGTAATAGGAACATTTCCTGCAACCAGCTTCGCCACCTGGATCGGCGTGCGGCAGATAATAGCAATTTTTTGCGAAGGACTGGCTTTATAGATAATGTCGATGGTCTTTTGTATGGTGAAGAATCTGATCTGCATATTGCCTGCAGCCAGCTTCAATAATGTCTGCTGCATGGAATCCTCTGCAACTTCATCATCCGCAACGATACAAAGGTTGGCATTATAGGTTTTGAGCCAGTTAGTGGCAACCTGGCCGTGTATCAGGCGGTTGTCCACTCTCGTTAAAACAATGTTAGGTATATTCTCCATGTGACAGTAACCCTCCTTAAATAATCATGACGTCCGTACCTCTTAAGTGGAGAATAACATAATACGTCCGATGTGTCAATAATGAAATAAAAAAATAAACTTTTATTGTACATATTGACAAAAAACAATGCGTATAATACAATATAAACATCATGACGTCCTAATCAAAATAAAGGAGCACAATTATGGCAGAAAAAAAATTATTAATGGATGAATACGTGCAGGCTGCGCCGATACAGGCGTTAAAAAACATTGAAAATTCTTATGAACTGACAAAGCCCATGGTTGACATGTATATAGAGGGAAAATATACATCTGTCTGTATTGTGGCTTCCGGCTCAAGCCGAAACGGGACGGAAGCTGCGCTGGATTTTATGAGAAGATACATGGGAGTTTCAGTGGAAGCAATGACGCCGTTTACCTTCACCCACTATAACCATGACTTGGTAAAAGACTATTTTACCGTTGTGGTTTCCCAAAGCGGAGCCAGCACCAACAGCATTGACGCATTAAAGAAGCTGAAAGAACTGGGAAAGCCGGCGATAGGCCTTACGGCAAACGTTGAAAATGATTTTAAAGATTATGCGGATGTGGAAATTGATTATGGGGTGGTAGAAGAAAAAGAGCCTTATGTTACAAAAGGGGTAACCCTGCTGGCATTGTTTTTTATGCTTTTTGCCCTGGAAGCAGGAAAAAGAACCGGTTATATTTCAAATGAAAAGTATGAGGAAGAAAAAAGTCAGCTGAGGAAAGCCTTTGATACTTATCAAATGGTGCTTGCAGCTTTGCCGGATTTTATCCATAAGCACATAAAGGAATTCAGTTCCTTGCAGAAAACCTTTTTATGTGGGGCAGGGGGCGCATACGGCGCGGTGTGCGAGGGGGCTCTGAAGGCAAGCGAGTTATTGAAGGTTCTGGCGGTTCCGTTGGAAACGGAGGAATACATTCATGGATATAACTATCAGCTGGCGCCGGAGCATACGGTATTTTTCCTTGACACAGAGGTGGAAACCTCAAAACGGGTAAGAGATATCTATCACGCTACCCGGAAGGTGACGGACAGGGCATACATGCTTACAGCTTTTGGCGGTCTTGAGCAGGATGGAAATGTTTTAACGGTGGAGAATGATGTGGAACAGTCGGTATCCTCAATTTACTGCTTGCCATTTTTCCAAATAATAGTATATACTATTACTGTATATTTGGATTGTCTGGAGCAACACCCTCTTTTGAAGGAGTTTAATATGGTGGTTTCCTCTAAATCTGATAAATATGCGAAAGATTATATTCGAAGATTAAACTGTGAATTTGAACAGTAGAAGAAAATCTGGGGAGAAACTATGTTGGGAAAGATACCGTTATACCAACAGCTGATAGAAGAGCTTGTAAAGTATATTTCAGATGAAAAGCTGCTTCCGGGGGATCAGATCATGACAGAACCAGAGATCAGCCGGAGGTATGGTGTAAGCAGAGCTACGGTTCGGCAGGCGATCCAGGAGTTGGTAAATGCCGGTGTGCTGGTGAAACTTCATGGAAAAGGAACTTTTATTGCAGAACCTAAGGTTAAGATGAATGTTACCACCTTTGGCAGCTTTAGCACCATGGCGGAAGAGCAGGGATTTACCCCGTCAACCAAAATACTGTGTTTTCAGGAAATGATGGAACCAACGGACAAGGTGAGAAAGCGGCTTCTGCTGGAAGCAGGTGAAAGCGTCATTTACCTGAATCGTCTCCGGTATTTGGACGGAAATCCGGCGCTCATAGAGAAAACCTATCTTCCTAAAAGATTGTTTCCAAGCTTTGACCTCATGAAGGTTGAAAAGTCGGGGCTGTATAATTTCTTTAAGGAATGGGGAATAAAAAGCCTGAAAGGTTCAGAGAGATTTACCGCATGCATACCCACCGAGGAAGAAAAGAAGGCTTTGGAAATTTTAGACTCTGATCCATGCATCAGGGTACGCCGGATTATGAATTATCAGGAAACACCGGTTGAATATACGGTATGTATATTTAAAAATAAAACGTTACAGTTTGAATCGGAAATAGAAGTGCAGTAATATTGTGATTTCAAGGGCGGATCGTGTCAACGGATCTGCCTTTTGAAATTTATCATTGAAGATGAAAATGCCCTGTGCTATAATGAGTCGATTATGTAAATGAATACAAGGGAAAGGGAGCAGAGATTACATGAAAGCATTTCTAATTCTGGAAGACGGCACTGTTTTTACAGGCATACATATTGGCGCCGACAAAGAAATCATCAGTGAAATCGTATTTAACACTTCCATGGCAGGGTATCTGGAGGTGCTGACCGATCCCTCCTATGCAGGACAGGCGGTATGTATGACCTATCCTCTGATCGGCAATTACGGGGTCTGCCAGGAGGATATGGAGTCGCAAAAAGGGTGGCCGGATGGCTTTATCGTAAAAGAGTTGTCGCGGATGCCAAGCAATTTTCGAAAAGATCTTACACTTCAGGAATTTCTCATTCGCCAGAATATCCCGGGAATCGCCGGCATTGATACCCGTTCGCTGACCAAGATCCTTCGTGAAAAAGGTACCATGAACGGTATGCTCACCTCTGACGAGCACTATGATCTAAACACAATTCTTCCTAAATTGAAAGCATATACCACCGGAAAAGTGGTGGAAAAAGTGACCTGTTCCCAGCCATATGAAATTAAAGGGGCAAAAGCCCTTGCAGATAACGGACCTCTCTCTGGCAGCGCCAGATTTGATCCCAATGCCTACGCCAAAGGTAAAAGGGAAATGCGCCCAAGCCTTGTGAAAAAACTGAACGGGGCAGGCAAAAGAGTGGCGCTTCTGGACTTCGGCGCAAAGGGCAACATTGCATTATCCCTTGCCCAAAGAGGCTGCGATGTGACGGTTTATCCGGCGCTGACCAAAGCGGAGGAGATCGTTGCAGGGGGATATGACGGCATTATGCTCAGCAATGGTCCCGGCGATCCCAAGGAATGCGGGAGTATCATTGCAGAGATCAAAAAGCTTTATGATACAGATATTCCAATTTTTGCCATATGCCTGGGGCATCAGCTGATGGCGCTTGCCACAGGGGCGGATACCTTTAAAATGAAATACGGGCACAGAGGCGGGAATCATCCGGTAAAGGATCTGACGACCGGCCGCGTATATATTTCCTCTCAGAACCACGGTTATGTGGTGGATACGGAGAAGCTTGATCCTGGGGTGGCAAAGCCTGCATTTGTGAATGTGAACGACGGCACCAACGAAGGGCTTATCTATACCGGTAAAAAAATATTTACCGTTCAGTTTCACCCGGAGGCGTGCCCGGGACCGCAGGACTCTGGATACCTTTTTGACCGTTTTATTGAGATGATGGAGAAAACGCTCCGGAATGGAGGAAACAATGCCTAAAAATCCTAATGTGAAAAGAGTTATGGTGATCGGCTCCGGTCCTATTGTGATCGGGCAGGCGGCGGAATTTGATTATGCGGGCACCCAGGCATGCCGTTCCCTGAAGGAAGAGGGAGTGGAAGTTATTCTGGTGAATTCCAATCCTGCAACCATTATGACCGATAAGAATATTGCGGATAAGGTGTATATTGAACCCCTTACCGTTAAGGTCCTGGAACAGATCATTGAAAAAGAAAAACCGGACAGCATTCTGCCCACCCTGGGAGGGCAGGCAGGGCTGAATCTGGGAATGGAACTGGAGGAATCGGGCTTTCTGGCTGCTCATAATGTAAAGCTTTTGGGCACTACGGCGGCAACCATTAAAAAGGCGGAGGATCGGCAGGAATTTAAGGATACCATGGAAAAGATCGGGGAACCCTGCGCCGCATCCAAAGTGGTGGAGACGGTGGAAGACGGCGTGGCGTTTACCAATACCATCGGCTATCCGGTGGTGCTTCGCCCTGCTTATACCCTGGGAGGCTCCGGTGGCGGAATTGCCCATAATCAGGAGGAGCTGGAAAGCATTCTGGAAAACGGTCTGCGTCTTTCCCGGGTGGGACAGGTTCTGGTGGAACGCTGTATCGCAGGCTGGAAGGAGATCGAATATGAGGTGATGCGGGACAGTGCGGGAAACTGCATTACCGTATGTAATATGGAAAACATCGATCCGGTAGGGGTGCATACGGGAGACAGTATTGTGGTAGCGCCTTCCCAGACTCTTGGGGACAAGGAATACCAGATGCTGCGCACCTCGGCATTGAATATCATCAGCGAGCTGGAGATCACGGGAGGCTGTAATGTGCAGTTTGCGCTGCATCCCACCAGCTTTGAGTACTGTGTGATCGAGGTGAATCCCCGTGTCAGCCGTTCCTCGGCGCTGGCAAGTAAGGCGACCGGCTATCCGATCGCAAAGGTGGCGGCGAAAATCGCATTGGGTTACACACTGGACGAGATCAAAAATGCCATTACAGGGAAAACCTATGCCAGCTTTGAACCCACCTTGGACTATTGTGTGGTAAAGCTTCCCAGGCTTCCTTTTGATAAGTTTATCACCGCCAAGAGAACCCTCACCACCCAGATGAAGGCAACGGGAGAGGTGATGAGCATCTGCGATAATTTTGAAGGGGCGTTGATGAAGGCGATCCGTTCCCTGGAACAGCATGTGGACTGCCTGCTCAGTTATGATTTCAGTGAGCTTACCCTGGAAGAATTGAAGGAAAGACTTAAGATAGTGGACGATCAGCGGATTTATGTGATTGCTGAGGCATTGAGAAAAGGGATGGATTATGATACTATCCATGAGATCACCATGATCGACCACTGGTTTATCGATAAGATCGCCGTTTTGGTGGAAATGGAACAGAGCCTGAAGCGGGAACCGCTTACCCTGGAATTGTTGAAAGAGGCAAAACGGATGGAATTCCCGGATCAGGTGATCGGCAGGCTGACGGGGATTCCGGAAGAGAAGATCAGGGATATGCGTTATGAGAACGGCATTATTGCCGCCTATAAGATGGTAGATACCTGTGCGGCGGAATTCGAGGCGGCGACCCCCTATTATTATTCCGTGTACGGCGGTGAAAATGAGGCGGTCAAAACCAACCCGCCTAAAAAGGTGCTGGTGCTTGGCTCCGGTCCTATCAGGATCGGTCAGGGAATAGAGTTTGACTATTGTTCCGTCCACGCCACCTGGGCTTTTTCCAAAGCAGGGTTTGAAACCATTATTGTCAATAATAATCCGGAAACGGTGAGTACGGATTTTGACATTGCGGATAAGTTGTACTTTGAGCCCCTTACGCCGGAGGATGTGGAGAGCATTGTCCGTCTGGAGAAACCTGACGGGGCGGTGGTTCAGTTTGGCGGACAGACGGCGATCAAGCTGACGGAAAGCCTGATGAAAATGGGAGTGCCCATTCTGGGTACCAAGGCGGAGGATGTGGACGCGGCGGAGGATCGGGAGCTTTTTGACCGAATTCTGGAAGAAACGGAGATTCCCAGGGCGGCGGGAGGAACCGTTTATACGGCGAAGGAGGCAAAGGAGGTTGCCAACAGGCTGGGCTATCCTGTGCTGGTAAGACCCTCCTATGTGCTTGGCGGTCAGGGAATGCAGATCGCCATTTCCGATGAGGAAATAGAAGAATTTATGGGAATTATCAATCGGATCGCTCAGGATCATCCTATTTTGGTGGATAAGTATCTTCAGGGAAAGGAGATCGAGGTGGATGCGGTCTGCGACGGAACCGACATTCTGATACCGGGCATTATGGAACACATCGAGAGAACAGGAGTCCACTCTGGGGACAGTATTTCCGTCTATCCGGCGCCTACGATTTCAGATACAGTGAAAGAAAAGATCGCAGAGTATACCAGGCGGCTTGCCAGAGCGCTTCATGTAAAGGGACTGATCAATATACAGTTTATCGCCATCGGGGAAGATGTGTATGTGATCGAGGTCAATCCCCGTTCTTCCCGGACAGTGCCTTATATCAGCAAGGTGACGGGAATTCCCATTGTAGATCTTGCCACGGAGGTGATCATTGGCAAAACCATCAGGGAGCTGGGATACCAGCCGGGGCTCCAGCCGGAGGCGGAATATTTTGCGGTTAAAATGCCGGTATTTTCCTTTGAGAAGATCAGAGGGGCGGAGATCAGCTTAGGACCTGAGATGAAATCCACAGGAGAGTGCCTGGGAATCGCCAGAACCTTTCAGGAAGCCCTTTATAAAGCGTTTTTGGGAGCGGGAGTGGATCTGCCCAAACATAAGCAGATGATCATTACCGTTAAGGATGCGGATAAGGGAGAGGCGGTAGAGATCGGGCGGAGATTCGAAAAGCTGGGTTATACCATTTACGCTACCAGAAGTACGGCGGCGGCGCTGAATGAGGCGGGCGTAAAGGCGCGTAAGGTGAACAAGATTTCCCAGGAATCCCCCACGGTGATGGATCTGATCCTGGGGCACAGGATCGACCTGGTGATCGACACTCCTACCCAGGGGCGGGATAAGTCAAGAGACGGGTTCCTGATCCGAAGAACTTCCATTGAAACGGGGGTAAACTGTATCACGGCAATGGACACGGCAAGGGCGTTGGTGACCAGTTTGGAGAATGCAAACGATCAGTTTACGCTGATAGATATTGCTTCCATATAATGTCAATAGGAAAATCAAAAAAAATATTATACAAAATAAACAAAAATACTGCCCGATAATTTGCGAAAATGACGAAAATCACAGAATGATTCTTAAAAATGTGAAACAAGACTTGCGTTATTGGGCAGTAAATGGTATGTTAGATATGTGCTTGGAAACGTTTCCAAAGCGTTTCCGCACAACAACAATAACCCAATTTTATAAAGGAGAGGAATGGTATTATTATGAGAAAGAAAGTAATTAGTGCATTACTTTGTGTCGCAATGGTATCCAGCATGCTGATCGGCTGCGGTGGAAAAGACGACACAGCAACACCGGAAGCACCTGCAGAAGCAGAAGCGCCTGCAGAGAGCGAAGCAGAACCGGAAGCACCTGCAGAAGCAGAACCCGAAGCAGAAGCAAGCGCAGAGGGCGGATCTGTTTACTACTTAAACTTCAAGCCTGAAGTAGATGAGCAGTGGCAGGAAATTGCAGCAGCTTACACAGCTGAAACTGGCGTACCTGTAAAGGTCGTTACAGCAGCAAGCGGTACTTATGAAGAAGTATTGAAATCAGAAATCGCTGGTTCCGATGCTCCTACATTGTTCCAGATCAACGGATCTGTTGGTTATAATTCATGGAAAGATTACTGCATGGATCTGACAAACACAGATCTTTACAACAACTTATCTGACAAGGGTCTTGCAATCACAGGCGCAGACGGCGGCGTGTACGGTATTCCTTATAATGTTGAGTCCTATGGTATCATCTACAATGATGAGATCATGCAGGCATACTTCGCAATGGACGGCGCAGTAGTAAAGAGCGTAGACGAGATCAACAGCTTTGATACATTAAAGGCAGTTGTTGAAGACATGCAGGCTAAAAAGGCTGATCTTGGTATCGACGGCGTATTTGCTTCCACATCTTTACTTCCCGGCGAGGACTGGAGATGGCAGACACACCTTGCAAACATCCCTGTTTACTACGAGATGAAGGACAAGGGCGTAAGCGACATCGACGATCTTGAGTTCACATACAGCGAGAACTTCAAGAACATCTTTGATCTGTATATCAACAACTCCACATGTGCTCCTTCCTTATTAGGAAGCAAGGCAGTTACAGATTCCATGGCTGAGTTCGCACTTGGACAGTGTGCAATGGTTCAGAATGGTAACTGGGGATGGGGTCAGGTTGCTGGCGTTGACGGCAACGTTGTAAAAGAAGACAGCGTTAAGTTCATGCCCATCTACACCGGCGTTGACGGCGAAGCAAACCAGGGCTTATGTACAGGTACAGAGAACTTCTGGTGTGTAAACAGCCAGGCTCCCGAGGCAAACCAGAAAGCTACTCTTGATTTCGTTAACTGGATGATCTCCTCTGATGCAGGTAAGGATTACATGGTTAATGCTTTAGGAAACGCAGCTCCTTTCAGCACCTTTGGTGATGCTGAGAAGCCTCAGGACCCTCTTGCAAAAGAAATGTTCAGATACATGGAAGGCGGAAAGGCAAGCATCAGCTGGAATTTCACAATCTTCCCCAGCCAGGATTTCAAGGATGACTTTAGCGCAGCTCTGCTTGAGTACTGCAATGGCAACATGACATGGGATGATGTTGCAAACACTGTAGTTACCAGATGGGCTGAAGAAAAAGCAGCAACAAAATAAATAGAATTTTAATTTAAAAGCCTTTTGCAGCTTGGGCTGCAAAAGGCTTTTTCAAAAAAGGGAGTTGCAGTATGGAGAAAACACTTAAAAAATATTTTGTAATATTTACGGTTCCAACGATTATTGCCTTTGCATTTGCGTTTATAATACCGTTTGCACAGGGGTTATATTTATCCTTTTGTAATTTTACAACAGTAAACAATGCAACTTTTGTGGGATTTGAGAATTATAAGCTTGCCTTCTCCAGTGGACAGGGCTTTACCAGCGCGTTGCTGTTTACAGTTGGGTTCACAGTGATCAGTGTGATCACCATCAATCTGTTTGCTTTTACACTGGCGCTTTTGCTCACAAGAAAGATCAAGGGCACCAATCTTTTCAGAACGGTATTTTTCATGCCCAACCTGATCGGCGGTATCGTTCTTGGTTACACCTGGCAGCAGATGATCAATGCAATTTTGTACCAATTTGAAACCACCATTGTCTCCAATGCCAAATATGGTTTTTGGGGCTTGGTAATCTTAATGAACTGGCAAATGATGGGATATATGATGATTATTTACATAGCAGGTCTTCAGAATATTCCCACTGATTTAATAGAAGCAGCAAAAATTGACGGCGCAACTTCATGGCAGACGCTGATCAAAGTAAAGCTTCCCATGGTTATGTCATCCATTACCATCTGTATGTTCCTGACATTGTCCAATAGCTTTAAACTTTTCGATCAGAACAAGGCTTTGACCAATGGTGCGCCCATGAATAAGACGCAGATGCTTGCGCTTAATATTTACGATACCTTTTATGGTAAGACCGGTTATGAGGGTGTCGGTCAGGCAAAAGCAGTCGTATTCTTTATCATCGTTGCTGCGGTAGCGCTGATCCAACTCTCCATCACAAGAAGTAAGGAGGTGGAACAATAATGATTACAAGCAAAAAGTCAAGAACGATCAATGTAATATTGTTTTTTGTGCTCTGTATCGTAGGAGCCTTTGTACTGTATCCCTTGTTTTTCATTTTAAATAACTCCTTTAAGGGAAAGTTCTTTATCAGCAAAGATCCCTTTGCACTGCCTACATCAGAAACCTTTTCCGGACTGACCAACTATGTGAATGGTCTGATCAAGACGGGGCTGCTTTCGGCAGTAGGATGGTCCTTCTTTATTACGATTTTATCCGTTGTGCTGATCGTATTGTTTACAGCTATGACGGCTTACTATATTACAAGAGTAAAAACCAAAGTAACCCAGGGTCTTTACTATATGTTTGTGTTTTCCATGATCGTGCCTTTCCAGATGGTCATGTTTACCATGTCCTCCCTGGCAGATACCTTCCACCTGAAAAACCCGGTGGGTATGTGTATTCTGTACCTGGGGTTTGGCGCAGGTCAGGCGGTATTCATGTTTGCAGGCTTTATCAAATCGGTGCCCATTGACATCGAGGAAGCCGCAATGATCGATGGATGTACACCGCTGCAGAATTATTTTAAGGTGGTTTTCCCGGTTCTTAAGCCTACGGCGATCACAGTAGCGATTTTGGAGGCTATGTGGATCTGGAACGACTTCCTGCTTCCTTACCTGGTAATCGGTATCAGCACCAAGTATAAGACCATTCCTGTAGTGGTTCAGATGCTGGTTGGTTCCAACGGAAATAAGGATATGGGCGCATTGATGGCAATGCTGGTACTTTCCATTATTCCTATCATTATTTTCTATCTGTCCTGTCAGAAATACATCATCGAAGGTGTTGTTGCAGGTGCCGTAAAAGGTTAAAGAAAGCGGAACATGCTTTAGTTTGGGTTTAATTTGGAGAAGTCCAATTAGACAATACCTGTACTCCCGTTGCAGTGGCGGAACATCATTATCTTCCGCCACCATGCAACACAGGATGAGGGGAGAGCGCTTATGGCGTCTCGGTTTAAAAGTGTAATGAAGGCGGCTCGTATGAGCCGCTTTTTATGGTATGGCGGGGAAATCTCCCTGCCTGATTGTCGAGAGGGACAGCGTAATGGATCTGATGCTGAAAATGGGTTTAAAAAACGGTGTGGAGCGGGTGCTTCATGTACCGGGAAATTATACAGGCGGTATTTTGGAAATGACTCTGGTGATAGACTGCAGTCTGCCAAAGGACTATGTAAAGAATATGGCGGCGGAGATTGCCGCTGTTTTGCGCTCCCACAGCGAAATATTTCGCAATGTAAGACTAAATCTGTTATACTGGAAAAGTGACCTGGAATTTGAAAATAAAGTGCTTCCTTTTTCTTTTCTGCAAATGAGCGGCAGTTTTGAGGACTATATTGTCATGGAAGAAAAAAAGGGACTTGATATGCTGTCGGCAAAATTAAAGCTTCTTCACGCAAGGTCAAAACTGATCCTTGTGCTTGCAGGAGAAACGCTGACCGTGTATGATCGGGAAGAGGTAAACAGAAATATGCGTCCTTTTCTGGGGAAAAAGAGTCTTTTTCTGTGCAGAAAAGAGGGAGAAATGAAGTGGATGCGGGGAACGGAATTGTAGAAGGATCGAGTTATGGCGGAAAATCTGGAGTATTATAAAGTGTTTTATTATGCGGCAAAATATGGAAGCCTCACAGCAGCGGCATCGGAGCTTTCTATTTCTCAGCCGGCTGTCAGCCAGGCGCTGAAGCAGTTGGAAGGCTCATTGGGAGCAAAGCTTTTTGTACGTGCTTCCAGGGGAATCAGGCTGACTCCGGAAGGGGAGGTTTTGTACGAGTATGTGAAAAAAGGGTATGAGCAAATGCTGTTGGGAGAAAGGAAGCTTGCCGCCATGCTGCAGTTGGAGTATGGGGAGTTGAAAATCGGCGCCAGCGATATGACCCTGAAATATTATTTGCTGCCACTGCTGCAAAGATACCATGAGCAGTTTCCGGGAATTAAGGTAACGGTTACCAATGCGCCTACGCCGGAAACCCTTGCGCTTCTTGGGCAGGGGAAGATCGACTTTGGGGTGGTCAGTACGCCTATTGCCGGAGAGGCAGGGCTGCACCTGAAGGCGGTAAGAAAAATAGAGGATGTTTTTGTTGCCGGACGAAAATTTATCCAGTACAAAAACCGTATGCTGGATTTTGGAGAACTGGAGGGGCTGCCCCTTATATCCCTGGAGGGGAATACAAGTACCAGGCATTTCATGGATGCTTTTTTGGAACAGAACGGCGTGAAGCTTCATCCGGAATTTGAACTTGCCACCAGCGACATGATCGTCCAGTTTGCGTTGAGAAATCTGGGAGTGGGAAGTGTGGTTCGGGATTTTGCGGCGGAATATCTGGAGGACGGCAGACTTTTTGAATTGCGTTTTAATAAAATGATACCCAAAAGGGAGATCTGTGTGGTGACCAATGGGGAAGACCTGGTGTCCCGTGCCGCCCAGGAGTTTTTGAAGATGATATGCTTTGAGGCGGATGTAAAAGCTGGAAAGGAGATATAAATGATCAGGAATATTGTATTTGATATTGGAAATGTGCTGGCAGGTTTTGTGTGGCAGGATTTTTACCGCAGCTTTGGCTTTTCCGAGGAGGTTTTTGAAAAGCTGGCAAATGCCACGGTGAGAAGCAGCCTGTGGAATGAGATGGACAGAGGAAAGATGAGCGATGACCAACTCCTTGAGGGATTCATCCGGAACGATCCTTCCATAGAAAAGGAGATCCGGGAGGTCTTTCAGAATGTAAAGGGAATGGTGTGCCGCTATGAATATGCGATTCCATGGATTACAGGGCTGAAGGAAAGAGGATTTGGAGTTTACGTGATATCGAATTTTGCCCATAAGGCATATTTGGATTGCAGCGAAGCGTTGGATTTTCTGAAGGAAACAGACGGCGCGATTATCTCCTATCAGGAAAAGCTGATCAAGCCTTCGCCGGAAATTTACCGGCTGTTGTGCAGCAGGTATGGGCTGCGTGCAGAGGAATGTGTTTTTATTGACGATACGGCGCCAAATGTGGAAGCGGCAATAAAAGAAGGTATGAAAGGGATCGTCTTCCATACCAGAGAACAGGCAAATGCGGAGCTTGAGAAATTACTTACCGGTATATTTGCCGTATAACCAGATGAAGATCCATAAAAGGATGGGGAGCCCGATGGTTGCCACCAGGCACCCGGCAAACATTTTGTCCGAGCCGGGAAAGTCCAGAAGAGAAACCACTAAAGTGATCACATATAAAAGAACCAGCAGTGCAATACAGATGATTGCGGCGATCTGTTTGAATTTGAGTTTTTGCTTCATATAAGGGTTCTCCTTGCCTATAACCGATGATTGGTAATGCTGCTTATTTATTTATCCTAGCACGTTAGGGAAAGAGGCGCAAGCCATTAAATTTTGGGGCGTTCTGGTTCTTCATGGGGATGTTGCACAAATAATGAGTTAGGATTGACTAACACATTGGTCAGTATGATGAAATTAAGGTTCATGTAAAAAAGAGCATTGACAAGGCTTGTACGGCGTCATATGATAATAATGGTTAGTAAATACTAACTATTATTTAAGCGATAAAGTTAGTTAAAACTAATGCATATTTCAAAGAAGGTAATACATGTTCGGAATGGAGGAATGCATGATGCCGCTTACACTGGTAGAAGCAGGGGAAGAAAACATTATCAGAAAAATCGGGGGAAAGCAGGAAGTCAGAGCACATCTGGAGACTCTCGGTTTTGTTGTGGGAGGGACGGTTACGGTGATAAACGCCATTGGAGGTAATGTTATCGTAAACGTAAAGGACTCACGCATTGCAGTCAGCAAAGAAATGGCGCAGAAAATTATGGTTTGAGCAAATCTTATGAATGAGGAGGAAAGTGGAAATGAAAACACTGAAAGAATCAAAAATTGGCGATACCGTCCGGGTGGTGAAACTCCATGGCGAAGGGGCGGTCAAACGGCGTATCATGGATATGGGGCTGACGAAGGGGGTGGATGTGCAGATCCGTAAGGTGGCGCCCCTTGGAGATCCGATCGAAGTGACTGTCCGTGGTTATGAACTTTCCATCAGGAAGGCAGATGCGGAAATGATTGAGGTAGAAGGTGTTTAGGGGGATTATCCCCCATATTTTCAAACCGATGGTTAGGAATAACTAATAAGAGGAGGAAAAAATATGAATTTGAGAATTGCCCTTGCAGGTAATCCCAACTGCGGAAAGACAACGCTGTTTAATGCATTGACTGGTTCCAATCAATTCGTTGGAAACTGGCCGGGCGTTACGGTAGAAAAGAAGGAAGGAAAACTAAAGAAGCATGAAGGTGTGACGATCACAGACCTTCCGGGTATTTATTCCCTTTCCCCTTATACATTGGAGGAAGTGGTGGCAAGAAACTATTTAATCAGCGAGCGCCCTGATGCGATTTTGAACATTATTGACGGTACAAATTTAGAGAGAAACCTGTATCTGACCACACAGCTCACTGAGCTTGGCATTCCTGTGGTGGTTGCGGTCAACATGATGGATGTGGTGGAGAAAAACGGCGATAAAATCAACACAGCAGAACTGTCAAGGGCTTTGGGATGTAAGGTAATAGAGATATCCGCCCTGAAGGGAAATGGCATTATGGAGGCGGCAGAGGCGGCAATCGAAGCGGCAAAGAATGAAAAAACGGTTCCCATGCACACCTTCTCAGGGACAGTAGAACACGCCCTTGCCCATATTGAGGAGGCGGCAGTACACGGACTGCCGGAGGAACAGCAGCGGTGGTATGCCATTAAGCTGTTTGAGCGGGACGATAAGGTTTTGGAGCAGCTGAAGCTGAGCGAAGCTGTGCTCTCCCACATTGAAACGGATATCAAGGCAGCTGAGGAAGAGATGGACGACGATGGGGAGTCTATTATAACCAATGAACGGTATTTTTACATCGGAAGTATCATCAAAGGCTGCTTAAAGAAAAAATCTGCGGGAAAATTGACGAATTCTGATAAAATTGACAGAATTGTCACAAATCGTTTTCTTGGTCTTCCGATCTTTGCAATTATCATGTTTTTGGTTTATTATATTTCCATGGTGACGGTAGGAGCTTCCGCCACAGACTGGGCAAATGACGGATTGTTCGGCGATGGCTTTTATCTGTTTGGCATTGACGCTTCTGATTATGGCGTGTGGGTTCCCGGCGTACCGGTTCTCGTGGGAAATGCACTTGAAGCAGTGGGCGCTGCAGACTGGCTTGCAGGGCTGATCAATGAGGGTATCGTAGCTGGCGTGGGAGCGGTTCTTGGATTTGTGCCCCAAATGCTCGTTTTGTTCCTGCTTCTTGCGTTTCTTGAGGCATGTGGTTATATGGCGCGTATTGCATTCGTGCTTGACCGCATCTTCCGAAAATTTGGTTTATCCGGCAAGTCCTTTATCCCGATGCTGATCGGCACTGGCTGCGGCGTTCCGGGAATTATGGCGTCAAGAACCATCGAGAATGAACGCGACCGCCGCATGACGATCATGACAACTACTTTTATTCCCTGCGGCGCGAAGGTTCCGTTTATCTCCATGGTTGCCGGGGCGATCTTTGGCGGCTCTGCGTGGGTGGCAACCAGCGCATATTTCGTTGGCTTGGTGGCGATTATCATTTCCGGCATTATGTTAAAGAAAACGAAGATGTTTTCCGGCGATCCGGCTCCTTTTGTGATGGAGCTTCCGGCTTATCATATGCCCACTGTGGGAAATGTGCTTCGCTCCATGTGGGAGAGGGGATGGTCCTTTATTAGGAAGGCAGGTACGATCATTCTACTTTCCACTATGGTGATCTGGTTTACCACATATTTTGGATTTACTCCGGAAGGTTTCCGGATGCTTGCCGAAGAAGAGATGGATCAGTCGCTTCTTGCAGCGGCAGGCAGTGGGCTTGCATGGATCTTCACACCGCTGGGGTGGGGGAACTGGCAGGCGGCAGTGGCATCCATCACGGGACTTGTGGCGAAGGAAAATATCGTTGGAACAATGGGTATTCTTTATCCCGACGGATGGTCTGAGATCGGCGCAAACTTCAGTCAGGTTGCAGGATATTCCTTCCTGGTGTTCAACCTTCTGTGTGCACCCTGCTTTGCGGCGATCGGCGCCATTAAGCGGGAGATGAACAACGGGAAATGGACGTGGTTCGCTATCGGTTACCAGTGCGGCTTAGCTTATGGGGTGGCGCTGATGGTTTACCAGATTGGATCGGCATTTACAGGAAACCTGAATGTCATTGGTCTGCTTGCGGCAATCGTTATCCTTGGCGGTATGATCTATATGCTGCTTAGACCGTATAAAGAAGCGACAAAGCTGACTACAAACATGAGATTGAAAACAGCAAAATAGTAGCATAGTATGGCAGCCCGTTTCCTTCGGGCTGTCATATAATATCGAATAGAGATGATAAGAACAGGGGGATTTTGATGCTTACATGGATTATGGAAAATATGGCGACGATCATGATCAGCGCGGTTTTGATTATCATGGTGGCAGCTGTGATTGCCGGTATGATACGCAATAAGAAAAAAGGAAAATCATCCTGTGGCTGCGGATGCGCGGGCTGTGCCATGAAGGGAGCCTGCCATCCGGAAAAACCGGAAACTTTGCAAAAATAAGTCTGTATGGCATACAGTGCCATGGAACATAAAAACCGGTATTTTTCAGCTGCGCCCTAAAACGGACAGGATACATTTTTTCATCGCCTCATAGCTTTCCGGGGTGATGTCATGTTCCATTTTACAGGCATCGCTTGATGCAATCCTGGGGTCAACGCCCAGATGGACCAGCCAGTCTGTCAACAGGGTGTGGCGTTCGTAAACGCTTTCTGCGATTTTTTTCCCAGTCTCCGTCAGGTAAAGATATCCTTCCTTCGAAACGGTGATGTATTCGCGGTTTTTCAGGTTTTTCATGGCAACGCTCACACTGGGCTTTGAAAAGTTCAGCTCAGTTGCCACGTCGATGGAGCGCACCACAGAAAGGCGTTTGCTTAGGATCAATATTGTCTCAAGATAATCCTCAAGGGATTCTTCGGATTTGTGCTGGATATAACTCATGGTATCGCCGTACTCCTTTCCGGGACAGAAACCTGTCCGTAAGCTTATCCTAACATTTTAGGAAGGGAGGCGCAAGGTCTGTCCGTAAAAAGGTTTGGAATGTATCTTTTCGTATAAAACATGGGCGCGCGACAATGCATGAGGTATTGAATTTACTGCCATTTTGTGGTATAATTCACACCATAAATAAGAGGTGTGAAATGGGATATATGCAAAGTGATTTGGTAAAACAGTTCCAGGATGTAATCAATGTTTTCAATCCCTGTATTGACGACTATCTTTACATTATGGATGTTAAAAATGATTATTATTTTATATCACCAAATGCAGTGGCGCGCTTTAACATATCCGAAAATAGCTTCAATCATGTGCTTGAAAATCTGGAAAAGTTAGTGCATCCGGCAGACTTTGAATTTTTGCAAAAGGATCTTGAGCTGCTGTTAACGGGGGTGAAGGATTTCCACAATCTTCAATATCGTTGGATGGACGGCAACGGTGAGCCGGTATGGATTAATTGCAGGGGAAAGATCCTGTGCGATGAGGAAGGTGCGCCGGAATACTTGATAGGATGCATCAACGAAATCGGAAGAAAACAGAAAGCTGATAATGTAAGCGGCTTATTAGGCGAATCCAGCCTGCAGCATGAGTTGAACATTAAAGAGGGAACTCCTTTAAAGGGCTTTGTGCTCCGCCTCGGAATTGATAATTTTAAGGAGATCAATGAGAATAAGGGAATGGATTACGGCGATATGATACTTCGCAGAACGGCGGACAGTATTGCCGCTGTGGTTCATCCCGACCAAATGCTCTATAAGGTGGTGGCAGATGAGTTCGTTGTAGTGGATCAAAAGGGCGGAAGCGTTGAAGATGCCATTGAACTGTACAGACGTATCCAGGAGAAGATCGATCAATTTATAGAGGATAATGGGTATGAAGTATTTTATACCTTTTCAGCCGGAATTCTGGACTTTAATGCAGTTAAAGACCATACCTACTACAAAATTATGCAGTATACCGAGTTTTCCTTAAACGAGGCAAAGAGCGGCGGTAAAAATAAATACTATATATTTGATGGGAAGGATTATCAGGCGTTCCAACGCAAAAAAGCGTTGATCCATACGATGCGACAGGCTGTCAATCATGGATTTGCCGGGTTTGAAGCTTATTTCCAGCCGATCATGGATATCAATGAAAACTGTCTTTTCAGCGCGGAAACGCTGTTACGTTTTCACACGCCGGAGACAGGCTGGGTAACGCCTTTTGAGTTTATTCCCCTTTTAGAAGAGAGCAATCTGATCATTCCGGTGGGCAGATGGATTCTGGACAAGGCGATGAACGCGTGCAGTGAAATTCAGAAGGTAATACCGAATTTTCGCGTTTCTGTAAATTTATCCTATGTACAGGTTTTAAGAAGTAATGTTTTGGAAGAAATTCTTGCGGGAATTCAAAAATATAACCTGACAGCAGGAAGCATTTTGGTTGAACTCACAGAAAGTGGATTCTTGGAGTCCAATGCATTCTTTATGGAATTCTGCGATGGCTTGCAGAAACATGGAATTCCTCTGGCGCTGGATGATTTTGGGACGGGATACTCCAATTTCCATTATTTGTATAATCTGAATCCCAGTACCATTAAGATCGACAGATCCTTTACCCTGAAGGCGTTGAATAACCCTTATGAATACAATCTTCTCCAGCATATGGTAGATATGACCCATGGCATTGACCTGAAGCTTTGTATTGAGGGAATCGAAACAAAACAGGAATTAAATAAAATCTGTGAAATGAAGCCGGACTATATTCAGGGATTTTACTTTGGAAAACCCTGTCCGCTGGAAAAATTCATGGAAGATTTTGTGGCAGGAAAATCATAAAGCCTGATAAAAAGACGGAGCCTGGCATTGCCAACCAAAAGGTTTGACAATGCCAGGCTCTTGACTTGGCGTAAAACCCTGTGTTACTATCCATAGGGTAAAATGAATTAAGTTGCAAAAGAGGGAAAAGCCGTGGAACTGGTACAAATACTCTGGGACAGGCGGGATTTTTTTCTTACCTGTCTTTTAGAACATATCAGGATATCTTTAACAGCAGTAGTATGCGCTGGAATATTGGGTATTTTAGCAGGCGTTTTGATCAGCAGACACAGGAAAGCTGCCGGAATTGCTTTGGGTGTGATCAACGTGATCTATACCATTCCCTCTATTTCCCTGTTGGGGTTTCTCATCCCTTTTACCGGAATCGGAAATAAGACGGCTGTGATTGCCCTGACAGTTTACGGATTGCTGCCGATCGTCCGGAATACCTATACGGGACTTACCAATGTGGATGCAGGTATTTTAGAGGTTGCGGAGGGGCTTGGAGGAGATCAGAGGCAGGTTATGCTTAAGATCAGGTTTCCCTTAGCGCTCCCCGTAATTATAAGCGGCTTTCGGAATATGGTGGTAATGATCATTGCAATGAGCGGTATCGCTTCCTTTATTGGAGCAGGAGGCTTGGGGGCGGCAATTTACAGAGGGATTACCACTTACAATATGACCTTGACGGCGGCTGGGTCAGTTTTGATCGCTGCCCTTGCATTGTTTAGCGACTGGCTGCTTTCCAGGGTGGAAAAAGCGGTTGGCAGGAGGTATGGCATTGAGTGAAGTGATCGCAATTCAAAACTGCTGTGCGGCATACGGTGAAAATCAGGTATTGAGCGGCGTTTCCTTAAAGGTAAAAAAAGGAGAGTTTCTGGTTATTATTGGTCCTTCCGGATGTGGAAAAACCACCCTGCTAAAGCTGATGAACGGACTTGTAACGCCTGTCAGGGGAGAGGTGGCGGTAAAGGGAAAAGCATTGACAGAATGGGATCTGACTGCCATGCGCAGAGGGATCGGCTATGCGGTACAGGGCGCCAAACTTTTTCCCCATATGACGGTGGAAGACAATATCTGCTATGTGCCGCGGCTGGAAAGAAAAATGACCCGGGAGGAGAAAAAGACGCTGACAGAAAAAATGCTTGCGTTGGTAGATCTGCCCCAGGAACTGGCACAACGCTTTCCCAGGCAGCTATCCGGCGGGCAGAAGCAGAGAGTGGGGATCGCAAGGGCGATGGCGGCGGAACCGGATATTTTGCTTATGGATGAACCCTTTGGGGCGGTGGATGAGATCACCCGCAGAGGGCTCCAGGAAGAACTGCTGGATCTGCAGAAAAAGACAGGCGCTACGATCGTATTTATTACCCATGATATTGAAGAGGCATTTAAACTGGGAGATCGTATCCTGATTATGAAGGAAGGCAGGATCTGGCAGGAGGGTACAAAAGAAGAACTGTTAGAGGCGCCCAGGGACGCTTTTGTAAAGCAGTTGATCTGCAAATAAATTAATGAAAACAAGGTGGAGGAACATATGAATTACTTAAGAAAAGGAATACTTATTTTACTTATGACAGGCATATTGTTTGGCATAAGCGGATGTGGGGAGAAGAAAACCATAAAGATCGCATCAAAGCCTATGACAGAGCAGTATATTCTGACGGAGATCATTGCCCAGCTGATCGAAAACGAAACAGATTACGAGGTGGAGATCACCAAGGGCGTGGGAGGCGGCACCACGAATATTCACCCGGCGCTGGTGAAGGGGGAGTTTGACCTGTATCCTGAATATACCAGAACCGCATGGTTGAATGTGCTGAAAAAGGAAGAAATGGAAAAGGACGACCAAAAGCTTTATCAGCAGCTTTTGGAGGAATATGACAAAATGGGTCTGACCTGGACAGGTCTATATGGATTTTCCAATACCTATGGGCTTGCAGTGCGCCAGGAAACAGCAGAGCAGTATGCACTGTCTACTTATTCAGATTTGGCTGCAGTTTCCGGAGAGTTGGTTTTTGGGGGAAACCCGGACTATATTGAGTTGGAAACAGGCTATGCCAGACTTTGCGAGGCATACCAGATGCAGTTTAAGGATACCGTGCAA
This sequence comes from uncultured Lachnospiraceae bacterium, assembly GCA_947172705.1. Taxonomy (GTDB): domain Bacteria; phylum Bacillota; class Clostridia; order Lachnospirales; family Lachnospiraceae; genus Suilimivivens. The sequence continues at coordinate 23,036 of CAMWCA010000036.1, forward strand.
ATGGAAATAGCGTTGAAATATGAGGCATTGAAAAACAGCCAGGTGGACGTGATAAATGCTTTTACCACAGACGCCCAGCTGGCAGCAAATCATTTGACGCTGCTTACCGATGACGGGGGATTTTTTGAAACCTTTGAAGCCGGAACCGTGGTGCGCAGGGATGCGTTGGAGAAGTATCCCGAATTGGAAGGCATTCTGGAGAAACTAAACGGGCTGATTTCTGAGGAAGAAATGCAGCAGATGAATTATCAAGTGGAAGTTGACGGAAAAGAAGACAAGGAAGTGGCAAGGCAGTTCCTGGTGGAGAAGGGATTGCTGGCCGGTTAGGAGTGTGCGGAAATGGAAGCTCTGAAAAAATTTACTGAGCCTGTAGATATGACCCAGGGGTCGCCATGGAAAAAGATCGTATTGTTTGCAGTTCCCATGTTGGTAGGCAATATTGCCCAGCAGCTATATAATACAGTGGACAGTGTTGTTGTGGGAAACTATGTGGGAGACAATGCCCTTGCCGCAGTGGGAAGCGCAGGTCCTATTTTGAATCTTTTGATCGTTTTGTTTGTGGGAATCAGTGTAGGCGCGGGAATTATGGTGTCTCAGTATTTCGGAGCAAAGGAGAGGGAAAAGCTCTCTACTACCATCGGTAATTGTATTACCCTTACGGCAATTGCCACGGTTTTCGTGATGCTGGTAGCATCTCTGGTAGCAAAGCCGCTGCTGGTCCTTCTGGATACGCCGGAATCCATTATTGGCTGGTGTCATTCTTATCTGTTGATTTTATTTATCGGTTGTGCAGGTCTTGCTTACTACAATATATTAAGCGGCATATTGCGGGGACTGGGAGATTCTGTGTCTGCGCTTTTGTATTTATTGGTTTCTACGGTGATCAATATCGTATTGGACCTGGTGTTTGTGGCACAACTGGGAATGGGTGTGAACGGTGTGGCATTGGCAACTGTGATCGCCCAGGGCGTATCTGCGCTGCTATGCCTGCTGCGCTTGATGAAAATGACAGAGCTTTTTGATTTTAAGCCCTGTTATATGAAGCTGCAGAAAAAGTATACCAGAAAGATCATCCGTTTGGGGCTTCCTTCCGGTATTACCCAGGCAATTTTTTCTATGGCTATGATCGTGGTGCAGTCCCTGACCAACAGCTTTGGCGAAATGTTCATTGCGGCAAACGTGATCGTGATGCGTGTGGACGGTTTTGCCATGATGCCCAATTTTTCCTTTGGAACGGCAATGACTACTTACGCGGGACAGAATGTGGGAGCAAAGCAGGATGACAGGGTGATTCAGGGGGCAAAGCAGGGAACCTTGATCGCTGTGGGAATTTCGGCGGTGATCACTGGGTTGATTTTACTTTTTGGAAAACTGCTTATGGGGATTTTTACAAACACTTCGGAGTTGGTGGAACTGAGCCGGAATATGATGGGGATTTTGGCAGTGGGGTATATTGCAATGGCAGTGACCCAGAGCCTTTCCGGCGTTATGCGGGGGGCGGGGGATACCATGACGCCCATGTGGATTTCCATTGTAACCACGATTTTTATTCGTGTTCCCATTGCCTATGGGATCTCTTTTCTCACCAGAACGCCGGAGCTGCCTCATGGAAGACAGGAATGTATCTTTATTTCCCTCCTCGCTTCGTGGTTGATCGGCGCTTTGATTACTTTTATTTTTTACAGACGGGGGAAATGGAAAGAAAAGGCGGTTTGAGAATTTACAACAGAAAATATCCTGTTCACAGCATCCGACTGCAACGGTTGGGACAAAATTCCGATATGGTTTATGAAATGGCAGAGGGAGTGTAGGTTGAAAGATGCAGATTGCAGTGTGTGATGATGAAAAAGAGATCAGGGATCTGTTTGCGGAAAAGATTCAGAAGTTTTATCCCCAGGCTGAAGTTGTTTTATATGCTTCGGGGGAAGAACTGCTTTTGTCCCATTTGCCGCCGGATATTCTGCTGTTGGATATTCAGATGCCGGGGAAAAACGGGATGGAAACAGCCAGGGAGCTGCGGAGAAGGTATAAGGATACCGTTCTCATTTTTATAACCGGTCTGGAGGATTTTGTGTTTCAGGCATTTGATGTGGGAGCCTTTCATTATCTGGTAAAACCCTTTGAGGATGAAAAGCTTTTCCAGGTACTGCAAAGCGCGGCAGCAAGGCTGGAGGAGCAGAGAAAATGGAGAATCGGCAGGAGGGAAGAAAAACGCCAGGAACTGGTGGTCGCTGCGGAGGGGAAACATTTTGTCGTCAGCCTGAAGGAGCTTGTGTATGCGGAGGTTTTTAATCGGAAGATCATGCTCCATACCTTGGATTCGGATATTGAATATTACGGGAGAATGAAAGATCTGGTAAAGAAAACAGGAACTGATTTTTACCGTCCCCACAGATCCTATCTTGTGAATTTTAATTATATCAAAAAATACGACGCTTCTGTGATCTATCTGGAAAAGGGGCAGGCGCTTATGGCGAAACAAAATTATCAGGATTTTGTGAAGCGCTATTTAAGGTTTATTCAAAAAGAGGGGAAAGAATAAAGGATGGAGCCGGATGAAATTTATTGGAAAGCGGTGTCTGATCTATTGGTGATACTGGGACTGGTTCTTATGGGATATTGCTTTTACCGCATGGTAAAGCCCTTTGTTGAAAAGAAAAGGACAGCCCTTTGGACGGGGGGAGCATATGCGGCGGCAATGCTTCCCATCTATTTGATACCGATGGGACTGGATTATTTTGTGGCATGTGGAATAGGCGCTTTTGCCGGTTTTCTTGCCATGTGCTGGAAGGAGCGGAAAAATTACCGGCAGAAAGTTTTTTTGGCGGTAACTTTTTTTGCCCTTCGGTGGTTCGTTTTTGCCGCTGTAAGTATGATATATGATCATCTGTACAGCTTTATAGGGGCTACGGCGTATATGAGATCTCACCCGGAAAAAGATTTTGTATTATATGTAAGTATAGGGATGTGCCATACAATGCTTGTGGGTTTGCTCATGGGAGCGGGAGTGTGGTGTCTGTTAAAGGCTTATACGGATAAGCGCGCCGATATGACGAAAAAGGAATTGGCGATGTTGTCGGTCTCTTCTCTTACAGGAGTGTGCGGTTATGCTATTTTGCGCTATTATCGTGACTTCTATATTATAGAGACACGCAAAATGCAGAATCACTATGACGCCCTTGCATTATTGTATTATGGAGTGTCGGTGGCTGCAATGATGATCGTCATTACCTTGTATCAAAGAATCAAGGCGGGGCAGCAGGAGAAACTGCAAAATGAAATGCTTGCCGCCCAGGTAGAAAGCATCCGTCAGCATATCCGGCAGGTGGAGGAGCTGTATCAGGATATCCGCAGCCTTAAGCATGATATGGCAAATCATATTTTGACGCTGGAGAGGCTTTACGAGGGAGACCAGAAGGAGGAAGCAAGGAATTACAGCGCTGATTTAAAGTTCAATCTGAGCAGGCTTACAGGAGAGATCAAAAGCGGAAATCCGGTAACGGATGTGATCCTGCGGGAAGCGCAAAAGAATGCAGAGCAGAGAAAAATACGCTTTTGTTCGGAGTTTTATTATCCTGAAGATACGGGGATTAACGCTTTTGACATCAGCGTAATTTTAAATAATGCCCTGCAAAACGCCATAGAGCACGGGGGACAGGGCAGGTCGCCTTATATCCTCGTCCGTTCTTACCGGAGAAACCATGCTTATATGATAGAGGTCTGCAACAGCTTTATAGGAGAACTGCAATGGGACAGGGAGAGCGGGCTGCCCTGTACGTCAAAGGAAAGCAAGGAAGGGCATGGCTATGGGCTGAGTAATATCCGGAAGGTTGCGAGAAAATATTTTGGGGATGTGGCAATTGATTTAAAGGATGAGTCGTTTTGCCTCAGTATTATGCTGATGATGGAATGACAGGGATTCACAACGGAAAAAGACCGTTTCACTGCATGTGGGTTTGGCTTGTAAAACAAAGCGCCGAAACAATAAAGGAGGAAGGGGAAACCCTATCCTGCAAATCATACATGGATGTAAAACAGTGGAAAGGAGATCCGAAAATATGATGACGATTAATAGCGGAAATGCGGTATCACAGAAGGCAGGAGGTAATATATCGGCAGGAGGCTTGGGAATGGGAATGCGGACAGATCCTGTCAGCAAGAGTATTCAAAACCAGATAATCAGCGCCCAGGAGCAGCTGCAGGCGCTTGCTTCCAATGAGGATATGACATTGGAAGAAAAGATGAGAAAGAGGCAGGAAATCCAGCAGGAGATTACCAGTCTGAACCAGCAATTGCGGCAGCATCAGATTCAACAGCAGAAGGAACAGAGAGAGAAACGCGCTTCTTCAAATGATCAGCAGAAGGAAAGCGCCAAGCCAGGAACCCCAGGGGCAGGAGGCAGTCAGGGGAGCGGGTTGTCACAGGCAAGTATGCAGACAATGCTTTCCGCCGACACTTCCCTGAAGCAGGCAAAGGTGCAGGGAAGCGTTGCCCAAAGAATGGAAGGTAAGGCGAATGTCCTGAAGATAGAAATAAAGCTGGATAAAACCAATACAGAGCGCAAGGAAGCGGAGCTTGCTGATGTAGAGCAGAAGGCAGTGGATGCAGTAGCAGCCCAGGCGGACACCCTTGCAGATACAAATCAGGAAATAAAGGAAGGGATGAAGGAGGAACAGGCAGAGAAAAAGGAAGAGGGGAAAAACGAAAGCGATACGGCGATACAGAATCAAAAGGTACATGACGATGTGGAAAACGCCGGGGCAGATGCATCAGGAGCCGTGTCTTCGGCGACAGGTTATAGACCTGTGGATGTACGTCTATAGAAAGAAGAGATAGTGCATTTGACGGTTAAAAGAGTAATGTAATGATACAAGGAAGTGTGTGATTGTTTTGGCTTTACATACTTCCTTGTATGTTTGTGGTACAGGAGTTAATTATAATCTCCTGTACTTATTGTAGCATTAGATAATTTATTATCCCAGATAGAGTCTTCAATGGTTTGCAGGCATTCGTCTGTATGTTTGAGGATGTCCTGTCCCCAGAAGTGAATAACTGTGTAACCGAGAAATAAAAGCTTTTTATCGTTTTCCCAGTCGCGGTTACAGTTCCGTTTGATTTTCTTTATCCAATAATCTGGATTTTTCCCTTTTTCCAGCCGCAATTTTAAAATTTCCCAGTCTTTTCCATGAAAAAATTCACTGTCATAGAAAATGGCAATTTTATATTTTGTTAATACTATATCGGGAGAACCAGGCAGGGCTTTATAGTTTTTGCGATAACGGTATCCCTTATGCCATAAAGCTTTGCGAAGCGTTAATTCTATGGAAGTATCTTGGCTGTGTATTTTGCTCATGTTTTTGGAAATGGTTGCGGAGTCTTTTGGCATATAGATTATTCTCCTGATAAGATTTAATAACTGATTGGATATAAACATATTTTAGCAAAAGGAATGATAGATCGCAAGGTAATATAGTGGCAGGATCTAACGATATAGTGAGGAAATAATTGAGAACATTTTCGATATGTGATAAAATATGAAACAGACAATTTGGGGAGGAATTTATATGTCGGTTTCATTTGAGCCTGGTGAAAAGATATGCACTGTTTTAAATTGTAGTGCGGAAGATATTTCAGAAATACAAAGAGACAATGCCATAGAGAACGCTTCGAAGCATTATACAACAATTGAGTTATTTGCCGGTGCCGGGGGGCTTGCGCTTGGAATTGAAAAAGCAGAATTCGCAACGTTAGGCTTGATAGAACTTGACAAAGATGCCGCGGACAGTTTGAAAAAGAATCGCCCTGATTGGCGTGTTATCAATGATGATATTGCAAATATTTCCTGCTTGGATTTGGAGGAATATTTTGGAATAAAAGAAGGAGAACTGGATCTGCTTTCAGGAGGTGCACCATGCCAGGCTTTTTCATATGCAGGAAAGAGGTTGGGGCTTGAAGATGCAAGGGGAACCCTATTTTACCACTATGCTATGTTTTTACGGAAGTTACAGCCTAAAATGTTTTTGTTTGAGAATGTCAGAGGGTTATTGACGCATGATAAAGGCAGGACGTATGTTACAATAATTAACATTTTTGAACAGGCGGGCTATACGATACAGAAGAAGGTATTAAATGCTTGGGATTACGGAGTGCCACAGAAGAGAGAGCGCCTGATTACAATAGGAATTAGAAATGATTTGGTCAATAAACTTACATATAATTTCCCTAAAGCCCATGACTATAAACCAGTTTTGCGAGATGTGTTGTTAGATTGCCCGGATGGACCGGGGATTCCTTATGGAGAGAATAAAAGAAAAATATTTGAGCTTGTACCACCGGGAGGTTATTGGAAGGATATTGATCCCAAAATAGCGAAAGAATATATGAAAAGCTGTTGGGATATGGAAGGCGGGCGAACAGGTATTTTAAGAAGAATGAGCTTGGATGAACCGTCATTAACAGTACTTACTTCACCATCCCAAAAACAGACGGAAAGATGTCATCCATTACACGCAAGACCATTTACCGTCCGTGAAAATGCCAGGTGCCAAACATTCCCTGATGAGTGGCAATTTTGTGGAAGCGTGCAATCTCAATATAAGCAGGTGGGGAATGCTGTCCCTGTAAATTTGGCATATGATATTGCAGTAGAAATACATAAATCCTTGGAGGAGATAAATTAATGGCATGGAATTTAAGCTTTATATCAGAAGAAGATTTTAAAAATCATGTACGTGCAACCATTATGAAATATGGGGAAAAATTGGAATCATATGATTTGAAGCGATTTAACAGTAATTTAATAGATCCCATAAAGCTGATATTTGATAAATCGGTGTATCGTACAGGTTGGGATGAAATTGTTAATAATGAAATATTCCGGCAGAGAGATAAGTCAAATAATAATGATATCGGATATTTTGCTTCAAAATTATGGGTAAAATTTGATTATCTCTTTAGAAATTCTTATATGTCGGTATAGCCTGCATTTTCAGGATTTTCCGGCATTTCAGATATGGGGAGAAGTTCACATATACCCTCAAATCCTTTTAGGTTTTCCCTCCCAAACGTAGTAAAAAAAGTAGTAAACTGGTTTGCGCCTATGCTCCCATCAACCTTTCCATTTCAGCCTTTGCGGAACCGAATGTTACGTGTGCGTAATAATTTAGCGTCATGGTGATGTTAGAGTGCCCCATGATATATTGTAACGCTTTCGGGTTCATCCCGGCATTGGCTAAGTTGGTGCAGAACGTATGACGTAAGGTGTGCGGTGTCATTACCCGTGGTAAGGCTTCCCCATGGCATTGATTGTATTTTTTCGCAAGCCCCCGGAACATATTATCATAGTTTACCGCCGTCTTCGGGCAACCGTCCCTGCCCCGGAAAAGGAAATTGCTGTAACCGTCAATAGTGGTCGTTTTCGCTCCCCTTTGGTTATCCAATACACGCACAAACGCTTCATACACTTTTCCACTCATTGGGATTTTTCTGATACCGTTCTGGGTTTTGGGCTTTTCTATGTAGTAGCCTGTTTCCGCACTCCGTAAAAGCTGGTGGTCTACACTGATTATCCGTTTTTCAAGGTCAATGTCGGCTTCCGTCAGCCCGCAGAGTTCGGAAACCCTAAGCCCCGTTCCAAGCAGTATGGCAACCTCATCATAGTATTTCCGGTAGATGCTGTCACCCTGCATAAAGGATAAAAGGCTTTCTTCCTGTTCTGCCGTGAGGGGGACTTTTGGCTCCGTGTCGTCCTCAATCACGGTGTTCAGCTGGAAGTCAAAAGGGTTCTTCCTGATGCAGTCGTCCTGTATTGCCGTATAAAATGCGGCTTTTAAGGAACGCTTGTCATTGCTTATGGTCTTATAGGACAATCCTTTTTCTTTCATCCGCAAAGCCCATTCTTTCGCGTCGGAGGGCTTCACGCTGTCAATGGGGCAGGAACCAAGTTTGTCCGCTTCCAACAGCTTCATAAGCCGTTCACGTCCCTTTGTGGTATTATGCCTTACATTTCCCCTGTGGCGGTTCTGCTTTGCGTAAAGCTCGCAGACCGTCATTTTCTTTCCGGCTGTGTCTATCCCGTCGTCAAGGTCTTTCCGTATCTCTTTTTCCTGTTCCCGGAGGGATAAGCCGTCACGCTTTCCGGAAGGTGTCCTGTCCGTAGGTACTAACTTCCATGCATAGACAAACCGCACCTTACCAAAAGCATCAGTATATTTGTAAGCGTATCTCCCGTCTTTCCTCTGGCTCTCTCCTGTATTTAAAATCCTTCCCTTGGAATCCCTTCTTTTTTCCATCTTTTTCTCCTTCCTGATAAGGAAAGAGCCCTGATATGATTATATATTATATCATACCCGGGCTCTTTCTGCATCATATTGTGCTTGTTTCATCAAGTAAAATTTCAAACTGTCTCCGCTTGATCTGCATGCGGTTCCCGTTCCTGAGCACCCATTTTGCGTTCCGGTTTTCTTCTACGAAACGCCGCAGTTTGTTTTCGCCAATCCGGAAATAAGCGGCGGCTTCTTCAATGGTAAGCGAATATTTCTCGCTGACCGGGATGTTGACATTACCCATGGTGATACCTCCCTTCTGTATATGGTTTATTAAGCAGGTTCTTCCCGCGCTTTTCTGGTTCATAACAGCCCTGTCTGGCAGTCCAAAGCCGTTTTTGGATTTCCGTCCCTAAATCCCATCACGTTTATGCCGTGCATGGGACAGCCCCCTTGTCCCCCGTGCCGGGAGGGCTTATACGGCGTTCCGTCTTTGCCGTTATCAGATAACCGGTGTCTGTCTGGGACAATGCCCCCGTTTCAGGGTCTTCCATCAGATTGTAGATGCCGATTTCTATGACGTTCCTGCCATCTGTGCCGGTTTCAATGATTCCAAAATTGGGAGTGAAGCTGTCAAGGTCGGTATTGTCGTCCATACCAAAGGACACGGCAGGCTTTGCAAGCCCCTGTGAATTGAAGTACCGTTTCTTGTTGTACATCTCTTTATCAGTCAGCAGGGCGGCGGTCACGTATTTTGTGATATAGGAGGCGGCTTTTTCCGGGCTTTCTATCTCTTCACAGTCGCTGAACCCGTATTCCCACTCCGTAAGGTTGTATACCTGCCTGCCGTGCCTGATGAGGGGCTCCCCGGTCTTTGGGTTTGCCGCTCCCACAAAATCAGCGGGGACATTACCTAAAAGCCCGTGGAAGTGGACAGCACCGGACTTGTGCAGTTCGGGTATCATCAGGTAGTCAAACTGTCCGTGCCTGTCCCTCATTTTCCTGCACCATTTTAGGAGGGTGTTTTTTGCTGTTTCATAATCGGAACTGTTCACCTTTTCCGGGTCAAAGGTGAGGGTCACGAACCAGCGGAAGCTGTTACACAGCGCATAGCTCTTTATCCTTCTCCGGATGGCGTATATCTGCCTGCGTGTCCGCTCTTCCTGCGCCTTGTCGGTCGTTTCGGCTTCCCTGCCGGACGGCTCCCCACGGCTTCCCATGCGGCGGAGACGCGGGGAGTGGTAAGCTGCTACCTCTATCCGCCCGTTCCCATAGTCCGTTGTGCGCCGGTTGTATGTTTCATAATCATCAGAATGTAAACTGTCTGCGTCCATATCCATCCCTCCGTTCCTGTGTTTTCTGGTGTTTCCGTCGCAACATTGCCATTTGTCAAGTAAGGCAATGTTGCGCCCGCCTTTTTCCCCCGCCGCCTGTGTGCCCGGACAGTGGATGCGCGCCCGCTTCCCCTGTGCCGCCGCACGCCTGCCGGGATACAGCGGTCAGGGAACGTCAGGACGCCCCCTGACCGCCATCCCCTGCCCTGTGCGGCGTCTGTAAAAGCAGGCACGCATCCCCCCACAGGGCACACGGCGGGGGATAAAACGGCGGGCTCACGTCCCCTTCTTCCGGAAGGCAGGCGTGAAGCGGAAGCCGCCGGAGACAGTGGCACGGTAGCCCTTGTCTGTCTGCACCGGCTTTTCTTTCAGGTAGTCCAGCGCATACCAGCGCGCCATCTGCCTTTTGTCCGTGCTGATGATGCACGTCTCCCCGTTTTCCAGTTCCCATGCATGGAACGCCTTAACGCCCTTCCCCATATGGTTTCCCCCTCTCCCCCAATTCTCTTAACACTGCCAGGCATTCCCCTGTGTCATCGGGAAGCAGGGGCGTTTCGATATAGGTCAGTCCGCCGGTCTTCGGAGTGACTGCGTAGCCTTTGCCTACATCCCCCCTGTATATGCTCCCCACATCTTTTTTATACATATTGGTCGCCTGATGGAAGGTTTCATCCGAAACCATCTGCCCTAAGATAATGCGCGTCTGGCACTGCTCCGTGATGGCTTTTGGCAGGTCGGCGGCGTTCAGCTTCTGCGCCGTGATGACGATTGAAAACCCTGCGGCTCTTCCCTTCAATGCAAGCTGTCCCAGCAGGCGTTCTATCTCTTTCTTATCATCTTTATCAGCGTAGGACAGCACGGACAGGATTTCGTCAAAAATGAGGAAATGCCCCTGCATCCCTTTCTCTTTAAAATCCGTTACAGCGGGATCATATGTGTAAAACGTGGTATAATACCGTTTTTCCATCTCTTCTACGAGTTCTGTGAGCAGTTGTATGATTTCTCCTGTCGTTGTGGCAACACGGACACCTGCCTGCCGGAATAGCATCCCGAAGTCAGAGTTTTTCGCGTCTATCACATACAGGCTGTGGCCTCTGTTCAAAACCATGCCGCACAGATATTTTAAAAGGCAGGTCTTCCCAGCGCCGCTGGGGGCAAGCAACAGGATATGGAGGGCTTCGCTTACGAAATCCCATACTACCCCGTCATAAATGGGAACCGGCTCATAACTCCGCCCTGTTTTGTCACTGCCCGTCCATCCGGCTATCCCTTCCTTCATCATTTGCAGACCGTTATAGCGTTCAGGCGCACAGCCGAAGACACAACATGCCCTCCTGTCCGCTTCCTCATATTTGAGCAGGGTTACTTCCAGATATTCCGAAAGCCTGCGCGCTATGTCCGCCGTATCTTTTTCCAGCCCGTTCGGGTACAGGATAGTTTTGACCCTTCCGTTTTCCATGCCGTACTGCCACCGGACGCAGTGGCGCAGAGCCCCGTCCTCTTCCGAGTGCAGGAACATCCGGGTAAACAGGATAAGCTTTTTGCGGATTTTCAGCCCTTCCACGGGTGAGAACCGTGACAACAGCCATACGGACAGTGCAAGTGCGGTCAGGAGGGCGGAGCCGGAAAAGGACATAAGCCACAATATCCGCCGTATGGCGGGAGGGGCAGTCAAGCCGCTCCCGCTGACAATGGCGGGGATAACCATAAATACCACGGATATAAGCAGTAACGATTGTTTCAGGACTGCGGCAGGCTTTCCGTCGGTATAAATCCTAAGTTCCCTCATTTCCCGCCCCCCTTTACCTCTTCCAGTCTGGTGACCATCAGCTTTAAGCCTTTTGCGGCATAACCGGAAAATTTACCGGTACTCATATCTGCTGTCAGGGTGAACGTATAATCAATGATACGGTACTTCTTGTTGACTGCCGCCACCGGGTCTAACGTCGTGTCAAGCAGGGTCAGTTCGTGGGAGACGGCATCTTCAATCGTTGTGCCGCTCATGACCTCGACCTTCTGGGTGATGGTCTTTGTTTCTTTGTTCTCAAAAGGGTTCTTCAGTTTTTTTACGATTACCACTTTTGGGATATTGATATAACGCCTGGCTGCTTCCTGCATTTCCGGCTTTGCAAACAGTTCTTTGATGCTTACCTTCGAACAGTCGGGGAACATATCCACAGCAGGGATATTTCCTTTAATGGTGCTGTTATCTGTCTGGTTTGCTGGTCTGCTATTCTCATTGCTCATAATTTTTCTGTCCTTTCTTTGATACATTTTTTTGAGGGTTACATTTGACTGCCGGGCAGTTTTGTGTCATGCCCGGGACATGGGGCACCATAACATCCATTGGGACACCTCCTCGTATTATAAAGTAGTAGTGTTTATAGTCCCTCTCCAAGGACTGTAT
>CAMWCA010000037.1 GCA_947172705.1 uncultured Lachnospiraceae bacterium
TACAGGAAGCCCTGCCTGCGGCTGGAATGCGCCAAGCCCCTCCAACTCCATTCTCCGCTCCCTTCGCCGTTATAAGGTCTCCATTCCATTCATTTTTGTGCACAAAGTATTTCTTTTACTATTTAAAAATCTCCAAATTAAGGAAAAAACATACAAAAGTTACTAACGATTATGCGAAAAAGGACGAAAAATATATGGTTTGCACAAAAAGAAAGAAGGATTTTTAAGAAAGAGAGAAGAATTTTATATGTTGTTTTAAAAAACGGACTGATATAATGCATCTTGTAACAAAGAAAGATACCAAATAACAAGGGAGGATTTTCAAACATGAAAAAGAAAATTATTGGTGTAATTCTTGCAACAGCCATGGTTGCTACCCTGTTCACAGGATGCAGCGGCAAATCTGAGGAAGCAGCAGCTCCTGCAACTGACGCAGCACAGGAAGAAGCAGCTCCGGAGGCAGAGGATGCAGCTCCTGCAGAGGCAGAGGATGCAGCTGATGCAACGGCAGATGCAGCAGGCGGAGATCTTGCAAGCAAAAAGGTAGGCGTTTGTATTTATCAGTTCTCTGATAACTTCATGACCCTGTTCCGTACAGAACTTGAAAATTACCTGATTGCACAGGGATTTTCAAAGGATAATATCACAATCGTTGACGGTCAGAATGACCAGGCTACCCAGACAGGACAGATCGATAACTTTATCAATGATAAGGTAGACGTACTGATCGTTAACCCTGTTAACTCCTCTTCCGCAGAGACTATCACAGATAAGGTTGTTGAGGCAGGTATTCCTCTTGTATACATCAACCGTGAGCCCAGTGCAGATGAAGAAAAGAGATGGGAAGACAATGGCTGGAACGTAACATATGTTGGATGCGATGCTCGTCAGTCAGGTACCATGCAGGGCGAAATGATCGTTGACCTTGGTCTTGAAGCAGTTGACTTAAACGGCGACGGCAAGATCCAGTATATCATGGTAGAAGGCGATCCTGAAAATGTTGATGCTCAGTATCGTACAGAGTTCTCCGTAAAGGCTCTTACAGATGCAGGCTTTGAGGTTGAATGCCTTTCCGATCAGGTTGGTAACTGGCAGCAGGCTGAAGCACAGCAGATCGTTGCTAACGCTTTAGGACAGTATACTACAGACGTAGAAGTTGTTTTCTGTAACAATGACGCTATGGCACTTGGTGCTTTACAGGCAATCGAGGCAGCAGGTCGTACCGTAGGAACCGACATTTACCTTGTAGGCGTTGACGCATTATCAGAAGCATTAGAGAACGTTATTGCAGGAACCATGACAGGTACCGTATTTAACGATCACTTCTCACAGTCCCACAGTGCAGCAGACGCAGCAATCCGTTTCATCAACGGTGAATCAAACGATTACTACATCGGTTGTGATTATGTAAAAGCAACAAAGGACAATGCACAGGAAATTCTTGACATGGTGAAATAAGAAACAGCCGGTTGACAGAATGAATGTTAAAACAGGTGCGGGGGCAAGCACAGCACCCGCACTTGTTTTTTCTTATGGGTTATATGGAAAATAAGACAGAAGGAGGAGTAAAATGGCTGAGTATAAACTGGAGCTGAAGGGGATATGCAAATCGTTCCCCGGCGTTAGAGCGCTTGACAATGTACAGTTATCGCTTCGTCCAGGAACAGTCCATGCGCTAATGGGAGAAAACGGTGCGGGAAAATCAACTCTGATGAAATGCCTCTTTGGTATCTACAAAATGGACGCGGGGGAGATCTACCTGGATGGTGAGAAAATTGAAGTAAACAATCCGGATGAAGCAATGAAACACGGAATTGCAATGGTACATCAGGAATTGCAGCCGGTACCGGCAAGAAGCGTTGGGGAAAATCTATTTCTTGGAAGATTCCCTGTAAAGAAGTTTGGACCTTTAAAATTGATCGATCATAAAACCATGTATGCCGAAACGGAGAAATGGTTAAAGGAAGTAAAGATGGACTTTGATCCCAAGGCACAGCTGGGAAGTTTGTCCATTGGGCAGATGCAGTCTGTGGAAATTGCAAAAGCGGTTTCCCAGCAGGCAAAGGTGGTAATCTTTGACGAGCCCACATCTTCCCTCTCGGATAACGAAGTGGAGGCGCTTTTCCGCATCATGAACGATTTGCGGGAAAAGGGCGTTACCATGGTTTATATTTCACATAAAATGGATGAAATCAAGCGTATAGCCGACGATATAACGGTTATGCGTGACGGTACATATGTAGGAACCTGGCCGGCGGCGGAAATGACGACGGATCAGATTATCACCAAGATGGTGGGGCGTGAGTTGACCAATGTATATCCTCCGAAGGAGAGCACGCCGGGCGAAGTGATCATGGAGGTTAAAAATTTTTCCTCCATTCACAGCAAGTCTTTCCAGAACGTAAGCTTTACCCTGAGAAAGGGCGAGATCCTGGGATTTGGCGGTCTGGTAGGGGCGCAGAGAACCGAGCTGATGGAAGGTATTTTCGGTATTCGTAACCTTGCTTCCGGCGAAATATATATGAATGGGAAGAAGCTGAAGATCAAGCATCCTGTGGACGCTATGAATGCCGGAATCGGGCTGATCACAGAGGATCGCCGTGGAAACGGTATTTTTGGCTGCCTTTCCATTAAGGACAACGTAGGCATATCGGTATACAACAAATTCCTGAAGGCAGGATTTGTGTTAAACCATAAGAGCATTAACAATATTGTTGATGACAGCATCAAAAAGCTGAGTATTAAAACACCCAGCATGAAGGAACATATTGCAAACCTGTCAGGTGGTAATCAGCAGAAGGTTATCGTATCCAGATGGCTTGCAAATGATCCGGATGTACTGATCATGGATGAGCCCACCCGTGGTATTGACGTAGGCGCCAAGCATGAGATCTATGAGATTATGAATGACCTGGCAAAGCAGGGGAAGGCGATCATTATGATTTCCTCGGAAATGGCGGAGCTTCTTGGTATGGCGGACAGAGTCTGCGTTATGTGTAACGGTAAGCTTACCGGCGAGATCGATAAACCCGAGGACATGACACAGGCGAAGGTTATGAGCTATGCAACACAATTCTGATTCGGGAGGAGAAAAAAATGGTTAAAACTAATCAACAGAAAATGAAAGATTTTCTTATTAACAATGGCGTAATCATTGTTATGTTTGTTCTGGTTATTTATACAGGTATTACATCCAACAACTTTTTTACCACAGGAAACCTGATGAATATTCTTATGAATATGAGTCCCCGTCTGGTAATTGCGCTTGGTATTGCGGGCTGCGTTATCACCGGCGGCTGCGATCTGTCAGCCGGACGTATGATCGGCTTTGGCGCATGTATTGCAGGTACGCTCTTACAGCGTATGGATTATTCCGGTAAGTTTTTCCCGGATATGGAACCCATGAATGTATTTCTGGTGGCGCTTATCGTTATGCTGATCTGCTCGGCTTTCGGAGCGATAACGGGGTTTTTCATCGCCTATTTAAGCGTACCGCCTTTTATTTCAACGTTGGCAATGATGGAGATCATTTACGGTATCAACATGATCTACACCAACGCAACGCCCCTTGGAGGATATGTGAAGGAGTACACCAATGTTGCCGGCGGTAAATTCCTAGGCATTAACTACCTGATCTGGATCGCATTGATCGTTGCAGCTATCACATGGTTTATTTTCAACATGACCCGCCATGGGAAATATATGTATGCCATCGGCGGTAATGCGCAGGCAGCGGAGGTTGCCGGCGTACCCGTAAAGAAAAACCTGATTTTGGTTTACATGAAAGCAGCTGCTATGTACGGGCTTGCAGGTTTTATGCTTGGCGCCAAGTCGGGCGGCGTGTCCGTTATGACCGGATATGGCTATGAGATGGAAGCGATCGCAGCATGTACCATCGGCGGCGTATCCGTTACGGGCGGACGTGGTAAGGTTTCATCAGCGTTTATCGGCGTTGCGGTATTCGAACTGCTGAAGGTGGCGCTGCAGTATCTGGGCGTGGATGCGAACGCACAGTTCATTGCCATCGGCGTTGTAATTTATGTTGCCATTTCACTTGATATCAGAAAGTATGTAGCAAAGAAATAATAAATCGTCTATAATAATAGCGGTTGGAATAGGATGTCCAACCGCTATTTTGCTCAATTACAGGAATTGGAGAAGGAGACCGTTTGGAAATGACATGGGAATATATTTTAAATCAGGCGGGAATACCGCTGCTTTTATTCGCCATATGCATGGTTTATGGTATTTACCTTTTGATCGTTCAGAGGGCGGACGGGATTAGAGGCAAAAACAAAGGCCCCCTTAAAGATGAAAAGCGGTACGCCATGGCAGGCGGAGGACTGATTCTCTTTTTTGGAATAGGAACGTTGGTTATGACCATACTGCTTTTTGTCAATGTTTATGCGGCGGTGGCTGAGATCATCAGCTGTACGCTTATTATGGGCGTACTTTGGAAGAAAGTGAACGAGAAGTACGGAGCGTAAGAGGACATGTATTGAGAAAGGGTTGGAAATTAAAATGAACCTGTATTCAGTATTGCTGGTAGACGATGAGGAAGAAGTTTTCCAGGTGATTATGAAAAAGCTGGACTGGGAGAGCATGGGGTTTCGGATCGCAGGGTATGCGAGGAACGGTGTAGAGGCGTTGGAAATGGCGGAGGAGTTGCAGGTGGACGTTGTGATGACGGACATTAAGATGCCTTACATGGACGGGCTTACATTCTGCAAAAAGCTAAAGGAGCTTTATCAGAAAACCAAGGTGATCATCTTTTCCGGATTTGATGAGTTTGATTATGCCAGGGAAGCCATCAAGGTGGAAGCGGAGGAGTATATCTTAAAGCCTATTAATGCCAATGAACTTCGGGAAGTGTTTGAAAGGCTTAAGGTCAATCTGGACAGGGAGTTGGACGAGAAAAGAAATATAGACAAGCTGCGGGAATATTATATGGAAAGTCTGCCTGTGCTGCAGGAAAACTTTTTCATTTCCCTGATGGACGGACGTATCTCTGAAGATCAGATCGAAAAGTATGCAGCCAATTATCAGATCGACCTGAAGGGACCCTATTATGTGGCGACGATTCTGCACATCAGCGCCCCTCCGGCAGGGGAAACATCTTCCATTGATCCGCTGCTGCAGACGCTTTCCGTGAGAAAGCTGGTGGAGGAGCAGCTGGACCGGGTGTGGGACAGCAGGGTTCTGATCTATCTTGGGGATATTCTGGCAGTGACCCAGCTGCCTGATGAGGAGTCCAGCGCCGCCTTTACGGATACCATGGACAAGATCTGCCGTATGGCAAAGCGTATCTGTAACGCAAGGGTGACGGCGGGAATCGGGCATATCTGTCAACTGCCCGGCGAACTCCAGCAGTCTTATCAGGGGGCGCAAAACGCAGTCTCCTATCGGGTGCTGTACGGAAATACAAGGGCGATCAATATTGCGGAGATCGACCCTCAGGAGAATGTGGACATACCCTGGGAGGAATCGTACATTCAGAAAATCCTTAAGGAGATCAAAATGGGGGAGGAGCAGAAGCTTAAGGAAGGGATCGACGAATTGACGGCGCGGATTGAAGGCTCCAAAATGTCCCTGCAGAAATACAGGCTTTTGCTTATGGAACTGGTAACGGAGCTGTTTCGCTTTTGTGCAAATAATCAAATCAATCCTGATGAAATTTTTGGCGGAGAGGTGGATGCATACCAGCAGGCATTACAGTTGGAATCAGCAGGTGCGTTAGGGGAATGGTTGAAAAAAAGCTGTATTGGAATGCAGAAGCAGGTACTTTATGAGAGGCAGGACACCACCAAGTCCTTTGTGACCAAAGCAATCGAATACGTGGAGGAGCATTACGGGGATCAGGAATTGAGCATAGAAGTGATCTGCAGTTATCTGAGCGTTAGTGCAGCATATTTTTCCACGGTATTTAAGAAGGAAACGGGGAAAACCTTTATCAATTTTCTCACAGACTATCGGATGAACCGAGCGGTGGAACTTTTGATGGAAAAGGGAGAGAAAACCTATATTATTGCGGAAAAAGTGGGCTATTCAGACCCCAACTATTTTAGCTATGCCTTTAAAAAACGGTTTGGGATGTCGCCCTCGAAATATAAGGCGGATAAACTGGAACAAAAATGAAGAAAATAAAAGAATTTTATATGTGGTTAATTTCATATATGAAAGCCCATACGCGCGTCAAGTCCATTCAGATGACCATTGTGGTGTCTTTTACGGTTATTTCCGTATGCAGCATGGGACTTTTAACCGTAACCCTGTACAACCGTTTTGTGAATCAGATGCAGGAAATGATGGTTGAAAACGCAGAATCCCTTTTGAATCAGACTTCCATCAAGCTGGAAACCTACCTTAGAAGCATGCGGCGTATTTCCGATGCCATGTATTACAGCGTGATTAAAAACACGGATCTTGCACAGGAAAACATGGATGCGGAGATGAATCTGCTATATGAGGCGAACAAGGACAATCTGATCAGCATTGCCTGCTATACCAATGATGGCAGGCTGGTGGCGGCGGCTCCCGTGGCAACGGAGAAGGAAAATTCAGATATTATTCATCAGGAATGGTTTATAAATGCCATGGATCAGATGGAAAATATTCATTTTTCAACGCCTCATGTACAGAATCTTTTTGATAATACCAGTTATCGCTACTATTGGGTGGTTTCCCTAAGCAGAGCGGTAGAACTGACCAGCAATGGAAATTCCACGTTGGGCATGTTGCTGGTAGATATGAATTACAGCAGTATTGAGCAGATCTTTACCAAGGCAAATACAGATAACTCATCGGAATATGTGTATTTGATGGACAGCAACGGAGAAATCATTTATCATCCCAAACAGAAATTAATTTATACCAGCCTTTTTGAGGAGAACAATCTGGAGGCGGTAAACTATCTGGACGGAAGCCATGAAGAGATTTTTCAGGGGGAGAAGCGGTTAATTACGGTTAAGACAGTGAGTTATACGGGCTGGAAAATTGTCAGCGTGATTCCCGCGAGCTCTATTAATATGGGGTTATATGGCACCAGGATGTTTGTTATCATGCTGGCTGCGCTTTTAATCCTTGCCACCATTATTCTGAATCAGCTGGTTTCTGCGAATATTGTCAAACCGCTGCAGAAGCTGAATGATTCTGTGAAGGAGTGGGAAGCAGGAAATATGAATCCCAATATTTATGTGGGCGGCACTATGGAGGTAGAGCATCTGGGAAAAACTTTGCGCTCTACGGTGGAGCAGTTGAAACAGCTGATGCAGGATATTGTGATAGAACAGGAGGAAAAGCGAAAAAGTGAGCTGGACGCGCTGCAATCTCAGATCAATCCTCATTTCCTGTACAACACGCTGGATTCCATTGTGTGGATGATCGAAGGAGAACGGTATGAGGATGCTGTCTTTATGATCACCCAGCTGGCGAGTCTGTTCAGGATCAGCTTAAGCAGGGGGAAAACGATCATCAGCGTGGGAGATGAGATTAAGCATGCCAGAAATTATATGAACATCCAAAAGATTCGGTATAAAAACATTTTTACCGTTGACTTTAAGGTGGAGGAAGAAATTCTTTCCTGCTGTACGGTGAAGCTTGTGATACAGCCCCTTCTGGAGAATGCGATCTATTATGGCGTGGAGTATATGGATGGAGACGGGGAGATCCTTGTGCGGGGCTACCGGAAGGCGGAGGACATTTATATTGAGGTCTGTGATAATGGATTGGGCATGACGAAGGAGACGGTGGATCAGCTTCTCACAGAGAACAACAGGGTGCGCAGCCACGGATCGGGAGTAGGATTGATCAATGTGCATAACAGGATCAGGCTCCGCTTTGGAGAACCTTATGGGCTGGAGATCGAGAGCAGCCCGGATGAGGGAACCATTGTACGAATCCATCTGCCAGACATTCCTTACCTGCCTGAAAAAGTGGAACGACTGGAAGGCGGCAGAGAAAAGCAGGCGAAAGGAGATCAGGCGGATGAACAGGAATAAATTATATTTTGGGCTGCTGATGCTTGCCTTAGTGGTTGTGATTGTGGGAACCGCCTATGAGATGCTGGATGCAGGAAAAGAAGAGAAAAGCTATACGGTTTCTGTGATTGTGGATGACAGCAATAATGAACGTTGGATTGCCATGCGGGAGGGATTGGAGCAGGCAGCACGGGATTACAACATCACCATGAATTATGTGTTTTCCGGGAAATTTGGCAGTGAGAGGGAGGAAATGGAGCTGATTGAGCGGGAAATTCAAAGCGGAACGGATGGATTGATCTTACAGATGATTTCTGACAATTTAGGATTGGATAAGCTGGGGCAGGATTCCCCACAGGTTGCGGTAATGCTGCTGGAAACAGATGTGGAACCCCAGGGAATCTATGCCGTTACAGGACCCGACAATAAGGGCATCGGCATTACATTAGGAGAAACAGCAGCCACGGAATCGGACGCTGCCATAAAAGAAAAAAAGGTCGGTATTTTAGCAGGCGATCAGGCACAGATTGCTATGGGACAGCGTCTTGAGGGAGTAAAAAGCGCGTTGGAAAAAGAAGGCGCAGAACCATTATGGACGCTTTGGGGAAATGCCCAGGAGACGGGAGAGATGTTGGAGGAAAAGGTTCAGACAGATCCGGTAGACATTCTGATTGCCCTTGGAAATGAAGAGACAGAGCTGGCGGTGGATTTTCTCCTGACAAAGGGGGAGGAGGAAAAAGGAAGTTGTCTGCTTTACGGAGTGGGATATTCAGAAAAGGCAGTGTACTATCTGGACAAAGGCTGGATAAAATCTTTGGTGGTACCCAATGAATTTAATATGGGATATTTGAGTATGGAACAAATTGCAAGACAGATACAGTACCGTCTTTCGGAAGTTGAGAGCCGGGAGATTGATTATCTGGTAATAGATCAGGAAAATCTGTATGAGGAGGAAAACCAAAAGGTACTTTTCCCCATCGTTCAGTAGGAGAGTGGTTAACGTTATGAGAAAAAGAAGCAGAGCAAAAGCAATCTTACTTTTATGCATGTCAATGCTGCTGGCAGGCTGCAGGCAGGAGGCGGAAGAGGAAGAGGTTAAGAGCATTAAGATCGGTGTTACGGTATATGACCAGTATGATACCTTTGTATCCCAGTTAATGGAAAATTTTAAGCTTTATGCAAGGGAGAAGTCAGAGGAAACAGGAATTGCCATTAACATAGAGGTCTATAATGCCTCGGCATCTCAACCCACGCAGAATAGCCAGGTGGAGGAAATGCTGGGAGATGGATGCAATGTGATCTGCGTGAATCTGGTAGATCGAACGGAACCCACTACCATCATCGACATGGCGGAAAACGAAAATGTGCCGGTCATCTTTTTTAACCGAGAACTGGTGGCGGAGGATCTGGAGCGCTGGAATCAGCTTTATTATGTGGGCGCAAAGGCGTTTGAATCCGGTATTATGGAGGGCGAGATCGCAGCGGATGCTTTCCGCAAAAATCCGGAAGCGGATAAAAACGGCGACGGTATTTTTCAGTATATTATGCTGGAAGGAGAAGCGGGGCATCAGGATGCCATTGTGCGTACCGAATATGCGGTGAGCACCATTGTGGATAAGGGCATTGAGGTGGAGAAATTGACCTATGCCATTGCAAACTGGAACCGGGCGCAGGCACAGACCAAAACGGCGCAGATTTTAAACGAATATGGAGATCAGATCGAATTGATCTTATCCAATAATGACGATATGGCGCTGGGAGCTATCGACGCCTTGAAGGCGGCGGAAATCGACCGGGAAGACTGGCCGGTGATTGTGGGGATCGATGGCACAGTTGTGGGATTGGAAGCTGTGAAAAGCGGAGAGCTTGCCGGTACGGTTTATAATGACGGGGAAGGGCAGGCAATGGGCATGTTGAATCTTGCCTATGCCCTTTCTGTGGGGGAAGATATCTCCTCGTTGGACATGGAGGAAGGAAAATATATCCGCCTGCCTTATCAAAAGGTGATGCAGACGGATGTGGAGGAGTTTTTGAAATAGCAGGGAAGATGCCTATTCGTGCCAATAGGAATCCGCGTCAGCTACGAGCTGGAAGTATGCGTCCATAAACATCCTTCGAAGCGGCAGAAAATCCTTTTCAAACCCGAATTTATCAGGATAGATGCGGGTTACAAGATCGATCTCATCGGCAAGCTTCTGGGCTACAATATTATCATTTAAAGGTATGATGCCGAAGAAAGTAGAAGAATAGTTCTTACTTTTGGAGCAGGAGATAATATAACGCCTGGCAAGATCCAACCATTCTTCTTCCAGCACCTGGCGCATGGCAGGGGATGCAGAGGGGAAACTGCGCAGACACAGATCGTCCAGGTAGCCTTCCAACTCCCGGTGTTGTTTTTTTATAAGGATGGTATCTTTTGCTACAGCGGCGGATTTGATCATTAGCCATGCGAGCATAAACCTGTCGCCGGAATCCTTTTTCACTTTTGTCCCAAAACGTTTTTTCAATATTTCCATGCGGCAGGAATCGTGTTCAGGTTCCAGGTTGGAAGCAATTGCTTTTTCAAGAAACTCTTTTCTAAGAGAAGGTGTGGGGATGTCATAGTAGTAAGTGGGCCAGTCTTCAAGATAGTTTATTTTTGATGTTATTTTTTTTCTGGAAAGCATATGGATACCTCACTGTAATTTATTGCTTTATTATAGTCCGGATGGACAGAGATTTGCAAGAGGCGGATCGTCTGGACATCCGTTTCTTTTTTCAGTATAATGTGAAATGAAATTATTTCCGGAAATTCACATTTAAGGAAGGGTATGGATATTGATATGGAAGTGGTATTGCAGAATCTGACGAAAAAGTTTCCCAGCCGCGACAGAAAAAACCGGGGCGAGGTGATTGCTGTCAACGATTTCACCTTTAAAATTCCCGATGGAAAGCTGATCGGATTATTGGGACCTTCCGGGTGCGGGAAGAGCACCACGCTGAATCTGATCAGCGGTTTGGAAAAGCCCACCAGCGGCAGGATCTTTTTCGGGGGAGACGATGTTACGGAGCTGCCTCCGGAAAACAGGGGGATCGGTCTAGTGTTCCAGAATTATGCTCTTTATCCTCATCTTACCGTGGAACAGAATATTTTATTTCCCCTGCAAAATTTAAAGGGGAAAGACAAGCTGTCTAAAGAGGTTATGCTGGAAAAAGCAAGGGAGGCGGCGAAAATGGTTCAGATCGATGAGCTTATGGACCGCAAGCCCAGCCAGCTTTCCGGGGGTCAGCAGCAGCGTGTGGCGATTGCCCGTGCGTTGGTGAAAATGCCCAAGGTACTTTTACTGGACGAGCCTCTTTCTAACCTGGATGCCCGGCTGCGGCTGCAGACCCGGGAGGAGATCAGGAGAATCCAGAGGGAAACCGGAATTACCACCATTTTTGTGACTCACGATCAGGAAGAGGCGATGAGCATTTCCGATCTGATCGTGGTGATGAAGGAAGGGGTGGCATTGCAGATCGGAAAGCCCCAGGAGGTCTATGACAGCCCGGCAAATCTTTTTGTGGCAAAATTCCTGGGCACACCGCCTATTAATCTTTTTCACGGTCAGGTGAAGGCAGGCAGGATCTACATAGGAGAGAATGCCGTTATGGATGTGGGGGACATATCCGACCGGGAGGTTTATGTGGGGGTAAGACCGGAAGGCTTTCTCCCTTCCGAAGAAGGAGCTCTTTGCTGTAAGCTGAAGGGAATAGAGGTGATGGGACGGGACATCAGCATTGTGTCAGAAAATCCTGCTTCTCTCAATCCTACGGTGCGCGCGATCATTGGAACGGAGAATAAACTGAATTTGGAGCAGGAGGCTTTGGAGGAGGGAAATGAGGTAAGATTTTCCCTGATTCCTCATAAGGTTTTTCTTTTTGACAGGGAAACAGAAGAAAGAATCCAATTTGAGGAGAGCGGCTTATGATCAGAAAAAAGTTTCGGGACAGCGGTTTAAAGGGCTGGCTGTATCTTTTGCCGGCAATCTTATTTCTGGGGGCGTTTATGGTCTATCCCCTCATCGACGTTTTTATTTATTCCTTTGAGGAGGGGTATAATTCCGCTTCTCAAACTTACTTTGGCATTGGTTCCTACAACTATTCCTATGTACTTCATGATCCATATTTTTTGCAGGCGGTGAAAAACACTTTTCTGCTGGTGATCATAACGGTGCCTTTGTCCACAGGGATCGCGCTTTTGATTTCCGTAGGCTTAAATTCCATAAAGTCTCTTCGGAATCTGTTTCAGACGGTCTATTTTCTGCCCTATGTAACCAACACCCTGGCGGTAGGGCTGGTATTTATGATTTTGTTTAAAAAGACGGCGTATTCCGACGGTTTTATCAACCTGATCCTGCACTGGTTTGGGGCAGGCCCGGTGGATTTCATCGACGGTCCTTACTGGGCGAAGATGTTTGTGCTGTGCTTCTATACCATTTGGGTGGTCATGCCCTTTAAAATCCTCATATTGACCAGCGCCCTTGCTTCGGTAAATCAGGAGTACTATCGTGCGGCACGGGTGGACGGCACATCGGGCTTTCGGATCTTTATGCGGATTACCCTGCCTATGATCTCTCCTATGATTTTTTATTTGGTTATTACGGGATTTATCGGAGCCTTTAAGGCGTACAGCGATGTGGTTGCGCTGTTTGGGACGGATTTGAATGCGGCGCAGATGAACACCATAGTGGGTTATGTGTACGATATGCTTTACGGGGACAGCGGCGGTTATCCCTCCTATGCCTCAGCGGCGGCGATTCTGCTGTTTGCCATTGTGCTTACGATCACTTGCATAAATTTGCTGATCAGCAGAAAAAGCGTTCAAGATTAGGAGGGCGGCGCTATGGAAAGAAAAACGGATTATGATCAGATCGAGAAGCGTACAAAGGTACGGAAAAAAATAATTGGTACGATAACTTATTTATTCTTAGCGTTTTGGGCGGTTATGGTGTTATTTCCCTTTTACTGGATGCTGCTTACATCGGTAAAAAGCTATGGAGCGTACAATTCGGAATACATTCCCAGGTTTTTTACCCTTTCGCCCACCATGGAAAACTATGTGGACGCTTTTACTGCCGTACCATTAGGAAAGTATTTGGTAAATACCCTTATCTTTACAGTGATTACCACCCTGGTGATGCTGTTTGTGGTGGTGCTTGCGGCGTTTGCTTTTGCCAGGCTGGAATTTAAGGGAAAGAATATGGTATTTTTGATTTTTCTTTCCCTGATGATGATCCCCAATGAACTGGTGATCATTACCAATTTTGTAACGGTCACAAACCTGGATATGCGCAATACCTTTCAGGGCTTGATTCTGCCTTCCGTGATGTCGGTGTTTTATATTTATCTGCTGAAAGAAAATTTTGAACAGATACCCGACGGCTTATACCGGGCGGCAAAGGTGGATGGAACCTCGGATCTGAAATATCTGCTGAAGGTCATGATTCCCATTTCCAGACCTACCCTGATCACCATTACCATCTTAAAGGTGATCGAGTGCTGGAATTCCTATGTGTGGCCCAGGCTGATTACCGACGATCCGGCTTATTATCTTGTGTCAAACGGTATTCAGGAGATCCGTGAAAACGGCTTTGGGCGGGAGAATATTCCGGCAATGATGGCGGCGGTGGTAGTGATCTCGGTTCCCCTGATTCTTTTGTTTTTGGTATTTCGCAAAAAGGTGATGGAGGGCGTAGCGAGAGGAGGAACCAAGGGATGATCACAGGAAGGACATATTCCAGAGGAAAAAGGATGGCGCAAAAAATGCTTGTGGCGGCGGCTGTTATGGGAAGCCTTCTGGGGATTACAGGCTGTCATGGGGCAAAGGGGTTGGAAGCCTTTGCAGTCCCGGAGGAGTTTGATCTTTCCCGGGAGTATGAGATCACCTTTTGGGCGAAGAATGATACCAATAAAACCCAGACGGCGATCTATGAGAAGGCAATCGGCGATTTTGAAAAGCTGTACCCCAATATTCAGGTAAACCTGCGGTTATATACCGATTACGGAAAGATTTACAATGACGTCATTACCAACATTGCAACCAACACCACACCCAATGTGTGTATTACATATCCCGATCACATTGCCACCTATCTCACAGGGGTTAATCAGGTGGTGCCCCTGGAGGCGCTTTTTGAGGATGAGCGTTACGGATTAGGGGGAAGCCAGGTGCGGTTTGACGCGCCCGGTAAAGAAGAGATCGTTCCTCAGTTTCTGGAGGAGTGCTCCTTTGCGGGACATTACTATGCGGTTCCCTACATGCGATCCACGGAGGCATGTTATATCAATAAAACTTACGTGGAAAAACTGGGCTATCAGCTTCCCGATGCCCTTACCTGGGATTTTGTCTGGGAGGTTTCCGAGGCGGCTATGGCAAAGGACGAGGAGGGAAACTTTCTGGTAAACGGACAAAAGGTTCTGATTCCCTTCATCTATAAGTCCACCGATAATATGATGATCCAGATGCTGAAACAGAAAGACGCGCCCTATTCTGACGATACCGGCAAACCGCTGCTGTTTCACGATACCACCAAAGAACTGCTTCTGGAGATCGGAAAACATGGGGAGAGCGGCGCCTTTTCCACCTTCAAGATTTCAAGCTATCCGGCAAACTTTCTCAATGCGGGACAGTGCATTTTTGCCATAGATTCCACAGCAGGCGCAACCTGGATGGGGACGGAAGCGCCCTTGTCCGACATCAGCAAAGACAAGCTTGTGGAATTTGAAACGGCAGTTATGCCCATACCACAGTTTGACACGGAGAACCCCAGGATGATCTCTCAGGGACCCTCGATCTGTATTTTTAATAAGAGTGATTCTCAGGAAGTGCTTGCCTCCTGGCTGTTTACCCAGTATCTTCTTACCAATGAGGTACAGATCGCCTATGCAGAGACGGAAGGATATGTGCCGGTAACGGAAAAAGCGCAGCGATCAGAGACGTATCAGGACTATCTTTCCCGGTGCGGGGAGGATAACAGGGAACATTATGCCGTCAAAATTCAGGCAACAAGGCTTTTGATGGACAATGTATCCAATACTTTTGTTACGCCGGTGTTTGCTGGATCGGCGTCCCTGCGGGATGGAGCAGGACAGCTCATTGAAAATACGGTAAAATCTGTGAGAAGGGGGCAGAAAATTGACGATGCTTACGTGGAAAAGCTGTATGAGGATGTAAGTTCCCTGTACCGTTTGGATCATATGGGAGGGCAGATGGGAGCCGGAGCCTCTGAAAAAACAGAACTGGGGAAATTGCCGGGAACGGCGGTGGCGCTGTTGTCCGGTCTGGCGGCGGCATGGGCGTTGATTCTTGGATACTTGGCGGTTCAGAGGATGAGAAAGAGGAAAAACTATTGATTTCTTGTCAAATTCGTGTATAATGAGTTCAATGTTGATACAACATCACAGCTTACATATTAAGAGGGATGAAAGAGGAGAGAAAAATGAGAAAATTGACAATGTTACTGTTGACGCTGACACTTGCGTTTGCATGTGCCGGATGCGGTTCCAAGGGCGGAGATGAGGACAAGAAGTCCGAGGGTGTTATGACCTATGAGGAATATGTTGCCGCAGATTTAGAGAGCCAGGTGGTGGTTGAGACTTACGTACAGGCAAAGCAGTCCTGGTGGGAAGATAAGGCTACCGTTTATACACAGGATAAGGACGGCGCTTACTTCGTATATAACATGGCATGTTCCGAAGAGGACTACGCCAAGTTGAACGTGGGAACCAAGATCAAGGTTACCGGATATAAATCTGAATGGTCCGGAGAAGTGGAAATTATTGATGCAACCTTTGAGATCGAGGATGGAAATTATGTTGCCGAGGCTGAGGATGTTACCAAGCTTCTTGGATCAGATGAGCTGATCAACCACCAGAATAAATTCGTTTCCTTTAAGGGAATGACGGTTGAGGCAGCAGGTCAGGATGAAAGCGGCAACGATGTGGCATTTTTATATAACTGGGACGGTTCCGGTCAGGATGGTGACGATCTGTACTTTAATGTTTCCCTCGACGGAGCTACCTACACATTCACCGTTGAATCTTATCTGTGTGACAGCTCAACAGAAGTTTACAATGCAGTGAAGGCTTTGAACATCGGCGATAAGATCGACATGGAAGGTTTTCTTTATTGGTATGAGGGCGTAAATCCTCACATTACATCCGTAAAGACGGCAAACTAAACATAATTTTAATATGGGTAAAAATACCAACCTCCTGGTTGCCAGATGTTCTGGCAGTCAGGAGGTTGGTTTTCTTAAGGGGCATTCGGACATGCTGATCTTATCCTTTAAAACGTTCAGACCGCAGTCTGAAAGGTAATCCTGCAGGATGGGCAGGGACTGGGAGGAGGTGGGACCGATGATGATCTCCCCTACCAGATCGGAAAGGTGCATATTCAACTTGCCGCACATTCGGTTCAGGTCAAGGGGGTAATACTTTTTGATCCGATCCATGGACACGTGATACTTGGGTTCCACCGTAAATTCGTTTGAGACAAAGGGGGAAACCACCAGCCGGAATTCCCGTTCGCTTGCAAATGAAGGGTGTTTAAACGCCGCCGACTGAACCCATGCCTCATTCATAAGCGCCTGTAACTGGGGCATATGATTGGAAAATTTCTTGGCATTTTTGATGGTTTCATAAAAGTCTGTTACCAGACGGTGCTCCCGCATATCCGCCTGATAATATACTTCCCGGAGAGATGCAATGCCCGAAACCATTTTCTGCATCAGCCGTTCGTGGAAAGCAATGCATACGCCCTGCCCGAAATGTCCATACCGTTCCCACTGCGCCGCATCGTCTCTATACCGGGAAAAGCAGGCGGCATAGGAGGAGTAATGGAATTCCGAGGCAAGCTCCCTGTGGAAAAAGCTTTCCGCACTGCGGATCTTGTCGTGCTCACTGTCCTCGGCAAGACGCTCGATCACTGCCGTGCAGATGCCGTTCATAAAAAGCCGCATCTCGGAGGCGTCATTCATATTCAAAATATTGTTGAGCCGCAGCTCTGCGCAGCGGATGATGCCGTCGAAGGCGGCAAAGTCGGTGTAGTGGTAAAGCATAAAGGTTTCCTTTCATGAAAAAGAAAGCCAAAGCAAAGGCTCTGGCTTGTAAGCGGAGTCGGAGGGATTCGAACCCTCGTGCCCCGGAGGGCTAACGCATTTCGAGTGCGCCCCGTTATGACCGCTTCGATACGACTCCATTAGAATACTTTCATTTAGAAAATATTGATGACTTACCTATTATACTGGTTTCAAAAATTTAAGTCAATCATTTCGTTACGGATAGTGAAGAATTGGTGTATCTTTTCTAAATTATTATGGAGGGTGTTCCGATAAAAATGATAAGATAGGGATTAGATTGTAATCGGAATTGGGTATTTGTGCGGAGCGTCACAAATAAGCCCTGATGGCAGATGCAAATTTGAGATTTGTGTTGTCCCGTCGCGCAAACGCTCCGGAATGGAGGTTACTATGGTAATTGGAAATATGCAGGAATTCAGAGAGCAGCAGATGGGTAAAGTAAAAAAGAGAATGGAAGAAGAAAAGAAGATCAAAAAAGGCATTTACCAAATGCAGGTAATGATCGACGCCCAGAGCCAGGAGACTTTCGATAAGGAATGTAAAAGAACGGAAAAGCAAAATCCCGGGCAAAAGACGGAAGGCGAGAAAAGCGATACCAAGCGGAGAGAGGCAAAGAAATTAGACGCACAGACTGAGATGGAGAAAATGCTGTCAGTGGGCAGGAAGTTTATCAGCATGAACAGTCAGGTGGTATAGCTATGTGATGTAATGGAAATAAAGATGGTAATTTCAGAGCGGCTTCCGGACGATTCGTGACAATCGCATCATTTTTATCAATGATTCATGTACACTATCCTCTGTGGCGATCTTGACAAATAGGGTTCTTGATGGACAACAGGAGCAAGATCGTTGTAAATATGCAGTGAATGGAGGAAAAACATGAAAAAGAAAGTGGTATCAATTGTATTGACGGCAGTGATGGTGGCTGCTTTGACAACAGCTTGCGGCGGTAAGTCGGAGACGGCAGCAGCTCCCGCACCGGCAGAGGAGACAAGGACGGAAGCAGCGCCTGAGGCAGAAGAGGAACCCGAGGCGGAGGCAGAGCCGGAAGCAGAAGCAGAAAATGAAGCAGAACCTGTTGATGATGGGGCAGAGGATTTTACACTCCTTGATGTTAGCAATGAAATGATCGACGCAGGGGTTTACGCTGTCAGTGAGGACGGAACGGAGCTTGTATTTTCAATGTTTACTGAGCCTTCAGGAACGCCCATGGCTTCCCTGTTCATATTCCCTGCTGATGACGAGAGCGTGAGCGACGTGATCTGTGGCGCATATACGGCTGAGAGCGAGACTGACGAAGACGGAATTACGTGGACGGTGCTGACCGTTACGGATGCATACACAGGTGGCGAATTTGAGATCGGTTTTGGCGAGTCAGAGGAGGAGGTCTATATTTTTGACACAGCAGGAAACGCTTATGAGGGACAGTATCTCTCCGCAGACGACACCATTGACTATATGGGCGCAGCTGTAAATTTGCTGGCAGAATAGCAGGTATTTCAGAGAAAAGACAAATGTTACATAAGAAAGCAGTAAAGTCGGTCGAAAAGGACCGGCTTTATTGTTCTATGTTCAGTTTGATTGTAATTGCAGACTATGATACCATAAATTCACTAAGCTGCAAAATTTTTTCTGCTCAGAAAAATTGGTTGTGGAGGATGGGATTATGCGGATAGCAGTTTGCGATGATGATGAGAGAGAGATTTCCCGCATCAGGAAACTGATTACAGAATATCAGATAAGCCGGAATGAAACCATAGAATGCCAGTATTTTACCAACGGCACGGACTTTTTGTGTGAACTTAAGGGCGGGGAGTATGATCTTGTGCTATTGGATATCCTGATGCCGGGCATCAGCGGAATAAAGATTGCACAGGAGCTTCGGGAACTGGACAAGAATGTCCGGTTTATTTTTGTGTCTGCATCGCCTGAGTTTGCTGTGGAGAGTTATAGGGTAGGGGCATATTATTATCTGCTCAAACCTGTGGAGGCAGATTCCTTTTTCGCGTTATTGGACAAAGTAAAAGGAGAACTGTCCGTCCAGACAGAGCAGGGATTTATTCTTAAGAGCAGGGACAGCATCGTCTGGATCGCTTTTGATAAACTTGTGCATGTAGAAGTTATAAATAAAACGGTATTCTTTTATTTGTCGGATGGGACTGTTCATGAGGCGACTGCTACCCTGGCGGATTTCGAGGGGGAGCTTTTATCGAGACCGGAGTTTTTGAAGACGCATCGTTCCTATCTCATTAATTTAAACTATATTCAGGCGATGGACAATAACTATGTAAGAATGAAGAACGGGCACAATGTTCCGGTGTCCCGCCAGCGGCGCGGTCAGGTTCATGATGCCTATATGTACTTTTTAAATCGGGCAGGGGCAGGAGGTATGGTACCCACTGCCCATAAGCCGAAATATTATGAAGGACCCTGGAGGATTTTGTTGGTAGATGATGATCCGGACGACCGTACTCTCTGGGGGAATATTCTAAGGAGCCATGGCTGTATTGTGCAGATGGCGGACGATGGGGAGAGCGCACTGCAGCTTGCAGCGGAGAATCCCTGTGATTGTGTGCTGTTGGATGTGATGATTCCCGGCGAGGATGGGTTTTCCATCTGTGAAAGGCTTCATAAGCTGATGGACGTACCCATTATTTTCCTGAGCTGCCTTACGGAAGCGGACAGGCAGGTAGAGGGATTTGTAGCAGGCGGAATAGATTATATTACCAAGGATACGCCTGGAGAGTTGTTCTGGGCGAAGGTAGAGACGCGCATCCGGCTGGCAATGTCAGAGCGCACCCAGCTGCGTTATGGACCGCTGCTTTTGGACCTGGCAAAGCGCAGGGTGATGATAGGAGAAAAGGAGCTGTCTCTGACATCCATTGAGTTTGACATTCTGTGTCGTTTTTCGGAGCGTCCGGGGCATATTTTTACCCCCGAGGAAATTTATGGGATGATATGGGGCAGTCAGCCCTGGGACGGCGGTCAGTTGGTGCAGATGCATATGTCGCGGGTTCGGCGGAAGCTGGAGAAAGCATGGGGAGAGCATCATTTTATCGAGGCGGTATGGGGACAGGGGTACCGGTTTGTGCCGGCAAAACAATAAGCCTGCAAGTACGAAAGGAGGATGCATATGAAACAGTACAGGGGTTGGTGGCAGCCGCTGCCTGTATTGGCTGTGATGGCGCTCTTTTTTATACTGCTTTACTATGGGGATAATAAATACCAGACGCCGCCGCCCTATGGGAAATCCGGTGTGATCAGTCTGAGTGAGGCTGATCTGGACCGCGGAACTCCGGTACTTCTTATTGACGGGTGGCTGCTGACGGATGGGCGTGTCACGGATCAGCCGACTTATATCGGAGAATTTTCCAATCTACAGAGGGGGGATCTGACGGTTTCGCCCCACGGGGATGCCAGCTATCAGCTGACGCTGCGGTATGATGGGGCGGATCGTATTGTATCGGCAGACTTTCCTCAATTATATTCCAAGTATACGATTTTGCTGGATGGAACACAGCTTGCCCAGGGAGTGGGCAACGGACGGGCGGCGTTTTTACTGACGGCGGGCGATCATATTCTTACCGTGGAGACCGGATCTGAGCTGGGATATTACAGCGGAATGTATTTCCCTCCTGCGCTGGGTGCATCGGAAACACTTTTTCGGGTGGAAAGCGTCAGAAGCTTTGTTTATGCTTTTGCCTTCCTGATTCCTCTGGCGTTGGCAGGGTTTACACTTTTCCTGTGGCGGACAGGAGGAAGTCTTGCCCGATGGTTTGGGGTGTTGTGCTGCAGCTATGCACTGTATATAGTGCGGTATTTTGTATTTTTGCTGTCTTACTGGGTTTCGCTTTCCTTTGTCCAGCATTGGTTTTTCATACAAAGCCTGGCGTTGTACGGCATGTGCTTTTGCGTGGTACAGCTTACGGTGCTGGCGTCGGATGCCGTTGACAGTAAGGTGTGGCGGTGGCTGCGGGCGGCGCTGCTGGTATTTCCCATGGTTTTGCTGGCATTGAGCCTGCTGGTTCCGATCTTGCCCTGGGCGGTTTTTGCCCATGGCAGGCTGACGGATCTTTACTATATCGTTACTTTTTGCGCAGCTGCATTTTTCTCCGGGCGCAGCGTAACGGCGCAGAATTGGGAAAGCCGTTATACGCTGGTGGGCTGCACGGTGTTTGGAACAGGTCTGCTTTTCAATCTTTTTTTCTCCAACCGTTTTGAACCCATTCGTTTTTTCTGGCAGTTTGAGTGGTGCGGGCTTTTGCTGGTATTGTTGTTTGCCGCTATGATGGTATCCCGCAGCCGCCGTATTTTGAAAGAAAACGATATGCTGACCAATCACCTGGAGGAGCAGGTGAAGAAGCGCACGGAGGAGGTTACGCAGCTTCTGAATGAGCGCAAGGCATTTTTTTCCGATATGGCGCATGATTTAAAAGCGCCGGTATTTGCCACCCAGTCTTTTATAGAAGCGATCCGCAGAAGCGGTGTGGGTGTGGACAGGGAGCTGCAAAATTATCTGGACCAGGCGGAGGCGAAGCAGTGGGAAATGGCGAGGCGCCTGCAGGGACTTTCCACCATCAATGGGCTGGATAGGATTCATGGGGAAAAGGTTCCGGTGTCTGTGAGAGAGATGCTTTCTGAAATATATGCGACCCATTGCGGGGAGGCGGAAGTCCAGTCAGTGTATCTTATGGTGGAGCCCCCGGAGCAGGATGCATTTTTGATGGCACAGCCGGAAAAGCTGAATATTCTTTTTGAAAATCTGATCTACAACGCTCTTAAGGCGACGCCCCCTGATGGGAGCATCACAGTGTTCGCATGGGTAGAAGGTCATAAAATTCACGTGACTGTAGAGGACACCGGATGCGGCATTCCCGAAGAGGAGCTGCCTCTTGTCTTTCGCCGCTTTTATGTGGGCGCAAAAAATAAGGAGACCGGAACAGGGCTGGGTTTATATATTGTTCACGGCATTGTAACCGAACTGGGAGGAACGATCGACGTGCATTCCGTTGAAGGGAAAGGCACGAAATTTGCCATGGAATTTCCACAAAATAATTCTTGCTGACATATTCTCATATATTTTGTCGGCTGATTTACCGTTCGCGCCGTTTCAAACACATTTCACACTTTTGGTGGTTTTGGGGGGCAAATGCATGTTATATTAATGCTCTCTGCATAGGAGAAGAAAGGACAAAATCGTTTTATGATAAAGATCGCATTTGGAGATGATGATATGTCTGTATTGGACGAACTCAAAGGGCTGATCGATCGGTATCGTGCAGGACATAATCAGGAGATTTGGTATGCTGCTTTTTGCAGCTCTCTGGAATTGCTGGCTGAAATCGAGAAGGGCGTTCGTTATGATATATTATTTCTGGATATTATTTGGCCTAATGAAAATGGGATTGATATTGCAAAAGAAATTCGACAATATGACAGTACTGTGAAAATCATTTTTCTAACATCTTCGCCTGAGTTTGCCGTACAATCTTATACAGTGGGGGCGTATTTTTACCAGATAAAGCCGATTCGGGAAGATCGTTTTTTTGATTTGATGGATTCTGCCATATCGGAGCATCAAAAGGAACGGCAGCGCAGCCTGATCCTGCGCTGTAAAAGCGGGATTACGAGGGTGGATCTGGACAGACTGGAATATTGTGAGGTGCTGGGACGCACCCTGCTGTTTCATATGGAAAACGGTAAGACGCTGGAAGGCAGCGGAAGCATGGATAAACTATATGAACAGCTGTCCCAATATGAAAACTTTGTGCGTCCCCATCGCTCATTCCTGATCAATATTCAGTTGGTTAATCTGGTTTCGGTGGGAATTTTTGGCATGGCTCTATCCGCCGCGTTCTGCGATATTTGGTGGACAAAGAAAAAGGTTTTTGCCATGGCAGGCGGTGTTGTCGCAATTCTGTTGTTTCAAGGTATCGTTTATTTGGGGATCGATCCGGATATCGTTGAGAAGCTTTATCCGCTGATTACGCATATTCCTTTGACGATTTTGCTTTGCGCCCTGAATCGGAAGTTCCTTTGGCCGACAATTTCAGTTTTAACCGCTTATCTTTGCTGTCAGCTCCGGCGATGGATCGCCCTGCTGATCGTGTTTGTATTTTCAGGCGGTTCCAATATGCAGGATATTGTCGAGTTGGTTATGACGTTCCCGATTTTGCTGATTTTAATACGGTTTGTTGCGCCCACTGTGCGTTCCGTTTCCCATTATCAAGTTTCATTGCAGTGTCAGTTTGGTCTGGTACCGGCGTTATATTACGGCTTCGATTATCTGACGCGCATTTACACGAATCTGCTTTTGGAGGGCGTTCTGGTTGCCATAGAATTTATGCCCTTTGTGTGCAGCCTGGCATATCTGCTTTTTGTGGTTTACATTTCCAGGGCGCAGCAGATCCGCGGTCAGTTGGAACAGACCCAGGCAGTGCTGAATCTGCAGATCCGGCAGGCGGTTCGTGAAATTGCCGCCCTGCGGGAAGCTTTGGAAAAAACCGTTGCTTACCGCCATGATATGCGTCATCATATGCAATTTCTTTCCTCTTGCATTGAAAATGGACAGCTCAGGAAGGCACAGGGATATATTCGGGAAATTTGCTCTGAAATCGAAGGGAATAAAGTAAAGGTATTTTGCGAAAACGAGGTTGCAAACCTGATTTTTTCTGCGTTTGCAAGGCGGGCGGAAGAGAGCGGCATTAAAATGCAGGTGAGGGCGGAGATCTCCCAGGGTATCTCCGTGTCGGAAACCGACCTGTGTGTACTGCTGTCCAACGCGCTGGAAAATGCGCTGCGGGGAGCAGGGGAAAAGGGACGGGCAGGGGTGATCGAAGTCATGGTATACGAAAAAAACGAAAAGCTTTTTTTACAGATCATGAATTCCTGTGAGGACGATGTTGCCTTTGACAATGGAATTCCTGTTACAAACAGACCCGGTCATGGAATCGGCGTGCGAAGTATTTGTGCTATTGTAGAAAAATACGATGGGGTATATACTTTTTCTATGACGGACGGTGCGTTTATTCTACGCATCGCTCTATAAGCGCGATTGGATTTAGAAGCAGCTGATGGAAAAGTACTGAAATGCAAAAGGGGAATCATATAAATTTTAAAGTATATAAGGAGGGGTATGATGGCGGTAATACAAGAATACAAATGTCCGTGCTGCGGCGGTGCCATTGCGTTTGACAGCACAACACAGAAAATGAAATGTCCTTTTTGTAACACGGAATTTGAGATGGAAACGCTGGCAAGCTACGACAGCGAACTGAAAAGCGACCGGGCGGATGATATGAGCTGGCGGATGGCTTCGGGAGAGGAGTGGCAGGAGAATGAGCTTGGAGGACTGAAGGCCTATGTCTGCAATTCCTGCGGAGGTGAGATCGCCTGCGATGAGAATACGGCTGCAACCTCCTGTCCTTTCTGCGGAAATCCGGTGGTAATGATGGGACAGTTTTCGGGAGCATTGCGACCGGATTTTGTGATTCCCTTTAAAGTGGACAAAAAGGCTGCAAAGGAGGCTCTTAAGAAACATTACGAGGGGAAACGTCTGCTTCCTAAAGTATTTAAAGATGAGAATCATATCGATGAAGTGAAGGGAGTGTATGTTCCCTACTGGCTGTTTGATACCGATGCGCAGGTTAATATGCGGTATAAAGCGACCAAGATCCGTACATGGAACGA
This sequence comes from uncultured Lachnospiraceae bacterium, assembly GCA_947172705.1. Lineage (GTDB taxonomy): Bacteria > Bacillota > Clostridia > Lachnospirales > Lachnospiraceae > Suilimivivens. The sequence continues at coordinate 24,767 of CAMWCA010000037.1, forward strand.
CAGTCAGTACGATTATACTGAGACGAAGTTTTATGCGGTAAGCAGGGGCGGACAAATTGGATTTGAAAGTGTTCCGGTGGACGGCTCTTCCAAGATGCCGGACGACCTGATGGAATCCATTGAACCCTTTCATTTCTCGGAAGCGGTGGACTTTCAGACCGCCTATCTGGCAGGTTACCTGGCGGACAAATACGATGTGGATGCAGGGCAGAGCGCAGAGCGCGCCAATGAGCGGATCAGGAAAAGCGCAGAGGACGCCTTTTACAAGACTGTGGAAGGTTATGCAACAGTTACCAGGGAGTCGGGAAATATCCGGCTGGAGAACGGTAAAGTAACATATGCCCTTTTTCCGGTGTGGCTTTTGAGCACCACATGGAAGGGACAGAATTATCTTTTTGCCATGAACGGCCAGACGGGCAAGATGGTGGGAAATCTGCCGTTAGATAAAGCCGCATATAAGAAATGGTTGTTTGGACTCACAGGGAGCATAGGCGTGGTATTATTTGCCATTTCCTATCTGCTCTGGCTGCTGTAAGGAGGTGGGGATGATGAAGGTGTTGAATAAGAGATTGGCAGGCAGGCTTTGGGCATTGCTGTCAATGGTATTTGTCATATTTGCAATTTCAGCGTTACCCGTATCTGCGGCAGAGGGATTGCCCAGGCTGGTGGACACAGCCGGGCTGCTTTCGGACAGTGAAGGATCAGGCTTATCAGATCTGCTGGACGAGATCAGTGAACGGCAGCAGGTGGACATTGTGGTGGTTACGGTAGATTCTATGGACGGGGAGTCCGCCATGGTATACGCGGATGATTTTTATGATTATTATGGTTACGGATTTGGAGAGGAACGGGACGGGATTCTTCTGCTGATCAGCATGGAAGAAAGAGACTGGTACATATCCACATGCGGTTACGGCATAACGGCAATCACCGACGCAGGGCGGGAATATATCTCTGAAATATTTGTGGCTGATTTGAGCGACGGCGATTATGGGGCGGCATTCACAAGCTTTGCAGAGCTGTGCGATGATTTTATAACCCAGGCGGATACCGGAGAGCCGTATGATGTGGGCAATCTTCCCAAGGGTTCTTTCCCTTTTCTGGTGAGTCTTGCGGCAGCCTTCGGAATAGCGTTTATCATATCGCTGATCGTGACGGGAATCATGAGAGGGCAGCTAAAGTCAGTGCACAGCCAGCCCGCAGCAGATGATTATATGAAACAGGGCAGTATGCAGCTGACGAAAAAGAACGACTTATTTCTTTACAGACATATTGACCGAAGAAAAAGGGAGGAAAACAGCAGTTCAAATAGCTCGGGTGGTTCTCAGACCCATACATCCTCCTCCGGCACAGAACACGGCGGAGGTGGCGGGAAATTTTAACTGAATGAAAGATACAAGGACAGCTTCAAAAAGCGGGTACAATCCCTTACTATGTGATGCAAAAAAAGGGGAGACGAATGCCGCGTTTTGTTTTATACTCAAAGTTGTAGAGGTAATAAATGGATAAACAGGAGGGAAGTATAATGGGGATGGATATTGTAAAAATGCCAAAGCTGGGGTTTGGGCTGATGAGGCTTCCGGAGAAGGAGGGACGGATCGATATGGCACATGTGTGCAATATGGTAGATGCCTATATGGAAAAGGAAGGATTTCATTATTTTGACACGGCATATATGTATCATGGAGGAAAGTCGGAAACAGCAGCAAAGGAGGCATTGGTGAAGCGTTACCCCAGGGAGAGCTTTTATCTTGCCACGAAACTTCCTGCCTGGGAGATGAGAGGCGAGGAAGACCGTGACCGGATCTTCGAGGAGCAGTTGGAACGGACAGGGGCGGGCTTTTTTGATTTTTATCTGCTTCATGCCCTGGAAGATGGGAGCCACTATGATATTTATGAAAAGTATCACTGTTTTCAGTGGGCAATGGAGAAAAAGAAAGAAGGGAGGATCAGACATTTTGGATTTTCCTATCATGGAACGCCGGAGCTTCTTGAAAAGGTTCTGGACGAGCATCCGGAGGTAGAATTCGTTCAGATTCAGTTGAACTATGCGGATTGGGAGAATCCTGCAGTGCAATCAGGGAAGCTTTATGAGATATTGCATCGACGGGGGATTCCTGTTATTGTGATGGAGCCTGTGAAAGGCGGGACGCTGGCAGGTATGGCGCCGGAGTTGGAGACAATGCTGCGGGAGGTGCGGCCAGAGGCATCCATTGCCTCATGGGCGCTGCGGTTTGCAGGGTCCCTTACCGGGGTTGCAACCGTTTTAAGCGGTATGTCCAGCGAAGAGCAGATGAAGGACAATCTGGATACTTTTACCAATTTCCAGCCTCTTACATCCCAGGAGAAGGATGTCCTTCACAGGGTGGTGGAGAGAATGTTGGATATGCCCCTGGTTCCCTGCACAAGCTGTCGGTACTGCTGTGACGGATGCCCCAGGGGGATTCGGATACCCGAGGTGTTTAAAGCGTTGAATACAGCAAGGATGTATTCGGCAGATGATCGTTCCCGGACATTTTACAACAGACTGATCAGCTGTTCAGGAAAGGCATCGGAATGCATTGCCTGTGGGCAGTGTGAAAAGGTTTGCCCCCAGCATCTGCCTATACCGGAGCTGATGAAGGAGGCGGCGGAGAAACTGGGATAAAGAATAGCAAAAAGGTTGTTAAGAAGTCCCAAATTATGTATAATAATAAATGCATAAACTATAAATGTGTTTGCGCTAAGACAAGGAGGATGGGTTAAGTGAAGAGAATTGGTATGTTAACAAGCGGCGGAGACTGCCAGGCATTGAATGCAGCGATGAGAGGTGTGGTAAAGTGTCTTGTAAACAGCAAGGAACCGGTTGAGATTTACGGCTTCATCGATGGCTACAAGGGTCTTATTTACGGAAACTTCCGGATGCTGGAGGGGCGTGATTTTTCCGGTATCCTCACAAAGGGAGGTACGATTTTGGGAAGCTCCCGTACACCTTTTAAAACCATTAAGGACCCTGATGAGAATGGTCTGGATAAGGTTGACGCCATGAAGCAGAATTATTATAAGCTGCGTTTGGACTGTCTGGTGATTCTGGGGGGCAACGGCACCCATAAGACGGCGAACCTGCTTAGAAATGAAGGCTTAAATGTTATCACTCTTCCCAAAACAATTGACAATGATCTGTGGGGAACAGATATGACTTTTGGTTTCCAGAGTGCGGTAAACATTGCGGTAGATGCCATTGACTGCATCCACACCACAGCAGCGTCTCATGGAAGAGTTTTTATTGTGGAGGTAATGGGGCATAAGGTTGGATGGCTCACCCTGAATGCCGGTATGGCAGGAGGAGCAGACATCATTCTGATCCCTGAAATTCCTTATGATATCAAAAAGATCGTTTCTAAAATCCAGGAGCGTCATGACGGCGGAAGCAGATTTACCATTTTGGCGGTAGCGGAAGGCGCCATTTCCAAGGAAGATGCAAAGCTGTCCAAAAAGGAATATAAAGAAAAAATGAAAAATTATAAGTTCCCGTCGGTATCTTATGAGCTGGCACAACAGATCCAGGATATGACTGGTAATGAAGTGAGAGTCACAGTGCCCGGGCATACCCAGAGGGGCGGAAGCCCCTGCCCTTACGACCGTGTTTTTGCCAGCCGTCTGGGAGCGGAAGCAGGTAAACTGATTCTGAAGGGAGAGTACGGCTTTATGGTGGGCTATAAAAACCGTGAGGTTGTGAAGGTTCCCCTGGAGGAGGTCGCCGGAAAGCTTAAGATGGTTTCTCCTGACGCTTCCATTGTAAAGGAAGCAAAGCTGCTGGGAATCAGTTTTGGCGATTAACAGAATGCCTGAAGGTAATGGCCCGGGCATAATGGAAGGAAAGAAAAGGTATGTCATATACAGCCCTTTACAGAAAATTCCGTCCTGCGACATTTGAAGATGTAAAGGGACAGGATCATATTGTCACTACCTTAAAAAATCAGATCAAGGCGGAGCGCACCTCCCATGCATATCTGTTTTGCGGCACCCGGGGAACAGGCAAGACCACCATTGCCAAAATTTTTGCCAGGGCGGTCAATTGCGAGAACCCCATAGACGGAAGCCCTTGCGGAGAGTGCGCTATCTGCAAAGCCATTGGAGCGGGAGCCAGCATGAATGTGATAGAGATCGATGCGGCTTCCAATAATGGAGTGGACAGCATCCGCCAGATCGTGGATGAAGTGACTTATTCCCCGGCGGAGGGGAAATATAAGGTTTATATTATTGATGAGGTTCATATGCTTTCCATAGGAGCCTTTAACGCTCTTTTGAAGACATTGGAGGAACCTCCCTCCTATGTGATTTTTATTCTTGCAACCACGGAGGTTCATAAGATCCCCATTACGATCATGTCCAGGTGTCAGAGGTATGATTTTAAGCGGATTACAATTGATACCATAGGAGCACGGTTGAGGGAGCTTATGGAAAAGGAACAGGTTCAGGTAGAGGATAGAGCTATTCGCTATATTGCCAAAACGGCGGACGGCTCCATGCGTGATGCCCTGAGTCTGCTGGATCAGTGCATTGCCTTTCATTTTGGGCAGGAATTAACCTATGATAAGGTTTTGGATGTGCTGGGAGCAGTGGATACAGAGGTATTCAGCAGACTGCTGCGGATCGTACTGGAGGGAGATGTAACAGGAGTGATTTCTCTGCTGGAAGAAATCATTGTTCAGGGGAGAGAACTGACCCAGTTTGTTCTGGACTTCACCTGGTATCTGAGAAATCTGCTTTTGGTAAAAACGGCGGATGGCATTGAAGATGTGATAGATGTTTCCAGTGAAAATCTGATTCGGCTCAAGGAAGAGGCGCAGATGGCGGAAAACGATGTGATTATGCGCTATATTCGTGTCCTGTCAGAGCTTTCCGGGCAACTGCGCTATGCAGTACAAAAGAGAATCCTGGTAGAGATGACCATGATCAAGCTGTGCCGTCCCAACATGGAAACAGACACACAGTCACTGACAGACCGTATCCGGCAGTTGGAAGATAAAATGGAAAAAGGGATTCCGACGATAGTAATGACACCCGTGTCAGGAACCTCCGGAGAGAGTACCGGAGCAGTGGAACGGCCGGTACAAACCAAACTTCCGGAAGCAGTTCCGGAGGATGTACAGCGGGTAGTGGGGAAATGGTCCGGGATTCTGGGGGAAGCCGCCATGCCCATGAAAGCTTATTTGAAAAAGGCATATCCCAGCCTTGCCAGCGATGGAAGCCTGCTGGTGGTGGTACAGGAAGGAATGCCTTCGGATTACTTCAGGGAAGCACAACACAGAGAAGAGCTTGAACGCATTGTTTCCGCTTTTGCCGGAAAAGAAATAAAGATAACCATACAAAGCGGGGAACAGGGTGGGGACTCGGAAGCGCTTTTCCCTGACCTGACTAAGCTTGTAAGTCAGGCGATCCATATGGAAGTGGAAGAGTTGGAAGAAGAGCCAGAAGATGTATATTCATAAATAGTAGAAACAGAGCAGAAGAAAGGACGAGGAATTATGGCAAAGCGCGGAGGATTTCCCGGGGGTATGCCCGGCAATATGAACAATCTCATGAAGCAGGCACAGAGAATGCAGCGTCAGATGGAAGAGAATCAAAAAGAGCTGGAGACAAAAGAGTTTACAGCAAAGGCAGGAGGCGGTGCAGTGGAGGTGACCGTTACTGGTAAAAAGGAGGTCACAAAAGTAAAACTGTCTGAGGAAGTGGTAGATCCCGAGGACATTGAAATGCTGGAGGATCTTGTAATGGCGGCAACCAATGAAGCATTGCGGATGGCGGAGGATGCCAATGCTGAGGTCATGAATAAAATGACAGGAGGACTTGGTCTTGGAGGAGGACTTCCCTTCTAATGGAACTATACAGTGGACACATTAATAAATTAATAGATGAATTGTCCGGTTTACCGGGAATTGGTTCAAAGTCAGCACAAAGGCTGGCTTTTCACTTGATCAATATGCCCCAAAATAAGGTGGAAAGGCTTGCCAGAACGATTCTTGATGCAAAAGAAAACGTTCGATACTGTAAGGAATGTTTTACCTTGACGGATAATGAGATCTGTCCGGTATGTGCAAATACAAGAAGAGATCACAGTACCATTATGGTGGTGGAAAATGCAAGAGATTTAGCAGCTTATGAAAAGACCGGAAAGTATGAAGGGATTTATCATGTGCTTCATGGTGCGATCTCGCCCATGCTGGGAATCGGTCCTAATGATATTCGTTTGAAGGAATTGATCACACGGCTGGAAGGAGATGTTTCAGAAGTGATCATAGCCACTAATTCCAGTCTGGAAGGAGAGACCACGGCGATGTATATCAGCAAGCTGATCAAACCTACGGGAATTAAAGTAACCAGAATCGCCAGTGGCGTACCGGTGGGAGGAGACCTTGAGTATATTGATGAAGTGACCCTTCTGCGGGCGCTGGAGGGAAGAACGGAGATATAAGAATGAGCTTAAAAAAAGAATTTTTTGGAAAAACAAAAGCAGGGGAAGAGATCTATAAATATTGGCTGGAAAATAGCAGGGGAATGCGTGCGGGGGTTATGAATTATGGAGCGATTCTGGTAAACCTGTTTGTACCGGATAAAGAAGGAAATATGGCAGATGTGGTTCTGGGGTTTGACACCCTGGAAGCTTATTTTGGAAACGGTTCATTTTTTGGATCAACCATTGGACCCAGTGCAAATCGGATCGGTGGAGCGTCGTTTCTTTTAGATGGGCAGAGATATCAGCTAAAGGCAAATGACGGAGAAAATAATCTTCACAGTGATCGTGACCTTGGATATCATAAGAGAGTTTGGGAAGTATCGGAAGATGAAAACGGAATACGGTTGTATCTGGAAGATGAGGACGGTTCCATGGGATTTCCGGGCAACAAGAAAGTGCAGGTAAATTATGCCCTTACAGAGGATAATGGATTGAAGATCCATTATGAGGTTCAAAGTGATAAAGATACGATTGTCAATATGACAAATCACTCCTATTTTAATCTGGGGGGGCATGACAAGGGTTCTATCTGCAATCATATTCTTACCTTGAAAGCCTCCGCCTATACACCGATTTTGCCGGGTTCTATCCCCACAGGAGAGATTGTGCCTGTAGAGGGAACGCCCTTTGATTTCAGAGTGGCAAAAAGGATTGGAGAAGAAATTGACGGAGACCATGAACAGCTCAGGCGGGGAAGCGGCTATGACCATAATTGGGTTCTTGACGGAACGGCAGGGGAATTGCGGGAGTTTGCCGTGGCGGTAGACCCGGTATCCGGGCGCAGGATGAGCGTATACACGGACTTGCCTGGCGTGCAGTTTTATACAGGGAATTTTATCGGTCAGGAGGATGGAAAGACCAAAACGGTCTATCACGCCAGGGACGGTTTCTGCCTGGAAACCCAGTATTTCCCAGATACGGCAAACAAACCGGAATTTCCATCGGCAGTATTTGGACCGGATAAAAAATATCAGTCCACGACCATTTATAAGTTTTACAATTAAATGGTCATTTTGCCGGCAAACGCTTTTTCTTGACGACCCCTTACAGTCCTTTTTCACTTCTGATGTGTTAAACTTAAGATGCATCAAAAGATTGTGCAGGGAAAAGGGGGAATGGAAATGCAGCTTCCAAAAACGGTCAGACAGATTGGCGATGTAGGCGGAAACGGGCGTGTGTACATAGAGGATTATGTTTATACATATTTAAACCAGTTGAAAATGGAAAAACGGAATTTCCCATTGCGCGCAGCTCTTTTTGGACATGTTTATCACAAGGAAGGCAAAACCTTTTATCTGGTATACGGCGCTGCAAATGTGGTGGACGAGCTGTCATGGGGAAGAAATGAAGAGCAGGTCAGGAAAGAATTTTTTGAGTCATATGAGCTGATCGGCTATGTTAATATATATGGCAATAAGCAGGAGCTGCCTGGCAAAAAGGATGGGTATTATATTTTTTATGATAAAAACGAGTCCATGCAGAACTATCTGCTTTTTTGTTATGAGCAGAAAAAAGGAAAACGTGACAGGAAGGAAAGGGAAACCACTGACATGGCGGGGAAAAGCGTGTCAGTTTCGATCAAGGATCTGATTAAAAGATTGATTTATGGCAGTTGTATCATTATACTGACAATAGCGGTGACCTCTATCAACGACTATGACAAAATGTGTGGTTTTGCAGAGGCAGCAGGCAGGGCGGCAGCATATGTCAGCGCTGGGCAGTAGCAGGGGACTTCGATACAAAAGATTTGGAGATAAGCGGATGGCGAATGTGCGTGATTATTTTAAGGAAAGAGAAAAGCGGCAGGGTGCGGCAGGAAACGTAGGCTACAAAGAAAGAATCCGCAGCCATAAGCTGACGATATTTTACCGGGTTGCACTTATGTTGTTTCTGGCGGTAGTGATAGTGGTCTTTTTGTTCATCCAATGGCAGAATAAAGTATTTACGGACAGCATCGTCACTGAAACTGCGCCCCTTACGGTGGTACAGGGGGCATCGGTGAAAAATCTGGGGGGAAATATATTATTGTACAGTAAAGATGGTGCAAGCTGTATTGACTCTAAAGGAAATACCATATGGAACCGTACCTATGAGATGCAGACCCCTCTTCTTGACATCAGCGGCCAGGTGATGGCGGTCGGCGATTATAATGGACGCACCATTTACGTTATGGATAAGAGCGGCGAGAGAGGAACCATTAATACCAATCTCCCGATCAGAGATTTCTGTGTTTCTGCGAATGGTGTGGTGGCGGCTGTTCTGGATGATGCCGATGTGACGAGAATTTATGTGTATAACGGGAATGAAAATACGGAAACACCTATTATATCCGGTAAAGCGACTATGGACAAGAGCGGATATCCGTTCAGTGTTTCTTTGTCTCCAAACGGGCAGTTGATGATGGTTTCCTATTTATATGTAGACAGTGGAAATATGAAATCCTCCGTAGCTTTTTACAATTTTGGCGAAGTGGGAAAGAACGAGAGCGATAACTATGTAAGCGGTTATGACTATCTTGACACAATTGTTGCCCAGGCGCAGTTTATGGATAATGACTCCGCTTTTGCCGTTTCTGATGACAGAATCGTTTTTTTCTCCGGAGGGGAAAGACCTGTCAGTGTTGTATCAAAGCTGTTGGAGGAGGAAGTGCAGGCTGTTTACTACAATGAGGATTATGTAGGGCTGGTGTTTATTAATGCAACGGGAGAATCTGCATACAGGCTGGACGTATACAACGAATCCGGCGACAGGGTACACTCGCAGTTTTTTGACATAGAATATACGGATATTGTTTTTAGTAAGGATCAGATTATCATTTACAATGATCTTGACTGTCAGATCTGTAATATAAAAGGGGTAGATAAGTTTACAGGCAACTTTGATAAAACCACGTCGCTTGTAATCCCAACCGCTTCTATATATAAATATGTGACGGTCACATCTGATTCTGTTGATACAATTGAGCTGAAATAGCAGAAAGGTACAAATGTATTATATCTCATTGATTATCATTGCAATTATTTTTATCTGGAGGATGATAGCGGGCTTCCGGAAAGGAATGGTACAGGAATTGATCTCGCTGGTCGCTATGGTGGCAGCAGGAGTTTGTGTTGTCCTTATTCTGGGAGCCATAGGAAGCTACATGGACAAGGAAATTGGAAAAACAGTTCAGATGGTAGTAGTGCTCCTGGCAGTATGCCTTGTATACAGATTGGTGCAGGTTCTGTTTACTTCCCTGGAACTGATTTCAAAGCTGCCGATTATTAAGGGAGTGGATAAGCTTTTGGGAATCGCAGTGGGGTTTGCAGAAGCGGTTGTGATTGTAGGAGGGGTAGTGTATTTCCTTAAGAATTGGGGCTTGTCTTTTCTTGCCTGAGGGAGAACAGGGGGATAGCCTCCCGGGTGCAAAGCCAGGATGCCGATACGCTTCTGCTCCTTGCGGCAGGCTGAACTGTTGCAAAAAACTTAAAAATTTTTAAAAAGTGTGTTGACAATAATTCCCTCATCTGATATTATATGAAAGTCGCACGTTGATAGAAATTGCGACTGTGAAAATTGCCGAAAGGCAGTAGGAACCTTGACAAATGAACAGCAATGCAGCCCTGAAA
>CAMWCA010000038.1 GCA_947172705.1 uncultured Lachnospiraceae bacterium
AACCCGTTCGGGTGGGCGTCGGCAGGGTTAAGCCTGTCCCATAAGTATAGCTTGTATAATTACTTTCATTAGCTATGGTTCCGCTGTTTTTATTATAGGTAATCTGATATTTTGCAGCTGCTACCAAATTCCCACTCTTTGCCATCAACGCATATGTGGAATCATCCAGCTGATAATGCTCCGTATCTGTACTCCCCGTCACAACTACTGTTCCATTGCTGACAGAGCTCATCTTAATCTTATGGATACTGGTCAGCCCGCTTACGCCGTTTCCGGTAGCAGTAACAGCGCTTGTAGTGTAGATACTGCCTGAAAGAGTGGAGTTTCCCGCAACAGATACGCTTCCTCCATTATCATTGTAAACGCTATATGTATTGCCTGAAATGGTTACACCGTTTAATGTCAGACGATTGCCGCTCTTATCAGGACGCAGGTAGACCGCACAATTTTTATCCGCAGAACCGTCCGTATTCCCTGTAATACTGCCGCCATTTAAGTTACAGGTTCCGTCTATTGCCACTGCACCGCCGCCATTTCCTGCTTTACAGCCTCGAATCGTGCCGCTGTTCATGGTAAATACTCCTGATGGAGATACCCATACTGCGCCGCCGTTTCCCGCTGCTTCGCAGTTTTCGATCACTCCTCCATTCATGGTCATTTTCCCGTAAACTGCAATGATGCCGGAGCCGCTGACTTTATAACCGTTTTGAATGGTACAACCGCTTCCCAGAACCAGAGTTGCTTCCGTGTCGCTTGCAGAATCTCCCACTTTAATAAGAGACTGCTCCCTTGCGCTGTCAATGGTGATATAACCTCTGTTGCCATCATAAATAACAGATTCCAACGTCAAATGAGCGCTGTTTCCCATCAACGTGATATTTCCCCAATTACCCTCAGGCATCCGGGTTATTGTGCGCGGATGCGCCGTGTCCGCACTGGTAATGGTAACTTTTTTTGTAATTTCCGCTTTTCTTCTGAGAACCACATCCATCAGCAGCTTAATGGTGCCGCCATCGTATACCTCTTCCAAAGCCGTCGTAAACTTACCAGTCTTCCACTCACCTCCGGACGCCTCCTGCCACTGTGCCTCCGGCGTATCTGTGGTACTCAAAACAATTCGGTTATTCGCCGTATCCAGTCTTGAATATAAATCGGAATTCGCCATGGAAATTTTGCTTGCGTCCACACTGGTCAAGGTATAGCCGCTGCCTTCGGCAAGAACTTTTCCTTCTTGTGTATTCTTAGATTTTAAGGTGACTTTATAATTCAACTTGGAAGTAATCTTAGGATACAGTTCTCCGGTTGTATTATCCTGAAAAATAATGTCCGAAATATTAGCATCCCCTCCAATATTAAATACACCATCATTTCCACTGTTTTTTGTAGAATAATAAATTCCTTCTCCCTCACCATTTACAGAATTGCCTGCAATCGTACCACCAGTGAGATTTAACGTTGCTCCTACTCCTGATGCCAGATAAACTCCGCCACCATTGCTGGCAAAATTTTCTACAATACTTCCGGCAGACATGTTACACGTTCCCCCCAAATAAATTCCGCCGCCCGCACGAGTAGAAGCATAATTTTCACGAATCGTTCCTTCTGTTTTACATTTTTGAATGGTTCCTCCGTTGATATTTAACGTTCCCGTGCAATAAATAGCCCCTCCTGCATAACGATAAGAGTTATTTGCATTTGCATTATAATGATTCTGAATAACCGCATTACTGTTTAAATTTACAATTCCGCTTTCAATATTAATAGCTCTTCCACATGCCGCCACATTATTTCCATCTATGGTGATATCCTCCAGCGTCAGTGTACCGCCAGAAACAAGAAACATTTCTGCTTGGGAAGTACTACTACCAGTAAAACCGCCGGATCTCACAAGCTTTCCCCCTCCGTTAATGGTTACTCCGCTTGTCACCGTAAGGGTTCCTGACACGGTAACCGTTACGCCCGGATTAATGGTATAAGTTCCCGCAGTCAGTGTCTGCTCGCCCCACTCCTGATTTGAAGTAATTACGCCGGGGCTTGCCGTCAATGCCATTGTCGCAGGCGCATCAAACATAAACCATACGCCTATCGGTTCCACGTCTTCCGCCAGAACGTACTCTTCTCCCTTTTCATTTTCCTCCAGCTTCGCCTGGAAGAAAAAGCTGCCGCTGTAAGGCAAAAGACCGTCTTCATCCTCCTTATACTCCGGGCAGCTCCATTCCAACACGGAAACAACCTGTTCCTGTACTGCCTGCTCTCCTTCCTCTTCCGGATCTGTTAATTCCAACACTACGCTTTCCGGGAAAATAGCAATAATATCCTCCAAAGGAACCTGAACTTCAGGGTCGCCCCCTGCCACGGCAATACTGTAAATTCCTGCATCATAAACCAGATCTCCCCTGGGGTAGACGGCTTCCTCATCAAAGTGCCATCCGCTGATCTGCGGCAATTCCTTTTCTTCTTCCACTACCGTTACCGTGATCTCGGGTATCCCAACACCGTCCGCCAGCCCATAACCGTCGGGTAAAACAGCCGTAAAAATATAAGTTCCTGCTGTATTTTCATCATACTCCGGCTCTGACTGCCAACTGACGCCTTCTATTATAATTCTTTCCTCTACAATCCTTTCTTCCTGCTCCTGATTCCCCTGAACATCCTCCTGTATATCCTGCGTATTTTCCAGGTCTTCTTCCTGGGTATCCTCCTGTATATTTTCTGAATCTTCTTGCGTATTCTCCGAATCCTCCTCTTGCGTGTTCTCCAGAGTTCCCACTTCAATTACGTTTTCTGCATAGTTTTCAGGCATGGCGACAGTATGGGTTTCCGCTTCTTCCTCCCCGTCGGAAGGCGTATTTTCCCCATTGCTCTCCCCGCTATTTTCAGCGCCTGCTGTATTCTCCGTTACCCCCGTTTCCGTGTCGGCTTCCGTCTTTGTGTCTTCATCCGTTTCTGCATCGGCTTCCGTTTTTGTGTCTTCGTCCGTTTCTGTATCTGTTTCTGTCTTTACGTTTTCATCTGTTTCCGTATCGGTTTCTGTCTTCGTGTCTGTATCCGTTTCCGTATCGGTTTCTGTTTTTACGTCTTCATCGGTATCGGTAGTTGTCTCCGTGTCCGCACCGGTCTCTGTATCTTTACCGTTTTCCTCCACAACTTCCCCCGACACGATATTGTCCGGTTCCTTCTCTTCTTTTTCTCCTTTTTCCTCGTCCTCCAGCTCTTCCCCCGGAACTTCCGAAGGCTGTTCCACCCTTACGATAACTGCCTCCAGCGTGTCCGGTAAGGACAGATCTTCCAGCGCTGTTCCCACCGTCACAGTCTGCTCTTTTATATCTTCCGGCAGTGAAATAAATTCGGATATACAGCGCATGTCGTCTCCCTGCCCCTGGGTATACTCCTGCGCAAGTACATTTACCGGAATGGTTCCTGATATCATTCCCACAACTAATGCTGCGGAAAGCAATGACGCCATCGTCCTTTGTAATAAACTGTTCTTCTTCTTTTTCATCACTGTTCCCCCTTACGTTCTCTTTCCAAAATGAAACTGCCTCTGCATATTTTGGGGCAGAAGCAAAAGAATTTACAAAAATGATAATATAATAATTATATACCATAAGGCGGAATTTCCAATTTCAGGGGATAATGTGTGTTTTTTTTGGGATAATTTGCCGAAAAATTTAATTTTATAAGAAATGCTTTTTCATATTGACGTGTTGACATCTATCCATTACAATAGTCTGACACGCACTTTTTACAATAATGTCATTTACAACGAACTTGATGTTTTCAAAGGGGTAGTCGTCATGTGGAAGAAATTTAAGAATAAATACATAGGTGATAAAGATTTTTATAAATACATCCTTCTTCTTGCTGTTCCCATGATCGTTCAGAACGCCATTACCAGCTTTGTAAGCTTTCTGGACAATATTATGGTGGGACAGATCGGAACGGAACAGATGTCCGGCGTTGCCATTGTCAACCAGTTGATGTTTGTCTTTAATATCTGCATCTTCGGCGGCGTTTCCGGCGCCGGTATTTTTGGTACCCAGTTTTTTGGAAAAGGGGACCATGAAGGACACAAGTATACTTTTCGCTTTAAGCTTTATGCCTGCGCTTTTATCACAGGCATTGCCCTGTTGCTTTTTGGTTTTCTTGACACCCAGCTGATCTCCCTGTACCTGAATGACAGCGGCAGTGTAGGCGATATCGGTCTTGCGCTGAAATATGGAAAAGAATACCTTGCCATCATGATGATCGGTCTGGTTCCTTTTTCTCTGGGGCAGGCATACACCAGCACCATCCGGGAAACGGGGCAGACCTTTGTTCCCATGCTTGCAGGCATCGGAGCAGTAGTTACCAATCTGATTTTAGATTACCTGTTGATTTTTGGCGTCCTTGGCTTTCCTGCAATGGGTGTAAAAGGGGCCGCCATTGCAACGGTCATTGCCCGTTTTGTGGAATGCTTTATCGTCCTGTTCTGGGCGCATTTGCACAAGGAGAAAAACCGGTATCTGATTGGCGTATACCGCAGCCCCAGGATTCCCTGGACGATCCTGAGGGGCATTTTTATAAAAGGAAGCCCCCTGATGTTCAACGAAATGTTCTGGGCAGCAGGTATGGCTGTGGTTTCACAATGCTATGCCGTCCGGGGACTTGAGGTAGTAGCGGCACAAAATATCTCCTCCACCATCAGCAACCTGTTCAATATTATTTACATTCAGCTGGGCGGCTGCATCTCTATTGTTGTCGGACAGCTGCTGGGCGCAGGCAAAATAAAAGAAGCAAAAGACACCGATCATAAGATGATCTTTTTCAGCGTCTTCTGCTGCTCCTGTGTGGCGGCAATTATGGTAGCGGTGGGCAGATTCTTTCCTTCAATTTATAAAACGGAGGAAAGCATCAAAGAACTTGCCCGAACCTTCATTGTCATTTCCGCCCTGGTTATGCCTTTTTCCGCCTATTGCCACTGCGCTTACTTTACCCTCCGCTCCGGTGGGAAAACCATTGTTACTTTTTTATTTGACAGCGTTTTCACCTGGGTGCTCGTGATACCCTTTGCCTATACGTTGGCAAACTATACTTCTCTTTCCATCACCACGATCTTCTTCCTTGTGCAGTTCACGGAACTGATTAAGGTGGTCATCGGATATTTTATGGTGAGAAGCGGCGTATGGCTTCAAAATATTGTGACAGAAAAGGGATGAATGTTCTTTGTTATCGTTGCATTTTTTTAATTTGCCCGAGGCAGGCAGAATAATAGACTTGAATAAAAGCCTTTCAGGCTTTCATACTTTCAGCATAGGATCAGATAGTTTCTAATTTCTCCGCTGACTGGCTATCATATTTGCAATACTCTTCATATACCTTTTTATAATCATATTCAGGAGCAAATTTAATGGCAATCTCATAAATCGGTTGAATATAGCCTATCTCCTCTTCCAATTCATCTGCTATCTTTTCTATCGTCTTATTTTTTGCCGTTTTTTTGCAGATCAACTTCACTAGCTCTTCCATCCGTCCCTCTTGGCGTCCTTCCATCCGTCCCTCTTCACGCCCTTCCTGCCTTGCATATGCCAATTCTTCCCACGTCTGCATATATTTTACCCCCATCTTTTCCGATGCCTTAATTTTCCTCACATTCCCATGAAGCTGCTTTATCCGCGCGCTCTTCGTATTTCCTGCCACTTCGTCCGTTGACGAAGTTATGTATTCCATAAAATCCAGAAACTCCTGGGAAAACGCTTCCCTGTTTTTGCCTTTCGTATTTATGAAGACTCTTAACGCTCCATCTCCAAGCCTTAAGTCCGGACATTCCCTGCATGTTCCCTCAAAGGTATATCGATATAAGCCTCTGTCGAATATGTCAAACGGTGCCACCAGAATAAAGCAACTGTCATTCAGCAAATTGAAATCTGTACTTCCCGGCTCCAAAAGGGAAACATCCAGCTGTGCCTGATAATAACGGCTCCTTTTTCTAAGATTTCCAGTGTTTCTCTTTTGCATTTCTGTGTAATATATTTTTCCCTTCCTGTCCATGCTGAATACATCCAGCCTGATCTGACGAAGCTGAGGTGACACCCGCATTTCCTTTTCCGTCTCTGTCTTTTCAAGGAACTCCACTTCATTTTCGAGCAGGATACTCACCGCTATGCGATAGGACTCGGTATCCTCCATCACTGCATCGAATAGAAACTTATCTACCAGATTAAGCTCTTCCAGTTTCGTAGCAACGTCATTTGCCATACATTTTCCTCCTTTTTGCAGGAAAATCAAGGTATGATGCCACACAGCTATCTGACAGCCTTAAATACCGCTTCTTCAAAATGCCTGTTTTCATCCTGTTTCCTGCCGTATTCAATTTATTGGGTATCAAAGCAGGATTTCAGAATTTAAGAACAGACATGTTCCTCAGACACGGTTTTGCCGCCAAATAAGCTATCGCTTAAAGAAATCTTTTGCTTTACGCATACTATAACACACTCCAATCCATATTACAATTCTTTTTATTCCTTTTTTTGTAAACCCTTTTCCAGTTTATTCCGCACCCGCAGTTCCTTAAAGAAACGGGTCAGCATCTGGGAGCACTCTTCCTCCAGCACTCCTCTTGTCACCTTCACCTGATGATTAAACTCCGGCATTTCCAGAATATTCAATATGGAGCCTCCGCAGCCTGCCTTGGGGTTCATGCTCCCCATCACTACCTGATCGATCCGCGCCTGCACGATCGCCCCTGCGCACATTTGACAGGGTTCCAGGGTCACGTAAAGGGTGCATCCCTCCAGCCTCCAGTCCCCCATTTTTTTGCTTGCCTTATTGATCGCCGTAATTTCCGCATGGGCAAGGGTATTCTTGTCCGTATTCCTGCGGTTGTACCCCCGCCCGATCACCTTCCCCTCATATACAATGACACATCCAATGGGCACTTCCCCAAGCTGGTACGCCTTCTTTGCCTGCTGAATTGCCTGTTTCATGTATTTTTCCTGTTCCGTCATACCTTTTATCCGCCTTGTCTTTTCTACCAGTTTCACTCTTTGCTCATTCGATCCCTCTTACAGCCACCTCGCCTGTCATGCCCGGCGCCTTCCGGACAGCCTCTGCAAGCCCATTCAATTCCTCCTTATTGTATCCATGGAATCCTTTTTCACCGGAAATTCTTTCTCCCTTCCCCTGTGTTTCATCCCTGTTCATGATGGAAAAAAGAATATTTTCGCTGCCCCGATATTGCTGTAAAAAGTACCGGGGACATCCCTGTATCCATTCTGCAATTTTCAAAAGGTCTTCTCTTGTGTGAAGCTCCTTTACCACTGTTGTTCGAAATTCATAATCAATTCTGGAAGCCATTAAAAGAGAGACTGATTCCTGAATCCCGCTTTCACAAAATTTCCACTCTTTGCTTCTGTCTTTTTGCTCCGTTTTTTTCCACTGCTTGTCCATCCCCACAGTCATTGCATATTTTCCCGGACAATTCTTAAGATCCATTGCCACATAATCCAGCAACTTTTTCTCCAGAAGCGCTTTCAATACCTCCGGCGCTGAGCCATTGGTATCCAGCTTCACCTGATATCCCAGGTTCTTGACTTTTTCCACAAATTCCACCAGATCCTTTTGAAGGGTGGGTTCTCCTCCGGTAATACATACACCCTTCAAAACATTTTTCCGTTTCTTCAAAAAGGCAAATATCTCCGCCTCCTCATAACTTCCCTGTGACAAAGGCTCCAGTACAATTCCTCCATTGTGGCAAAATGGGCACCGAAAATTACAGCCGCCCACAAATATTGTTGCCGCCACCCGCCCCGGGTAATCCAAAAGAGTGGTCTTATTCAATCCCACGATCACCAATTCCCTTTCCTCCCTTCCAACCGGTTGACAAACCAGTCAAAAAACCATATACTACAAGATGATATGATTTTTACCACCGTGCAGCTTTGTTTTCAGGGAAGCTGTCATGGCTGCCCTGTATAAGTGGCGTTTGACGATTGGGTCTTGCGCAATGGAAATCTGCGAACCGTGTCAGGTTGGGAACAAAGCAGCACTAAGCAGAATCTTCCATGTGCCGCAAGGGCGCCTGGTCCTAGTTAACTGTACTGGTAACGCATGGCAGTTTCCCTGAGGATAAAGTGTACGGTCTTTTTATAATTTGGTTACAGTTCCACCCGACGCATATAATACCCAAACTTCCCGATCTCTACCGCTCCGGCACATTCAAATCCTTCAAAACCAAACATCACCGCCACCATTTTTTCCCGCTCAAAATATGTGCCTGGAACGCCCAAATAGAAGCAGGTCCCCGTTTCCTTTCCAATCTCCCGGTCGGGACCAAGGATTGTATGCCTGTAGTTATAAAACCCATGAAGTAAAAAACTATTATTCACTAGCCTGTGATAAGGCGCCTGCAAAATCACAAAGTCCTTCGGTTCAATGGATATGAAAAGTCTTTCATCGCCAAAAGGATGTATTTTTTTATAAGTTTTCTGAAGCTGCTCCCATTTATTTTCTGCAACTGCTTCCGGATGGATTTCCTGCTTCTCATCTCTTTCCTCTTTTGCCGCCACATTCAGCTCTTCTCTTATCAGGCTTTCTTTCTCAAATCTGTCTGTCTCCTGAAATGCCCTCCATTGCCCGGCAATCCATTTCCCCTTGTCCAGATGGATCAAAACACCGCACAGATCCTCTTCAGCAAACTCCTCCTCGCCAAAATGCGCGAAGCCTCCCCTGATCAGGATCGATCTTTTCACATCACCGCAGCCGCCCAGTACACTGACATTACCCCATTGGATCTGCCTGCTCCTGGCTGTGAGAAAAAGCCCATAGGAACCGTCCCAGATACCTGTATTCTTTACATGTATGTCCAACGTACATGCATCCTTATCTCCGGATATTCTTACAAACCCTGCTGATCCGGTTTTTACGCCGTCTTGAAACATTGACAGATACACTATTTTTTTCTCATACAAAAACAATCTTATCCCTCCCTACAATTATGTACTATTGTATTCCGGGATAAGATTGTTCATTCCATCATTATGAAAATGCCAAAGCGTAATCTAGCGCTCTTCCGCTTCCAAATACTTCATATAGCTATATACCATCATGGCAATTTTAAAGGTCAACGCATCGTCAAAGGTACGTACATCCAGTCCTGTACTCTTTTGCAGCTTTTCCACTCTGTAAACCAGCGTATTTCGATGTACAAAGAGCTGCCTGGAAGTTTCCGACACATTCAGATTATTCTCAAAAAATTTATTGACCGTAGAAACGATCTCATCGTCCAGATCCCCGGGGTCATTTCCCTCAAAGATCTCATCAATGAAAATCCTGCAAAGATTACTGGGAAGCTGATAGATCAAACGTCCAATCCCAAGGCTTCCATAGGAATTTACTCTCTTTTCCACATAAAAGATCTTCCCAACCTCAAGCGCCATCATTGCTTCTTTATAGGATTTGGATACATCCTTAAGCTCCTGTACAATGGTACCGTATGCCACCCTCACATTCAGCATTGCCTCTGTACTCATCATATCCACAATAACCTGCGCCGTCTGTTCCAGTTCCGCCGTCCCATCCTGATGGTCAAGGGCTTTAATCAATATCACATTTTTTTCATCCACTGCTGTGATAAAATCTCCTGCCTGTGCAGAAAACATCCCTTTTAAAAGCTCCTTCGCCGCATTGTCTTTTTCTGTTCTGGTTTCCACAATAAAGACGACTCTGGGCATCTCCGCTTCAATATGAAGTTTCTTTGCACGATTATATACATCTACCAGAAGCAGATTGTCCATTAAAAGATTCTGAAAAAAATTGTTCCGGTCAAGGCGTTCTCTATAAGCGAGAATCAATTGCTGGATCTGGCTTGCCGCTATTTTGCCAATTAAATAAGATTCATCGTTGCTGCCCCTTGCGGCAAGTATGTAAACCAGCTCCCCATCATCTGTCACCTTCAACAGATGATCCCTTCCTATGACCTGGCTGTCCGCCGGAGAATCGGCAAATCCCCTGATAATATTTCCCGAGATCTCATTGTCCGCAAACGTAGAGGCAACCTCTGTTCCGTCAATTCCATACACCGCAAGATTTACCTTTGTAATAGATGTCAGTTCTTCAATGCAGTTTGCTATTACCTGTGTCGTGATCATACCTTCACACCCTTTCTCAATATAGCTACAGTATATCAGAGTTTCAGTAACCATGGCAAGAAAAAAGGGATGCCTCAGGCATCCCTTTTATGATTTATACTAGTTGGTAATGATCTGCTCTGTTGTCTTGTCAAATACATGGATCTTATCAACATCAAAAGCAAATTTAACTGAATCGCCAGGTCTTGCGGTTGTACGTGAATCTACTCTTGCTGTGATCGGGAACTCTGCAAGATCAAAGTATAAGTAAACTTCTGCACCAAGCAATTCATAAACCTTGATGGTTGACTCAAATACGCACTTGGATGTTTCAATAAACATTTCTGAATCATATACATCCTCAGGACGGATACCAAAGGTAACTGTCTTTCCTGCATAGCCGCCATCGATCAGCTTTTTGGACTTTTCTGCGGGAAGAGGAATGCTCTTTCCTGCAACCTTAAGGCTTGCTACATCGCCATTTACTTCCACAACAGCATCCAGGAAGTTCATCTGAGGTGATCCCATAAATCCTGCTACGAACAGGTTGGTGGGTTTCTCATACAGATTCTGAGGTGTATCTACCTGCTGGATCACACCGTCCTTCATAACTACGATTCTGTCACCAAGAGTCATAGCTTCTGTCTGGTCATGTGTTACATAGATAATGGTGGTGCCCAGTCTCTGATGCAGCTTAGCGATCTCAATACGCATCTGTACACGAAGCTTAGCATCCAGGTTGGAGAGAGGCTCATCCATCAGGAACACCTTAGGGTTACGAACGATTGCACGACCCATGGCAACACGCTGTCTCTGACCACCGGATAAAGCCTTCGGCTTACGATCAAGGAGAGCTGTCAGATCAAGGATCTTAGCTGCCTCTTTTACCATCTTGTCAATTTCATCTTTAGGAACTTTTCTCAATTTAAGACCAAAAGCCATATTGTCATATACTGACATATGAGGATACAAAGCGTAGTTCTGGAATACCATCGCAATATCTCTGTCCTTAGGTTCAACATCATTTACCACTCTGTCGCCGATTTTCAGTTCACCGGAAGAAATGTCTTCCAGACCTGCAACCATACGAAGTGTAGTAGACTTACCACATCCTGAAGGTCCTACGAAAATAATGAATTCCTGATCCTGAATTTCAAGATTGAAATCTTTTACTGCCTCGAATCCATTGGGATATACCTTGCAGATGTTCTTTAAAGATAAACTTGCCATTTTGTTTGCCTCCTTGAATTTTTATTCTTAGAGCTTTTTGCCCTTAGAATCGGTTTTCATTGAATCTGAAATTAGTATACATGAGTTCCCCGCTCTTGCATATGCCATTATTACACAAAGATTTTTCACTTCCATGGACACTTTGTACAATTATGCGCCGGCGCGATCTCTGTCATCAAAAAATGCAAGCTGATTTTTCCCCCGCTTCTTTGCTTTATACAGTGCCTGGTCAGCCGCCTTATAAAGTGCGTCAAAATCCTTTCCATCGGCAGGGAATACCGCCGCGCCAATACTTGCCGTAGGAGAATACTTCACATATTCGCCTACCTGAAAATCCTTAAAGAACTTTACCAGCTTCTGGGCTTCTTTCAGGGTATTTGCATCTTCCTTAAGATCCTTCAAAAAGATCGTAAATTCGTCACCCCCGGTACGCCCTATGATATCTGTCACTCTGAAATTAACGCCTATGTGCTTTCCAAGGGTTCTCAAAACCTCATCCCCAAAAGCGTGTCCCAAAGTGTCGTTGATGGTTTTAAAGTTATCAATATCCAGCACAAACATCATTGCCATGGAATTAGGAAAGTCCGCTATGTATTCCTTGATCTTACGTTCCGTTGCCAGCTTATTATTAAGTCCTGTGAGCAGATCCGTATCCGCCTTTTCCTGAAGGGTCTTGCTTCGCTCCGCATTTCGCTTTCTTGTGATGGCATTACTGATCATAAAGACAATGAAAAACAGAACCATCACAAACAGCAGCCAGCAAAGCTTGACTAATGTTTTTGTCCACGCCTGACTCTGCCTGGCGTCCACATAATCCTGATTGATCCCAATGATCAGATTCCATCCTTCCACTCCTATGGGCGTAAAGATGATCGTCCTTTTTTCTCCTTCCGAAGCCAGCGCTGTGCTGTAGGTTCTGGCATTCTGCATCGCCACCCTTGCCTGCGTCCCTGAATTCACATATTTCTTATCAATGTTCTTCCATATATTTCCCTTTTTTGTAAAATTACTCTCGATCTCCTGATAGGAAAAAAGATTTCCATCCTTGTCGGATACTACCGCAAAGGCTTCTTTATCAAATTCGCCTGTAATCTCTGTCAGCGTCTTAATTCTGTCCATGGAGTAAAGCAGGATCAGCTTTTCTCCCTCCTCCGATATCGGCACAATAACCACGATCGCCTCTTTGCCGGACAGACCGCCATCTTCCAGTCGGTAATGATATGTAACCTCCGAAACCGGCTCCAATGCCCTCTGATAATTTAACTCATTCAAATCGCCGGTTCTGCCGTCCTGGGTAATCACCTTTCCGTCCTTATCACAATAAACCGCCTCATAGATCTGCGTCTGTTCCACAAGCGCCTCCAATTGCTTCTGTATCACGGATAGATCCTTTTCCCCGTTCATGATCTGTGCAACGGTTTTTCCTGAGATTGCAATACTTTGGAAATCATTGGTGACCTTCAGCGCATATTTCTCCGTGATTTCTTCTGTCTCAACCTCCACCTGTTTCGTTGACTCATCCATCACATCCACATAAAACTTGAAAAACAGGAGGGAAATCAGCGCACCTATCCCCAGCAACAATAAAGCCCACTGTAAAATTATCCTGCCACGTCCTTCCTTCATTCCATGCTCTCCTCTTCGGGCGCTATCGTCCACTCATCAGCATCTTTCTCTTCCGGTTCAAAGCGTTTAAAAGTTTTATTGTAAAGAAGTGCGCATAAATAAGCCGGTCCTGAGATTCCCAGCGCAAAAACAACAGGCAGCGCCTGTACAAAAAAGATCGCTATTACAATCGGTAAAATCCAGCATACCATCATAAGCAGTGTTTTGGGAAAACTTAAAATCCCCATAAATAAAGAATTTTTAAAGGTGTGCTTGATTGAATTATCAAATTTGGCAAGTACCGGAAATACATGCATAACGGCAAACAGAAGGGAAAAACCCATTACCGTCAGCAGCAGCCTGAGCCAGGAGGGAAATTCAATAACCGCATAACGCATGATAAACGCATCTCCCGCCAGAACTCCGGCAATGCAAAGAAGAATCAGCCAAATAATAGTTGCCTGCCTGAAATTCTGCTTAAAGGATTTGAAATAGGCTCTTGTAATATAGCCCTCTTCGTCCCTGACAACCTTTAAAACCACATAATTTAATGCCGTCATGGAAGCTCCTATTGTAAAAACAGGAATACAGCAGATCAACGTTAATATGTTTAAGTAAATCAAATCTGCCAATTTGCTTAAAAAGCTGAACAGCGGACTGTCCAAGTTAAATATTCTCCCCATTTTTATCCTTCCTTATCTGCCTGCATTTGTAAAATATGTTTTATCGTTCTTTCAACTTATCTGAAACCATCCTGTATTGTTGATTCATTTTTTTGTATGTACTCATGACCTCATTTGCCCGGGCTTTTACATAATCCATGATTTCATCATAATAATCAAAAAAGACCTTTACTATGGCTTTATTATATTTTCCTGCCGACGTTTCTTTTCTGATCAGCGCCTGAAGTTCTGCCGATTTATATGCAGGTCTGTAGGCTCTGCTGCCCATCAGCGCCGCAAGAGAATCTGCCAGCTGTACAATCTGCTGGTTAAGGTTCATCTGTATTCCCCTTAACCCACGGGGATAGCCGCTTCCGTCACAGCGCTCATGGTGCGCGGCTACAATCTCCACTACCTCCTCCGCCATTCGGTTTTTGAGGACTCTTTCCGCAAGATGCACATGCATTTTGATTTTCCGGTATTCGTCGTCTGACAGCTTCCTCTTGGCATTGGTGACTTCCTTGGGAACTGCCAGCATACCGATATCATGAAGAAGCGCTCCGTAATAAAGCTGCTCCCTTTCAAGCTCTGTAAGCCCCGCTTTCTCCCCTATGACTTCTGCTATGCACATACCCACAACTGCATTTACTACCGCCGTTTCACTTTTCAGTCCCTGGCAGTATACCAGCATTTCAATAAACTTTTTCTTGTCTTCGTTGGTAAAGATCATATAATCAACAATATCATCCAGTTCTTCCTTATATTCCCCGTTTCTTACCTTGCCCAGCACCTGGTATTTTTCCTCTGTTTCCTGAAACAGCTCCAGGGCATCCCTGCTGATCACTGTACCTGCCTGCTTCTGAAACATTTGAAGGTCAAATTTTTCCCCCAAAGCAATGGAAAAAATATCGATCTTCTCCGCAAGGCTTAAAGCCGCCGCAATCTCCTTATGCTCCTTATTTAATGCTTCCATCTGGGAATAATCTGTATGATGGTAAAGGATTATAGGCGCAAGCTCACGCAAAGGCGAAAGATGCTTAAAGACCAAATATCCATAGGTCACATGGGGCATGGGTTCCTTAAACTCATATTGAATCAATTCCTTTAAGTTATCTGTCTTGTAAGCGCCTATGTCATGCAAAGAAGCCAGAAATACAAAATCGGCCAGCTCAAACTTTTCATAGCCCCCCTTGCACTCCAGCATCTTGTATAAATAATATGCCACTCTGGAACCGTGATCCATTAACCTGCGGTCAATCATTTTCAAAGCATCCCGCATCAAAAGAAAAATATCCCTGCTGTGAATATACTCCATAGACATCACCCTTATTTGTACACGACTTTTTATTTTATGTCAGATAGTCTCAGGATTTCAGCATATACTCCATGGGTGTGTAAATAATTCCATCCTGCTGCCGTTCCGGTCCTAAATCCGTAAACCCTAATTGATGATAAAAAGCAACTCCATAAGGAGAAGCATTAACTGTAATACGATATTTACAAAGTTCGTTTTTAACATAATCAGCCATGTTTTCTATCAGCGCCCTGCCGATCCCATGCCTGTGATAGTCCTTATGCACAAAGAGAAGGGAGATGTGCATCTCGTTGCGCAAGGTTATCATTCCCACGATCCTGCCCTGCAGGTATGCCGCCATCATCTGATACTTTCCCATCACAAACATCCGCTTCAATCCCGAATCTGTGATAAAATCCTCAAAGCTTCTGACGCCCTCCACTGTATACTCATCCGCTTCAAACTCCAGAAAGGTCTTCCAGGCAAGCCCCATCGCCTCTTCCCAGTCATCCTGATCTGCAAAACGAACCTCGTAAGGTATTTCCCGTTCCATTGATGCATTCCTTTCAGCATTTCCAATATATTATTATAACAGATAATGCTTCATATTACAATCAAAGGCATTTTATCTCCAAGTCTGTTTCTGCTTCTATTATAACGCATTTTCTGTTCCATTTCCAGTACTAAGGTACCATTTCTTTTCCCACCTGATTCACCAGCGGAAGACCGTTTTCCAAAGCGTAAGCGTTCTCCAGAGTTGTCAATGCAATTGCCTGCATTGCCTCTTTTGTAAAAAAGCCCATGTGGGAGGTCACCAGCACATTTGGAAAGGTCATCAGGCGCGCCAGATTATCGTCGGCTATAATATCATTGGAGCGGTCTTCATAAAAGACGCCTTCCTCCTCCTCATAGACATCCAGCCCCACTCCTCCAAATTTTCCTTCCAGCATTGCCACGATCAACGCCTCCGTATCGATCAGCGCGCCTCTGGAAGTATTCACCAGATAAACGCCTTTCTTCATCATCGCTATGGTCTTTTGGTTAATCAGGTGCCTGGTATCTGAAGTGAGCGGACAATGCAGAGAAATAACATCCGCACTCTTAAACAGTTCCTCTAAGGATACATACTCTGCTTCAATCCCCTCTATTGGATAAGGATCATAACAGATCACATGGGTCTGGAAACCATTCAGGATACGGATCATCGCCTGTCCAATCTTACCGGTTCCAATAACGCCCACCGTTTTTTCATAAAGATCAACTCCCATAAGCCCGTTCAGGCTCATGTTAAACTCCCTGGTTCTGTTATACGCCTTATGGGTCAATCTGTTCACCGTAAGGAGCAGCGCCATGGAAAACTCAGCCACTGCCTCAGGGGAATAGCTGGGTACTCTGAGAATCACAATCTTATCTTCAGCCGCCTTCACATCCACATTATTAAAACCTGCGCAGCGAAGCAAAATAGCCTTAACATTCATTTCATAGAGCGTATTTATCATATCGGCATTTACATAATCATTGACAAAAATACAGATAGCATCATAGCCCTTTGCCATAAAAATGGTCTCCTGATTACATGCCGCCTCAATAAAATGAATGTCAAAGCCATATTCTTTTCCCATGGGTTCAAACCATATTTTGTCATATGGTTTCGTTCCGTAAAATGCAATTTTCATAGTTTCCCTCATTTCTGCGCTTGCTTTTGCGCATCATAAAATTCATCATATGCTGCATGTCCATGCTAATGCAGACTACACTTAGTATTTGCAGGGAGAACCCTATTTTATTCTTATAATTTTTTTCTTATGAATCCCAAAACTTACGAAAAAAGTCCTCCGAAAAAGCTTTTAACGGAACTCTTCAAATTGTCAAAAAAATAAGTTACTGCATTGGACGCAGCATTCTTCACCGCACCGGTTACCACCTCATCTACATGCTCCACAAAGTCCTCACCGTACTGCTGGTACAAATTTTCTGTCTTATCGATCACATACTCCGCAGAAAATCCCAGTCCTTCCAGCTTCTCCATGGTATCCACCAGTTTTTCAGCATCCTCCCTGCTGATCTCAACGCCAAACTTTTCCTGTCCTTCCTCAATCGCATCCAAAATTCCTTCTTCAGAGCTTAAATTTCCATCCTTGCTTTTATCCTTCAGAAAAGAAAAAACCTCCGCCGCTGTCTCCTGGTCAACATTGGAAAAAACCTCCGTCAGCTGTTCCTTCACCTGACCGATAATATCCCCTGGTTCCTTGTCTGCCCCATCGCTTCCGGCTCCGTGAACCGGCATGGGGGTAACAAGAAATATCAAAATAACCGCCAACAGTGCCATCCTGCTTTTTGTTCTCATTCCATCATCCTCTTTTACATTCTTTCTGGTCAAAGCTGATAGTCTCTCACTCTTTCCATAATCCATGGATAGAGTTCTTCATATACCGTAAACCGATCCTCTTCGTTGAGCAGTTCATGCCGGTCTCCCGGATACAGTTTCATAGAAAGACGTTCCATACCTGCCTTTTTAAAATCTTCATATGCCTTCTTTACGCCTTCTCCGTAATTTCCTACAGGGTCCATATCTCCGGCAATAAAATATACCGGCAGTTCTTTGGGCATTTCCTTTAGATTTTCTTCCTGATTCAACCGGTCAATCAGCGTAAACAAGGTGCGAAAGCCATTGACTGTGAAAGTGAATCCGCAAAGAGGGTCCTTCACATAGTCTTCCACAACGCTTTCCCTTGTGCACAGCCAGTCCACAGAAGTTTTTGCCCCCGGTATTTTCTTATTATAAGAGCCAAATGCCATACCATCGATCATCTTCGCCACATGCTTTTGTCCCAAAAACAAACCCTGCACCGCCGCTATGGCTTTGGATACCTTCACCAGCGCTTTGGGCTGGGAACCTGTTCCGCAAACGACAGCCCCCTGAATTCCGGTTCCGTATCGAATCAAATAATTTCTCAAAATGAAAGATCCCATACTATGCCCTAAAATCACATAGGGAATACCCGGATATTCCTCCTGGGTCATCTTTTTCAGGCGGTGAACATCCCTGACTACTACCGTTGCCGGATCTTGCTCACAAAAATATCCGTAAGTGCCGCCTCCGGTAACGCTTTTACCATGCCCCAGGTGGTCGTCTCCTGTTACCAGTATCCCCTTCTCCCCCAGATACTGCGCCAGTTCTTCATAACGCTCCACGTACTCCGCCATACCATGTATGATCTGAAGAATACATACCACCTTTCCTTCCGGCACCCATCTGACCCCATGGAGTTTTGTTTTTCCATCCCTGGAATCAAATGTAAATTCTTCTTTTTTTACCATTGTAACCTCCCCTTTGCCTAGCAGATCTCCGCTCCTGCCGGCATATCCTTTTCCGGTGTAAGCAGCGCCAGTTTCCCTTCACTGTCCTCTGCACATAAAAGCATCCCCTCTGATATCACCCCCGCAAGGGTTGCCGGCTTTAAGTTTACCAGCACCATGACCTTTTTACCTACCATCTCTTCCGGACTG
Source organism: uncultured Lachnospiraceae bacterium (assembly GCA_947172705.1). Classification (GTDB taxonomy): domain Bacteria; phylum Bacillota; class Clostridia; order Lachnospirales; family Lachnospiraceae; genus Suilimivivens. The sequence goes on from CAMWCA010000038.1 coordinate 18,408, forward strand.
TAATGCTGCTTAATGCCGGAAACGATCTGCTTTACCTGGCTTCCAATGCGAACCTTGGAGCAAAGCAGCTTTTTCGATTTCGGCACCGCTTCGCAGGCGATGATCTCTCCTACCTGGAATTGCAATTTATCAAACTGGTCATAGGTGATCTCCTCTTTAGGCGTTATATCGATCACCTCTGCTTCTTCCTCCCGGGGCGCCCCTGCCGCCTCTGCAGCTTTTCTCTCTGCAAACATAGCCTCCGCCTTTTCCACCACTTCCTTTACGTCAAGCCTTGCAAAAAGGATCTCCGGCTTCTCTGTTACCTTATTTCCCGAAGGATACAGCCCAAAACGGCCAAGGGCGTCAAACCCTCTTACCTCTGTATGGAGCTGCGCTGCGATCTTCTTTGCCGTGGAAGGCATAAAAGGCTCCAGCAAAGCTGTTCCAATCAAAATACCTTCTACCAGATTATAAAGCACTGTGGACAAACGGTCTTTTTGGGCTTCCTCTTTTGCCAGTACCCAGGGTTCCGTCTCATCGATGTACTTATTACAGCGCTTAAACACCGCAAAGATCTCTGTGAGGGCATCCGCTACCCGCAGTTCCTCCATTTTTGCAGCCACCTTGCCGTAGGCGCCTGTTGCCACTGCCTTCAGTTCCCTGTCGACCTCTTCCTCACAGCCCTTTTCTTCTACGATACCGCCGAAATATTTATTGCTCATGGAAATAGTTCTGTTTACCAGATTTCCAAGGGTATTGGCAAGATCTGAGTTGATTCTCTCCACCAACAGCTCCCATGAAATGGTTCCGTCATTTTCAAAAGGCATCTCATGAAGCACAAAATACCTCACTGCATCTACTCCGAAAAAGTCTACCAGATCGTTGGCATAGAGCACATTTCCCTTGGACTTGCTCATCTTGCCGTCCCCCTGCAAAAGCCATGGATGTCCAAAGATCTGCCTGGGCAGCGGCTCTCCCAGCGCCATCAGGAAAATGGGCCAGTAGATGGTATGAAAACGAATGATATCCTTACCGATCAGATGAAGATCCGCCGGCCAGAGTTTATGGTACTGCTCTGTGCTTTCTCCGTTACAGTCATAGCCAATCCCCGTAATATAGTTGGTCAGGGCGTCAAGCCACACATAAACCACATGCCTGTCGTCAAAATCCACCGGAATCCCCCATTTAAAGGAGGTTCTTGAAACGCACAGATCCTGCAGTCCCGGAAGCAGGAAATTGTTCATCATCTCATTCTTACGGGACACCGGCTGAATAAATTCCGGATGAGTATTGATGTGCTCGATCAACCTGTCCGCGTATTTACTCATTTTGAAAAAGTAAGCCTCCTCTTTTGCAGGCTTTACTTCCCTTCCACAGTCGGGGCATTTGCCGTCCACCAGCTGGGACTCTGTCCAGAAAGACTCGCAGGGGGTACAGTAAAGCCCTTCATAGGAGCCTTTATAAATATCACCCTGATCATAAAACTTTTTGAAGATCTTCTGCACCTGTTTCTCGTGATAATCATCCGTTGTACGGATAAAATGGTCATAGGAAGTGTCCATCAGATTGCACAGATCCTTGATATTTCCTGCAACCCTGTCCACAAACTCCTTAGGGGTAACGCCCTCTTCCTGTGCCTTCAGCTCGATCTTCTGCCCGTGCTCATCGGTTCCGGTCTGAAAGAAAACATCGTAGCCGTCCTTTCTTTTGAATCGGGCAATGCTGTCAGCCAGCACGATCTCATAGCTGTTGCCAATATGGGGCTTACCTGAAGTATATGCAATTGCCGTTGTAATATAATACTTTCCTTTGCTCATATATTCTGTTTCCTCCTAAAAATAAAGGCTATCTTCTATCTAACGACAGAAGACAGCCTGTTTGTCGTGGTTCACTTCTCTTCGTTCCCGCTTTTAGCTATCATGCAATATATTGTTAGACTATCATAAACACTTTATATTGTCAAATAAATTCACTAAATGCGCAAGCCCCCGGATGGTGGAAGCATCCGGGGGCTTGCATTTTTGTATACTAAACTAAGGGATTAGGTAAAAGCTTTTTATTCTACGTCCTGCAATGCGGCAAAGTCTTCTTCGCCGGTGCGGACTTTTACTACTTTGTCTACGTTGTACACAAAGATCTTTCCGTCGCCGATGTGACCTGTGTACAGCGCTTTCTTGGCGGCTTCGATCACGGACTCTACGGGGATCTTGCTTACCACCACTTCCACCTTTACTTTCGGCAGAAGGGTTGCGTCCACTTCAACGCCGCGGTACATTTCTCCGGCGCCCTTCTGTACGCCGCAGCCCATAACCTGGGTTACCGTCATGCCTGTCACGCCAAGATCGTTCATTGCTTTCTTTAAATGATCATATCTTGACAGCTTCGAAATAATTGCTACCTTGTAAATGCCGGTAGTGGCAACGACGGGAGCCGCCACTTTAATTGCAGCATCCTTTTGCGCCTCCGATGCGGCGGCGTAATCCTCTGTGCCAAGATCTGTATTTTCATTGACCTCCATGGTCATAGTATTTGCAATATCCATGATACTGAAGCCTGCATATGCAGATGTAAGCCCATGCTCGCAGGAATCCAGACCCACGATCTCTTCTTCCTCCGTTACTCTTAAGCCCACAGTTGCCTTAATTACCAGGAATGCAATCGTAATTGTAACAGCCGTCCATGCCGCTACCGCTGCGAAGCCGAGAAGCTGAAGTCCCAGCTGACGGAAGCCGCCGCCATAAAACAGCCCCACAACACTGTCGTTTCCAGGGGCAGAAGTGGTTGCAAAAAGCCCTACTGCTATCGTACCCCAGATACCGTTCAGGCAGTGTACCGCTACCGCGCCTACCGGATCGTCAATATGTAATTTGTAATCCAGAAACCATACGCCGAACACTACCAGCAATCCGGAAACTGCGCCGATGATCAAAGCCCCTGTCACATCCGTCACATCGCAGGGAGCCGTAATTGCCACCAGACCTGCAAGGGAAGCATTCAGGCACATGGAAACATCAGGCTTTCCGTATTTTACCCAGGTAAAGACCATACATACTACTGTTGCAATGGCAGGTGCAACTGTTGTGGTCACAAAAACCGAACCAAGCTGCGCCACACTGGTACATGCGGCGCCGTTAAAGCCATACCAGCCCAGCCACAGGATAAAAGCGCCGAGACATCCGATGGGAAGGTTATGCCCGGGGAAAGCATTTACTTTGGTGACCCTTCCCTCTTTATCCTTTACAAACTTTCCAATACGGGGACCTAACAGCTTTGCGCCGATCAGGGCGGAAATGCCGCCTACCATATGGATTGCACAGGAGCCTGCAAAATCATGGAATCCCAACTGCGCAAGCCAGCCGCCGCCCCAGATCCAATGGGCTTCAATGGGGTAGATCAATGCGGAGATCACACCCGAATAAATACAGTAGGATAAGAATTTGGTTCTCTCAGCCATTGCCCCTGACACAATCGTCGCAGTAGTGGCGCAGAATACCAGGTTAAATACAAAGTTGGACCAGTCAAACTCCGCATAGTTTGTGAAAATATCAAACCCGGGTTTTCCGATCAGCCCCACCAGATCCTCTCCAAACAACAGCCCAAAGCCGATCAGAATAAAAACCACCGTCCCGATACAAAAGTCCATCAGATTTTTCATCAGGATGTTGCCTGCATTCTTGGCTCTGGTAAAACCTGTTTCCACCATAGCGAAACCAGCCTGCATCCAAAACACCAGCGCGGCTCCGATCAAAAACCAGACGCCAAACACTTCACCGCTTACGGCACTCATAATCTCTTCTGTCATAATTTTTTCCTCCTCACATAAAAAAAGCGGATACAAGGGGCTTTCTGCCATATAAGCCCCTTTGCTCCGCTTTTTTACATTATAAAAGGCGCCACGGTCATTCCGCAGCGCCTTTGCTTTACGTACTGCATCATAGCACCATGTTTTCCTTCTGTCAACACTTTTTTAAATTTTTACGGTAAAAAGTTGATAGACTCTGTCCCTTACGGAAACATCCTCCCTAAATACAAATCCCAATTTTTCCAGAAGATGCTTTGAGATCATATTTCTTGCATCAGTCAGTGCCTGCACCATATCAAAGGCAAGCTCCGTTTTCGCATAGGCAAGAATTCCTTTGCACACCTCGAAACCATAACCCTGGTTTTGATATGCCGCATCGATCACAAATCCCAATTCCGGCAAATCGTATCCCTCCCGGATACTCAAACCGGCGCGTCCGATCACCTGTCCGGTCTTCTTTAAAATCACTGTCCATAGTCCATAACCGTAAAACCCGTAGATCTGATCAATATAGGCCTTCATATAGGCGTGCTCCGCCTCTTTTTCCTGATACAGGTCTTCCATGTAAAGAGTAATGGAGGGTTCTTTGTAAATTCGGTAAAAATCATCCACATCTTCCACCGTACTTTCCCTGACTTTAAGCCTGTCCGTTTCAAGAATGTCCCAGGGCAGACCTGCAAGCCGTTTAAACGCTTCCTCATAGGAGCGATACTCCAGGGAAAAGACATCCTCCACCGCATAACGCGCTGCCCCAAAGAGTTGGTTCCGATTTCTCTCATGATAAAAGATCACCACATACCAGCCTGTCTTTAAAAGCTCATTCACCGTTTCCGGCATATCGGCGATCACAATGGTCTCTTCTCTGCTAAGTCCGTTCAGGGCATCTTTTACAGATTCTGATTCCATTTCTATTTCCCCGGCACACGCCGGAAGTTTCCTAAGCGCAACATGCGCCCCATGGTTCTTCATCTTTTCCTGAATCTCATTTTGATGACTGACTGCAATTTCATAATAGTATTCCGATAATAAGAGCAGGATGCATTTTAGCATTGTAAAGTCCTTCCGCATCATATAAAATATATGTGTTTATTATAATACTTAATCCATCAATTGAAAAGAAAGGAAGATTCTACCATGACAAAAAATCCTGTGGTTACCTTTACAATGGAAAACGGAGATGTGATAAAAGCAGAGCTTTACCCTGATGTGGCTCCTGTTTCCGTAAACAACTTTATCAGCCTGATCCGGAAAAATTTTTACGACGGGCTGATTTTTCACCGCGTGATCCGCGGTTTTATGATCCAGGGCGGAGATCCTGAAGGCACCGGCTGCGGCGGTCCCGGCTACAGCATTAAGGGAGAGTTTTCCGCAAACGGCGTGGAAAATAATTTAAAGCATACGGAAGGCGTTCTCTCCATGGCAAGGAGCATGGCTCCTGATTCAGCAGGCTCCCAGTTCTTCATTATGCACAAGACCAGCCCCCATTTGGACGGCTCCTATGCGGCGTTTGGAAAAGTGATCGAAGGTATGGAAGTGGTGAACCGCATTGCCGAAACTGCTACCGATTACTCTGACAGACCGCTGGAAGATCAGATAATGCAATCCGTTACTGTTGATACATTTGGAGTAGAATATCCGGAACCGGAGAAAATGTAATATTCCATAACGGAGCGGCTTGCCCGTTCATATTCTGTTCATATTTAATTTAAAAAAACTTAATTGTGGCTCCATTCTTTAGACATTTCTGTATCATATACTAACATCATAAGATACAAGAAAAGCCAACGCCAAAGTAACAGATTTATTAATAACTTTTTCATAATAAATGCCAGGTAAATACAGTTTACCTGGCATCCTCCCTTTTATGGGATATTTTGTAATTTTCTATTGTGCTTTTATGGATTTTCCTGTATAGTATATGTGGATCGATGAGGATTTGCCCAGGTGAATCCTCTTTTTTTTGTTCAGATTCGAAATCTATTCTTATGACAAAGGAGACAAGTGATTTATGGAAAATGCATTGTTAAAACAGCTGTCTGCTATCCTGAGTAATGTAATGGAAGCGGTAGCAAGGGCAAATGATGCCGTTAACAGCGTGGTATGGGGTATCCCCATGCTGATCCTGATTATCGGCACAGGCATCTATCTTACAGTGGGAATGAAGTTCTTCCAGATTACACGCATCAAACACTGGATGAACGAGACCTTTCTCGCCATTTTCAAAAAGAAACACGTAACCGCCCATACCGGAAAGGATGAAACCTCTATTTCTCAGTTTCAGGCGCTTTCCACTGCTCTCGCCGCTACTATCGGCGTGGGGAACATCGCCGGAGTCGCAGGCGCCATCATTACCGGAGGTGCAGGCGCCGTATTCTGGATGTGGCTTTCCGCCCTGTTCGGCATGATGACAAACTATTCGGAAAACGTGCTGGGCATTTTTTACCGCCGCAAAAATTCCCGTGACGAATGGTCAGGCGGCGCTATGTATTACCTTCAGGATGGACTGAAAGGGAAAAAGATCATCGGCGTTTTCGCAAAGCCTCTCGCCATTCTTTTCGCCATTTTCTGTGTGCTTGCTTCCTTCGGAATCGGCAACATGACCCAGGTACACGAAATTGCAAGTTCCCTGGAGGATACCTTTTTCATTCCTCCCCTTGCCACCGGTATCATCATGGCAGTCATTGCCTCACTGGTTATTCTGGGCGGTATCAAGGCGATTGGAAATGTAACGGAAAAAATCGTTCCCTTTATGGCGTGCGCTTATATTCTGGGAACCGTGGTTGTTCTGATTATGAATATTACTTCCGTACCTGCCGTATTTGGGGCTATCTTTACCAATGCCTTTGGGCTTCGTCCCATTGCAGGCGCTACTGTGGGAATCATGATCAAGCAGGCTATGACCATGGGCTTTAAGCGAGGCGTGTTCTCCAATGAAGCCGGGCTTGGCTCCTCTGTTATGGTGCATTCTGCATCCAATGTAAAGGAACCTATTGTACAGGGCATGTGGGGCATCTTTGAAGTATTTTTTGATACCATTGTGGTTTGCACCCTAACCGCTTTCACTGTCTTAAGCTCAGGTCTGATCGATTTGGAAACAGGCGAAGTTCTTACCTCATCCACCGGCGCATCCCTTGTAAGCGAAGCCTTATCAGAAGGGCTGGGCACACTTGCCGGCGGTTTTGTCGCCATTGCTATCTGCCTCTTTGCCTTTTCAACCGTATTGGGCTGGTCCTTCTATGGCACTAAGTCCTGCGAGTATTTATTTGGCACCAAGGCAACCATCGTATATAAGGTCATTTTCGTTGTCTGCATTATCTTCGGCGCTACCATGAGCTTTGACCTTGCCTGGGCAATTGCAGACACCTTAAACGCACTGATGGCGATCCCCAACCTGATCGGTGTTCTTGCTCTCTCCGGTACGGTATTTGCCATTACCAAAAATTATCTTGCCCGTAAGGTTACCAAAACAGATGTAAAGGCAAAACCTATGCTTTCCTTTGATCCTACTATTCAGGAAATGCAGGAAAAGGCGCTTGCTGAGGAAGAAGCGGCGCAGTAGACCCTTTTGTTTCCATACAAAAAAGCTTTGCCGGATCTGCAAAGGAGAACACCGGCAAAGCTCTTTTTTAATTTCCCATTCCTGATGAAAATCCGATCGGCGGCTGAACCTCCGGTTCCTTCAGCTTCTGCATCGCCAGCGCAAGAATCAACACGGAAACTCCAAAGTTGATCACGAAGGAAAGCGGAAAAAGCGGAATATGAAAAGGAAGGAAGGATAATACTGCCTTGATCAAAAGCGGCAGCGTCCTGCTGTAAATTCCCATCACATACAACTGTCCAAAGGTAAGGTTACATTTCATACAGGATCTCACGATCATGCCTAATAACGCCACAAACAAAGCCCCCACGAAAAACCATGCCGTCATCCACACAAAAGCAACCGCCATGGTAATCCCAATGATCAGGTAAGCATAAGGCACCCATTTCATCAGTTCATCCCTGCTGAAGTCAAAATAAATGTCGTCAAAGTAAAGCTCCTGCACCTGACCATTGTCTTTTATAATGATCTTTTCCGAATCCATCATGATAACATCTGAATAATCATTCAGGAAATCCCACATTTCGCCTGCACTGTAGAAAACATAGTCAGGGTCTGTATCGATTTCCACATAGGTGTCGCCATAATCATAAAGAAACGTGTCTTCCACCCACAAAACGCCGTTTGTCAGTTCAAAATCCGGTACATACTCTTCTATTGCCGTGCCGATTCCCCCGCTCTTAACCATAAAATCAGCAAGGGGTATTCCCATTGTGATTAAAAAGTAAATAATCATCAAAACAACGCCAAATCCAAATACCTTAAATTTTTTATTGTTCAAAAAGCTCCGATAACTTTTGTAGCTGTAAATGGACAAAGCCATCTCCTTAAAAATATTCATGTTCTCCTCCCTGCATTAAGATGAAAAAGGCTGTCCATATAAGGGCAGCCTTTCATTTCTTTAAAAAAATCTAATCGCTTTAAGCCTTGTTTACAGAACCAAAAATCTCCATTTTTTCTTTCACAGTAGCTTTAATTGCCTCAAAGCCAGGCGCAAGAAGCTTACGAGGATCAAATCCCTTGCCTTCCAGATCCTTGCCTGCTTCGATATACTTACGTGTAGCTGCTGCAAAGGACAGCTGGCATTCTGTGTTAACGTTGATCTTGGCAACGCCTAAGGAAATTGCCTTCTGGATCATCTCTGTAGGAATGCCTGTACCACCGTGGAGCACCAAAGGCATGTCTCCTGTGAGCTGCTGGATTGCATCCAGAGTCTCAAAAGATAAGCCCTTCCAGTTTGCAGGATATTTGCCGTGAATGTTGCCAATGCCTGCTGCCAGGAAGTCGATTCCCAGATCTGCAATTGCCTTGCACTCATTGGGGTCTGCGCATTCGCCCATACCGATTACGCCGTCTTCCTCACCGCCGATGGAACCAACCTCTGCCTCGATAGAGATGCCCTTATCATGAGCTGCTGCAACCAGTTCTTTGGTCTTTGCTACGTTCTCCTCGATAGGATAATGGGAACCGTCAAACATAACAGATGAGAAACCTGCCTCGATGCATTTGTAGCAGTGCTCATAGCTGCCGTGATCCAAATGAAGCGCTACAGGAACTGTGATGTTCTGATCCTTGATCAGTCCATTCACCATACCAACTACCACATCATATCCGCCCATGTACTTGCCTGCACCTTCAGACACACCAAGAATAACCGGGGAATTATTTTCCTGTGCTGTTAACAGGATTGCTTTTGTCCACTCAAGGTTGTTAATGTTGAACTGTCCAACTGCGTAGTGACCTGCTTTTGCTTTTTGAAGCATTTCTGTTGCTGATACTAACATTTTTATTTACCTCCGTTAAATTAATAACACTCTGATCGTTTCCTATTATACCCTATTTGGCATAAAAATGGAATAACCTATCAAAATTTTTCCATATTATCTGGAACTGTATTTTTATTTGTCAGGAACCTTAATATTCAAAGCCTGCTTTCTGTTAATGATCTCTACTTCCCTGTGCTTTCCGCCAAATTCCCCGTCAAGCGTCCATGGGATCTCCTCCTCGGAAGTGATCTTTAAGGTCTTTGCCCTGAAGCAGTACATGCAGTCCGTATTAATATTCCGGTTGATCAGCGCCGCCATAATCAAATTCAATTCTATGGGATTGGAAGGCTTCTTGATTAATGTGACCTCAAACTCCCCGTCATCCAGCTGAACGTACTTTCCTGTAATGCGTTTAAATCCGCCAACGGAAATGGAATTGGTAATCATCCCAAATAAAAACTCACTCTCCACCGAAAGCTGTTCGCTTTCCACTTTCATCTTGTAGGCGCGGATTGTGGAGAGACGCCGCATTCCTTCCAGGATATATGCCATGTGACCTAATATGTTTTTGATGTCCTGAGAAGTCTCATAGGAGACATCCGTAAAAATTCCAAACGCTGCAATATATACAAAACTATCGTTGTTAAAATCACCTATATCACAGGCAAAGGTTTTACCCTGGACGATCGCCTGGGCAGCATGGATCATGTTCTTAGGAATATGAAGGCTGTTGGCAAAATCGTTGGTACTTCCCGCAGGTACGTATCCAATGGGTATTTTCTCCTGGCACTGCATCATTCCGGTTACCACCTCATCCAGGGTGCCGTCTCCGCCGCTGCAGACCGCAAGGTCATAAAACCCCTTTCGCCGCTCCTTTACCGCGGTAAGCCCGTCCCCTCTTGCCTGGGTGGGATAAGCGGTGACTTCATATCCGGCTTTGGTAAAAATATCAATAATATCCAATAAGTTACTTCTGATCTTCGCCTTGCCCGCTTTGGGATTATAGATGAAAAGCATCTTTTTCTTTTCCATCGTAGTTCCCCCCCCCTTTGAAAAAAGAGCAAAGCCTGCGCTTTGCCCTTGTGTCCTAATTTTTTTCGCCGCTCAGGTAATCTTCCATGCTGTTCATCGCTTCCTGCTCATCGCTTCCGTTTGTGATTACCGTAACTGCTTCGCCGCTGTTCAGAGCAAGACTCATCATGCCCATAATGCTTTTCGCATTTACCCGTTTGCCTTCTGTTTCAATGTAAACAGAGCTTTCATGCTGACTTGCCACTTGCACCAGCATTGCAACAGGTCTGGCCTCAAGCCCGCCGTTTAATTGGATTTTAATAGACTTTTCGATCATAATGACACTCCTCCCTTATCCCTTAATCTTTTCAGCCATATCGCTGAGCTTTCTCAATCTATGATTTACACCGGATTTTCCTACCGGTGGATTAAGGTACCTTCCTAATTCCTGAAGAGAACTTTCCGGATACTTCAGTCTGATTTCCGCCATCTGTCTTAAGCTTTCAGGCAAATTAGACAGCCCGTAGCTTTTCTGTAAAAGCAAAATATCTTCTATTTGTTTACTTGCTGCATGAACCGTCTTGGTAATATTCGCCGCTTCACAATTAACCTGTCTGTTGATGGAATTTCTTACTTCCTTTTCTACCCGAAGATTTTCCAGGAGCATCAGAGACTGATGCGCACCCATTACATTCAAAAGATCAACAATTCCCGCGCCTTCCTTTAAATATACCACATAATATTTTTTGCGTCTTACAATTTTTGCATCGATCTCAAAGCTATAAATCGCCTCCCGGATCTGCAGCGCCTGCTCCTCATTTTCACATACGAACTCCAAATGATAACCCTTTTGAGGGTCGCTCATAGAACCAATACACAGGAAAACGCCTCTCAAAAAGGCACGCCTGCAACAACTGTTCCTGAGCAAAAGGGGATTGGTTTTTTCAGAAAGTTCATGCAATTCCCCGTCTTCATCCAGAATCTTAACTGCCTGCAATACTTTGACCACATTCTCATTAATAATAAATGTTTTCTTTAATAATGTAAAGTATTTTCTGGAGGCAAATGGATTTTCAAATAAAATCCTGACTTCCTCCTTTGCGTCTCCGTCCGCTTCAAGCCTGCTTCCAAAGTGAATCAGCCCGGCAAGCTCCGCAAGCTGGCAATGTCTGGAACCCGCTATTACCTTTTCCAGTTCTTCCTTCACATCTGATGAAAATGACATAATTCCATCCTTTACCTGCTATATGCCTTGTCCCAAATCCCGATGCTCGATCTTAACTCCATATTCCCCGCTGTTTTTCATACGCTCATAGAGCTTATTGGCAAGGGTTACGCTTCTGTGTTTTCCGCCGGTACAGCCGATTCCGATCACCAGTTGGTACTTTCCCTCTTTTACATAGTTGGGAATCAAAAACTCCACCATATCTGTCAGCTTTTCTATGAAAACATGTGCCTCCGAAAAGCCCATCACAAAGTCCTGAACCTCTTTATCATTTCCCGTTTTATATTTCAATTCATCAATATAAAAGGGATTAGGCAAAAACCTTACGTCAAAAACCAGGTCCGCGTCCGCAGGAATACCGTGTTTAAAGCCAAATGACAGGATTGTGATCATCAGGCTGTTGTATTCCTTATTCTGTACAAAAATGCCTTCCAGTTCCTCTTTCAACTCTCTGGTAAGCAGATTGGAAGTATCGATCACATAATCAGACTTAATCCTGATATCATTTAAAATAACTCTTTCTTTTTTGATGCCATCTTCAATCCTCCCATTAGGAGAAAGCGGATGCATCCTGCGGGTCTCCTTGTATCGCTTCAGCAACGTCCGGTCATTTGCTTCCATAAACAGAATCTCAAAATCGTAACCGTTCTCCCTGAGCTTTTCCAATACCCTTTGCACATCCGCAAAAGCCTGATTTGCGCGCACATCCAGCCCCAGCGCAACCTTGGTCACCTCTCCGCCGGGCGTTGCAATCAGCTCCACAAATTTCTCAATCAGGGATACCGGAAGATTATCCACACAATAAAATCCGGCATCCTCCAGCATTCTGAGAGCTGTACTTTTTCCCCCTCCGCTCATGCCGGTTACCACTACAAAACGCATTTATGCCTCCTTAAAAATCCCCAAGAAAAATCACTTCTGTTTCCAGTGTGACATCAAATTTTTCTTTTACCCTCTCCTGTACTTCCCGGATCACCTCCGCAACATCTGCTGCCGTGGCATTTCCGGCATTGATCACAAACCCACAGTGCTTTTCGGAAACCCTGGCATCGCCTATGGAGTATCCCCGAAGCCCTGCATCCATAATCAGTTTTCCTGCAAAATATCCCTGGGGTCTTTTGAAGGTGCTTCCCGCGCTGGCATATTCCAGAGGCTGCTTTTCCCTGCGCTTCCTTGTAAGCTCTTCCATTTTTGCCCCAATCTCTTCTTTATTGCCCTGTTCCAGCCTAAAGACTACCTCAAGCACAATAAACGGTCTTTTCTTAATGGCGCTGGTCCGGTATCCAAACTCCATAACGTCCTTATCCAGCACAAGAATTTCTCCCTGCTCACTGATCACCCTTACCTGCTCTACCACCTGCGCCATTTCCCCTCCATAAGCCCCGGCGTTCATCACCACGCCTCCTCCTATGGTTCCCGGAATGCCCGACGCAAATTCAAGCCCCGTCAATCCGCTTTCCATGGCGCAACGTGCTACTTGGGTCAAAAGCGCCCCTGCGCCGGCTCTGATCAAAGTACCGTCCACAGAAATATCATTCATTTTACTGCCGATTTGCAGAATAACGCCTTCATATCCCTTATCCCCCACCAGAAGATTACTGCCGTTTCCCAATACAAAATAGGGCGTCTCCACTTCCTTCAGATAGGGGATGATCTTCCTCAACTGCTCGCTGCTGCTCACCTGTACCAGATACTGTGCTTCTCCCCCAACGCGAAAGGTCGTATGCCTGGACATGGGTTCATTTACCAAAATATCCTCTTCCGGTACATAAACCTTAAGAAACTCATAAATAGCTGAACTGATTTTTTCCACCTCTTCACCTGCTGTTCTTTATTTCCCACCTCAATCTATTAGGTTTGCTTCCCCGGCAAAAATTTACTGTTCATCCAGTATCAGCTTTGCGGCGCCATAAATACCAGCATCGTTTCCAAGGGTTGCAAGTGCAAACTTTACATTTCGATTGGCATGGAAAACATTTTTTTCATAATGGGGTCTTATGTAGTCCATCAGAATTTCTCCCGCCTTTGACACGCCTCCGCCTATTACTATGGTCTCAGGATTTACCACTCCGGCAATCACAGAAAGACCGTCTCCTAAATATTTGCCGAACTCTTCCGCCACCTCCATGGCAAGGGCATCCTTTTGTTTTACTGCATCGAAGACAGTTTTCGCAGAAATCCTGCCCTCTCGGAGAATACTCTCCCTGTTGCTTTCCGCCAGTTTTCGGAATGCCAGCCTTGCAATTCCCGTTGCAGATGCATATTGCTCCAGGCATCCCTTGTTGCCACAGCCGCAGCTTTCCGTCTCTTCATCCTGCACATGGATATGGCCGATCTCTCCGCCTGCCCCTCTGAAGCCTGTCAACACTTTTCCGCCAATGATGATGCCTCCGCCTACGCCGGTACCAAGTGTTACCATGATCAGATCGCTGCTTCCCTGACCGCCGCCCTTCCACATTTCTCCAAGGGCTGCAACATTGGCGTCATTCCCCGCCATAACAGGCATATGCAGAATATTTTCCAGAGTCCCTTTAATACTGAAAGTTCCCCATCCTAAATTTACAGCTCTGTGCACCACGCCTTCACTGTCAATGGGTCCCGGCGCTCCTACGCCTACGCCTACCACTTTATCAGAAGCGATCTTCTTTTCTTCCATTTTCTTTTGAATGCTTTCTGCAACGTCTGGCAGAATGTGGCTGCCTTCCTCCTCTGTTCTTGTGGGAATTTCCCACTTTTCCAGAAGCTTTCCCTCCACATCAAAGAAACCAAGCTTTACCGTTGTGCCTCCAACATCCACTCCAAATACATATTGACTCATAATGACCCTCTCTTTATCTTTATTATTTTTTTACTGATTTATGCTGTATACAAAAAAATTTTATTCATCATCTTCATCATCATCTCGTTTTCTGGTAAGAGATTCCTGTACTCTTCTGTACAATTCCTGGGCGGCATTGTAGCCCATTTTCTTTTGGCGATGATTGATTGCTGCGGATTCGCATATAATGGCAAGATTTCTGCCGGGACGAATGGGGATGTTGTGACACACCACCTTATTTCCCAGATACTCCGTATACTCTTCCTCCAGCCCCAGCCTGTCGTATTCCTTCTCTTTATCCCAGTCCTCCAGGCGGATCACCAGGTCAATGGTTTGTGTATCCTTGACACTGGAAACGCCAAATAAAGTCTTAACGTCTACAATTCCAATACCCCGCAGTTCAATAAAATGCTTGGTTATATCCGGCGCAGAGCCTACCAGGGTATCATCGCTTACTTTGCGTATTTCCACTGCATCATCTGTCACCAGACGATGCCCTCTTTTGATCAGCTCCAATGCCGCCTCAGATTTTCCAATACCGCTCTCGCCTGTGATCAGTACGCCTTCGCCAAAAACATCCACCAAAACACCGTGGACGGAAATACAGGGCGCCAGTTTTACGTTCAGCCATCTGATAATCTCCGCCATAAATGCGGAAGTTGCCTTCTTGGTCATCAAAATGGGAACGTTATTTTCAATTGCCGTCTGCATAAAAAGTGCATTGGGCTGCAATTCCCTGCAGAATACCATGGCTGGAATGTCACAGGAAAGAAGTCTGTTATAGACATCCCTCTGTCTTGCTTCAGGCAGCCCTTCCATATAGGTATATTCCACAAATCCGATGATCTGCAGCCTGGTTGCCTCAAAATGTTCAAAGTAGCCTGCCATCTGAAGCGCAGGTCTGTTAATATCCGGCTGCGTAATCTTAATCTTTGAAATATCCAGCTGGGGCGTCAGATTTTCCAGCTTCATTTTCTCAATAATTTGTTCCAGTTTTACACTTGCCATACCCGCTCTTTTCCCTCCGTTTTTTCTTTCCGCATTGCGCTATACCTTACGATATTGTATCATAAACGCGTTACAATCACAATAGCTCCGGGTTGCTGGCTAGGGTAAAGTTTTTGTAGGAAAACAGAATAGAAAGAAATAGGAAAGCACCTTTTTCTGTGTTAGGATTTGATTGGCGAAAAAAATCCAAAGAAAGAGGTGCTTCCATGAACAATAGTATACAACAGTTTCAGACAGAAGGGGTAAAAAAGTTAGAAAAAGTTTTTAACAGCTATGCATCAGACCTGACAAAGGTCGCGGAGATGGTACAGGGAGTGACGGATAGTGTCATTGGATTGGGACTGTCCATGATAGCGGAGGAATGGGAGTTCTATGATGCCCTGCTCCATGACAGGAAAGAACTGAGACCAGGATGGCGGGTGGTGCGCAGGGATGAAGTGTCCAAACTGACATCCCTTGGTGAAGTGACCTATAAAAAGACTTACTT
>CAMWCA010000039.1 GCA_947172705.1 uncultured Lachnospiraceae bacterium
GCACAGAATTATCGGTATTTCAATAGGAAAATAACCTGTTTTATACTTTGATAGTTACATTTGTTGCTTTTCACACCTACGCCAGGGTTCGAGATACGGTGTCAGGCAGAAAGGGGATGTGAGCGGACATGGGCATGAAAGTAACCGGGCGGTGGTGTGCGCAATAGAAAAGATACGGGATATTTCCACCAATACTTCGGAGCTGACCGAGAAGGTGGCGGATTCCCTGGAAGAACAACTGACCGGAATCCGGAACGTGGCGAAACGGGTGGATAACCTGTCGCAGGTCTCGGAGGAGATGGAACAGGAGATGACCAAATTTAAACTGTAACACAAAAATGCAGGACCTTGTGAAGTTCATTCTTGGAGGAACCTGCATTTTGTAATAGTTCAGCCTGCCCCCAGGAGCAAAGCCGGGATGCCGATACGCTTCCGCTCCCTGTGGCAGGCTGTTCCTGTATTTTCTTGTCACCATAAAGGAGCAAATTGATAAATAAATGCATTTTGTGTATAATAAAAAACGAATGCAGGATATCCTGAAAAAGCTTTGATTGAAAAGGAGAATTACCATGAAAAAAGCGGTAATACAATTATTGATGGCAATGATGCTCTTTACCCTGTCCGGATGCGGCGGAAAGCAGAATCCTTCTCAGGAGGAGCAGGGCGGTACGGAATCTGAATATACGGAAGCCCTTGAAGTACTGAATCAGGTGGTGGGTGCCTACGGCGAGGAGGAGCTGTTTTCTATGTATGGGGGAGATCAGGAAAATGCGGTGATGGATGCTCCCGGGAAGTTTGATGTCAGCAAAACAGAGGAATTGGAATACAACTATGGGCTGCCCAAGGAGCAGTTTTCCAATATTGAAGACGGGGCGACCATGGTACATCTGATGAATGCAAATACTTTTACCGGCGCGGCTTATCGTCTGAAGGAAGGTACGGACATGAATGCTTTTGCAGATGCTGTAGAATCCAGCATTCTGGCGAAGCAATGGATATGCGGGCAGCCTGATACGCTGATCATCATTGACGTGGACGGCAGATATGTGATAACCGCTTATGGTGAAGCGGGGATGATGGAGGTTTTCAAAAAGAATGCGCTGTCCGTTCTTGAAAATGGGCAGGTGGTGAAAGAAACCTCTATTGCATAACAGAACTGCTTTGATGATGAAGGAAAAAATGACGCTATGCTGTTTTCAAGTATTTCTTTTTTATATTATTTTTTACCTCTGACGCTGGTTTTGTATTTTGCAGTCCCCAGGGCATTTAAGAATTTCATACTTCTGCTGGCAAGCCTTTTATTTTATGGATGGGGAGAGCCGAAATATGTGGCGCTTATGGGAATTTCCATTCTTTTGGGATATGGATTTGGGCTGTTGGTAGAAAAATACAGAGAAAAAAGAGCGGGAAAGATACTTTGCGCTCTTTCTGTGTGTATCAGCCTTTCTTTTCTGGTGTGCTTTAAATATGCGGATTTTTTGATACAAAATGTAAACGGGATAACAGGGCTGCAGCTTTCCCTTTTGGGGCTGTCCCTGCCCATTGGCATCAGCTTTTATACCTTTCAGGTCATAAGCTATACGGTGGACGTGTACCGGGGGGAGAAAGCGCAAAAAAGTCTGGTTGGTCTGGGAACATACATTGCTATGTTTCCTCAGCTGATTGCAGGACCTATCGTCCGGTATTCCCATATTGCGGGGCAGTTGACCGGCAGAAAATATTCCTGGCATGGGGCGGCATGGGGAATACGGCGTTTTGTCATTGGCATGGGGAAAAAGATCCTGATTGCAAATCAGCTCGGCGAATTATGCGGCATATTCCGTGCGTCCCAGGAAAAGTCGGTGTTGTTCTGCTGGCTTTATGCCGTTGGGTTTACTCTGCAAATTTACTTTGACTTCTCTGGATACAGCGATATGGCGATTGGTTTGGGGAAGATACTGGGATTTGACTTTCAGGAAAATTTTAACTATCCCTATATTTCCTCCAGTATAACGGAATTCTGGCGCAGGTGGCATATTTCCCTGGGGAGCTGGTTCCGGGATTATGTTTATATTCCTCTGGGGGGAAACCGTAAGGGAAGAGGAAGGCAGCTTTTCAATATTTTGGTGGTATGGATGCTCACCGGCTTCTGGCATGGGGCGGCATGGAATTTCATTTTGTGGGGCGTGTTTTTTGCGGTACTTTTAACGGTGGAAAAGCTGTGGCTGCTGAAGAAGCTGGAAAAGAGCCGGTTGCTGTCCCATGCTTATACCTTGTTTTTTGTGATGCTGGGTTTTGTGATTTTTAACGGAGAAAGCCTGGGACAGGCATTTTCGGATCTGGCAGGGCTTTTTGGAGGCGGAGGTCTGCCTCTTATTTCCCAGGAAGCTTTATACTGTCTTTCCAGTTTTCGAAATGTCCTATTGGTGGGGGCATTGGGGGCGACCCCATTGGTTCGCAATTTACTGAGAAAGCTGTCAGAAAATCCCACAGGGGGCAAAATACGAAATCTGCTGGAGCCTGCTGTACTGACATTGTTGCTGCTGATCATGACAGCTTACCTGGTAGACGGTTCTTTTAACCCCTTTCTATATTTCCGGTTTTAGGGAGATTGCTTATGAGTGGAAAAAAGAAAGATATTGTCTTGTGCATCCTATTTCTGCTTCTGATTGGAGGCGGGTTTCTGCTTTGCTTGTTTTTGCCAAAAGCCAAATATTCAGACAGTGAGCGGCGCATGCTTTCCCCTATGCCAAAGTGGTCGGCACAGGGAATATGGAGCGGGCACTTTATGTCTGATTTCGAAAATTATGCGGCAGATGCCTTTCCCTTTCGGGATTCTTTTCGGGGGATAAAGGCGCTGACAGCGCAAAACATATTTGCAAGGAAGGATAACAATGGGATTTATGTGGCGGACGGTTTTTTAGCCGCACTGGAATATCCTATGAATGAAGCTTCCATAGAGCGGGCAACAGGGCGGTTTCGATATGTTTGTGAGAAATATCTCACAGAAGAAAATAAAGTGTATCTTTCCGTTGTCCCTGATAAAAGCTGTTTTCTGGCAAAAGAAAGCGGTCATCCGTCCATGGATTACGAGGAATTTGAGAAGCGGGTGGCGGAGAAGGGTGATTTTGCGGAGTATATTTCCATATCCGATTTGCTGGAAAAAGAGGACTATTACAAAACGGATACCCACTGGCGGCAGGAAAAGATTACGGATGTGGCGGAGCGGCTGGCGCAGGCAATGGGAGCCACGCTGTCTCAGGACTATGAAATTCACACACTGGAATCGGATTTCTACGGCGTGTATTACGGGCAGGCGGCACTGCTTCTGGCACCGGAGAAAATACAGTATCTGACAGGGGCAGATATTGACAGCTGTACCGTATATGACTGGCAGAATCAAAAGGAAATATCCGTCTATGATATGGAAAAAGCAGTGGGAAGAGATCCCTATGAAATGTTTTTGTCAGGCTCTTTGTCTCTTCTTACCATAGAAAATCCTAATGCCGGGACGGACAAAAGACTGATCCTGTTTCGGGATTCTTTTGGATCAAGCATTGCACCCCTGCTTATCAGCGGATATGCGCAGATTACGCTGGTGGATATTCGTTATATCCATCCGGATATGCTGGAACAGTTTTTGGATTTTGACGGATGTGATGTGCTGTTTTTGTACAGTACCCTTGTGTTAAATCACAGTGATACAATAAAATAGAAGTACTCCTGCTGGATATGGATATTATATTTCAGTTGAAAATATTGCACTATTTTGAAATATTGACATCTGTAAATGTATTTTTGGGGGTGATAAGATTGAATCATCAAAAAAATACATATCCATAAACGGGAGGGTACAAAGATGAAGAAAAAAATCATTGCATCATTGCTTGCAGCGACTATGGTTGTTTCATTATTTGCAGGATGCGGTAAAAAAGACAGCAGTGCAACAGTCTCAAATGATGCACAGGATACTACACAGGAAAGCTCTGCAGAAAATACGGAAGCAGCGCCGGAAGCAGAGTCAGAGGCGGATTCCGGCGAAGCGGTAACGATCAAAATATTTTCCAATCTTCCTGATCGTAAAAACGGTCAGGGTCTGGTAGAACAAATGATCATCGATGAGTATATGGATGCGAATCCGAATGTGACGATTGAAGTTGAAGCTCTTGACGAGGAAGCTTACAAGACAAAATTTAAGGCATATGCAATGGATGGTATGCCGGATGTGGTCAGTATTTGGGGGCAGCCAGCTTTCCTGGATGAAGTATTGGATGCGGGAGTGCTTGCAGAATTGAACGAAGCTGATTATGCAGACTATAGTTTTATTGCAGGCTCATTGGAAGGTTTTAAGAAAGATGGAAAACTATATGGGCTTCCCAGAAATACAGATATTATGCTGATCTATTACAATCAGAAAATGTTTGAGGATAACGGCTGGAAGGTTCCCGCTACATATGATGAATTGACATCCCTTTGCGCCGATATCAAAGCGGCAGGGATCACACCCATCGCTATGGATGGCGGAGACGGATGGCCGATGGCATGTTTCCTTACAGATATTCTGGTAAGGGTAGCCGGAACAGATTATGCAGAGATCGTACGTAATGCAGTTGCATCAGGAGATTTCAATGCGCCGGAGATCCAGGAAGCTACACAGATTTTGGTAGATTCCGCAGCAGCAGGTATGTTCCAGGTGGGATATGATTCTCAGGATTATGGAACCACAATGAATCTGTTTACCAATGGCCAGGCGGCAATGTACTGCATGGAAAGCTGGGATTGCTCCATGGCATTAAATCAAGATATTACACCTGAAATCAGAGATAATATCCGCGCATTTACAATGCCGGTGGTAGAAGGCGGCAAGGCTGGCGCAAATGATATTGCAGCATGGAACGGCGGCGGTTACGCAGTATCTGCAAGCTCCGCAGTGAAAGACGAAGCTGTTAAATTCTTAAACTACATGTATCAGCCGGATAAACTTTCAAAATATGGCTGGGAGAACGGCGTGGGTATGTCCGCACAGGATCAGACGGCGTATCTGACAGGCAACGAGACAGAATTGCAGAAGCAGGTTATGGACATTTTGAAAAATGCAACCAGTGTTTCAGGAACACCGATCAATGACTGTGGACCTTCCGCATTCAAGACAGCGATTGAAAGTTGTCCCAGCAGAATGCGATCTGGTCAGTGCTCATTGTTCTGATCTGGCATGGATTTGGATGGGGGATGCTGATTTATTATACAGGAATTAAAAATATTGATCCGGTATTATATGAAGCGGTTTCTATTGACGGCGCAAACTGGTGGACAACATTTTTCAGGATTACGCTGCCGCTTATGAAGCCTGTTATCCAGATCAATGTGACCATGGCGATTATTTCTGCATTAAAGCAGATGGAGACAGTATACCTGCTGACAAATGGCGGGCCTAACAACAGCACACAGTTTGCGGCAAACTATTTGTATCAACAGGCGTTTAAGGCGTTTAAATACGGATATGGTAATGCCATTGGCGTTGTATTTATCATAATTTGTATCATAGTCACAGTTGCGCTTAACAGGATATTTAAAGATGAGCAGGATGCATAGGGGGGGTGATTACATGAAAGAGAATGGTAAAAAAATCGGTAAAATTATTTTATGGATTGTATTGGTCATTGTAGCGATTATCCAATTGTTTCCGCTGATTTGGCTGGTGGATTTTTCTCTTGGCAGCAGTAATGAGATGTTTACCAATGGACTGCTTATTATTCCGGAGAAAATCCGCTGGGATAATTATGTGAAAGCCTTTGTGGATGGAAATTTTTTACATTATTTAAAAAACAGCGTTTTAATTAATACCCTTGCGGTAGTTTTGGTTGTGATTATATCCATTATGGCAGCCTTTGCCTGTCAGCGTATGAAATGGAAGCTGAGCGGGTTGATCAGTACGCTGCTGGTGATGGGCATGATGATCCCCATCCATGCAACGCTGCTTCCTAATTATAAAATATACAATACATTACATTTGACAGATACGATCTGGGCGCTTTTGATTCCTTATGTGGCATTTTCACTGCCTCAGGGGATGTTCTTGATGTCGGGATTTATCCAGGCTATCCCTAAGGAACTGGAAGAAGCGGCGGTCATGGATGGATGTGGGATCTACAGGATCGTATTTCAGATTGTTACACCATTGTTAAAGCCGTCGATAGCAACGGTGGCAATTATGACGTTTTTAAATAACTGGAATGAATTTATGATGGCAAGCACGTACTTAAGTTCGCCGACGTGGAAGACGCTGCCTTTCTCCGTATTGGAATTTACCGGAGAATATTCTTCTAATTATGCAGTGCAGTTTGCAGTCATGGCATTGACGGCAGCCCCGGCAGTTATTGTATATGTGCTTCTTAATAAACACATTACCAAGGGTGTTGCAATGGGGGCTGTAAAAGGATAAAATAAGGAAAATTTTATTTCTTATGGGCGGAGGGCGCTATGAAACAGATCAGAAATTGGGTTATGAAGCTGAGTATTCGGCAAAAACTGATTTTTTACAGTTATGCGATTATTACGCCTATTTTAATGTTGATCAGCATCCTGCTTCTGATACATAATTATCGATCTGCAGTGCAAAGTGAAGAGGAAAGGTGTATTCAGAGTGTACAGAGCGTATCGGACAGTATTAGTGTAGTGCAGAAGAATATCATAGAAATGGGTACATATATCAGTATTAACGAGGAGGTTGAACAGATTCTGACAGAGGATGAACCGGAAATATTAAATCGTGATGCCAGGCTTTGGCTTAATTATGCGCCCATGCAGATCATACAGGACATGGTGGCGCTGGATGGGCAGATCAAAACGGTTGCGATCTATCCGGAAAACGGAATCAATCCATACCTTAGCTGTGTCGACCGGTCTTCCTACATAGGGAATATGGAACAGGTAAGAAAACAGGAAATATATGCCCTTGCCATACAGGAAAAAGGCAAATTTTTGTGGCAAAGAGTGGGAAGGTATGAGTCTGACACTTACCAGTTTAATCAGAGCGATAAGATCGTTATGTACCGTGAAATTTACGATATGGCGCGAAGAAACAAGCGGGGATATCTTGTGATCGGATCATCGGCAGAGATATTTGATGAGATATGTCAGAATTCTCTCCGTGACAGACAGGAAACGGTAGTGGTAATGAGCGGATATGGAGCGGAACTTGTACGCTGCGGAAATATTGACGATGGGGCGGTATCCGATATTCTGGCACAGGAGGCGTCGATGTTCACCGGCCGAAAAACGATTCAGATCGGTACATGTGGGGTTTACAACGTTTATCGATGCAGGGATGAAGAGACAGAGACGATGGTTTACAAAATTGTACACAAAGTTGGGTGGAAGGACTTAAGCAATACGATCATTTACGCGCCGCTGGCACTGCTGATTGGATTTTTATTTGGGCTGTATCCTGTTTTAGTGTTGGTTTCCGATATTGTTTCCAAGCCGTTACATAGATTGAGCGCTGCAATGGAAAATTTTAAACAGGGGGATTTCAGCCAGAAAATAGAAGTAGTGACACAGGATGAGGTAGGAGAGGTTTCAGCGGGTTTTAACAGAATGGTGGATGATATCAGGGAGCTGATTGACAAAAATTACGTTCTGGCGATTAAAGAGAGGGAGAGCGAGCTGGATATTCTTCAGGCGCAAATGAATCCACATTTCCTGTATAATACTTTGGATTCCTTATATTGGAAGGCAATGGAGTCGGGAAATGAGGAGATAGCGGAGGATATTTTGTCGCTTTCACAGCTGTTCCGCCTTGTTTTAAACCGTGGGGACGGTATTACCACAGTACAGACGGAAGCCGATTTGCTGGAGCGCTATCTTCATATTCAACGTATGCGGTTTGGAAAAAGATTAAAATATGAAATATCACTGGATGATACCATTTTGGAAGAAGAAATACCGAAACTGATTCTGCAGCCTTTTGTAGAAAATGCCATTGTGCATGGGTTTGAAAAGGCAGACAGAAATTATTCCCTGTCTATTATTAGAAAAAGGGAAGAGGGGCGCATGATCTTCCAGATAGAGGACACAGGCGTTGGAATGAGCGAGAAACAGCTGAAGGCGATTTGGGACAAAGCAGACAATCGCAAGTATGCCAGTCAGCGTATCGGAAGGTATGCGATTAAAAATGTAAAGGAACGTTTGGAACTTATTTACCATGAAAATTATACACTTCATATTACAAGCAGGGTCGGACAGGGAACTACTGTGGTTGTGTCTGTCCTTTGCAGGTTGAAGGAGATCAGACAACATGAGCATTAAGTTATTAATTGCGGATGATGAGGATACCATTCGCAATGGGATCGGAAAATATATACAGCTGCATACGGATCGCTTTGACAAAATATATTTTGCCAGGAATGGGCAGGAGGCAGTTAATATAATCTTCAGAGATAAACCGGATATTATGTTACTGGATGTGCAGATGCCGATCATGGATGGAATTGAGGTCATGCAGGAAGCCAGGCGTGCCGATATACTCCCATACACCGTGATATTAAGCGCATACGATGAGTTTAAATATTGTCAGCATGCGCTGCGCCTGGGAGCCAGGGAATATCTGCTTAAGCCGGTAAGGTCTTCTGATATTTTACAGTTGATTAATCAGGCGGCGGATAAATTATTTGGAGTGCGGGCAGATGTGCAGATTACGCCTACAGAAGAGAAAAATCATCTGGTGGAATTGGCGAAGGAGTATGTGGAAGAGCATTATTATGAAAATCTCATGCTGATGGATGTGGCACAGAAGGCGGGCATCTCGCCGGGATATTTGTCAACGCTCTTCCAGAAGCAGTTATCAAAGGGATTTGTGGATTATCTTAATGAGATCCGTATAGAGTATGCCTGTACCTATTTGCGGCAAAATTATCTGAAGACATATGAGATCGCTTATAAAGTGGGGTTTAAGGATGAAAAATATTTTTCCAAAGTATTTAAGAAATTGAAGGGGAAGTCTCCTTCAGAGTATCGAAAGGAAAGTTTCTAAAGAAAGCAGAGGATTAAAAAATGAATGATATGAGTTTGAAATATACCAGTACCTCATACAAAAACAATGAAAGATGCCGTTGTCAGCAGGAGATTACATTTATTCCCGACGGCGGAGAAGAAAATTACCTGTTAAATCTTTATCCTGCCGTAATGTACCAGCGCTTCGAGGGATTTGGAGGAGCCTTAACGGAATCGGCAGGGTATATGTACAATCAATTGAGCCAGGAGCAAAAGGCGGAACTTCTCAATACTTATTTCGGAACGGATGAAATGAAATACCGCATGGTTCGTATTCCCATTGACAGCTGTGATTTCTCCCTAGGGCATTATGAGGCGGTGGAGGATTCGAAAGACGATACTTTTGAGAGCTTTGGGATGGAGAGAGTGGAAAAAAATATTTTTCCGCTGTTAGACGATGCGCAAAAGGTATATGGAGACAGGCTGGAGATCATGCTTACGCCATGGAGTCCCCCGGCATATATGAAAAGCAACGGAGAGAGAAATTGTGGCGGCGAATTAAAACCGGAGTATAAAAAGAGATGGGCGGATTATATTTGCCGCTATATTAAGGAATACATGGAACATGGATATCTGGTAAAACGGATTAGCCTGCAGAACGAACCAAAGGCGGTACAGACGTGGGATTCCTGTGTGTACACCGCACAGCAGGAAAGGGAATTTTTAAAGGATTATATGTGGCCGGCGCTGCAGGAGCATGGGCTGTCCGATATGGAAATTTTTATTTGGGATCATAATAAGGAGCGCGTATATGAGAGAGCCTGTGCGGTCATTGATGAAACCACCTGCCATATGGTATCGGGCATTGCTTTTCATTGGTATAGCGGCGATCATTTTGATGCGCTTGGTATGGTTCATGAGAAATTTCCGGATAAGAAACTGATTCTCTCAGAAGCCTGCATTGAATACAGTAAATATGGGGCAAAGGACAATTTAAAAAATGCCCAAAAGTATGCCCATGATATCATTGGTAATCTGAACCATGGCATGAACGCCTTTTATGATTGGAATATCCTGTTGGATGCGCAAGGGGGTCCCAATCATGTTGGAAATTTTTGCGACGCGCCTTTCTTATATGATACGGAGCAAAGAGAATTGATCAGAAAAAATACTGTGGATTATTTATGGCATTTTTCTCATTTTATTCAGCAGGGAGCCATCCGAATTGGACATACAAATTATTCGGACGAGTTGGAAGCCACCGCATTCTTAAATGTGGGCGGCAGAATTGTAGTAATACTTTTAAACAGAACCAGCCATGATATCAGAGTAAATGTACGCCTTGGAGGAAAAATGGCGGGCATTTTAGTCGAAGCAAATTCAATCGGCACGGCGGAAATATATTGATTGCTGTAAAAGAAAAGGAGCATTTCCGGTTTCGTTTCGGATCTGCTCCTTTTTCATCTGCATTGTGATAAGCATATGTTTAAACAGTTTATTCCACTTGGAAATTACTCACTTCGCCGGTCAGATCGCACATATTGACGTTAAGCGTGTTTGCAAGATTATCCAGCTGTTTTACATGGAGCATCAGTTTTTCGGCAATAACTCCAACGGTTTCCACAGAAGCTGTGGTTTCTTCGATCACACTCGAGATCATGGAAATTGCCGTAAGGGTTTCGGCACGGTCGCTGTCAGCATGTTCCACTTTCTTTACAATTGTACCCAAACTGATAAACATTTGTTCCATATCCAGTTTCATCTGGACGAATATATTTAACATGTCGCGTACACTGTCTGTCTGCTCATGTACGATTGCGCCCGCATCCCTGGTACTTACAACGCTTGCCTCCATTTGCCGCTGTATTAATTCCACGTTCTGACGGATCTGATTTGCCGCGTGCGCAGACTGTTCCGCCAGTTTTCGGATCTCCTCTGCAACAACGGAAAATCCTTTTCCGGCTTCTCCGGCGCGTGCCGCTTCAATGGATGCATTCAGCGATAACAGATTAGTCTGTCCGGAGATTTTTTCAATCAGATCAACAAACCCCTCAATCATTGATGTTTGTTCCTGCAGCCCATAAATGCTGCGTTTGACAGCTTCCGTCTTCTCGTTTGTAAGCTCAGATTTATCGCTGAGGGTATTCATTGCTTCCATTCCGCATTCGATCATTTTCTGGGTTTTGCTGATTTGCTGTTCGGCTTTCGCCGCTTCCACACTGACTGCGCGGATATCCTCTGACAGACGGTTGGACTGCGCCAGGCATTCCTCTGATCCTCTGGACTGTGCCTCCATGCCTTTACGAATTTCCATAAGCGCTTCCGTAATGTTTCCGGAATAATGCCCGATTTCGTCCGATGTTTCTGTTACTTGATTGGTTGAAGTTTCAAGCTGCAAAACTGCATTTTTTACTTTGCATACAAGTTTTTTTGTCCCATGTACCATTCCGTTCATGGAATCGGCAAGACAGGAAAATTCGTCCCGGCCTTTTGCAGTTACCTTAACCATCAGGTTGCCATGTGCCATCTGATCTACTTCTTTTACCACGCGCTGCATATTGTTTTGAATCCGTCCGGATATCCAGAATCCCAAAAGCATTGCAACAGCAGATGCGGCGATTACAAGGATAAGGGTCAGATTCCGTATCTCTAAAGCCTGATTGACAATCATATTTTCGGGTACAAGCGCACACACCACTGCATTGATATTCTCACTTCTGCTATATAAGAACAGATACCGTCCATCCGCCAGCTTTACAAATTCTGTGCCTGAAAAATTTTCGGACGAAACTGCTCTCTGATAAAAATCCTGTGAGAAAAAGGATATGCCTTTTTCTGTGCCTGTCTGCACTTCTTTCCCATTTTCCGTGACAAAACCGGCGACAGTGCTTTCTCCCAAGTCAAGCTTTAGCCGTATTGAGAGCGTCTGTACGTTTGGCGGGATTTCTTTCATACAATCCGAGATAATATTGAGAGAGCTGTGAATCATAGGCATATTTAAATGCTTCAGATTCGATCAGCGAGCATCCATAATCAATATATTCAACAATGGTGTTTAATGCCTGAACGGTAGACTCGGTATATTTTTCTTCCATGCCGGCTACAGCCTTTCGATGGGAAAAGAAACCCACAAAAATGACACATGTGATGGGTACAATAAAGCACAGTATGATTTGTTCGCGGATACCCAGAATTCCTTTTTTCGTTTTTTTTGAATTTTTTATCTTTTGGCGTTTTAAGTCATTTTGCTTTTTCATAAGTGTTTTCTCCCTTACCTCTGAATGCTTCTGTTTCCTCATCCTTATTGTCAACTGTTTTCCCGTAAATAGAAAGTATATAATCTTCGAAAATGGTGTGTTATCTTCCAAGTTGCAAAGTATGGTGCAGAAGGATTGTCCATGATGGGAAATAATGATAAAATGCAGAAGAGAGAAAGAAACAGGCGGTGAGGAGGATAAAATGCTTCGAGTAGGGATATGTGACGATCAGGTGGAGGCGAGGGATGCCCTGAGGTTTCAGCTGGAAAAGGTGTTGTGGGAAGGGAGAGAAGAGATCGTTTATGAATTTTCCACAGGGGAAAACGCCGTGGGATGGCTGAAAAAGCATTCGGGGGAGATCGATCTTTTGTTCCTGGATGTGGAAATGAAGGGAATCAGCGGCATGGAGGCGGCGGAGCAGATCAGGACCTTTGACAGGGAGCTGTGCATTGTTTTTGTGACGGGATATGCCGACTATGTGTTTGACGGGTATAAAGTAAACGCGCTTGATTATGTTATGAAGCCGGCGGGGACGGAAAGGCTTGGAGAGGTGCTTAAGCGGGTAAGGGAGCATATTTTTGACAGAAGGGAGAGAACCTTTGTGTTTAAAAATCCGGAAGGGTCATATCGGCTTCCTCTTGAATCGATTTCTTACTTTTACAGTGATAAAAGAAAGGTCAATGTGGTTCTGGCTGGAAAAGAGGAGAGAGATGCCAGTTCCTTTTATGGAAAGCTGGATGAGGTGGAGGAACAGCTGGATGGCATGTTTGTGAGAATCCATCAAAGGTATCTGGTGAATCCGGAGCATGTATCCCATATTGGAGGAGAGAGCGTTACCGTAAACGGGCGGAAGCTTCCCATGAGCAGGAATATGAAAGAGGAGGCGACCGTAAGGCTTGCCAGGGCGATGTTAGAAGGGCGGTAAGGATTTGAGGCTGTGGGAGGATAAGGAATAGGCAATGGATTGGCTTGATTTTTATAATATATATGTAGTGGGAGGCGTTCAGGTTCTCACAGGTTTTTGGTTTTTTACCAAATGCCTCAGGCAAAAGGCGGAATCTTATTTTTATGTATTATTTACGGTGCTTGGGATGTTCGTCCTTTACTGGATTTCCGACAGTGTGGCGCAGATCGGGGTATATGTTCTGCTGCTTGCAGGCGTGGGAATCCTGGTGTACAGGGAAAGCCCTTTGACGGTCATTTTATATGCGCTGACGGCGGGAGAGATCATGCAGTTGTGCTTTGGGATAGCAGATTCCCTCCTGCTTGCTTTTTGCACAAGGCTGCCTTTGCAAAGGGCAGACGTGATCCTGCCCATTGCGGTTCTTTTGGGAGGAATGGCGCTGGCTGGGGCTGTTTTCTGTTTTCATATTATCTTTCAATATTTTTCTTTAGATGGAGCAATAGAAAGCCGGTACGCTCTTATGATCCTGACACCGGTTTTACTGCTGTTTATGATAGGAAGCTATATAAGCGTTTCATTTTATGGTAATACTGTGGTTCTTGAAAACCGGGGAAATGCGGCGGGGGCAATACAACTCCGGCTGCTGGGAATACAGCTTTTGGAATTGGCAAGTCTGTTTTGCATTTTGGAGGCATGCAAAAAGCTGGAGGAAAGCTTTCGTTTAAGAGAAAGGCTGTCCCTGTTAGAACAGGAAGAGAACTCCCTGCGCAGATATGTGGACGAGGCGAGGCTGCGTTATGAAAGAACCAGGGCTTTCCGCCATGACATAAAGAATCATATCTCTATTGTAAAGGAGTTGCTTTGGGAAGGAAAATCGAGAGAAGCGCTGAGGTATCTTGGGGACATGGGAAGCCTTACAGAAGAACTGTCTTTTCCATGCAGTACCAACAATCCGGTGGTTGATATTCTGGTGGGAAATAAACTGGGAATTGCAGGAAACGAGGGAATAGAGGTAAGCTGCTCTTTGGTACTGCCCAATCCATGCCATATCGCGGATATCGATCTGGGCATTATTCTGTCAAACGCTCTGGACAATGCCATCTGTGCCTGCAGGAAAATGGAAAAAGAGGAAGAGCGGTATATCCGCGTTTCCGGAAAGGTACAGGGAGACATGATTTTGCTGACGGTTGAGAACAGTTTTTGCCAGGGTTCTGATTTTGTGCCCGGAACAGGGCTTGGAAACATAGAGGCGGCAGCGAAAAAATACCATGGCTCCATGAACCTGGAAGCGGAAAAGACAGACTGCCGCCTGAACGTGCTGCTGATGATCGAAGGAAAGGATATGGCCAGATAAGCCTTCAGCAATAACTGCTGCGTGTGGAAGAGCGGATCTGTACCCTGGAATTTAAGTAGACGGTCATGGGGGAAAGAGAAGGATTTTCCACACGATCCAACAGAATACGCGCCGCAGTAATGCCCATTTCCCTGCTGGGGGTGGTAACGGTGGTAAGCTCAAAGTCCAGAGAATTCAATACCAGCGTATCGTCAAATCCGCAGATCAGGACATCCTCAGGAACCCTGCGCTCCAGGGATCGCAGGGCGGATATGGTTTTCCATGCAAGAAGATCGTTTGCACAGCAGAACAGATCGGGTAGCTTTATCATTTTTCCCAATTCGATTTTTAAAAAGTCCGGGTCCTGGAAAAGCAGGTCGTCCTGTGTGATACAGTACTCTTTTTCGTAAGGGAGCTGGTGTTGTCTCAGGGCGTCCAGATAACCTTCGTAGCGTTCATGAAAGCTGATACAGTGATTGTAATCGCCGATAAAGCCCAGGTGCCTGATATGCTCATGGGAGATGACCTGATGGAGCATGCGGAAGGTGCTGTTTTTGCTTTCCATCAGGAGAATGTTGGCGTTTAAAGGCGTTTGATCCGGCTGGTAGAAGGAGTCGAAAAACAAAACGGGTTTCTCCAGGGAGCAAAGCATTTTGGAATATTCCCGGTCAAAAATTTCAATGCCCAAAACAGCGTCGGTCTGATCCGGCTTAAAGCTTAAGGGCAGCCGCAGCGCAGCGATGTCGTCGGCGTTGATCATGTGAATGGTAAGAGAATAGCCATAGGCGCTGATTTCGGATTCCAGGCTTGCCATGATCGCCGATGCAATGTGAAAATGCTCCGGAAGAAAATGGGCAAGCAGTGCAAAGGTTCCTCCCTTTTTGGGAGGTATTTTATTTTCGGACAAATTTTGGGCTGCCTGTAAATAGGCAAACTGCTTATAGTTCATTTCCTTTGCTTTATTTAATACAGCGGACACGGTTTTGGAAGGCATATTAGGCGCGCCGTTTAATACCTTGGATACGGTAGTCCGTGATAAATGTAATGCATCTGCAATATCTTGTATGGTAACCTTGTCTTTTGCCATGTGGATCTCCATTCTGAAGCGTTCACGCTCATTGGTTGTTTATTTACTTCTATTATAAAGGAATACATCAAAAAATCAATATAGAAATATTCAAATGTTAAAATTTATTTTTGAACATATATACACAATTTAACATTTGAAAAGTTTATTTTTACAAAAGAAAAATGAAAAAATTATGACATATTAACAAAAATAAGGCTTTTAAGCATATAATATTGACATTTATATAGAACAGGTGTAAAAATAAGAATATAAACCAAAACAAAAATATAAATTTTAAAAACCGTGATTTTAACAAATGTTAAAATATGGAAAGGAGGAAAAAGACGGTAACCGGGAAACAATAGATAAAGCAGGAAGGAGATCATAATATGAAAAAGATGAGTTGCTTAGGAATGGCAGCAGTCATTACAACAATGCTTTTGGCAGGCTGTGGAAGTAATCAGAAGGAAGTGGAAAATGAAAGTAAAAATGCGCCGGAAAGCGCAGAGGTAAGTGTGGAGAATGGGGAGGAACCGGAAGCTGCATCAGAGAGCGGAGAAGAAGTTTCCATCACGCTGCTGAACACAAAGTCAGAGCTGGTAGATCAGTTCGAAGAAATGGCAAAGGAATATAAGGAACAGACAGGGGTCAACATTGAAGTGGTATTTACCAGCGACGTGGTAGGTACCCATCTGGCAGAGAGATATGCTTCGGGAAGCCCTTACACGATTATGATGGTGGACAGACCTGACGTATATGATTTTCAGGAATATCTTCTGGATCTCAGTGGGGAAGAATGGATTAAGGACGGGGGTTCTGTCTATGGCGTGACCATCGATGGCAAGGTGTACAGCTTCCCCATGCTGATCGAGTCGGTAGGCCTTTTGTACAATGCCCAGGCGATCGAGGATGTGACCGGTAAAGAATTTGTGTGGTCAGACTACAATACGCCGGAAAAATTCCAGGCGTTGCTGGAGGAGCTTACTGCAGGGGGGATGGAGAAGCCCGTTGCACTGAATAAGGAAGACTGGTCCCTGGCAAATCATTTCTTCGGACAGCTTTACAATCAACAGGGCAATTCGGCGGAAGGCTCCCAGGCATTTGTGGACGGTTTAAAGAGCGGAGAAATTCAGCTGATGGAGAACGATCGTTTTAACTCATTGATGGACAGCTTTGATCTGCTTTCCCAGTATAATATCAATGGAGCCGACCCTTTGGCGGCGGATTATGATATGAACAATACTTATTTTGCAGAGGGTGACGTTGCTTTCTGGTATAATGGCAGCTGGGTGACAGAGGTGTATGACAAGACGGATAAGATCGGAATGATGCCTCTTCCTCAGAAGGACGACGCCGATGGGGCAAATGAATATCTGATCTCAGGGGCAAGCAAGACGCTGGTAATCGATCAGAAGTATTCCACACCGGAACAGCAGCAGGCGGCAAAGGACTTTTTGAATTGGCTGGTATACGATGAAGCAGGGCAAAGCTTTATGGTGGAGGATTGCAGTATTATACCTGCTTTTGCCAATATTGATAAGAAGGTTTCCGCTCCCATCAGCGTTTCAGCACAGAGCTTTATTCAGAACAACGCCACAGAATTCTGGTATCAGACCATTCCAGGAGATCATGGTACACAGGTAGGCGCCATGCTGCAAAAGTACATGAGCGGAAATATTGACAGGGCAGAATTTGCCGGGGAAGTGGAAAAATACTGGCAGAGTCTGGAATAAGCAAAAAATGAGAAAAGGGAACACAGCGCAAAAAGGAGACGGACGATGAAGAAAAAGAAAAAATTTATGTACAAAGCATTATGGTTTACCGGATTTGCCGGGCCTGCTGTCATATGCTTTAGCCTTGTGATGCTGGTTCCCTTTCTCTATGGAATTTATTTAACCTTAACGGATTGGAACGGGATCTCTGCGGAAAAGGTTTTTGTGGGAATGAAAAATTACGGCGCTATTTTTCTGGATACGGCGTTTTGGAATTCCATGGGGCTTACGGTGATATATTCGGCGATTTCAGTGGTTTTGATCAATGTGATGGCGTTTGGACTTGCCTATCTGGTAACAAGCGGCATAAAAGGACAGAATTTCTTTCGCGCCGGGTTTTTCACGCCGAATCTGATCGGCGGCTTAGTGCTTGGGTATATCTGGCAGTTTGTCTTTTCCAGGGCGATGGTCTCAGCAGGGCAGAATCTTCATATTGGATTTTTATCTTCCTCCTGGCTCTCAGATCCAATCAAGGCTATGGCGGCATTGATCATTGTGTCTGTGTGGCAGAATTCAGGCTTTATGATGCTGATCTACATTGCAGGGCTTACCGGCGTTCCCAAAGAACTGGTGGAAGCGGGGGTGATAGACGGATGCGAAAAAAGGCAGCTGTTACGTTATGTGATTTTGCCGCAAATGACTTCATCCTTTGTGATCTGTCTGTTCTTGTCCATTACAAGATGCTTTATGACTTATGACCTGAATTTGTCCCTTACGGACGGAGGACCCTTTGGAAGCACCCAGATGGCATCCATGTATGTATACCAAAAGGCTTTTGTGTCAAAAAATTACGGCTTGGGGCAGACGGAAGCGGTTATGTTGTTTTTGGTCTGCGCTGGGGTATCTCTTTTACAGGTATGGATTGGAAAACGGAATGAGGAGGCGGAAGTATGAGACAGGAGAGGGCAAAGAAGGCAATCAAATATGGCGTTTTGGCAGTTCTTTTGGCGGCATATATTTTCCCCTTTTTCATGGTTTTGGTCAATGCCTTTAAGGAAAAAGTGGATGTAATCAAAAATCCCCTGTCTCTGGTTGGGGAAAAAGGTTTTATTCTGAGTAATTTTCCTGATGCCATGGAAAAAATGAATTTCTTCAGGGCATCCTGGAATTCCTTTTTGATAACGGGAATCAGCGTGGCTTTGATCGTGTTGTTTTCTTCCATGGCAGCTTATATTATGGCGCGGGAAAACTGGCTGATCTGTAAGGTGTTTTTTTCTCTGATGCTTTTATCCCTTGCCATTCCCTTTCAGGTGTTGATGATTCCCCTGGTTTCCATATACGGAGGGATCTTTGGAATTCTGAATCACCGTGCCACCCTGATTTTCATGCATGTGGGGTTTGGGGTGGGAATGAGTACGTTTCTGTTTTACGGAGCGGTGAAAAGTACCATACCCCTGGAGATGGAGGAATCGGCGGCGCTGGATGGCTGCGGCAGATATCGCACCTTTTTTCAGGTGGTAATTCCATTGCTGAAACCCATTATCGCAACCACTGTGATTATCAATACGCTGAATCTGTGGAATGATTATCTGCTTCCCAGCCTGATTTTGGGGGACAGCAGGCTCCATACCCTTCCCGTGGCGGCAAGAGTATTTTATGGCGCCTTTTCATCCGATTTGGGACTTCTGCTTGCCGCGTTGGTTTTGATGATCATTCCTATTCTGATTTTATATCTTCTGTTACAAAGATATATCATTGAAGGCGTGGTTGCGGGAGCTGTGAAAGGATAGGCAATATGCAAAAGAATAAATTACAGAAATTATATGACGAACACCGTCCTGTTTTCCATTTCACCAGTCAAAAAGGGTGGCTTAACGATCCCAATGGGCTGATCTTTTTTGGCGGATATTATCATTTATTTTACCAGCATTATCCGCACGGGGTGAACCATGGCCCCATGCATTGGGGACATGCCAGAACAAGGGATCTGATAGAGTGGGAGGAACTGCCTCTTGCCCTTTATCCCGATGAATTGGGGGTTATTTTTTCAGGCTGTATGGTGTATGATGAAAATAATACCAGCGGCTTTGGAACGGTGGAAAAGCCGCCTCTTGTGGCAGTGTTTACCCATCATCTGGAGGGGAAGGGGGAGGCTTTGCAGTATCAGAGCCTTGCCTATAGTCTGGACGGAGGAATGAGCTTTCAGAAATATGAGGGCAATCCGGTGCTGGATCTGCATTTAAAAGACTTCAGGGACCCGAAAGTATTCTGGTATCCGCCGACGGGGAAATGGGTGATGCTTGCCTCCTCCGGAAGAGAAGTTCTTTTTTTTACTTCTTCTGATTTAAAAAGCTGGGCTTTTGGGGAGCGTTTTTCAGGGAAGGGACTGAAACCGGATGAGATCTGGGAGTGTCCGGATCTGGTGGAATTGGAGGACAAGCAGGGAAAAAGAAAATGGGTTTTGTTTGTCAGTCAGAATACATTGGATTATATTCGAACGGGAATCCGATACTTTATCGGGACTTTCACAGGGGAAGGCTTTCAGGCGGAAGCTGGTGTGGAGGAAGAGCTGTTTGCGGACTTTGGAAGGGATAACTATGCAGCCGCCACTTATACTTTGACGGGGAAAAGGGTGATTCAACAGAGCTGGATGAACTGCTGGCGTTATGCGGAAAAGCTTCCGGAGGCAGGCTTTCGGGGAAGCATGACGGTGCCCAGAGAGTTAGGGCTTCGCAAAACCCCCGAGGGCTATCGAGTGACCCAGATGCCGGCAAAAGAAGTGTGGGAGAAACTGCAGATTTTCCTGCAAAAGATACCGGATCATGCAGAGATTTCCCTTGCATCCATTCCCGGCGTTTACCAATATACGCCTGAGGGGGAAAATGGAAAAATGCTGTTTTGCAATGAAAACAGCAGGCTGCAGATTGCAATTGATTTTGCCTACGGCAAGATCACGGTGGACCGAAGCGGCTGTGGGAAGACGGTTTGTGATCCTTATTTTCAGGAGCTGGGATGGCAATATTTTTCCAGAGATGCCAGGCGGGAATTGTATGTATTTTTGGATGTGACAAGCATAGAGATATTTGCGGCGGAAGGTGAAGCGGTAGGAACCTTTCAATATTTTATTGACAAGCCTTTTGACAGGCTCATAACAGGGGAGAAGGTTAAATGAAGGGAAATCATTACATTTTTTATACGCCGGAAAATCAATATCCGGGGATGCCCCACGGAGAAATGTGCGGTGACATTATGCCCTTTTACTGGGAAGGCAGGTTTATTTTATTCTTTCTGTATAAATACTGCATTTATGCAGTGGAAACCAGGGATTTTGTACATTATGGGGAATGCAGGCTGGTGCTGCAAAACGGAAGCCCCAGGGAACAGGACTGGCATGCGGCGACCGGAAGCGTCTGCCATTATGACGGCGTGTTTTATTTTTATTACACAGGCTTTTGCGAGGGGAACCGGGGAGAAGAAGGAAAGCATGAGCAGGCGATTCTCCGTGCCACAAGCAGGGATCTGTATACCTGGGAGAAGGACAAAGATTTTTTCTTTGCTCCGGACAAACGTTATTTTAAGGAACTGCACTGGCGTGATCCCCATGTTTTCTGGAATGAGGAAATGAAAAAGTTCTGTATGCTGGTTACGGCGGAGGATCGGAACGGCGCCTGCCAAAGGGGCGGCTGCAGCGCGGTGTATGTGTCGGAGGATATGCAAAACTGGCAATACGACAAAATCATTTATAAACCGGGAATTTTTCCCACCCATGAATGTCAGGATGCTTTTCAGATCAATGACCATTGGTATTTGACTTTTTCCACCTACAGCAGACAGTGGGAGACAAGATACCGTATGGCGGAGCGGTTTGAGGGACCATGGGAAACGCCGGCGCTGGAAGACATGTTTGACGGGCGGGAATTTTATGCGGCGAAAACCGTGACGGACGGTAAGGACCGTTACCTGGTGGGATGGCAGTCCATACGGAAAGACTGCCGGGACGACGGCAGGTATCTGTGGGGCGGAAACGTGGTGGTTCACAGTCTGGTTCAGAGAGAGGATAAAACCCTGGGAGTGGCGATGCCGGAAACAGTTCGGGGTTCCTTTCAAAGGCAGATCCCCCTTCAAATCAATCCCATGGAGGGAGAATGGAAGGGAAAACAGGAGCTGACAGGCTTTTGTGAAAATGGATTTGGATGGGTGCAGATAGGTGACCTTTCAGGAACCATGTTGTTTGAGGTTTTGGCGGAGTGGGAGGAAGAAACCCAGGGGCTGGGGCTTATGCTCCACACGGACGGCAGAGAGCTGAAAACCTGGTGTCAGTTCCGCATAGAGCCTCTGCGGGGAAGGATCGCAATGGAGCGTTATAACCAGATCGACGGCGATCAGTTTTATCCCCAGGAAAGGAGACTGGCGTTTGCAGAAAATCGGGCGATGATAAGGGTTCTTGTAAGCGGCAGGATTATGCAGGTATATGTGAACGATACGGCGCTTACCACCAGATGCTACAGTGTCACAGAGGGCGGAATCGGTCTCTTTGCAGAGTGCGGTAAGGTAAAATGGAGCAATATGCAGCTTTTAGCGGGAGAGGAGAAGGAAAATGTTTGATTGGATGGGAGGAATCACATCGGCAGCGATGTTGTCTTATGGAAAAAGCCGGGCGATCAACGGGGAGAATCCTACGGGGGAAAAGGGAAAGGGCGGTATGGCTTCCAGTTCTCTGGGGGAGTGCCGCAAGGGCTCGCCCTGTATTCCCTCTATTGCTCCGGGAGAGACAAAGGAACTGGCGCGGATAGAGGGTACAGGAGTTATTCAGCATATCTGGATGACAGTGACAGATAAGCTCAGTGAAGGAAATCGGTTTGTCTTCAGGGATCTGGTGCTGCGAATGTATTGGGATGGAGAAGCGTCTCCGTCGGTGGAATGTCCTCTGGGGGATTTTTTCTGCTGTGGTTTTGGAAGAAGCTATCCCGTTCATTCCATGCCAATCGTCGTACTGCCCAGAAATGGATTTAACTGTTATTTTTCCATGCCCTTCAGGAAACAGGCGAGAATTACCCTGGAAAATCAAAATGAGGAAGCGGTTCCCGCTTTCTTTTATCAGATCGATTATTGCCTTTATGATCAACTCCCTGAAAATGCCGCCTCTTTTCATGCCCAATGGCGCAGAAGCAAAATCACAGAACCGGGAAAGGACCATGTGATCCTGGACGGCGTACAGGGAAGCGGGCAGTATGTGGGAACTTTCCTGGCGCTTTCCACCCTGGAGCGGTATTGGTGGGGAGAAGGAGAGGTAAAGTTTTATCTGGACGGCGATGATTCTTATCCAACCATATGCGGAACGGGGACAGAAGACTATTTTGGCGGCGCATGGAGCTTTGCGGCGCCGGGTGGGGACAAAATGCGGGAACAGACCTACAGCACGCCGTTTTTGGGATATCCTTTTTATTCCCGGCACGATGAAGGAGTGAAAAACGACTACCATAATGACGATTGTCCGCCTATGAGGGGGCTATACCGTTTTCATATACCTGACCCGGTGTGCTTTGCGTCGGATCTGAAAGTAACCCTTCAGCAGATCGGCTCCTGCCACAGCGGTATTTTTGAACGTTCCGATGATGTGACGACAGTTGCCTACTGGTATCAGACGGAACCTCATGTGCCGTTTCCTTCTTTGGCGGAGCGAAAAGAGCGGATGCCAAGATAAGAGTTTAAAGTCAGGTGTTGGGTTCGGGATGGGACGTCAGGCGGGCAAAGAGCGTCAGCGGACAAATTGCCGGGAGCATACCTTCTACAGCACAGGGGCAGGCGCAGGATCGTTCTTCGCTGGTGGAAGCGTCAGGGCTGCAGCTATCTGATATGGGATCAATGAGGATGCCGTAGCAGTTTAAAAGTGGTACTTGACATTTATTGGAATCATTATTAGAATTATTCTAATTGGAAGGTGAGCTATGACCAGATACGGTACAAAGATATTGAATATTATAAATGCGTCCTGTGAACATATGACAGCGGAACAGATTTTTGGGGAGTTAAAGAAAGCGGAGCCGAAAGTGGTTTTGGCGACGGTGTATAACAACTTGAAGATGCTTTGCGATGCGCAGATGATCCGGAAAATTTCCATAGAGGGATCTGCGGACCGGTATGACAGAATGCAGAAGCATGATCATCTGATATGCAGAAAATGCGGCAGAGTGACGGACATAGCTTTTGAAGATCTGACCAAAAAGCTGGAGGAACAGTTGGGAGAGAGCATTTTATCTTATGATCTCAGAATTTCCTATCTTTGTCCCCTGTGTAAAAACACATAAAATAGCGTTGGAAAGCAAGCGAAAAGGAGAACGAAAGTATGAGCAAGTATGCAGGAACACAGACAGAAAAAAATCTTGAAGCGGCGTTTGCAGGAGAATCTCAGGCAAGAAATAAGTACACCTATTTTGCTTCCGTGGCAAAAAAGGAGGGCTATGAGCAGATCTCATCCTTATTTCTGAAAACGGCGGACAATGAAAAAGAACATGCAAAAATGTGGTTTAAGGAATTAAACGGCATCGGCGATACGAAGGAAAATCTGACCCACGCTGCGGAAGGGGAGAACTACGAGTGGACGGATATGTATGAGAACTTTGCCAAAACTGCTGAAAGCGAAGGCTTTCCGGAGCTTGCCCAGAAGTTCCGTCTGGTGGCAGCCATCGAAAAGCATCATGAGGAAAGATATCGCGCGCTGTTGAAGAATGTGGAAATGAAAGAAGTTTTTGCAAAAAGTGAAGTAAAGGTATGGGAATGCCGCAATTGCGGACATATTATAGTGGGTACCCAGGCACCGGAGATTTGCCCCACCTGCAATCATCCGCAAAGCTATTTTGAAGTAAGCGCAGAAAATTATTAAATCTTCTGGGGCTATTGGAAAATCGATAGCCCCTTTTTTAATGGAAATGATGCATTATAAATAAAAGGAAAGGACAGAACGAAAATGGAAAAAGTGATTGAAAACTTTTTGACCTATGTAAAAATCGATACAGAGTCTTCCGAGGGCAGTGAGACAACGCCTTCCACAGGGAAGCAGCATGACCTTGCAAAGCTTTTGACAGAGCAGCTCACGGCAATGGGGGCGGAAGAGGTCACATATGACAGGGAACACTGCTATGTGTACGCCTCCATTCCGGCATCTGAGGGCTGTGAAAAAGCGCCCGTCATAGGCTGGATCGCCCATATGGATACGTCTCCCGCTGTAACAGGTGCGGGGGTAAAGCCGCGGATCATAGAGGATTATGATGGGCAAGATATTCTGTTGAATCAGGAAAAAGGGATCGTAATGAAGACGGTGGATTTCCCGGAGCTTCCTTCTTACAAGGGCAAACGATTGATCGTAACCGACGGTACCACCCTTCTTGGAGCGGACGATAAGGCAGGGGTTGCCGAGATCATGGCAATGGCGGAATATCTGCTGAACCATCCGGAAATTTCTCACGGGAAACTGCGGCTGGGCTTTACGCCGGACGAGGAAGTAGGCGCCGGGGCGGATTATTTTGACGTAGCGCTTTTCGGGGCGGATTATGCCTATACTGTGGACGGCGGCAGGCTTGGAGAACTGGAATATGAGAATTTTAACGCCGCCGGAGCTAAGATAACCATACAGGGCAGAAGCGTGCACCCGGGAGAGGCGAAGGGGAAAATGCGCAATGCCATTTTACTGGCGCAGGAATTCCAGGCAATGCTTCCTGCCAATGAAAATCCCATGTATACCTGCGGATATGAAGGCTTTTACCATTTAGATACCCTGAAAGGCACAGTGGAGGAAGCTGTAGCGGAGTATATTATAAGGGATCATGACCGCCAGAAATTTGAGCGTAAAAAAGAACTGTTTCTAAAGACAGGACAATTTTTGAATGAGAAGTATGGGGAAGGAACTTTTCAGATCGACTTGCAGGATTCCTACTATAATATGAAGGAAATCATTGAGAAGCATATGCATCTGATAGACAATGCCAAAACTGCCATGGAGGAACTGGGGATCGAGCCGGTTGTAATGCCCATCCGCGGCGGAACCGATGGCGCCAGATTATCCTTTATGGGGCTTCCCTGCCCCAATCTTTGTACAGGGGGACAGAATTTCCATGGGAAATTTGAGTATGCGTGTGCAGACGATATGGAAACGATCGTAAAATTGCTGGTTAAGATCGTACAAAAATTTGCGTAGACGCGAAACAGCTTGCCAAATGCAGGCGGCTACCGTACAATAGAAAAAGAATTTACAGGATAATGGAGTATAGAGGTTGATGTTGGAAAGGTTTTATCCCGATCTATATATTAAGTCTGCTTATCGGATCGATTTTCAAAAATATTATGCTTCTGGTTACAGGGGTATTATTTTCGATATTGATAATACGCTGGTGCCTCACGGTGCTCCGGCGGATGGAAGGAGCATAGAACTGATCCAGGGGTTGAAGCGTATGGGCTTTGCCATTCTTCTTTTGTCCAATAATAAGGAACCCAGGGTTCAGATGTTCAATCAGGCAGTCAATGTACAATATATTTTTAAGGCGGGGAAACCTGGGAAAAAAGGATATGCGCGCGCCATGGAAATGATGGGGACGGACCGGAAAAGCACCCTGTTCGTAGGCGATCAGCTTTTTACGGATGTGTGGGGGGCAAGGAATGCCGGGATTTTTTCCATTCTGGTGCAGCCCATTGATAAAAAGGAAGAGATTCAGATCGTTTTGAAGCGTTATCTGGAAAAAATAGTGCTGGCTTGTTACCGGCGTAAATGCCGGAAGGAAAGCCGTATTTATCTGGTGGAGGGTACAAATGGTCATTGACGGACATACAAGAACCTGCGGATTGATTGGAAATCCCGTTGCCCATACCTTATCGCCTTTGATCCATAATGCATTGGCGGAAAAGTTTTCCCACAATCTTGTTTATGTCCCTTTTCCGGTGGAGAAAGGACAGGCATTGACGGCGGTGAAGGGCGCTTATGAACTGAATATTCTGGGGCTGAATGTTACGGTTCCCTTTAAAAGCGAAGTGCTTCCGGGACTGGTGGAGACGGACGAATTGGCGGAGCAGATCGGGGCGGTCAACACGCTGGTGCGTACCAGGGGCGGCTTCAAGGGCTACAATACGGATATGCCGGGGCTTTACCGCGCCATGGTAAGTGAAGGGATAGCGCTTGCAGGGGAAGAGGTGATTCTTCTTGGCGCAGGAGGGGCGGCAAGGGCAGTTGCATTTCTATGCGCGGCAAAAGGCGCTTCCAGGGTCTATCTGCTGAACCGTTCTGTGGAGAAGGCAAATGCAGTTGCAGAAGAGGTGAATGAAAAAAGCAGAAAGAAGCTGGTATTTCCCATGGCGCTGTCTGATTATCCGGAACTGCCGGATGGAAAGTTCCTGGCGATTCAGGCGACCAGCGTGGGTCTGTATCCGGATACGGAGCACGCTGTGATTGAGGAGGAGGCATTTTACCGTAAGATACATACAGGCTACGATCTGATCTATAAGCCTTCTGAGACCAAATTTATGAAGCTGGTAAAAGAGCAGAGAGGAAAGGCATATCACGGTTTGAAGATGCTCTTATATCAGGGAATTATCGCCTATGAGCTGTGGAATGAGGTGAAGGTTTCGGAGGAAACGGCGCAGGAAGTGTATGAGTTACTGAAAGAAAAAGCAGGGATATAAGGAATGAAGGACAATATTATTCTGATCGGTTTCATGGGGTGCGGAAAAACCAGCGTAGGCATCAGGCTGTCCTATCGGCTGAAGCAGACCATGATCGACACCGATAAATGGATCGAGCGCAGGCAGGGAATGAGCGTTTCGGAGATTTTTGCAACCCAGGGGGAGGAAGCGTTTCGGAGCATGGAGACGGAGTGCTTAAAGGAACTGTTAAGGACAGTGGAGGGACAGATCATCTCGGTAGGCGGCGGATTTCCCATGAGAGAGGAGAATCATGAACTTTTAAAAAAGCTGGGGAGGGTATTTTATTTGAGCGCCGCGCCGGAGACGATTTATGAGAGGGTGAAATCGGATACCACAAGACCCCTTTTGCAGGTGGCGGACCCCATGGGGCGTATCCGCGCTTTGTTAAAGCAGCGTGCGCCGGTTTATGAGGCATGTGCCGATGTAACGTTAGAGGTTTCAGATAAAACTTTTGATGAAATTTTAGACCAGATCGAACAGAAAATGAAAGGAATCAACCGATGAAACTATTAGTGATCAACGGACCCAATCTTAATTTCCTTGGAATCCGGGAAAAAAATGTGTATGGAACCCAAAATTATGACGATCTTCTGAACATGATCGGAGAGAAGGGCAAGGCATGCAATATTACCATTGAAGTTTTTCAGAGCAATCATGAGGGGGCAATCATTGACCGGATACAGGACGCTTATTATGAGAAAGCGGATGGAATCGTAATCAATCCCGGCGCCTATACCCATTACAGTTATGCCATCCGGGATGCCCTTGCAAGCATTTCCGTACCCAAGGTGGAGATCCATATTTCCGATATTACCCAGAGGGAAGAATTCCGTAAGGTCTCCGTTACGGCGCCGGTCTGCGATAAACAGATTTACGGTCATGGGCTGGAAGGGTACCTGGAAGCCATAGACTTTATTTTGGAATCTGTAAGAAAGTAGTTGAAAAATATCATTTTTTATATTAAACTGGTAAAGAATTATAACGTGAAAATTTTAGGAGGAATATTTTATGATTTCTGCAGGTGATTTCAGAAATGGTATTACAATTGAGTTAGATAATAACGTTTACCAGATTATCGAGTTCCAGCATGTAAAACCTGGTAAAGGAGCGGCATTTGTCAGAACCAAGCTGAAAAACATCAAGAGCGGCGGCGTAGTGGAGAAAACTTTCAGACCCACTGAAAAGTGTCCCCAGGCACGTATTGATAGAAAAGATATGCAGTATCTGTATGAAGACGGAGAACTGTATAACTTCATGGATGTTGAATCATATGATCAGATCGCATTGAATGCTGAAACAGTTGGAGATGCGCTTAAGTTTGTAAAAGAAAACGAAATGGTTAAGATCTGTTCCCATAATGGAAATGTGTTCTCCGTAGAGCCTCCTTTATTTGTGGAACTGGAGATCGTAGATACGGAGCCCGGATTTAAGGGAGATACCGCGACAGGAGCAACCAAGCCCGCTACGGTAGAAACAGGGGCAACTGTAAACGTACCATTATTCGTTGAAATGCATGATGTGATCAAGATCGATACAAGAACAGGGGAGTATCTTTCCAGAGTATAAACCTGCGGCAATCCTGTCAATACAAGAACCTGAAAGACAATGACTTTCATAACAGTTACTGAAAACGGTTTTGAAAGAAAGAGGTATTTATGAACGGCACATCTATGAATTTCACATCTTTTACACAGACAATTCTAAAAAAGCTTCAGGAAAAACTGGGAGAAGATTTTTCTGTATTTTCCCACACGATCAGAAAAAACAATGATGTTGTATTAACGGGGGTTATGGTAAAAAGAAAGGATTGCAGCGCCTCTCCTACTTTTTACATTGACGGGCTATATCGAGAAGGTATTTCCCAGGAAGAGATTCAAAAAATTGCGGATACATTGTATGAGCGTTTCCAGGATGCAGAGCTTAAGGAAGATCCTGATCTGTCAGATTTTATGGAATTTGACAGGGCAAAAGGGAAATTGGCGTTTAA
The DNA here is from genome assembly GCA_947172705.1 of uncultured Lachnospiraceae bacterium. Taxonomy (GTDB): domain Bacteria; phylum Bacillota; class Clostridia; order Lachnospirales; family Lachnospiraceae; genus Suilimivivens. The sequence goes on from CAMWCA010000039.1 coordinate 28,923, forward strand.
ACTGGTTCATGCAGAAAGAAATCAGGAATTATTGAAGGAGGTACCGCATAAATTGTTTCACGATCTTGCACTGGTATTTTACTACACGGTGCAGGAAGCGCCCTTTTACGGAAATGCTGCAATTTTGGTTTATAACAGCCATGTAAAACATTGGAAGATCAGTGAAAAAACACTGGTGCAGACGGCAATTGAAAATACGCCCGCTTTATTTCCGGCAGTCATTGAAAACATGCAGGATGTGATGCGGAAAATTTTGATGGACAGTTTGAAGGAGGACTTGCCTGATGCTTCAGAAGAGGAAGAGGGGCTGTTTGATGAAGAATGGAGAGAGGAATTGACACGGCAGATGCTTGGGGAACGATCTCCCATGTATGTGCTTACCAACAGGCAAAAGCTTTACGGGGCGGCATGTATGCTGTACCCTGGCGTGTTGAAAGCTTTTGCCAGACAACAGGGGAAGGATCTGTACATCCTGCCCAGTTCCATTCATGAAGTGATTCTGGTGCCTGCGGATCAGGAGATCGGGTGCGAAGAACTTCGTGAAATCGTCACAGAAGTCAACCGGACGCAGGTAGCGGAGGATGAGGTTCTTGCTGATTCCGTGTACTATTATAGCATCGGTAATGATGAAATATTGCGGCTTTCATAATTTGGGCATAGAGGGTTCACAGTTTTTTTATAATTGATGGACTAGACAATCTGGAAGTCATATGGTATGATATTCAAGGTGATGTAACAAATTTGTAATATTTTTATCATTTGCACCCGTAGTCTAACGGATAGAACGAAGGCCTCCGACGCCTTTAATGCAGGTTCGATTCCTGTCGGGTGCATTTGCATCACCTTGAATATGCAAAACGGCAGAAGAACGCTTGTTTTGAAAGAAAGGAAATCTATGGAACGTTTAGAGCAGAACAAAATGCATATGTTAAAAGAAAAGTTTTTGACAGCCAGAGACTTTATTATGGACCATAGCAAGATTGTAATGCCCCTTGTTCTGATTGTATGTGTACTGATTACAATTGTAGTGGCAGTGAATGCCAATCACAGAGACGCACTGGAAAAAGAGGCGGAGCAGGCAGCCATGGCGCAGGCAGCGGAGGAAACAGGTTCATCTGTGAAAGGGCTTGAGGCTCCGGTTTTTGAACTGGAGGAAAATGCCCATCCGGAGATCAATCAACTGATTCGTACCTATTATGACGCACAGGTAACAGGAGATACGGAAGTCATTTCTTCTTTGAACAGCGGTTTAAGTGAGCTTGAAATGATACGTATGGAGGAATTGAGCAAGTACATCGATTCCTATCCGGAACTGACTGTGTACACCAAACCCGGCATGACGGAAAATACTTATGTGGCTTATGTATATTCAGAAGTATTGTTTACAGATGCCGGAAAGGCGCTTCCGGGTATGCAGACTTATTACATTGGTTTAAATGACGAGGGCAGCTATTACATTCAGGGAACCTATGACGATACCATCAAGAAGTATATTGAAGAGGTCACCCTTCAGGATGATGTGGTGGATCTGAATAATAAAGTAGTCGTGGCTTACAATGAACTGCTTGCAGAGGATGAGGAACTGAACGAGTTTATTGCCTATTTGAAAGCGAAGATCAATGAGGACGTAGGCGAGATCCTGGCACAGATCGAGGCTCCCGCGGACACCCAGACGGAAGGGGAACAGGAAGCTGCTGCAGAAGAAACCGCTGCAGAGACTGCACCCTTGATCATTACAACGGTTCGCGCTACGGATGTGGTCAATATCAGAAGTTCCGATTCCGAGGAGGCGGACAGGATCGACAAGGCTCAGGTGGGTCAGGAGTTTACCCTGCTGGAGCAGAGGGGCAACGGCTGGAGCAAGGTAGAATATAATGGCAGCGAGGCTTACATTAAGAGCGACTATCTGGAAGCGGTGCCTGAGGCGGAAGCCGCCGAAGAAACCCAGACAGCGGAAGCTGCCGATGCCCAGGTCGCGGAGGCAGCCGAGCCGGAGGAACCTGCTGCAGCACAGGAGAGCATGGGAACCGTTAAGGTAAAGGAAAGCGTAAAGGTTCGTAAAAGCGCCAGCACCAGTGGAGAAGCCCTGGGAACAGCCTATGTGGGTGATGAACTGGAACTTCTCATGAAACAGGCGGACGGCTGGACAAAGGTGAAATATAAAGGCGAGACAGCATTTGTGAAATCAGAATATGTAGAATAAGAGGAAAAGCATTTTGTTTTGTAGGAAATTGTAGTATACTTACAAAATAAGGTGCTTTTTTTATGGAGCCTGTCAGGGGATGGAGGATAAAAATGCTGGGTAAGTGTCAAATTGGAATTGTAGGAACAGGGCGTATTGCAGGTATCATGGCGGATACCATCAATCAAATGAAGAATGTGAAGCTTTACGCCGTTGCATCCAGGGAAAAGGTGAAGGCGGATGTTTTTGCAGGAAAATATGGCTGCAAAAAGGCATATGGTTCTTATGAGGAACTGGCGGCGGACGCAAAGGTAGATCTGATCTATATTGCCACGCCTCATTCGGAGCATTTTGCAAATGCCAAAATGTGTATCGAGCACGGCAAGCCGGTATTGTGTGAAAAAGCATTTACAGCAAATGCGGAGCAGGCGGCGGAGCTGATTCGACTATCTGAGGAAAAGGGAGTGTTTCTTGCAGAAGCAATGTGGACACGCTATATGCCTATGCTGACTACCATACGGGAGGTAATTGGCAGCGGGGTAATTGGAGATCCTAAAACCCTTACGGCAAATCTGGGCTATGTAATAGGAGATGTGGAACGTCTGAAGAATCCTCAGCTTGCAGGAGGCGCACTGCTGGATGTGGGTGTGTATCCCTTAAACTTTGCATTGATGCTGTTTGGAAATAACATTGCCAAGATCAGTTCAACCTGTACTTATGCAGATACCGGAGTGGATGAGCAGAACACCATTACCCTTCAATACATAGATGGGAAAATAGCCCATCTGAACAGTTCCATGATTTCCATGAGCGACAGAAAAGGTATTATTTATGGAACAAAGGGATATGCCGTGGTTGAAAATATCAATAATTTCCAGAGTATAGCGGTTTACGATGCTTCCTACAAAAAGGTTGGAGTTTATAAATGTCCCCGGCAGATATCCGGTTATGAATATGAGATCGATGCCAGCGTCAGGGCTGTCAAAGCCCATCAGTATGAATGCCTGGAGATGCCCCACAGCGAATCTCTTCGGGTGATGAAAATTCTGGACAGCCTGCGGAAGGAGTGGGGAATCGTATATCCCTTTGAAAAATCGGAGGAAGCGCCGGAATGTGTGAACGAGGAAAAGGAAGAAACCTTCAATACGCCGGCTGAATGTTCTGAATAGAAAAAGAATAGATGGGAAAACTATGAGAGAGTCTGATTGTCAGGCTCTCTCGTTGGTTAATCCAGGATGCTTCGTGAAATGGGGCATCCGCTATTGTTTAAGCTGATTCCGGAAATAGAAGAGAGGTAAATAGTATGAGAATCGATGACATAAAAGTGCTCCAGGAGGTTCAGAGAAACACCAAAATGGCAATGAAGGCGCTGGATACCATAAGCAGTAAGATCTACGATGACGATCTGTCCATACAGGCGGCAAGGGAATCCATGAAATACGCAGACATCTATAATCAGGCAACCAACAGGCTGCTGGACGGAAAGATACCCTCCTACAAGGAAACCGGTTTTCAGGATCTGATGTTAAAAGGTGGAATTCATGCCAATACGCTGCTGGACACCAGTACCAGCCATATAGCGGAAATGCTGATACAGGGCTCTAACAGAGGACTGACCAGTATGTGGAAGTCGATCAATCATCATGAGAATGCCAGTAACACCTCCATGGAGATCGCAAAGGAACTGATGGATTTTGAGGAGAAAAATATCGAAAGACTGAAGCAATATTTATAATTAGATAAGCCGCATTTCACACCGGCATCAGGGTTTGGGAAGCAGCGTCGGGCAGAAAGGACTCATGGGAGGGGACCGCAGGGCGCAGGATCACGTATAGGGATTCAGATCTGGTCTTAAAATCGGATTTCACTAACGGAATGGGGAAAAGGGTCTTAAATTGATCGGGTCGGAGCCAACGGCATCCGTGCCGTGAGGCTCCTGATTCGTATGACGGGCATGCCCGTGCTCTG
>CAMWCA010000040.1 GCA_947172705.1 uncultured Lachnospiraceae bacterium
AGGACGGCGGTTTTAAGAGCCTTGCGGCACGGATGCCGCTGGCTCTGACCCGACCAACTTGAAAAATTTGCCGCATTCTGTTAGTGAAATCCAATTCATAGATAAGCCTGGGAAGGAGGTATGCCCCGGTGCAAAGCCAGGATGCCCATACGCTTCTGCTCCTTGCGGCAGGCTGAACTGTTACAGAACAACCGTTAAATAAAAGAAATTAATTGACAAACACGAACATTTGTTTTATAGTAAAAAAGAACAAATGTTCCGTGCGGAGCCGGTTTGAGTAAAAGCCGGCAGATCGGACTAAAAGGAGAAGAATTTATGGAAAGAGAAGACAAATTAAAAGCGTTGGACGCTGCATTGGGACAGATTGAGAAGCAGTTTGGCAAGGGAGCGGTGATGAAGCTGGGGGATTCTTCGGCGCATATGAATGTGGAGACTATTCCCACAGGTTCCCTGAGCCTTGACATAGCCCTTGGGCTTGGCGGTATCCCCAAGGGAAGGATCGTTGAGATATACGGACCGGAGTCCAGCGGTAAGACGACAGTTACCCTGCACATGATCGCCGAGGTTCAGAAAAGAGGCGGAATAGCAGGATTTATTGACGCGGAACATGCACTTGATCCTGTTTATGCCAGAAATATCGGCGTGGATGTGGATAATCTTTACATATCCCAGCCTGATAACGGAGAGCAGGCGCTTGAAATTACAGAAACCATGGTTCGCTCAGGAGCAATTGACATTGTGGTTGTGGATTCGGTTGCGGCTTTGGTTCCCAAGGCGGAGATCGATGGAGATATGGGCGATTCCCATGTGGGCTTACAGGCAAGACTGATGTCCCAGGCGCTTCGAAAGCTGACAGCTGTTATCAGTAAATCCAATTGTACGGTTATTTTCATCAATCAGCTTCGGGAAAAGGTAGGCGTTATGTTTGGCAGTCCGGAAACCACCACCGGAGGCAGGGCGCTTAAGTTTTATTCTTCTGTGAGATTGGATGTAAGAAGAATCGAAGCGTTGAAGCAAAGCGGAGAAACCATCGGTAACCGAACCAGGGTCAAGGTAGTAAAGAATAAGATCGCCCCTCCTTTTAAGGAAGCGGAATTTGATATTATTTTTGGAGAAGGTATTTCTGTGGCAGGCGATGTGCTGGATCTGGCGGCAGGCGCCAGCATTGTAAATAAAAGCGGTGCATGGTATGCCTACGCGGGAAATAAGATCGGACAGGGCAGGGAAAATGCAAAGCAGTATTTGAAGGATAATCCCCAGATCTTTGAGGAAATATCTGTAAAGGTCAGAGAACACTATGGTCTGCAGGGAGCAGAAAATCCGGGAGAACAGAAAAAGGATGACGGTAACGGGAATTAAGGAAATAAATAAATCCAGGATGAAGATAGAACTGGACGGTGAATTCGCCTTTGTGCTATACAGGGGCGAACTCGCTGCCTATGGAATAAAAGAGGAACAGGAACTGTCAGAGGAAAGTTACCGGGAAATTATAACCCATGTTCTTCCCAAAAGAGCAAAACTGCGGGTCATGAATCTGTTAAAAACCCGTTCCTATACAGCGCACCAGCTGCGTGAAAAGCTTAGGGCAGGAAGCTATCCTGAAGCGATTGCGGAGGAAGCGATCCGCTATGTTTCTTCTTTTGGTTACATCAATGATGCCCAATATGCTGCTGATTATATAGAATATCACAAGGAACAGAGAACCAAAACCAGGATTTTTATGGATTTGTGTAAAAAAGGCATTGAGAAATCACTTATAGAGGAAGCATGGGAGAATATAATTGGAGAGGAACGGCAGGAGCTGGAAAAGAAACAGATAATTTACTGGATTCAAAAAAAGCATTTTTTACCGGAAGAGGCATCACCTGAGGAAAAACAAAAGATGATGTCATTTTTGTACCGCAAGGGATTTTCAATTGAAACCATAAGAAGTACACTTTCACTTGACATAACTCCTATTTGAGTTTAAAATTTAAGTGTTGTAGATTGCTTTAGAATGTTTCGTTACATACATTCTATATAGATCAGGGTACAATGAAAACTAAATAAGGAGGTGCTCCTGTAAATGATGGTGCAGGTTTTGATTGCAGTCATCGTCACACTGGTCGTAGTGGCTCCCATTACATGGGTTTTGGCAACCAGCTATTATAAAAAGGTATCTGAAGCCAAGATCGGAAATGCAGAGGAGAAAGCACGCGAGATTATCGATGAAGCTCTGAAAACTGCGGAGACCAAAAAGCGCGAGTCCTTACTGGAAGTAAAGGAAGAGTCCATTCGCACTAAGAACGAATTGGACAAGGAGATCAAGGAACGCCGTGCCGAGGCACAGCGTTATGAGCGCAGGGTTCAGCAGAAGGAAGAAAACATTGATAAGAAATCAGAGGCGATTGAGAAAAAGGAAGCCAATCTTGCTGCCAGGGAAGAAGAACTGGCAAAGCAGAGGGTTGAAATTTCAAAGCTGAATGAACAAAGATTACAGGAACTGGAACGAATCTCAGGCTTAACCTCCGAACAGGCAAAAGAATATTTATTAAAAATTGTTGAAGATGAAGTAAAGCATGAAACGGCTGTGATGATCAAGGAAATGGATAATCGCGCCAAAGAAGAAGCAGACAAGAAAGCCAAGGAGTATGTGGTCACCGCAATACAGAAATGTGCAGCAGACCATGTGTCCGAAACTACGATATCCGTAGTTCAGCTTCCCAACGATGAAATGAAAGGAAGAATCATAGGCAGAGAGGGAAGAAACATCAGAACCCTTGAAACGCTGACAGGTGTGGATCTGATCATAGACGATACACCGGAAGCCGTTATTTTGTCAGGATTTGATCCGATTCGCAGGGAAGTGGCAAGGATTGCGCTTGAAAAGCTCATCGTGGATGGACGTATCCATCCTGCAAGAATTGAAGAGATGGTTGAAAAAGCGCAAAAAGAAGTGGAAGTCATGATCAAGGAGGAAGGGGAAGCCGCTACATTGGAAGTTGGCGTACACGGCATCCATCCCGAACTTGTAAGACTGCTTGGTAAGATGAAATTCAGGACAAGCTATGGTCAGAATGCATTAAAGCACTCCATCGAAGTGGCGCAGCTTTCCGGGCTTTTAGCCGCAGAGCTGGGACTGGATGTGAGAGTGGCAAAGAGAGCAGGTTTGTTGCATGACATTGGCAAGGCTGTGGATCATGAAATGGAAGGTTCCCATATTCAGCTGGGTGTTGAACTGTGCAGGAAGTACAAGGAATCACCTACTGTGATCAATGCAGTGGAATCCCACCATGGCGATGTAGAACCTCAATCTCTGATCGCATGTATCGTACAGGCTTCTGATACAATATCAGCAGCGAGACCGGGTGCAAGAAGAGAAACCCTGGAGACATACACCAGCAGATTAAAACAGTTAGAAAATATCACAAACAATTTTAAAGGCGTAGATAAATCTTTTGCAATTCAGGCAGGTAGAGAGATTCGTGTAATGGTAGTTCCGGAACAGATTTCTGATTCCGATATGGTGCTTTTGGCGAGAGATATTTCCAAGCAGATTGAAGCTGAACTGGAATATCCCGGACAGATCAAAGTCAATGTAATCAGAGAATCAAGAGTAATTGATTATGCAAAATAATTAGTTAACAACAGGAAAATAAGGAAAGTATTGAGAACTGAAGTTTTCAATGCTTTCTTTTTTATGGGAATGTTTTGAAAAAAATACTTGTTTGGGTATAGATGTTATAGTACAATAGTAAAAGTGCTGGATTGTATACAATTATCCAATCATACTATTACAAGAAATAAATATTAGAAATAAGCAGGAGGGATATGCACTATGAAGGCATACAAGGAACTTGGCGAAGAGGAATTGCTTGCCCTGAAGGAAGAATTGAACAAGCAGTATGAAGAGGCAAAGGCAAAAGGATTGAAGCTGGATATGTCCAGAGGAAAGCCTTCATCGTCCCAGCTGGATATGGAAAGAGATTTTCTGGAGGTGATTCGTTCCGATTCCAACCTGAAAACAGAATCAGGAACAGACTGCAGAAATTATGGCTTGCTGGACGGTATTCCGGAAGCAAAGAAGCTTATGGCGGATATGATTGGCGTTGGACAGGACAATATCATTGTGTTCGGTAATTCCAGTTTAAATATTATGTATGACACGGTGGCGCGTTCCATGCTTTTTGGCGTGAACGGCAGCACGCCCTGGTGTAAATTGGATAAGGTAAAATTCTTATGCCCGGTTCCGGGATATGACAGACATTTTGCAATTACGGAGTTATTTGGAATTGAGATGATCAATATTCCCATGACAGAAGAAGGTCCTGACATGGAATTGGTGGAAAAATATGTAAATGGCGATCCGGCAGTGAAAGGGATCTGGTGCGTGCCGAAATATTCTAATCCCCAGGGCTACACCTATTCGGATGAGACAGTCAGAAGATTTGCTTCCCTGAAGCCGGCGGCAGAGGATTTTAGGGTTTACTGGGATAACGCCTACGCGATCCATGATCTGTATGAGGATAAAAGCGACCAGCTGCTGGAAATCCTGGGCGAATGTGAAAAAGCTGGAAACCCGGATATGGTTTATGAATTTGTATCCACCTCTAAGGTTACCTTCCCCGGATCAGGCATTTCAGCCCTTGCATCCTCAAAGGCAAATCTGGATTCCATCAAGAGCACTATGACCATTCAGACCATAGGTCCGGATAAGTTGAATCAGCTTCGCCATGTGATCTATTTTAAGGATATCAACGGCATGAAAGCCCATATGATGAAACATGCGGCAATTATGCGTCCTAAATTCGAGGCAATCGAGGAGGTTCTGGAAAAGGAACTGGGCGGTTTGGGGATCGGTTCCTGGACCAAACCCAACGGAGGATACTTTATTTCCTTTGAGGCGCTGGAGGGCTGTGCCAAGGCAATTGTACAGAAATGTAAAGATGCCGGAGTCGTTTTGACAGGGGCAGGCGCTACTTATCCATACAAAAAGGATCCCAAGGACAGCAACATTCGTATTGCGCCTACCTTTCCTTCGGAGGAAGAGTTGTCTACGGCGACAGATTTGTTTGTACTTTGTGTAAAATTAGTGAGTGTGGAGAAAATCCTTCAAAAGTAAACAGAGGTAAGAGCTATGGCGGAAGAATTTAAACGGTTGTCCAGAGATCTGGTTGCAAAAGGGGCGATCATCGATTATTATCAGGATACCATACAAGTACCCAATGGAAATATTGTAAAGTGGGATTTTATTCAGCACAAAGGGGCTGCAGCGGTAGTTCCGGTGGATGAAGAAGGACGTCTCATTATGGTGAAACAATACCGCAACGCGCTGGATCGGTATACCCTGGAAATACCGGCAGGTGGGTTGAATGGAGCTCAGGAGCCTACCAGAGATGCCGCAGCAAGAGAACTGTCAGAGGAGACAGGGTATCATGCGGAGCATTTGGAACTGTTGCTTTCGATCCGCACTACAGTGGCGTTTTGCAACGAAAAGATAGACATTTATCTTGCCACCGGGCTTACGGAGGGAAAGCAGCATTTGGATGAAGACGAGTATGTCAATGTAGGGGCTTACACCCTGGAAGAGCTTACGGAAAAGATTTATGCCGGAGAGATTCAGGATTCCAAGACGGTTGCGGCGGTTCTTGCTTATAAAGACAAATATGGAAAATAGTTTTTGAACAGGCAGTGCATATGCGCCGCCTGTTTTTCATATATTTAGAAAAGCTTTAAAGTAGGACAAAGTAATATGAACAAAACCGGAAGAGGGAATGTATATGCGAGATGGTTCTATTGGTTTTTGGGAAGTTTCTTTGCGGGCGTTTTGATTATGAACATGGGAAACGAAATGCTTCTCACCGAAAATGGTATTTTTAGCAGCGCTTCCATAATCAGATTAAAGTACATTGAAATTGACAGTGGAAGGTTTTTTCAGTATGTGTTGAAGCATAGGATGGGGGAAAGTGTTGTGCTTTTGGTTCTTTCCGCCACGGGAATTGGAATTTTGTCAATTTATGCCTGCATTGCATGGCAGGGAGCTTTGGCGGGAATGACGATTACGGCGGCAATCATGCGTTATGGCATGAAGGGCTTGCTTTTGATTCTGGGGGGGATGTTTCCCCATCAACTGCTTTTGATTCCGGTTAAGGTGATGCTTTTTGGATGGTGCTATGAAAATTGCTGCAGGCTTCACTTCCCGGGGAAATGTATGACGCCTTTTTATAAAAGCAAAAAACAGCAGTTTTTAAGGCAGGCAATCGGACTTTTATGGATCGCAGTGGTCATTATGATCGGGGCGATCATGGAAAGTTATGTAAACCCAATTTTAATATCAGACCTTGTTAAAATTTTTTAAAATATTTTTTTTACAATATATGGTATTTACATAATTTAGCGTTTGCGATATGTTGTACTTTCAAGGGAAAAAACGTAAAAATCCGCATAAAACAGGCAAAAAATGCATTTGCTTTTCTCCATTTTTCTGCTTATAATGATACCTATACGCAGTTTATGTAAACGGAAAGAACGGTGGGAGAAGTGTTGTCTGGTATGGAGTCAGAAATTAATGCATTCATAATTTATTTACATAACATCAGAAAAACTTCCGGAAATACGGAGATGTCATATCGAAGAGATCTTGTAAAGGTTAAGAAATATATGGAAGAGCAGGGAATCAGCGATGTGAAGAAAATCACATCTACAAACTTGAATTCTTATATCCTTTACTTGGAAAAGAATAAATTTTCGGCGGCGACCATATCGAGAAATATTGCATCTCTGAAAGCATTTTATCATTACATGTTTAAAGAAGGAATGGTAAATGAGGATGCGGCGGAAGCGCTTCATGCGCCCAAGATCGAAAAGAAATTGCCGGAAATTCTTTCTACAGAGGAAGTGGTCAGGCTTTTAGAGCAGCCTTCCGGGGACAGTCCCAAGGAGATTCGGGATAAGGCAATGCTGGAGCTCTTATACGCTACAGGAATCAGGGTAACAGAGCTGATTAATCTAAAACTCAGGGATGTAAATCTTCAGATGGGCTATTTGATGTGCAGAGACGGGGGAAAAGAAAGGGTCATCCCATTTGGAACAGAGGCAAAAGGCGCGTTGGTGCGCTATCTGGGCGGAACCCGTGCCGCTATGGTGTCGGATGCGGAGTCAGAATACCTGTTTGTGAATTGTTCCGGTCAGCCTATGAGCCGGCAGGGCTTTTGGAAGCTGATCAAGTTTTATGCAAAGAAAGCGGGAATAGAAGAGGATATTACCCCCCACACCCTGCGGCATTCTTTTGCCGCCCATTTGGTTGAAAACGGCGCGGATCTAAGAAGTGTACAGGAAATGCTGGGGCATTCGGATATTTCAACGACACAGATCTATGCCAATATGAGTCATGGAAGAATCAGAGAAGTATATGCAAAAACACACCCAAGGCGCTAAGCGCCCTGGGTGTTATTCATATTCGGCAATATCATAGATTAATCGTTTGGTATCCTCCCATCCAAGGCAGGGATCGGTGATAGATTTACCGTAGATGCCGCCGCCAACCTTCTGACAGCCCTCTTCAAGGTAGCTTTCTACCATAACACCTTTGACCAGCTTGTGGATGTCCGCATTTAGTTTGCGGCTGTGCATAACCTCTTTTACAATACGGATCTGTTGCTTAAACTGCTTATTGGAATTGCTGTGGTTGGTATCGATGATAGCGGCGGGGTTTTTCAGATCCCGCTCGTTATACAGATCGAGAAGCAGATTTAAGTCCTCATAGTGATAATTGGGCAGGTTGCCGCCATGCTTGTTGGTGGCGCCTCTTAAAACCGTATGGGCAAGATCATTGCCGTTGGTTTTCACTTCCCAGCCTCTGTAGATAAAGGAATGAGGATGCTGGGAGGCATATACGGAATTGAGCATAACCGTCAGGTTACCGCTGGTAGGGTTTTTCATACCGATAGGAACATCGAAACCGCTGACTACGACCCGGTGCTGCTGGTCTTCCACGGAGCGTGCTCCGATCGCCACATAGGATAAAATATCGGATACATAACCCCAGTTTTCGGGATAGAGCATTTCATCTGCGGCGGTAAGACCGGATTCCTGGATGGCGCGGATATGCATTTTTCGCATGGCGATCAGCCCGGCAAGAAAATCCGGCTTTTGTTCAGGATCGGGCTGATGGACGATCCCCTTGTAGCCCTCTCCGGTGGTTCTGGGCTTATTGGTGTAAATGCGGGGAATCAGGATCAGCTTATCCTTTACCTGATCGCTGATTTTTGCAAGCCTTGTCACGTAATCGCAGACGGCGTCCTCATTATCGGCGGAACAGGGACCGATGATCACCAGAAATTTATTGCTTTTGCCGGTGATCACATCACGGATCTCGCTGTCCTTTTCTTTTTTTAACTGAACCAGAGCTGGGGGAACAGGAAACTGTTCCCTGATCTGTTCAGGGGTAGGTAGTAATTTTATAAATTCAAACGACATTTCTTTTCCTCCTGTAACCTTGTACATTATAATATACTGAAAATGGAATTGCAATGAAATCACGGAAGAACTTGCATTGCATCAGAAAAAAGTGTAAAATTGCAAGGTATATAATTGTAGATAGGAGCGGACAAAATGGCACTGAGTAAAAAGCCGGTTACCGGCATGAAGGATATTCTTCCCGAGGAAATGAAGATTCGGGATTATGTGATTGGCGTGATCAAGGAAACCTACGGCAAGTTTGGTTTTACCTCTATCGAGACGCCCTGTGTGGAGAACATTGAGAATCTCAGCAATAAGCAGGGCGGGGAAAATGAGAAGCTGATCTTTAAGATTCTGAAAAGGGGAGAAAAGCTGAATTTGGAGACGGCGGAAAGTGAAAAGGATCTGGTGGACGGAGGGCTTCGCTATGATCTTACGGTGCCTCTGGTTCGTTTTTATTCCAATCATGCCAATGAACTGCCCAGCCCTTTTAAGGCGCTTCAGATGGGAAATGTGTGGAGGGCGGACAGGCCTCAGAGAGGACGTTACCGCCAGTTTATGCAGTGCGATATCGATATTTTGGGAGAGCCTTCCAATCTTGCAGAGATAGAACTGATCCTTGCAACCACTACCACTTTGGGAAAGCTTGGTTTTAAAAATTTCCAGATCAGGATCAATGAGAGAAGAATTCTGAAGGCGATAGCGGCATACAGCGGCTTCCCGGAGGAGGCTTATGACAGCGTTTTTATTACCCTGGATAAGATGGACAAGATCGGGCTTGAGGGCGTGAAGGAAGAACTGTTGAAAAACGGCTTCTCCGGTGAAAGCGTGGAAAAATATCTGGCATTATTTAAGGGAATGGAAGATTCTCAGGACAGTCTTGCTTATCTTGCAGATGCTTTGGGGGAATATCTGGAGGAAGAAGTCAGAAGGAACCTGACAGAGATCATGGAAAGCGTACAGGCGACCCAGTGTTCTGACTTTGAACTTGTATTTGACCCTACGCTGGTAAGAGGAATGTCCTACTATACAGGAACCATCTTTGAGATCGCCATGCCGGAATTCGGCGGAAGCTGCGGAGGCGGCGGAAGATATGACAAGATGGTGGGAAACTTTACCGGAAACAACGTGCCTGCATGCGGTTTCTCCATTGGCTTTGAGCGGATCATTCTGCTGCTTACGGAAAGCGGCTTCAAAGTGCCCTCCCAGCCTGATCAGGTTGCCTATCTTTTGGAGAAGGGGCTTCCGGCGGAAGAACTTTGCAAGGTAATTGCCGAAGCTCAAAGAGAGCGCCAGGAAGGAAAGCAGGTTCTGGTGGTGAGAATGAATAAGAATAAGAAATTCCAGAAGGAACAGCTGATGAAGGAAGGCTATGAAGTTTTTCGGGAATTTTATAAAAACCCTCTGAAATAAAGGAGCGTTATGATCAACGTATATTATACAAAGGTGTTTCCCTTTTTGGAGGAAAACACCTTTTTGGCACAATTGGAAAAAATGGACGAAAGACGAAAAAATAAAATTCTGCGTATCAGGGAGCCTATGGCAAGGAGCCGTAGTATTGCAGGCGACTGGCTGTTGCACAGGCTTCTTTTTGAAAAATGGGGATTTACGTCAGAAGAACTTCTGAATCTTTCCCTGGAATATGAGGAAGGGGGCAAACCTTACCTTGCCGGCAGAAAGGATATTTCCTTTAATATTTCTCATTCCGGCGACTATGCCTGCTGTGCCATAGGGGAAGCGCCGGTAGGGATCGATCTGCAAAAAAAAGTTCCTGTAAGGGAAAGGTTGTGGGAGCGATTTTTTACGGCGGCTGACAACCAAAAATTGCAGGAATGCAGCGAGAAGGAAAGAGAAGCGTTGTTTTTCAGAATGTGGAGCATCAAGGAAAGTTATATGAAGCTGACAGGAAAGGGAATCAGGCAGGGATTAGATACCTTTGAAATTGATTGGCAGCGAGGGGAGATCCGGGAGAAAGGGGAAGACAGCCCAGCCGCATATTTTACAGAACAGGATGCGCTGGCAGAATATAGTTTTTGCCTGTGTGTGAGGGAGGAAGCAACAGAGGTTCAGTGGAAGGAAATAGAGATTACCATGTAAAATACTACTTTTTAGCCGGAAAGTAGTATTTTCTTTTTGGCTTTTACTGGATAGAATAGACTTATAAGAGGACTCTTAAATGACTAAAGTAATGGAACGGAGGAAGAATATGTATTTATTATCGATCTTAAGCGTTATTGTTATGGTAGTGGTGGTGTGCGCTACATCCTGGGGGATGAATGCAAGTTATATTATCAGATTTTTTGATGCTTATACGGTGCTCTGGCTGGTGCTGTTTTTGGTGCCGCTGTTGATCTCGGGAGGGCTGTTGAAGGATTTTAACAATGCTTTCCGCCTTGGAATCGGCAAAAAGGAAGCTGCAAGCCTGATAGAATTGAAACGGGCGAAGGAGTCGGTGAGCCTGACCATTAAAATTTTAATTGCCGTGGCGGTATTTATCACCTCCATACAGAGTATTTTCATTCTTTACAATATGGATGACCCGGCGATGCTTGGACCTTCTTTTTCAGTGGCGATCCTTACCTTTGTGTATGTAATGGGGATTACGCTGATCCTTCTGCCGCTCCAGGCGAGGCTGAATGTGAGGATACAGGAATATATCAGTGAGAAGGAATAGGGTTTACCTATGAAAAAAACACTAAAAAAATTGGCGGCAGTGATCCTATATATGCTGTTATTGTGCAGTCTGCTGCATACAGAGGTAAGCCTTCTGTTCAGTCCCAAACATATAGGCATGTTTTTATTGGGATGTCTGCTGTTATGCGTTCCTTATCTGGAAAAAGACATGTATCAAAAGCCGGGGAGATGGAGGGCGCTGGAGGCGATTTTTAAGAAAAATGCCATAACGGCGGGCTATCTGGAGACCTTTATGCTGATATTTGTCAGTATGCTTCAGGAAAGGGTTAGCTGGGAAGAAGTGCTGGCGGAGCTTGCGCTGGACTTAAGACCCCTGTTTTATGGATTTGTGTGTTACATTATTTTAAAGGATGAACCTGCTCATGACTCCCGGAAGGATATTCGGGAGAAGGAGCAGGAGGAAGAGGCAGAAGAGCAGCCGAACAGGTTGGACCTTTCCAGGCTGACCAGACAGGAGAAGCAGGTCGCGGAGCTGGTAAAAAGAGGTCTGACCAACAGGGAAATAGGGGAGGAGCTTTGCATTTCGGAAGCAACTGTTAAAAAGCATATGTCCAATATATTTGAGAAGCTGGGAATTGAAAGCCGCAGGGAGCTGCGGTAAAGGTTTATTTCACACCCGCGCCCGAGCACGGCATTACACTATGACGGCTTGGGCACAGGTGTAATGCAAAACTTCCCAGTAAATACAGGATACACAGATATACAAACAGATTTCCAATATACGAATAAAGAGTAAAGCGTCCTTTTATGGGAACCTGTGCAGATAGTGTCTTTGTATCGGACTGAAAGTAATCGGTTTGTGCCAGCACATTGCCTTTAACATCTGAAACCATCGACATGCCCTTATTTGTATGTCTTATGATATTGCATCCATTTTCAACCCCGCGCACAACCGCTGTTTTTGTAGCCAATAATGTCATTTCCTTCCAATCTGACGCCGGAATAATCAGGATATCTACATGATCTTTACCTGCCTGACGTATAGTTGACGAAAAAGCCATATCAGAACATATAAACGGTGCAATCCTGCCGTATTCTGTATCAAAACTTTTCAGCATTCCATCACCTTTTTGGCACAGTTCTCCGATGGAACGTCCATACTTAAAATATTCCGATATCAGTTCTCCCTGGGGATTGAAAGCTGCCGTTTTATTTTCCTTTAAGTCCACGTAAGGCGTTTTCACCAGTAACGATACGATGAGATAAATCTCTTCCTGCTTTGCTATATCTGACGCCTGCTGCAGAAGCATGGCTTCATCCTGCTTTAAAACCGCTCCATTCAGTTCCGACCAAAAAACGATCTTTGCGCCTGCCTGGGCTTCCAATTGTGTTTTCAGAAAAAGCTCATCAGTTACTGATGCCAGCTTATTTCTTGCATTCGTCATATTTTCATCGGTAAATGCATTGGTATAAAATACAGCATATATATCTTCATCATCATTTAGCAGATGTGAGATCGGAACGGTTACACCGGCTATCCTGACGCTTTTATCTGAATCTTCTGTAAAATGATACATAGCGACTCCGTAGGCAAATACCAGACCGATTACAGAACCGTACACGATAAGATATTTTTTGACGTATTCCTTTTTGCTTTTATTGCTCCAGATCCATATGACCATCGCTGCCGTCCAATAGATTAAAAAGGTAATTCCGTATATCCCTGTTACCGTTACAATTTGCAGCAGGTATGGATTTTGATATTGCGTATATGCGTCGGACAGACCGCCTAAAATAGGGTAGATCAAATAGACAATATATTCTATTGATACCATGATGCATGCAAAGATAATGGTATCCTGAAATCTCATTTTTGACTTTGACCAATAGATATATGGTAAAACTTTCACAAGAGACAATAAAAAAGCCACTGCTATGCATATTTTGAGATCCATTCCAATGGCTCTTCTAAATTGAATGACAAATCCGATGGCATAGATAAAACCAATGATAAGATATGCTTTTCGGGTATGATTGAAATGAACCATACCCAGAAATAAAATAGGGTAAATCCATGCAAAAATCGGAATACACCATTCTCCGTTGGACATTACATAGATAAAAAAACTTAATATTACAAAAATTGCAAAATAGTTATTTTTCAAAAAAATTTTCATTGTGGCTCTCCTTTTGTCGTTTTCATGCTGTCAATTTTGTTCCATTCAGGTTCCAATGACTGTATTCCCGCGATCAGCACATCGATTGAGATTTCAAAGCTCTCAAATATAGGCAGGGGATGTCCAAAAGATCCATTGTTTACTAAAAGAAAATAGCCTTCTAAAAAACCTCTGAAGGTTCTGATCAAATGAAAACAGTAATCATCCGGAATATCTAGGGAGTTGGTCAGTTTAAATATGATCGTAAGAAGTTGGGAAGTAGCTTTTTCCATTTCTTCGCTTTGAAACTTGTTATACCACAACATTACATGGAAGACACCCGGATTTTCCATGACATAATCGTAAAAAGCGTAACACATGGCTCTGATGGCATCGTATCCGCTTACTCCTATTACAGCTTGTGTGATACGTTGCTCTGCCTGTTTCCATCCATAAATCATTAACTGCTTTTTTAAATCGTCAATGCCTTCTATGTGATTATATAAAGAAGGCGATTTTATCCCCAGATTTTCTGCAAGCATTTTCAAAGTAATTTGGTCCATTCCCACACGGTTTACTAATTCGACCGCTTTATTTATTATGGTTTCTTTATCAATATTTGCTTTTGCCATAGGAACCGCCTTTCAATCTTAAACTAATTAAATTAGTATAATAACTTATTTGATTAGTTTTGTCAAGGTGAAAATTGGGGGAATGTTTTTCAAAATCCATTGACAAAGCCGTAACAAGTTACTATACTTAAATGTAGTAACTTGTTACTACTTAGATTGGAGGACGAGCAGATGAAAATGGATATAGTTTTTGAAGAATACGACTGCGATACCGAACATAGAGTGCAAGCGATATTTTCAAGTATTTTTGTTTTACAAAACCGTATGCAGACTGCGGGTGAAAAACTTCAAACACAAATATCTATGAAGCAATGGTTACTACTTGCAATGACGGCTTGCTGCCCGGAGCCGCGCACATTAACGAATATCGGAAACCTTATGGGCTGTTCAAGACAGAACATAAAAAAGTTAGCTTTAGCTCTTGAAAAGAAAGGCTTTGTACGTTTGGTTTTAGGTGGAAATAATTCCGTCTGTATTGAGCTAACTGATAAAGCAGGTCAATATGCCGAAGAAATGGGAGAACGTCATTTACAGTCTTTGAAATTGTTATTTTCAGATTTCAACGAGGGCGAAATAAAACTCCTTTTCCGTCTTTATGCTAAATTATTTGCGGGCATGGAACGGGTAGAAAAATATGCGGAGGAATTAGGCTGATGATGAAAGCGAGAAAAAGAAAAATGTTTATTGCATTGGGTATGCTGCTTGTTATTGTGGGAGTGTTGGTAATATGGTTTAATATTCCGTATTCACCTGTCAAAAAGCAATTTCAAAATGATATAGCTGATCTTCTGACTGAAAATCAGCTATCGGGCGATAATGAACTATTTACAGAAAAAGATTTTTCACATTTGCCAACCGCTATTCAACGATATATTGAAAACTGCGGTTATATAGGGACACAAAAAATGTCATATCTGAAAATGGAATATCACAATGTCGATTTTTCACAGGGTAAAGATCGCCCCACTCTGACAATCGACTATACACAGTACAACTTTATCAATGAGCCTTGCCGAATGGCACTCATTGACAGCAGTATGTTTGGTATTCCTTTTGAGGGATATGACTACTATCAAAACGGGACTGGCGGCATGAAAGGCGTGATTGCAAAAGCTATTACTCTGTTCGACCAGACAGGGGCAGATATGGATAAAGCTTGCCTTGCTACTTTTCTTGCGGAAAGTTTGTTTGCCCCTACCATTCTGTTACAGGACTATATTACTTTTGAGGAAATAAGTGATTTTGAAGTACGGGCAACTATCACTTATGAAGGACAAACGGCAAGCGGTATCTTTACCTTTAATGAGCAGTATGAAATGATTTCTTTTACCACAAATGACAGAGCCGTTGCAGGAACAGACGGAAGCATGGAATATGTACCGTGGTCTGCAATTTGTAATGATTATCAGCTTTCCGCCAGTGGCATTAAATACCCTATGAAATTTCAAGCTGTTTGGAATTATCCCGACGGGGATTTTGTTTACTTTGATGGTGTTATCAGAGAGGTGTCTTATGAGTATAAACAATAGGGTGGAGTGGGTACGCTGCCCTGTATGCGGAAGTAAGACAAGAATACAGATACATAGCTGATTAGCAAAGCGACAAATTGTTAAGATGTTGGAGAGATTATTAAAATCATGAATGCAAATAAAATTCTACTCGCTGTACTTATATTGCTGATTATTTTGACATGGATTTTACCACCATTTACAACCAAAATCAAACTGCTATGAACTGCAAAAGGAATATTTTGATTTTAATTAGAAGCTTCCAAAAAATATTTTTATACTTTTGAAAATTTTTAACATAGCCCTCTTTTTGAAGAATCAGAAAGTACAGTTTACAAGGGACTACACAGGGTATGTATCCGACGGGCGGCGATTTTCGGGTGTGCCTTTGCCGCTTTCTTCCTGCCTGTCAGCGTTTTGTGCAGCGGAGATATTGTTTCCCCACAGGATTGTTAATGCTCATAAGAGCATACCCGCAGTTCCCGCCCTTGATACAGATAACACCATAAGGTAGGAAATCACCCCGGAAATCTCCTTATTTCCACGCTCTCGGAATTGTGGTATAATGGAAATGCCAGAACGATAAGTTGATATTTATTGCACTGTATATTAAAAAAGGAGAAGCTTATGGGGGCTCGTATATGCTTTGACAGACATATTCATATAGCGAATGAAACTCGGACAAATGGCGTCTTAAGTCAGTTCGGTTATGCAGATATCAATGAACAAATGTTAAATGAGATATCTGATAATAAGAAGCTACAATGGATTCAGATATCTGATTATCTATCTGATGAAGCTTATAGAAAAATTGACCAGATACTTTCAGTTCGTCCAGATATCACTTTCCGCCTTTTTCATTTTCTACATAATGATGAAGTCGATATCTCTTTTCTTATGAATATGCCGCATGTAAAGAAGCTACAAATCGATTGCATTGATTTCAAAAGTAATCCCAAAAGAATCAATCTGTCTGTACTAACAGAGTTAAACCTAAAGTCATTGCGTATTGAATGTTTTGACTTAAGAGATTATGAGTTTATTCAAAATCTTTCGGATGAACTTGAAGAACTTTCCATTATGGCTGATACGATGGGCTCCGGAATCAAATTTGACTGTGCTTGGCTTCTGAAATATAAAGACTTGCAAACATTATGGCTTGGAAAAAAGGCTAAGAAAAACATCGAGAGTATCAGACAACTATCCAAACTCAGGTCATTGGCGTTGAGAGGAATTAAGATTACAGACTTTTTGTTTTTGCGACAGATGCACTTGGAAAAATTAGCGCTTCTTTGGAACTCAAACAGCGACTTGCATGAGTTAGCAGTGTTAAAGAATTTAAGGGAAATCGAACTTTGGAGAATCAACAAATTGAGCGACATTTCATTTATCAAAGAACTGATAAATTTGGAAGTCATAAAACTTCAAGACCTTAAGCATGTTACTTGCCTTCCAGATTTGAGCAAGCATACCAATCTTCAAAGAATTTTTCTCATTGATACGGGTATTGCTGTGAAAGAACTTCCTGACTATTTGCAGAAAAAGGTCAGTAATTGGGATGATAGATAACAGATTTTCATTTACCGAACAGACAAGGAGGGCGTGTGGACAACGCCCTGCTCTGCGAACTGGCGGCGCACCCGGATTTTGTCAAGCTGATGGCTGACCTTGAAATCTATGTGAACGGAACGGCGGGAGAGCAGGTACAGAGCGCAAACGCCATCGTGGACACCATGAGCGCAACGATTATGAAGCAGCGCAACCCCGGCTTAATCGATCCGCAGCTGCGGCTGAATTACGGGAAACTGTCAGACAAGGAAAAGAAGTGGCTGAAAAAGATTGCAGAGAAGTCGGATTTGCTGAAAAATCCAAACCCACAGCGGGGACAGAAACGGAAATAAATTCAGAATGGAGGATTGCGTATGCAAACTTATGAATTAAAGTGATAGAAAAAGCATACTTAAATTCAATACCGACAGACGCAATACCTCGAAATACAAATATATACCGCTTGGACGGATTTACAATAAAGATGTATGAAAATGAATTGACAGAAAATCATCGAGTTATTTATGCGATATATATTGGATATTACGCGGAGGGCGATCTATTATCCATCAATGTTTTTGGTGGTGATAAAACACAATGTGAGCGAGCAATAGATATTCTAAAAACAATACAACGAGAAATGGTTTAACCGATAGATTTTCAGACAATCGCAAAGCCACCCGACTGCAGCAAATTTGCGATTGTTTCGTTGAAAGGCGGATGATATAATAATTGAAAGAAAAAGTTCTGAAGTTTAGAAAGCAGGGGAAGGAAAATTGCACCGTTAATGTGATAAGGTGGAGGAATGGATATGTTTCCTAAAATTGTTTAAGTTGTTCCAACAGAAGATTACACAGTGTATGTTCATTTTGAAGACGGTAAAATAGTTTGTTATGATGTGACACCGCTTTTAGAGGGGGAAGTGTTTGCCGCTCTAAAGGACATAAAGGTTTTTATAGGGACTTGCACTATAATGAATGATACCCTGGCTTGGGATATTTCTGGGGAAAGAGATACTTCGAAATGTATTGATATCGATCCAGATACGTTGTATGAATTAAATGCAGTAAAAGAGAAAATCGCATAGAACAAATGCAGAGATCAATTTCTCGAAAACAGGAGACGAAATGCCCATGCGGATCATAAAGGAAGCGGAAGAGCGCAAAAATGAAATATTAGACGTAGCAGAACGTCTATTCGGATCAAAAGGCTTTGAGGGCACCAGTACCAACGACATTCTAAATGAGATCGGAATTGCGAGAGGTACGCTCTATTATCATTTTAAGTCAAAAGAAGAAATCCTGGACGCGATGATCCAACGTATCATGAAGCGGATGACGGAGAAAGCGCAGGAAATTGTAAATCAAAAGGATGTGCCGGTGCTGCAGAGACTTACCATGATGATGCTTTCGCTTAATGTAAGTGAGGATAATTTTAAACAGGAAATCCTGGAACAGGTACATAAGCCTCAAAATGCCCTTATGCATCAGAAAATGCAAAGACTTCTTCTGGCGGAAATTACCCCGCTCATTACGAAGTTGATCAACGAAGGGATTGATCTGGGAATATGTCAAACGGATTATCCGGAGGAAGCGGTAGAAATGACATTTCTGTATGCGAATGTCGCTTTTGATGATCTTATGGAACAGGGCGAAGCGGAAAAGCAGAAAAGGATAGCCGCCTTTATCTATCATCTTGAACGGATTTTAGGGATGAAGGAAGGAAGTATGCAAGAGGCGATCATGCCAATTTTTGGTAAGTAAAGAAAGGAACGACATGTTCCTTTACTTTTATATCTTCTTATAGACAGGCAGACGGTCTATAAGAAGATATATTAATGAAAGAGATGTAAAATCAGGGAAATGCCACGCAAAGTAGCAGAAAAAAGCCAAATGTAATTTGCATTTGCTTGTGGCGTAAAGTCCAATTTACTATACTCGGTAACATCAAAACGACCAAAACAAGGAGGATTCACATGAAATTCGGAGAAAAATTAAAATCAATTCGTAAACAGGCAAAGATGTCACAGGAACAGCTGGCGGAAAAGCTTGGGGTATCCAGACAGGCAGTCACCAAATGGGAAACGGACGCCGGGATACCGGACATTGAAAATGTAATGGCAATCTCAGCGCTGTTTGATATTTCCATCGACGAGCTGTTTTCCAATGAAAAAGGAGAGAAAAAGTCTGGGGATTATCTTTATGAGAGCATTACAGAGTATGATATCGATGAGTCGAAACGCTATGATATGAAATTTGGCGGCGCAAAGAGGCTGCGATTGTCGGGCTATCAGGGTGAAAAGATCCGTGTGCGTATGGTATCCAATACGCTTTCCACTCTTCAGAGCGACTTTAAGGTGAAGATCGATGATATTAAGAAAAGAATCGATGTGGATGTGAGCCGTAAGAACGGCATGACAGAAGCGGAGGCAAAAGAAGAAGTCAGCATCTTTGTTCAGATTCCGACATCCTATATCGGGAAAATTGAGTGCGCGGTCAATGCCAAAGCAGTGGAAATTAATTCGCTGGAATGCGAAAGCATAGAGCTTGACGTAAAAACGCCCATCGTTGTTCTGAAAGATGTTATTGGCACGGTGGAAATCAATTGTAATCTTGATATGGAAGTGGTCTGCCATTCCCTTCAGGGAGAGGTGGCAATCAATCAGGTGTCGGCAACTTCCAAAATCTATCTTCCCGACGGGACGGCGTTTGCCGCTGTTGCCAAAGGAATAGGTACAAGCATTTCTTATGAGAAAAACGGACAGAAAGCGGAGCCCTTTGCCGTGCCGGGATCTGATAATCTGATCGAATTAAACGGGCTCAAAAGTGAACTTGTTATTTGCATGGGCGAGAAGGTTGAATAAATTGCTTGATAGCAATTTATTCAACCAAGAATTTGTGCCGAAGCGGCACAAATTCCGGGATGGCAGAGCGAAATCTGATATTTCGCTCGCCTCCTCAGCGTAAAACGCTTCGGAATGGAGGAAAGATTGAAAAAATTTACTTTAATATGGTCAGGCGAATTGATTTCCAGTATTGGGAGCGGAATGACGGCTTTTGCTTTGGCTGTTTATGTTTATCAGGCTACGGGCAATGTGAGTTTGGTTTCCATGATATCACTGGCGGCATTTCTTCCTACAATTTTACTAAGCCCTTTAGGCGGGGTATTGGCGGACCGTTATGACAGGCGGCTGCTGATGATAGTGGGGGATTTGTTTTCCGGGCTTGGGCTTTTATATGTTTTGTGGAACATACAGATGGGAACAGGGAGTATGATTCCGATTATCGCGGGCGTTGCCTTTAATGCAATTTTCGTTGCCCTTTTGGAACCTTCTTTCAGGGCGACCATCACGGATCTTCTGACGGAAGAAGAATATGCAAGGGCAAGCGGAATGGTACAGATTGCGGGAAATGCAAGATATTTAATTTCTCCTGCCCTTGCGGGAATTCTCCTTGCCGTATCAGATATCCGGTTGATTCTGTTTTTGGACATTTGTACCTTTTTTATTACCATCACAACGGTGGCAGTGGTCAGAAAGTCGATTGCAAAACCGGTGCCCAGGCAGAAGCAGGGGGCGGTTGCGGAGATGAAAGAAGGGTTCTCTATTTTGAGAGGAAACAAGGGAATCTGTACCCTGATTGTTTTAATGGCATTTGTATGCTTTTTTGTAGGTTTTTTGCAGACGTTGGTTTCTCCGATGGTGCTTGCCGTCAGCGACGCAAAGACGGTGGGAATCTTGGAATCTGTCTGTGCGGTTGGTATGCTGGTTGGAAGTCTGATGATCGGCATTCTGGGAATTAAGAAAAATTATGTCCGCGTACTCAGCTTTGCGGGAATGTCAGCTTCTGTTTTTATGGCATTGTCGGGCGTCAGCAGAAATATATTCATAACCGGCGTCGGAATATTTCTATTTTTCCTGTCTCTTCCGTTTATCAATACTTCTGCAGACGTGCTGGTGAGAGGTAATGTGCCCAATGAGGCGCAGGGGCGCATATGGGGGATTATCAGCCTGCTTTCCCAGACGGGAACTGCCGTTGCCTATGCCCTCAGCGGCGTATTGGCGGATTGGGTTTTTGAACCGCTGCTTAGCGAGCAGGGCTTACTGGCGGAAAGTGTGGGAAGGTTGATCGGTGTTGGTCAGGGGAGAGGAATTGGATTTATGCTTATTTTGTCAGGTATCGGAATGCTGCCGGCGGCTTTTGCCATTGGGCAAAACAGAACCATTTGCAAATTGGAGGAATCGTCAGAATCTATAGAGGGGGAAAATAAGGAATGAATTTAAAAATGCTTGGACAGGATTTCCGAAAAAATCCATGGAAGAATCTGGTGCTGTTTCTTTTCATATGCCTGTCCGCAACAATTGCGGTCACTGTTACATTGACGTTGGCACAGCTTTTTACAGCGATCTCTTCCATGTATGAAAGGGCAAATCCCCCTCATTTTCTGCAGATGCATGAGGGGGATGTTTATCAGGAGGATCTTGATGATTTTAACGGCGGATATGATGGGATTACCCATTGGCAGACAGTTCCCATGATAAACCTATATGGGGAAGAACTGAGTATATCAAATGAAAAGGGAAAACAATTCACGCTTTCCGACTGCAGATTGGATATCAGTTTTGTCAGGCAGAATGATGGGTATGATGTTTTGCTTGATGGAAACAGAGACAGACTGGAAATACAGGAGGGAAAGATAGGCGTTCCTGTGATCTTACTTGATCAATTTAACATTGAGACAGGCGACACCATCACTTTAAACAGCAAAGGGGTTACGAAGGAATTTATTGTATCAGATTATGTATATGACGGGCAAATGAATTCTACCCTCTGTTCATCTACACGGTTTTTGATCAGCGACAGGGATTTTGACGCAATGTCCGGTAAGGTGGGTGAAAGGGAATACCTGATTGAAGCGTGGTTTTCTGACAGCGGGCAGGCGGCGGACTATCAGACCGCTTATGAACAGAGTGACAGAAATCTTCCCAAGAATGGGCAGGCGATCACATATACCATGATTTTTCTGTTGAGCGCCCTGACTGACCTGCTTATGGCAGTTGTATTTTTACTGGCAGGTATTTTGCTTATGGTCATTGCGCTTATATGCCTGCGGTATGCCGTTTTGGCGGAATTGGAAGAAGACATGCATGAGATCGGAACCATGAAAGCCATGGGGATTCCGGAAAAGGGGATTCGCAATTTGTATCTTGGCAAAATTAGATTTTTGACAATGGCGGGATGCACCATAGGGTTTCTGCTTGCCTTTCTCATGACGGCATTCCTTACGGAGCATATCAGCCGCACTTTCGGAAGCCAGTCTTTTGGAATCATGAGTATCTCTCTGGCGGCGCTGACGGCGGTGATGGTGTATGGCATTATCCTTATGTTTTCTTCGAAAATATTGCGCCGTCTGAAAAAAGCAAGCGTAATTGATCTTATGGTCACGGAAAAGGGCTTTGGACGCAGGGCAACGGCTCACGATGGGCTTCGTAAATTCAGGAAGCTTCCTGTCAGTTGGCTGATAGGGTTGTATGAAGTGCGGCATGGTTACGGTATCGTATTTGGATTGCTTTTAATCGTATCATTTTTGATCCTGATACCAATCAGAACTGTCCAGACCATGGAGAGCAGGGAATTTGTCACTTACATGGGAAGCCCTGTATGTGATCTCCTTGTGGAGGCAGGTCAGGGCGAAAACTTGGAAGCGCGCAGGGAGCTTGCGGTAAGCGTTCTGACGGAAGAAATAAAGCAGGGCATGATCCAAAATATAGATACTCTGCGCAGAGTGCGTCTGCAGGCTGTAAGCAGCGATGGAGAGATCATCGGTATACACATCGATACGGGCAGGAATGCCGGTGCAGGATTAAAATATCTTGTGGGTAAAAATCCGGTTTCAGATGTGGAAATTGCCCTCTCTTATCTGATGGCTGATGAGTTGGAAAAAAATGTGGGCGACGGAGTGGATATTCTGGTGGGCAGCGAAAAAAAGGAATTTATCGTTTGCGGCATCTATCAGGATGTAACCAGCGGCGGCAGAACGGCAAAGACATGCGTCGGATTTCCCCAGGAACAGGCGGAGAAATATGAGTTTGTGCTTACTTTATCACAGGGAAATGCAGACAGCCTGGCTTCCGGTTTGCGTAAGAAACTGGGAAGCGGTTATAGCGTTGAAAATATGGAAGAGTTCTTAAGGCAGACTCTGGGCGGCGTTACTGCACAGGTACGGCAGGCGGAGCAGACGGTATTTTTGATTGGAATTTGCCTTACCGCTTTGATCACGGCGCTGTTTTTAAAGCTTCGTATCGCTAGAGAAGCCGCCGCTTTGTCGGCAAAAAAGGCAATGGGGATTCCGTATGGGGAGATCTGGAAGCAGGAACTTTACCCGATTTTGCTTGCCGGAGGGCTTGGTTCTATCTGCGGTATATGTTTGGCTGAGGTGTTTGGAGATCGACTGATCAGCGCACTGTTTCAGACAATGGGTATCGGACTGAAAAGAATCGTTTTTGCACAGGCATCAGCAGGGCAGTTTTTTATGGTATTAGGGATATTGCTTGCGACCCTTACCGCTGTGGTATCCGGTGTGTGCATGAAAATCAAAAATATGAATGTGTCAGATTACGTAAATGAATGAGAATGGAGAATATGGATCATGGAACAGAAAAAACTTGAAGTAAAGTGCCTCTGCAAGAATTTCAATGATAACCCGGTTTTACAGGAGATCGATTTTCATGTGGACGCCAATGAGTTCGTGGCTGTTATGGGGCAGTCCGGATGCGGAAAATCAACCCTTCTTTACTGTGTCAGCGGTATGGACAGACCCACGTCGGGGGAAATTCGTTTTGACGGGTGTGAAATGCTGGGTTTGTCTGATAAAGAGATGGAAAAACTGCGGTTACAGCACATGGGATTTATCTTTCAGAAGGCGAATTTTCTTAAAAATCTTTCAATTGCAGACAATATTGTATTTCCGGCATTTCAGCTTGGAGGGCGAAACCGCACTGAAATCAGAAGGGAAGCGGAACAGATGATGGATCGGCTGGGGATTATTTTCGTGGCCGACCACGATATTCGGCAGGTGTCCGGCGGACAGCTGCAGCGGGCGGCAATTTGCAGAGCCATGATCAACCATCCGGATATCCTTTTCGGCGACGAGCCTACCGGCGCCCTTAATTCTTCAACCACGCAGGAAGTAATGGATATTGTCAGTGAGATTAACAGGGAGGGGACTACCGTGCTGTTTGTGACCCACGATGCAAAGGTTGCGGCAAGGGCGGACCGCATTATTTATCTGGAGGATGGGCGCATTAAGGATGAGCTGCGGATTGGGAAATATAAAGATTCTGACCGATGGGAGCGGGAGCGGAAAATGCAGGGATGGCTTGGGAAAATGAAATTTTAGTACGGGCGTGAGAGGACACCATATTCTGATCTCCGACGCAGATGGGAAAAGAAACCCATCAGACGATTGCCTTATTTTTTGTAGAGTTGGTAGAAATATGGGGATGGTTGTGATAAAGTAGAGAGAAGCGATAGGGGAGGTTTATGTGGAAAATGCGGAGTAAGATGCGGTATGGGGTATTTCTTTTGGCGGTGTTGGTTCTGGTGCTTGGTGGTTGTCAAAAGGAAAATGCGGTGCGGATGTATTTGCCGGTGGTGGAAGAGCACGATGGGGAGGAGGTTTTATTCTCTTTTATTTATTTGGATGAGGATGAAGTGCCGGAGCTGGTGGCGTGGGATAGTTATTATGAGAAATATTACGTTTATACGATAAAAGACGGTTCGGCGGTATGTCTTGTGGACGGTATGGGGACTGTGGAAATGACTTATTATGAAAAGAAAAATGTGATAGCCGTATTTTCACGCTGGAATGGCGGCGGGGACGAGGGCGGTTATGCCAGTGCATATTATCAGTTGGATCAATATGCAGAGGCAGTGACAGATGATTCCATACCCAGTTTTCAGGATTCCTATCAGGCTGTATATGATGAAAATGGGGAGTGGACCGGAACAGGTATTACCGATTATTATGAAAAGGAAGAAAAAATTGACGAGGCAGGTTATCGGCAATTAGCGGTGGATTTTGGAATTGCAGAGAGTGAGAGGGTAAGTTGTTTTGGGGAAGAGAGTTTTACAAAGGATGAGCTATTGACGTATATAGATGCTTTGAAATAGTATTGAAGATAAAATGGAAAATGAGGGCGGATTATGGCGATGTGGAATCCATGGCGGGGCTGCCATAAGTACAGTGAAGGGTGCAAATATTGTTATATCCATAAAGGAGACTTAAAACGCGGCGTTGATACGAATCATATTGTGAGAACAGACAATTTCTATGCGCCTGTTGCAAAGAATAAATCGGGTACATATAAAATCAAATCGGGACAGTTGGTTTATGTGTGCTTCTCCACGGATTTTTTGATTGAGGATGCCGATCCGTGGCGTGATGAGTGCTGGAAAATGATACGGGAGCGTTCCGATCTGTATTTTATGTTTTTGACAAAGCGGATCGAACGGTTTATGAACTGTATTCCTGAGGACTGGAATGAAGGATATGAGAATGTGATAGTGGGGTGTACGGTTGAGAATCAGGACAGGGCGGATTACAGGCTTTCCATTTTTAAGGAACTGCCTGTCCGGCATAAAAATATTGTCTGCCAGCCATTGATTGAAAGAATAGATCTTGCGCCTTATTTGGATGGCATTGATTTAGTGGTAGCAGGCGGTGAGTCAGATCCAGCGGCAAGACCTCTTGACTATGAATGGGTGCTGTCCATACGGGAGCAATGTATTTCTCACAATGTGTCTTTCGAATTTCGGCAGTGCGGAACACATTTTATCAAGGATGGAGAATGCTATACCCTTGCCACACGTAACTTGTGCAGTCAGGCGAGAAAGGCGAATATTAATTATCAGAGGGTGGATAACGGTTAGGGAGAATCGTCAATTGCCATAGGAGAGGAAGCATGAATATCAGGAAAGCAAGAGTGGAGGATTTGTCAAGGGTAGCCGAAATATTTGTTTTCAACAACAGGGTGAACTTTTTTCCGATCTTTGGAGACGAAAAGTTTTCTTTTGGTGAATTGCAGGTGGTTTTCCTGGCAGAACATTATTTTACAAAAGATGAAATCATGGAAAACTTATTTGTATTTGACGACGGCATAATAAAGGGCTTCATTCAAATGAAGGAAACAGAAATCTGCAAATTGTACGTAGACACCTTTTTTCAAAATGCAGGAATTGGAGACAAATTAATTGAATATGCAGTTGGAAAATTTCATGCGGACAATTTGTGGGCATTGGAAAAAAACAGCAGAGCAATTTCTTTTTATCAAAGACATGGATTTCAGTTGACAGGTAAGAGAAAGCTGGAAGAGGACACTACGGAATATTTGGTTCAGTTAGAGTTGAAAGAAGAAAATCGAAATGGGAGAAGAGAAGATCAGAATTCGAGCGTTATGCCCGGAACTCTGTGAAGAATGGAACAGCTAAGATGTATGAAAGAAACGGTTTCGTTGAGATTGCAGATTTGAAATATGTAAAGGTGATGCAGAAAAATTTATGTTGAAGATTTTTTGGGACAAAGACAATATCGCATTTATTGGTGATCAGGTAAATGCAACGGAGCATTCGCATTGTGTCCTGCAGGTGTTTCTGAGTATGGATGAGCCGCTGCAGGTTACGATAGATGGTAAGTGCGTAAGCGGTAAATGCATTATCATAAATAAAAATGTGAGGCATGTATTTTCCTGCGATAACCGGGTTCAACTGTCTGTTTTGATTGAACCAAGTTCCGGTTTTGCAAAGGAATTGATCAAAAAGATACACGGCAATTATTGGATATGTGACAGCGAAATAGAATGCATGCAACAAAAAGCCGCCGCGCTTATGAATACCAATGATAAACAACAGTACATCAGCTTTATGCAGGATTTTGCGGAGTGCTTAGGTATTAAAAGAAACGTAAAAGCTTTAGACAAACGGATAATAGAATTATTGGAGATATTGCAAAATTGTAATTGCCAGGATCATACCATAGAAAGTCTGGCAAAAAGAGTCTGCTTATCGCCAAGCCGATTATCACACTTATTCTGTGAGCAAGTGGGCGTTCCTTTGAAAAGCTATATTCTGTTTCACCAGCTTGAAATAGCCTTTACCGCGCTCCTGAATGGATCTAATGTTACCGATGCCGCTATGCTTGCAGGGTTTAATACGCCATCTCATTTTGCCGCGACGGTCAAAAAATGGATGGGTATGCCCGTTAGCGCTTCCATAAAAGACAGCGAATTTTTGAAAGTTTTTGTTTAATCGGAAGGTCATAATGAAAGTATCTGATAAGAGAAAGGCAGGTACTTTTTATGAAAAAATATTTGGAAGCTACGGCTATGTTGAATTGTCACACCCAGGAGATTGTCGATTTAATCAATGAGCACAAGTGGAGAGAATTAGACGTATTCGATAAAATCGACGCAATCTATGATTACGTTCAGAACAGTATTTTGTTTGGCTACAATAAATACGATCATATTACGGCGAAACAGGTTCTGGCTGAGGGTATAGGGCAATGCAATACAAAGGCTACTTTGCTTATGGCGTTGCTTCGCGGGGTAGGTGTTCCCTGCAGGCTCCACGGTACAAGGGTTACGAAAGTTCTGCAATGTGCTTTAATGCCCGAAATTATGGCAAAATTTGCGCCGTATCGTATTATTCATACCTGGGCGGAAGTCTACTATAACGACAAATGGCTGAGCCTGGAGGGTGTGATAACCGATAAAGCATATATTGCCGGTCTGCAAAAACGATATCCCGAATACAAAGGGGAATTTATGGGGTATGGAGTAGCCGTTAAAGATTTCAGTAATTTACAGATCGATTGGAAAGGCGAAGATACGACAATACAGCAGCAAGCCGTTGTGGAGGATTTAGGCGTGTTTGACAGCCCTGACGAATTTTATGCCAGATACGGGCAGGAATATCGGGGACTTAAAAAGTTTTTTTATGAGAATATCGGCAGAAAGAAAATGACAGAGAAGGTTGCAAGGATAAGGGAGGAGTTATTATGGATTTGACAAAATTTAAATGGACGAGAGAGCCGCAAAGTTGCCATATTAGCGATGGAAGAGTAGAGGTGATTACAAAGCCATACACTGATCTGTGGCAAAGGACTTATTATCATTTTCGGAATGATAATGCGCCAGTTTTTCAAATGGAAACGGATGAAAAGTTTTTCAGTTTTATTGTGAAAACAGAATTTACGGAAAGTCATCATCGATTTGATCAATGTGGCATTGTAATGTATTTGGACGGCGAAAACTGGCTTAAAGGTTCTATTGAATATGAAAATGAAGAATTTCAACATTTGGGAAGCGTGGTGACCAACGACGGATATTCCGATTGGGCGACTACCGTTATTTCAGCTTCCATAAAGTCCATGTGGTATCGATTTAGCCGGAGAGAGGATGATTACTGCATAGAATGCTCTGAAAATGGAGTGAATTTCAAACAAATGCGTATTTGTCATATTCATAAGGGAAATGGTAAAATTCAGTTTGGCATTTATGCCTGTTCGCCGGAAAACTCTTCATTTAAAGCTGTTTTTACTGATATGAAGCTGACAGATTGCCAATGGAAAGCGCATAATGGGCAAAAACCGGATCAGATGGAGGAATAACGAAATGAAAATTGCATTATTGCAGATCGCCCCATGTAAAACATTGGAGGAAAATCTTGAAAAGGGAATCAGCGCCTGCCGGAAGGCAAAGGAAAGCGGCGCGGATCTTGCATTGTTCCCTGAAATGTGGAGCAATGGCTATAACATTTATGACAGACCTGTTGAGGAATGGAAAAAGGAAGCGATTTCGGTTCAAAGTGATTTTATCAGCGCTTTTGGCGGTCTTGCCAGGGAACTTGAGCTTGCCATTGGTATTACATTGCTTGAAAAGTACAAGAATGCGCCCCGCAATTCTCTGGTTCTTTTTGACCGATTCGGGGAACAGAAATTTGTATATGCGAAGGTGCACACCTGTGATTTTAGCGTAGAGCATAATTTAACGCCCGGTGAAGATTTTTATGTTGCTGCTCTTGATACAGCCTGCGGCGAGGTAAAGGTCGGAGCCATGATCTGTTATGACAGGGAATTCCCTGAAAGTGCCAGAATTTTAATGTTAAAAGGCGCTGAACTGATTCTTGTGCCCAATGCTTGTCCCATGGAAATAAACCGTCTGTCCCAGCTTCGGGCAAGAGCTTATGAAAATATGACGGCGATTGCTACCTGCAATTATCCGGAAACAGTGCCCGACTGTAATGGGGGATCAAGCGTTTTTGATGGAGTGGCGTATCTGCCGGAACTGGACAACTCCCGGGATACCTGTATTTTACAGGCGGATGGGCAGGAAGGAATTTATACAGCGGAGCTTGATTTGGAGCAGCTTCGCAATTACCGGAAAAAGGAAGTGCACGGAAATGCCTGGCGGCGTCCTACAAAATATGGGCTTTTAACAGACACAAAGATCCAGGAGCCCTTTGTGAGGAATGATTATCGGTTTCCGGTAACCATACGAAATGAAGTAAAGAGTGATTTCAGAGAGGTCGAGGAATTGACGCGAAAAGCGTTTTGTAACGTCAATGTTCCCGGATGTGATGAGCATTATTTAGCCCATGTTCTTCGTGAACATGAGGATTTTATTCCGGAGCTTGATCTGGTTGCAGAAACTGTTGATGGGAAAATTGTTGGCAGCGTTATGTATACAAGGGCAAAGCTGATTGACGAAAATGGAGTGGAACTGCCGATCCTGACCTTTGGACCCATCAGCGTACATCCTGATTATCAGCGTATGGGAATTAGCAGAAAATTGCTGGAACTGAGTTTCCATAAGGCAATTGAACTGGGATATAAGGCGATCGTCATATTTGGGAATCCTGATAATTATGTGTCCCGAGGTTTTAAAAGCTGTAGAAAGTATAACGTATGCACAGCAGATGGAGGCTATCCTGCGGCAATGCTTGTAAAAGAATTAATGCCGGGGACTTTTGACGGGACAAAATGGTTTTATCATGAGAGCCCTGCATATGAATATGAAAGAGCCGATGCAGAAAAGTTTGAGGAAGAGTTCGAACCGATGAAAAAGGAATGGCATCCAAGCCAGGAGGAGTTTTATATTCACAGCCATTCTGTTATACGGGATTAAGGGAAAGGAATGGGTTTACAGTCAATTATGAGTATACAAATAATTCCCGCTTACAATCAGCCTGAAAAAGTCAGGGTTTTATTTTCAGAATATACAGATATGCTGATTGCAGGCGATCCTTCCTTTCAAAAATATCTTGACCTCCAGTGCTATGATGAGGAATTATATCACCTGGAAACAAAATATGGTATGCCTGATGGAAGGTTATATCTTGCTTATTGTGATGAAGAATTGGCAGGTTGCATTGGTCTGCGAAAGATTGACCATCAGAATTGTGAGATGAAGCGTCTTTATGTCAGACCGGCGTTCAGAGGGAAAGGGACAGGAGCGCTGTTGGTTGAAAAGATCATAGCGGATGCGAAGGAAATTGGATATTCCCATATGGTGTTGGATACCCTGACGTTTTTGCAGGCGGCAATAGGTATGTACCGAAAATTTGGCTTTTATGAGATAGAAAGTTACAATGACAGTCCCATGAATACGTCTATATTTATGAGACTTGATCTTCAATATTTGACGGAGTGGCAACAGCATTCACTGATGAGGTAATAAAGTGTTATGGAGTATGTAAAAGCGGCGGAAGAAGACCTGGAACAGATTTTATTGATCGTACAAGATACAATACGGGAAATTTATCCGAAATACTATCCCAAAGAAGTTGTTGACTTTTTTTGTGAACTTCATGGTAAAGAGCGTATATTGGAGGACATAAAAAGTGGTTTTGTCGGTGTTTTGAAAAATAATGACATGATAGTGGGAACAGGCTGCTATAAGGAGAATCATATTACCAGGGTATATGTAAAACCAGAATGTCAGGGTAAAGGCTGCGGAAGTTACATTATGCAATGCCTGGAGGATCAAATCAGCTTACAGTATGATATGGTATATTTAGACGCTTCATTGCCTGCAAGCCATTTATATGAAAAAAGAGGGTATCAAACTACAAAACATGAGAGATGGAACGTAGAGAACGGGCGAATACTTGTATATGAAGTCATGGTGAAATCATTACGGGATACTTCAAATTGTAATTGCCATGATGGAAAAGAAAGGATATCTCGTATGATCAGAGAAGCAGCGAAAAACGATCTGGATGGTTTATTAAAACTGTATATGCAGTTACATGATAATCTTATGCCGGAAAAGACCCCTGAACTTTTACAGATCTGGGATCAAATTTTCCAGGATAAAAATCATCATGTGATTGTTGCCGAAAAAAATGGAGAAATCGTTTCTTCCTGTGTTTGCGTTATCGTTCCGAATCTGACGCACAACCAGCAGCCATACGCTTTTATTGAAAATGTGATAACCGATGAAAAGTGCAGAAACAAAGGGCTGGCAACGCAATGCCTGCATTTCGCTAAAGAGATTGCTTTAAGAGAAAACTGCTATAAAATGATGCTGCTCACAGGTTCTAAAAAAGAAAGCACATTAAATTTCTATAGAAAGGCAGGTTACAACAGCGAGGATAAAACAGCGTTTATTCAATGGCTATAGCTTGCAGGAGATTTGCTTGACTATTCCATAGACCGTTCTGCAAAGCGCGCTGGCATCTGGTAATAATTATGCCGGAACAAATGATCATCCACCAGCTCTGCCAGA
>CAMWCA010000041.1 GCA_947172705.1 uncultured Lachnospiraceae bacterium
GTCTTTTCTCTTCTTCCGCCTTCTCGCGTTCCCTTGTCAGTTCCGCTTGGGCTTGTCCTTTCTCTTCCTTCGCCTTCTCGCGTTCCCTTGTCAGTTCCGCTTGGGCTTGTCTTTTCTCTTCTTCCGCCTTCTTGCGTTCCCTCATCAGTTCCGCTTGGGCTTGCTTTCTTTCTGCTTTTATCTTCTCTCGCTCTTTTGCAAGCTCTGCACGCGCTTGCTTCCTCTCCGCTTCCGCTTTCTCACGTTCTTTCGCCAGCTCCATACGAGCTTCTTCCGTATTTCTTCTTTCCGCCTGTATATCCATCTTTTCAATATTTTCAAATAAGTAACCCATTTTTCGCTCCTTTACTTTTTCCACGCAAGCTTCCGTTTCTTCCTCCGTTGCGCCTATTTTCATGCAAAGGCTTTCCATAACAGATGCAATCAAATTAACGGTATTTTCCGAAGCATCCCTGATCATATAACTCAGTCTTTCACTCGGCAGCTTCAAAAACTCAGATAAATCTTCTACGCTCTGAATTTTATTAAAAAGCATGACCAATGCCATTTCATTGCCTCTTTTCAGCAATTCTTCATCGCTGTAATCATGAATTCTGATCACCTCATAGGAAAAATCCGGCACCCACTTTTCATACAAAGCCTCGTTGCATATTCTGCTGCTCAATTTCCTGTCTGCAGTCCACGATGCCTTCCCTTCATAGTATACCACAGGAATAATCGCAGGGTAGCGGAAACTTTTACGGCTGGTGATTCCAGGCTGCTCCTGTTCCATTTCCTTTCCATATTCCAACCAGATGCACATCATATACCGCAAAAGCTGCATCGACACATTATAGTCTACTATGCTCTTGTGTTCAATCAGGGAAACCACAAAAAGTGTCTCATATTTTTCCTCTTTTTGATCACGGAGATAGATCCTTTTCACAGTGTCTGACGCAAATTCTGTTCCCAGATACGGTCTGTATCTCTCTGAAACATCTTCTATGTCCTCCGGCTGTATCCCCTGAAATAACGGCACTCTTACATTATCCCGCAAAAATTGCGCGCATAAAACCGGATTATCAAATACTGTTTTACTGCTGATATCACGTTCCTTTCTTCTCTTATCTTTGCTGTTTCTTCTTTTAATGTCTTTCATGCATTTTCCTCCTATGAGCATTGCCTACAAACAGGAGAACTGTCTTTTCGCCTGTCTGTGATGAAATTAAAATACTGTTTTGAATTGTCGGCGAAAAGCCGGAAATTAAGATGTGTATGTGATATATTGATAGTGTATTTACTATATCACAGTTTTGCTTGATATGCAATAAAAAATAGTTGCTTTTTATAAAAAAGCATTCTCTTTGTTATATTTTACACTCATGCCATAGGGCACATCATGCAAGAAGGATTCGTGGGGAGGACACAGTAGTATTAAAACAGAGCCGACAGGGATGATATATCCCCTGCCGGCTCTGACTCTAACCATATGATTTATTTTGCTGCAAGCTCTGCTTTCAGTCTTTCTGTAAGTGCAGGAACGATCTTGTTCAGATCCCCTACAATGCCGTAGTCAGCAACCTCAAAGATAGGCGCTGTCTCATCCTTGTTGATTGCAACAATAATATCGGATTCTTCCATACCGGCAACATGCTGGATGGCTCCGGAAATACCGATTGCAAAATATACGTTAGGACGAACCGTCTTTCCGGTCTGTCCAACCTGTAAATCTTTGGGCTTCCAGCCTGCATCTACCACTGCACGGGAGCAGCTTACCGTACCGCCGATCACCTCTGCAAGGTCTTCCAAAATCTTGAAGTTCTCAGGGCTTCCTACGCCACGACCGCCGGATACAAGGATCTTTGCATCCATAATGTCGGCAACGTCTGAAACTGCCTTTACCACTTCCAAGATCTCAACATACTTGTCATTGGGTGTAAATCCGGGATTGAAGTCAACAACTACCGCTTTCTTACCTGCCTCTCTGGGCGCCTTCTGCATAACGCCGGGGCGGACAGTTGCCATCTGAGGACGGAAATCAGGGCAGGCAATGGTTGCAATGGTGTTACCGCCAAATGCAGGACGGGTCATCAGCAGTTGGTTGTGAAGCTGTTCCTTGCCGGGAACCGGATTAATCGGGAAATCACCGATATCAAGCTGAGTACAGTCTGCTGTCAGACCTGTATGGATTCTTGCGGATACCCTGGGGCCTAAGTCACGTCCGATTGCCGTAGCGCCAACCAGGAAAATCTCAGGCTTAAATTCGTTGATCACAGAAGCAAGGGCATGTGCATAAGGCTCTGTTCTGTATTCCTTTAATTCGGGATCATCTACCACAATAACCTTGTCAGCGCCATACTCTGCAAGCTCATCGGCAAGCCCTTTTACGCCGCTTCCCACTAAAACTGCCGTTACTTCCGTATTTAAATCCTTTGCAAGGTCTTTTCCCTTGCCAACTAACTCTAAAGCGATTCCACTGAGCACATTGTCTACCTGCTGGGCAAAGACAAATACTCCCTTATAATCTTGAATATTCATTTTGAACCTCCATTAATGTATTTAAATGACGTGTTTTGCTTTTAATTTATCAACGATATATTCTACAGATTCTGTAGGATCAAGAACAACCTTCTCTCCTGCTCCCTTTCTTACCTTATCGGAAGCCTTTGCGATCTGAGTAGGTGAACCTTTAAGTCCTAAGTTGGAATCATCTACGTCAACCAGGTTTGCTCTTCCCCATACGGTAATTTCTGCATTGTAAGCATCAAAAATTCCGCCGGGTGTCATATAACGGGGCTCGTTCAATTCAGCAAGCGCTGTGATCAGGCAGGGCATTTTTGCCTTTAATACATGATATCTGTCATCATACTGGCGCTCAACGATTACGCTGTCGCCTTCAATCTGAATCTTCTGTGCATAGGAAATAACCGGAATTCCAAGATGCTCGGAAATCTGAGGTCCAACCTGTGCGGTATCGCCATCGATCGCCTGACGGCCTGTAATAATCAGATCATATTCCAGATTGCGGATCGCTCCTGCAAGAGTCTGGGAGGTTGCCCATGTGTCTGCGCCGCCCAATACTCTGTCTGTGACCAGAATGCCCTTATCTGCACCCATGGCAATCGCTTCACGAAGCACTTCTTCCGCCTTGGGAAGACCCATGGTTACCACAGTTACTTCTGCGCCATACTGATCTTTCAATCTGAGGGCTGCTTCCAATCCTGCCTTGTCATCAGGATTCATGATCGTAAGCATTGCACCTCTGTCAAGTGTACCATCGGGATTGAATTTAACGCCACCTTTGGTATCAGGTACCTGTTTAATACAAACAACGATTTTCATTGTATTATCTCTCCTTATAAATTAATCTATTTTTCTCTCTGCTTTATAAAACAGCGTTTACTTCAGCAATGCACTGGAAATAACCATTCTCTGTACTTCGCTTGTACCTTCGTAGATCTCAGTGATCTTGGCATCACGCATCATACGCTCTACATCGTATTCTCTGATGTAGCCATAGCCGCCATGGAGCTGAACCGCCTTGGTAGTCACTTCCATTGCAACCTCTGCCGCATACAATTTTGCCTGCGCTGCCTCTACAGAGTAAACCTTCTGGGTTGCCTTTGCCATAGCTGCCTTGTAAACCAGAAGCTGCGCTGCCTGCACCTTGGTTGCCATGTCTGCAAGCTGGAACTGGGTGTTCTGGAATGCGCCGATGGCTCTTCCGAACTGCTTTCTTTCCTTAACGTACTCAATGGTTCTGTCAAGAGCGCCCTCTGCAAGCCCAAGTGCCTGAGCGGCAATACCGATACGTCCGCCGTCCAGAGTATGCATTGCAATACCGAAGCCCTTTCCTGCCTGTCCCAGGAGATTCTCTTTGGGAACGCGGCAGTCTGTAAAGATCAATTCATAAGTGGATGAACCACGGATACCCATCTTCTTTTCCTTTGTGCCAAAGGTAAATCCGGGCATTCCCTTTTCTACGATAAACGCGGAGATCATCTTTTTGCTTCTGCCCTTTGCGTCCGTGACAACGTCTGTTACCGCAAAGATCACGTAAATATCGGCTTCCTTACCGTTTGTGATAAAGATCTTGGAGCCATTTAATACCCACTCGTCTCCGTCTAAAACAGCCTTTGTCTGCTGTCCCTGAGCATCCGTACCTGCGCCAGGCTCAGTCAGACCGAAAGCGCCTAACTTCTCGCCCTTTGCAAGAGGAACTAAGTATTTCTGCTTCTGCTCTTCCGTACCATAGGTCATAATAGGATCACAGCAAAGAGAGGTATGTGCAGAAACGATAACGCCTGTGGTACCGCAAACCTTGGAAAGCTCCTCTACACACATAGCGTAAGTAAGGGGATCACAGCCCTGTCCGCCGTACTCCTTGGGTACGGGAATTCCAAGGAAGCCAGCCTTAGCCATCTTCTCAACGGTTCCTCTGGGGAAAACCTCTGTCTCATCCACTTCCTGCGCCAGGGGCTTAACTTCTTTTTCTGCAAACTCTTTGAAAAGAGTTCTTGCCATTTCATGTTGTTTGGTTAACATAAAATCCATGATATTGATTCCTCCATAAAGTGTTTATTGTTTTATTACTTTGAATAATCGTAGAAACCTTTTCCGGTCTTCTTTCCAAGCTTGCCGGCACGTACCATCTTGCGAAGAAGGGGATGAGGACGATACTTGGGATCGCCTGTCTCGTTTAACAGCACTTCCATAATTGCAAGAACGATGTCCAGACCAACCAGATCACCTAAAGCAAGAGGTCCCATAGGATGGTTTGCGCCAAGCTTCATAGCTTCGTCAATGTCAGCTACGCTTGCCGTGCCGTCAGCGTAAATGCCGATTGCTTCATTGATCATGGGGATCAGGATTCTGTTTACAACAAAACCGGGAGCTTCCTTAACCTGTACGGGAGTCTTGCCGATCTCTGTTGCAATTGCTTTGATCTTCTCCACCATCTCGTCAGGGGTATTCTCGCCTGCAATCACTTCCACCAGTTTCATTCTGTCTGCAGGATTGAAGAAATGCATACCGATCATAGGTCTGTCAAGCCCTGCGCCGATCTCTGTGATAGACAGGGAAGAGGTATTGGATGCAAACATGCAGTCCGGCTTCACGATCTCCATTAATTCCTTAAAGGTATCCTTCTTGATCTTCATATTTTCAGGAGCAACCTCTACGATCAGATCACAGTCTGTACAGATGTCCTTTAAACCACAGGTGATCTTAGCCATAATTCCATCAGCCTTTTCCTGTGTGATTTTTTCTTTGCTTACAAGGAAATTCATGTTTTTCTGAATTCTTGCTTTTCCGCCTTCAGCGAACTCCATCTTGATATCGCAAAGGCATACTTCATATCCGTCTGTCATTGCAAATGCCTGCGCGATTCCAGCACCCATGGTACCTGCACCGATAATACCTACTTTCATTTTCAAATCCTCCTATATAATATTGGTTTTGTATTTATCACCGCTTAAATGCGGTGTTAAACTCTTTCCACACAAAAGCTTTCCTTTTTAGCAGTTCTTGAAAGGCTCTTTCACTTTTTCTTTATTCTTGTCAAGGAAGAACGCCATGCCGTACTTCTGGTCTTCTGTCTCGAAGCAATCGCCAAAAAGCTTCTCTTCGATCACAATTGCCTGATCCATATCCACATCCAGACCTTCGTTGATTGCTTTCTTGCAATTTCTCACTGCAATAGGCGCGTTCTTTGCAATACCTGCCGCCATCTTTTCTGCTGCGGGCATCAATTCTTCCTGGGTATAAACAGCATTTACAAGACCGATCCGAAGGGC
The DNA here is from genome assembly GCA_947172705.1 of uncultured Lachnospiraceae bacterium. Classification (GTDB taxonomy): domain Bacteria; phylum Bacillota; class Clostridia; order Lachnospirales; family Lachnospiraceae; genus Suilimivivens. Next base: position 5,775 of record CAMWCA010000041.1, read on the forward strand.
TTCGTCCGCCTTGATATTTCTTGCTGTGTAAATCATCTGTTTTGCCATACCTGCGCCTACCAGACGGGCAAGTCTCTGGGTTCCGCCAAAACCGGGGGTAATGCCAAGCCCAACCTCGGGCTGCCCAAACACTGCATTGTCAGAGCAGATTCTGATATCACAGCTCATGGAAATCTCACATCCACCGCCTAATGCAAATCCGTTAACTGCTGCAATAACGGGAATCGGGAATGTTTCCAATTTGCGGAATACATCATTTCCTTTCTTTCCGAAAGCTTCACCCTCAGCCTTGGTAAGAGTGCTCATCTCCCCGATGTCTGCACCGGCGACAAAAGATTTCTGTCCTGCGCCTGTTAAGATCAGGCATCTTACCTCGTCCAGATTTACTGCAGCCAGAGTCTGATCCAACTCCTCAAGCACGGTTGAATTTAACGCGTTCAGCGCTTTTTCACGGCTGATGGTGATAATACCGTAAGCGCCCTTCTGTTCATATACCACAAACTCCATGTTTTCCATCTCCTTTTCTCTTTCTTTATAAACGACCCATATGTATCGCAACGGCAGCTACTACTGTACGGATCATAATAATCCTCGTTAAACGCACAACGAAGAATGACCCTCCGGAGCCATTCTTCCTGCACGAAATACTGAACTCCAGAAGCGGTATTTCTACCGCCCTGAAAGTTCTTTTCGCATATTAATCTTCAATTTTAACGATGGTAGAGCATCCCATACCGCCGCCGATGCACAGGGTTGCAAGACCTGTCTTAGCGCCCTTTGCCTGCATCTCATGAAGCAGGGTTACCAGAATACGGCAGCCTGAAGCTCCTACAGGATGTCCCAATGCAATAGCGCCTCCGTTTGGATTCAGCTGTTTATCTACATCAATTCCAAGTTCTCTGCCCACTGCAACAGACTGTGCTGCAAATGCTTCGTTTGCTTCAATGATGTCAAAATCTTCGATCTTCATGCCTGTCTTAGCCATAACCTTCTTGGTTGCAGCAACAGGACCGATACCCATAATCTCAGGTCTTACGCCTGCAAGCGCGCCTGCAACGAAGGTAGCCATGGGCTTAACGCCCAGCTCTTTTGCCTTCTCTTCACTCATAACAACGATTGCAGCAGCGCCGTCGTTGATACCGGAAGCATTTCCTGCCGTTACGAATCCATTAGGATTGATGGGACGAAGCTTTGCCAGCCCTTCCATAGTGGAACCTGCACGAGGTCCCTCGTCTACCTTGAATTCGATGGTTTCTTTTTTCTTCTTTACCATAACCGGCACGATCTCAGCGTCAAATGCCCCTGACTTCTGAGCTGCCTCTGTCTTCTGCTGGCTCTTTAATGCGAACTCGTCCAGTTCTTCTCTTGTAAGTCCCCACTCTTCGCAGATGTTATCAGCCGTCTTGATCATATGATAATCATTGAAGGCATCCCAAAGAGCATCCTTGATCATGGTGTCAACCAGTGTGCCATTGTTCATTCTATATCCATAACGAGCCTGAGGAATTGCATAAGGAGCCATGGACATATTTTCCATACCGCCGGCAACCACGATATCTGCATCTCCTGCCATGATCATCTGTGCCGCCTGGTTTACGCAGTTAAGACCTGAACCACATACAACGTTCATGGTAACTGCAGGCACTTCAATGGGTAAGCCTGCTTTAATGGAAGCCTGGCGTGCCACGTTCTGTCCCTGTCCCGCCTGGATTACGCAACCCATATAAACCTGATCTACAGCTTCAGGGGCTACACCTGCTCTGTTTAAAGCTTCTTTAATTACGATTGCTCCAAGCTCTGCAACAGGTACTGTGCTTAATGATCCGCCCATTGTACCGATAGCAGTACGGCATGCGCCGGCTAAAACTACTTTTTTTGCCATTATTCTTTCCTCCGTTTTATTGAAAAAATATTCTGTAATTTCGCGCCCTAACGATTGTTAATTTTTTATCATTACAGGCAGAATTATTATATCATAGGGCACCTGTTTTTGCAATCAATTCCACCTGTAATTCATGAAAATTTTATTGATAAAATATCTGGGCAATAGGCGAGGTTTCATCAATAATTAAAGTCTTGTTATTCCCTGTCATGGTCTTCTTTGCAGCGTCTAAAGAACGTAGGAAAAGATAGAAATCCGCTTTCTCCGGATCATTATATGCCTCGCTTAAAATCCTCATGTATTCCGCCTCCCCTTTGGCAATGATCTCAGCCGCCTGAGCGTCAGCCTGGGACTGCATTACAATGATCTCGGCGGTGGTATTATTGGAGATCTCCTTTGCCTCCTCCTGCCCCTCCGCCTGATAGGTTGCGGCAATATTATTTCTCTCGGAAATCATACGCTCATACACCGCATTCTTGTTTTCATCGGGAAGATCCAGGGATTTTGTCTCCACCGCAAGCAGCTTGACACCATACTGCTCCAGAGTATTCCCAATATTATCCATAATCGCCGCGGTCAGCTCGCCGTCACGCCCGCTGATCACCTCCTCCTGACTTAAACTGCTGATCACATTCTTTAAACTATTATACACAATGGTATCGATCCTGAACTCCGCATTGCTCTTTTGTGCGCTCAGGGTCTGCGTGTATTTGTAAGGGTCGTCTATTTTCCATAATACAAAGCAATCTGCAATCATGGATTTCTTATCCTTGGTCATCACATCGCTCACCGCAAGATCATACAAAAGAACCTCGTTCTGAATGGTCTCCGCTGTCTGTATCAACGGCACCTTGAGGCTAAGCCCCGGCGTTTCCCGAATGCTCTCAATTTTACCAAACTGTTTGATAATGGTATATTCATTTGGATACGTAACAACCAGGCTTGTGCTCAGTAAAAAAACAACTGCCAGCAAAACAATTACAAACATTCCCAAGCTAAATTTTTTCTTCATATGCTCTCTCCTTTATTTCTCTACAGGTTCCGTTGGTTCCGCCTTTTGTACAGTTTTCTTTTCCCCCTGCGAGGGATTGGTAAAGGAATCTATAGGCAGCATGGTCTGGGTCGTTCCGTCGCTGTTTTCGATGATGATCTTCATATCGGGAAGGATCTCTTCCATGGTTTCATAAAACATTCTCTGCTTGGTGATCAGAGGATATTTCTGATACTCGGCGTAAAGCTCGTTTAACCTTGCAGTTTGCCCTTTCGCCTCATTGACCCGTTCCTCCGCCTGCGCCTGTGCAGTTTTTACCGTCTCATCCGCCGCTGCCCTTGCAGCAGGAATGTCTTCATTTCGCTTCTGATTCGCCTTGTTGATCGAGGTTTCCTTTCCCTGCTTTGCATTTTCCACATTTTTAAATGCATTGATCACCTCCTGGGTAGGGGGTTCCGCGTCCTGAATGGTAATGTTCACCAGCTGGATTCCAATATCCTCCGCATCCAGACGGCTAATGATCTTTTCCTTAATGGACGCCTGAATCTCATTTTTACCTGTGGTGATCACGCTGTCCACATCGTACAGCCCTATGGTATCACGGATATAGCTTTGGGTCAGATTCTTCAAAATAAAAATCGGGTTTTCCGATGCATAGAGATACTTGGTAGGGTCTGTCACTCTGTATTCCACATAAAAATCCACATTGACAAAATTGTAATCTCTGGTGATCATAAAGGACTCTTTATCCACCGATTCTCCTGAGTTCGAATCATAACCAATGGAAAAACCATTGATCGTCTTTGGCACTCTGGAAAGCCGTTGTACGTGAGGGATCTTAAAATGAATACCTGATTCCTCCACTACTTTAGGCACTCCAAAGGTAGTAACCACCGCATACTCATTTTCCTTCAGGGAATAAACGCTTCCCATAAAAAGAGAAAAAAGTATCAAAATTCCTGCTGCGATACCTGCTCCCTTGCCAATTTTTGCCCTCCAGTTTCTGTCTTTCTGGACGGGCTGGTCATACACCTTTTCTTTTTTCTTAAACATACTCTTCCTCCGTTTCTTTGTTTGCGATGCTGTGCCGGTTTTGATATAAATGAAAAAAGACCCTTACCACAGCATTCGCGCTGTAATAAAAGTCTTGCTACAGTTTCCTGATCCGAACCGGATGTTTCCATCGTCCTGACGATTCGAATATACTTCAAGGCAGGTGTTCTTGCCTTTTGTATCAGCTACTCTCTTTTATTTGTTGAGATGATATTATCATATTGTTAATTATTTGTCAAGATGATTCCCCCAAAATCGGCAAATAATTCAAACAGGGCGGCAAATGCATCATATGATGATCGGTTATCGGCGTTAAGATCATCCCTTCTCCGGTCAATCTCCCCCAATATACCAATAACCACACAGACCGAAAATCTGTGGTAACGCCGCCCTCCTCCAATATCCGCATTACCCATTCCTCCGGCACCATAGACCGCACCTGTTCTAATGTGATGCTTTCCAATATACAGCGTGTATTTTTCCCCACCGCAATCATATAATCGTAAAGCGCCATAATATCGATTTCTTTTCCAAAGGCAGCCGCCTCGTCAAATTCCAGCGCATTTCCGGTGTCTGTAATGGAAGCGCCTATCCTGCTCTGCCATTCCCCATTAAAAATCTGCTCCCGATTCCCCATTAGAATATTACTTACCAGATCTTCAATGCGGTAGGTATGCCAGAATTGCCAGCACATTGGAACCTTTTCTGTTCCCGCATAATGTAAATCCACATAGCAGTCTTCTCTGGGCACAATTACATTCTGATTACCCGACAGCATATAATCTAAAACATAATCTGCAATGGTCTTTTCAGTTCTTCCCGAAATTTGGGCAGGATGCACCATGGCATGAACCTCCAGGGCGAGCGTTCTTATCTGCTCTATATCCGTTCCTTTTAGCGCCTGCTGTAGGTCATGATATTTTTCTCTGATCGGTGCAAATAATTCCTCTTTTGTCATAAAAAATATCCCCTTTCATTTATGCTCTGCACTTTATGCTTATGATACCATCTTAAAGCGACAGCTATATGTCGTAATTAGATAAAAATTTTTTTGCAGTTTTAATCAACTCCTGTTTATATTCCTCCGGTCCTGTCACCTTCACCTGATCGCCAAAGCTGAGCAGCAGCGCCTTCCACAACCGTTCTTTTGCAGGGACTTCCAGGAAAATCCGGCTTTCCTTTTCCGTAACTCTTTCAACCCTGCAATCCGGAAAATACTCCGCTATCATTCCCCCATTCTCATTGTCAAAATGAATTTCAATGGGAATGCAGGTTTGATAATATGCCTGTTCAGAATCCTTCATCCGCTTTTCAAGATCTCCATGCTCCACCTCAGAGACGGTATTCTCAATACGCAGATTTTCCATCCGCGCAATTTTATATGTTCGGTACTGCTTCTTTGCAGGCGAATACGCAAACAGATACCAGGCATACCACTTGTAATGTATTGCCAGTGGTTACACATAAGGAGTCGATTTCTCTCCCTTTGCATTCCGATAATCAAAGGTGATAAACCTCCTCTCAGACGCCGCCTTCTCCAACCGTCTGTTCATCTCCTGTACCTGACGGTTCTCCCTTGTTACGCCAAAATCCCAAAAGACCTTTTGACCTCCTTCTTTTTCCACCATTGCATTGTATTTTTCAATCAACGCCTTCAGAGTATTGTTTGAATAAGAGGTTGCAAGGCTTTCCAGGGCTTTCATAATCATCTGCTGCTCATCATCCCTGATCGTGCTGTTTTTCATTTTGTAGGTTGGCAGAATGGAATATCCCCCATGTTTTCCTCCTGCCGCATAAACAGGTATCCCGATCGCGGAAATACTGACCATATCTCTTTGTATCGTTCTCACAGACACCTGAAAACGTTCCGCCAGATAGCTTGCCGGAACATTATCATGATGCGTCAGATAGAGGATCGTTTCCAATATTCTGTCTACTTTCATCTTAGTCTCCCTTTTACATATTTCATGAGATCAATCGCCCTGACACCATGAACCTTTACCCACTTGGCAATTATATTAAATATATCGGATCAACATTAAAAACGCATAATTCTTCCTGCTTATACATATGTTTCTATAACCTGCTTTACAATAGGTGCGCCATGAAAAAATTCCGTAATATGTTTTCTGTTTTCATTCTCTGTCTAGGACTTGCAGCAATCTGCCTTCTTTTGGAAAAGCATATTGCTTCAAGGCAGTACGCCGCCATAGAAGTAGCATCCGGAACCAACGGAAACTATATCAAATGGGTTGACTTTAATATTACCTACGAAGCGCTTTGCACCGCTTATGAGCTGGATGTACAGAGCTATGAAGCTCCGGTGCATCTGAATTGGATCGAACTGGTTGCCTACGCAGGCGCCAAAAGCGGCGGTTCCTTTGGAAAAGGGAGCGTATCCCTGATTCAAAAGCTTGCCCGGGAACTTTCCGAAGAAAAAACCACTCTGGCAGAGTTGACAAAGGATATGGAATATTATGATTACTACTACGAAGCCTATGAAGCTGTCCTTGGGGGCATGGTAGGTGAATATGAGATAGAACAGGAAAATGAACAGGGTCAAAAGGTCTGGAAAAAGGTATATGGGCTAAAAGCCTTTTCTCCGATTGCAAAAGGTTTTGAATACAGCGATTATGACGATTTTGGCTCCTCACGAAGCTATGGATATAAAAGACAGCATCTGGGACATGATATGATGGGCCAGATTGGCACTCCCGTGATCTGCGTGGAATCCGGCTACGTGGAAGCCCTAGGCTGGAACCAGTACGGCGGCTGGCGCATCGGCATCCGCAGCTTCGACGGCAAACGCTATTACTACTACGCCCACCTGCGGCAGAATTTCCCCTATGCCCTGGACTTAAAAGAAGGAAGCATTGTCACCGCCGGGGATGTGATCGGCTATATGGGGCATACCGGCTACAGTACCAAAGAAAACACCAACAATATCGAAACAGTGCATCTTCATTGGGGAATGCAATTGATCTTTGACGAGTCTCAAAAAGAAGGCAACAACGAGATCTGGATCGACTGCTACGCACTGAGCCGATTTCTTTATAAAAACAGATCCCTTACCGAGAAAAACCAGGAAACCAAAGAATGGTTCCGGCATTTCCAGATGAGAGATCCGGCAGTGGAAGCGTATCAGAAAAGAGGGGCGTCGCCAACTCCTGACGTGTGAATGGACTTGCGAAAGGCGCGGAGGAATACAGACAGTAAAACTGCGAAGCAGGGGGCGGAGGGATAACGTCAATCATATACCTCACAAACCTATGTACAACGATAAGAAGAACTAGGTATCCCTGGATATGTATTACCATGTTACGCAAACGGCGTATTGGTTCATCCATGAACCAGTTACGCCTTCGCGGACGTCCTGTCCGCGATTGCTGAATCTTCTCAGGGATACTAAGTTCTTCTAATCGTTTCCCATAAGGTTCGTGAGGTATGTGATTGACGTTATCCCTTCGCCCCCCTGCTTCGCAGTTTTACTGTCTGTATTCCTCCGCAAGTAATGCCGGAACCGCTAACCTTGCCCCCGTGCCTGCTTCCGCCCCAAAGTTAAAACTTGGCGCTATGTCATATGCAAACTGATATCCATACATAGCAGGATTATATTTCCCCACCGCCGCATACACGCTCTCAATTGCCTTCCCAAAATCCTCTTCCTTCTCATAAGGCTCGCTCTGAAAATAAAGCATAACACATTCCGAAAGCTCCGCAACTTTATACCCTTCCGGAAGCTCCTTATCATAATCCAGCGGCACTTCCACTCCTGCCGCTATCTTTGAAAATCCATCTTCCACCAGCTTATCCGGAAGTTCCAGCAAAGCGGCAGACTCATATTTTTCTCCAATGCTGTTCAATAACCCTTCCCACTCACAGCCCGCTTCCTCGCAATAAGAAAAATAATCCTGCGCATGACGGGAAGGCAAATAAATCAATTTTCTTTTCTGACGTTCCTTTGCCGTTACCATACAAAATTTTAAATCACTGCTCATCCATGCTTCCTCCTTGTGCCTTAATATCTCATAATAATGACTGATCGGATATTGTACGAACCAGGGAATCGCCACCTTCTTATCACGATACACAGAAGGCGCCATGTGAAATCTTTTATAAAAAGAACGTGAAAATCCTTCATGGGTTTCAAAATGACTATCCAACGCAATTTCCAAAATAGGCTTTTGGGTATTTAACAGCTCCTTCGCGCTTTCCGTCAGGCGAACCGCGTTAACATACTCCTGCAGTGTTTTACCAAAATACTTCTTAAAGAACCTGTCAACCTGCCTTCTGGAGTACCCAGCCGCCAAACACACCTGATTAACGTTAAATCCATCCTCACTATAATGTGCACGTATATAATCCTGCATCCCTTGAACCGCTTCCACATCCCTCATTCAACCACATCCGCCTTCATCATACTCTCCTGTCTGGAAATTTTCTTGACCTATTCCGACAGATTTTTATTTTTAAAACAGCAACCGATCCCCTCCGCCCGCGTCGCTAGATCCAGAAGCCCCGCTCCAAGATATGGGATAAAGAATGGTAAAAAAGAAGCTTGCGGAAACGACTTTTGCACCATGGAGATGAGACTTTTCAAAGGCTCATCGGAATGTCCGGTGCAACGGAGCGACCGCAAATTCTTTTTACCATTCTTTATCCCATATCTTGGAGCGGGGCTTCTGGATCTTATCCCCTGTATCCTGTCAATCCTTCCGATCCGCGTACACAAACTCCCGCTGAATCACAAAGCTGAGGAAAAACAGCAAAACATCCACCGGTATTTTCACCAGAACCTCCGCGCCCCCGAAAAGCGGATACAGCTTGCTCACCAACAGCGCGCTCAACGCCATTTGTACCACAGCAAGCAGGGCATAGCGGGGCAGGGATGTACTGACAGCACCGTTGCTTTGGAACACCACCTTCAAATTAAGCGAATAGTTATAAAGGGCTGAAAGAATTCTCGCCAAAATGGTAGCTGCCGTAATGTAAGTAACCGCTCCCAGGCTCCTGTCCTTCAGTAAGAAGCAAAACAGGGAAAACAGCGCCAGATCCACCACGCTGGAGGACAGAGAGGAAAACAGAAACTTTCCAAAAATCATATAGATTTTCATAGAATCTTTAATAGGATTAAAGTGGCTTGTTTTATTTTCCTCTATATAGATGGTGCGAATAGGCACTTCCACAATAGGTATCTTTTTATTTTTGGTTTCCAGCAGCATGTTCGTCTCAAACTCAAACCGCTCCCCTTTCACCGTAAGAAGCTGCTCCATAAAGGTACGGGGAATTCCCCGCAGCCCCGTCTGGGTATCGCTGACTGTAATGCCCGTAAGATACTTCATGACCAGCCTGGTACATTTGTTCCCAAACTCCGAGCGGGCGGGTACTTCCTCCCCCTCAAAACACCGGCAGCCCAAAATCAAAGCATTGGGATTTTCCAGCAGCGCTTCCACACAGGCAAGAATACAGTCAGGAGAATGCTGTCCATCGGAATCCGCCGTTATAACTCCCGGCATTTCTTTAAACTCCCAGAGACAATGGTGAAAAGCCGTTTTCAGTGCACGTCCCTTTCCCTGATTTACCGCATGATGTAAAACCCTGCATCCATATTTTTCCTTTGCTTCTTCAAAAAAATGGGCATACCGCTCTCCGCTTCCGTCATCCACCAGTACAATATTTTGAAACCCTCTCTCCTTCAATTTCTGAAGCAGCCCGGGAAGTTTTTCATCCGGCTCATAGGATGGGATTACAATCGGTACCCTCCATTTCATTTCCTCTTTCATAGCTCCCTGGAACCTCTCTCATATTTCATAAAGCGCATCTCTCCCGCCTCTTCCTTCACTTGATACAAACAGCCATATTCAAACTTCCCTTCCTCTAAGAAGGGTTCAAATAAGGTTTCCCCATTTCCATTCAATTTATCCACGTATAAAAAACCGGCATGAGCGTCCCGGATGGCATTTACAACATCCTGGCTTCCGGAGGCTGCCACATCTATATTCCCGTACATCACCGAAACCGGCGCCGCTTCAAAGGACACATAAGTGTTTCTCACCCAGCTCACATCCGACAGATCTCTTAAGTACAGCACTCTTCCCATGCTTCCTTTTTCCCCTCCATGGATCTGCTCCAGAAACCCCTGTGCCTTCTCATCTACAATTTCTTCACGTTCCGCCAGAATCTCTTCCGTTCTGCTTCTGTATCCGATCAGCGCCCGATAAGCGCTGGCATAATCCGTGGTCAAAAGAATAAATACCATGCAAAGCGCCGCCCCCGCTCCAGGTCTTCGTCCGTTCAGAACCAGAAAGGCAATCAGATACAGCCCTCCTATGGCAAAGGGCGCCCCATACCGCTCAATGGAAGAAACCATGCCGAAAGGCTCCAGGTACTGAGTTTCCACCGCAAAAATCGTCAAATGGCTGAGCAGATTAATGGCATAAAACACAATCCCCGACAGGGCAAGAAAACCGCCCAGATAACATGCTTTTTTCCGCTCCAGCGCCTGAAAACGATACAGCAGGAAAACAAACAGGAGCAAAAGCAGGTACAGAGTGAATGGGCTTAAGTCGATCCCTATGGTCTTCCACCTGTGAAGCGGCCATTTCACAAACGCCTCGAAAAACGCCTTTACCATTTCCTCCTGATATTCAGGTATGTGCATACCTCCTGTTGCCATCTGAATCGCCGTTCCGGTCAGCTTTGCCACCCTTCTGTTGAAAAGGCAAAACCCCAGCCAGGACAGTTCCGTCAAAACCGGCAGGAGGGTAACCGCAAACAGACCATGTCTGTCCGCCTTTCTCTCCTTTTTATCTGTATACCTGCGCCTGTATACAAAATAATGATATCCATAATCAAACAGCAGTCCAAACGCCGCCCAGATAAATCCTGTATTCTTACATAAAACCAGCACCATCAAAAACAATGCCTGGCGTCCGTAATAAAAAAATCTTTGGTGCTCCTGCCTGTCTATTACTGCCGTTAGAAAGGCGCCGTACACCACCGCCATGGTCAGATCCGCACAGCAGCCGTCACACCAGAACACCTCCGCCACCGCCGGAAAGAGCCAGAGCGCCGCCGCTGCTGCCGCCATTTTAAAAACATTTCTTTTCTTAAGGATCTTCAGCAAAGGAAACAGAAATGTCAGGTTCATAAAATAGTACCCTGCAAACATCAAGCCTTCCTGAAACTCCTTGGGTGAAAAATGTAGAAACCACCATTTTATCATCTGCGTTCCCGGAGGATAATCGCCAAATTCCGCCGCCACATTGGCATATTTCTGCGCAAATCCGTCCAGGTAAAACAGTGACTTCACATCTGTCGCCCAAAAATTGTAGTCGTCCCACCAGCTTACCGCTTTTTCCCTAACCAGCAGGGTCACAAGCAGAACCATAACAAACGCTGTTAAAAAGCCGGGGGCTAAAAGTTCCTTTTTGGCAAACCCAAGTAACACCACGCGCTTTTCTTTTTTTAACCGTCCCACATAGATTGCCGTCGCCGCCAATCCCATACCCCCGATCCAATCCGCAAAAGAAAGGAGGCGAAAAAAGGAAAGCATATAAAGGGTTAAAACCAGCAGGGCGCAGCCCACCGGAAACGCCTCCGTCAACTGTATTTTAAATTTCCGGGCAATCCAAAGCAGTAAAACCAAAAATGCAATGATTTGTATGATAAACATAAGGCTTCTTTTCCTTCCAACTTGTTCCATTATAACAAAAAGATGTGCAGCCTGCTACACATCTTTTTGCGATTCCTGTTTTCACATCAATTATGTTTTAGTACTCCGGTTCGATCAACCCGTAGGTATTTCCCTTACGTTTATAAACCACATTTACCTGATCTGTCTCTGCATTACAGAATACAAAGAAATTATGCCCCAGCAATTCCATTTGAATACATGCATCTTCGGGATACATAGGCTTGATATCAAACTTCTTGGTACGGATGATCCGGATCTCTTCCTCATCCATATATTCTTTTTCGATGAATTCCTTTTTGAAGTAATTGGAAGACTGCTTATGATCCACCAGCTTATGTTTGTATTTCTTGAGCTGTCTCTCGATAATCTCCTCCACCAGATCAATGGAAACATACATATCGTTGCTCACCTGTTCAGAACGGATGATACTTCCCTTTACCGGAATGGTAACTTCGATTTTCTGTCTGTCCTTTTCCACACTCAGCGTCACATGAATTTCAGTTTCGGGAGTAAAATATTTCTCAAGCTTTCCTATTTTATCTTCCACTGCACTGCGTAATCCCGGTGTAACCTCGATATTCTTGCCTACAATAATAAAATTCATATTCATCATCCTTTCCTTGGATTATTGTGTAAACATTATATCACAGCTTGTCTGTGTTATGCAACAATTCCTGGATTTTGTTTTATAATACGGATAGTTTTCGGACAATTTTATTCATCGCACTTTTTCAACTTTTTTCTTTGTTTTTTTATGCTATTATCACAATTCACAAAACACCCGTTCTAAAAGGATCTTTCCGCCCTTCCACGGCTTTTATAAATCCCTCTGTGGATAATGTGTATAACTCCGTGTATAACTCAAAAACGCCCTTTTCATCACTTCCCTGATGTGGATAACTTTTTGATCTTCTTTTTTCAAAAAAAGATATCCCCTGCTCTAAAATCTGCAATTTGTGGAACATGTACAAGTTGGCTTTTGTCAATAGATTTTCTTGGCAAAAATAAATTCAGACTTCTCCTGATATATTAGCATATCAAAGCAAACAATGACGCTCTGCGCAGCCTTATTTATTATAATAAATAAGGCTGCCACGCTGGTGAAATTCTTTCAGCAGGCGGCAGCCCTTTTGTACTGTATCATTTTTTTTCTAAATTTTTCTAAAAAATTCTTCTGATCGAAAGAATGGAACGATAGCTTGCACTGGAAACAATAATACCGGTACGCTCTGTGGATGCATGGACGATCTGCCCATTTCCTGTGTAAATTCCCACATGCCCCGAATAGCACATAATATCACCGGGCTGTGCGTTTTCAATTCCGTTTACTGCAGAGCCGACGCTTCTGTCTGCTGCCGAAGAATGAGGCAGTGAAACTCCAAAGTTAGCATAAACACTCATAACGAAACCGGAACAGTCGGCGCCGTTCGTCAAGCTGGTACCGCCGTATACATAAGGATTTCCTACAAACTGGCATGCATAATCTGCCACCGACTTGCCCAACTCGCTTCCGCTTCCTGAAGAAATGACCGGAGCCGGAGCTTCATCCTGTGCCTGATTGGAAACCTCTGCGCTTTTTGCAGAAGCTGCCTTTGCTCTTGCCGCTTCCTGCGCCGCTTTTCTTTCCGCTTCTTCTTTTGCCAGTCTTGCTTCCTCTTCTGCCTTGGATTCCGCCTTTACGAATTCTGTAGAAAGAATTACATAATCAGCCGATACGTAACCGTCGCCTTCTTCAATATTAACCCTAATCCAATCTCCCAGCTCCTCCGTTACCAAAAGCTCATCCTGCATGGGAACCAACCCCAAAACCGTAGCGTCCAAACCCGGCTCCTCACGGACCTTCAGGGTTTCGGTATTAACGGTTGCAATTCTGGTACCCACTTCCTTTGCAAGGGAAACCGCATCATCTCCTGTCACACAGTATTCCGCCTTTACATATCCTGTCACATTACCTGAAGTGATCTCATACCAGCCATCCTCCTCTGATATAAACTCACCCACTGACTTGTCATACAGTTTTCCCAGAATTTCGCCTTCTTCACTGGGCATACTTCTTACATTTACATAATCGTTCACCTGTGCAATAACCAGAGATTTAAAGCCCTCTTCTTCCCGCTTTGCCTCCAGTTCTCTCTCTTTCTCATTGGTGGTCTTTGTGGTGTAAGAAATAACTGTCTCCTCGATCACCTTTTCCTCTGCTTCCTCTTCTGTTTCCTCTACAGGTTCCGCTGTAGCTGTGGCCGTGGGAAGCGCGTTTGCCGTAACACTCATGTCGAAATCCTCGTTCTTATCTGAGGAAGTCTTTTCTGTTTCATTATCCTTAATACTTTTCACACTGGTAGCATTGGATGCAAGGAAATAATCTATGCCTGCCGATGGAAGCCCGCTCACTTCCTTCGCTGATATATCTAAACTCATGCCGGAAAACAAAATAGCTGCTGATAAAGCACAAACAACTGTACGTCCTGCCTTTTTTACGCTTCTTCTCTGCATGATACCCTCCGTCTTATCTTTTATCTATCTGTAGTTTATGCAATCTTATGAATTATTACAAATTTGTTACATCTGTTAATAAATATATCACTTATACTTTTATATGTCAACCGCAGGAAATAGTTACCAAGCCACTATATGTAGTGGTTTTTTCTTCTGAATCCATTGAAAAAAAGCCTGAAAATGGCTTTTTTCCACTTTTCAGGCTCTTCTTTTTTTCCCAACCTTCATTTTCTAAATGATGTTGAAATATTTTTTACATTTTTGTAATTTGTTACTACTCAATATGTCCTTCACTATCCTATTTTATGCATATTGCCAAACAAAATCTCTGTCCTCTATCCCTGCTCTGACGACAGATATTCTAAAATAGAGGTTACCGCATTGGCTCCGTCCGCCACCGCTGTGACGATCTGCCTCAACTGCTTTTTACGTATATCCCCCGCTGCAAATACACCCGGCACACTGGAAGCGCAGTCTTCCCCGGCAAGCACATAGCCTCTCTGGTCACATTTCACCAATTCATTCAATATTCCGCTTGCCGGAATAATACCCACGGCTACGAAAACACCTGCCACAGGCAAAGAAGCTTTCTTCTGGGTCTTAACATTTTTAATGCCAATGCTTTCTACCTGTTCCTCTCCTTCTATCTCTTCCACAACAGTATCCCATAAAATTTCCACATTAGGAAGCGCCAGCACTTCCCGCTGCAAAACCGCTGCCGCCCGCAGTTCGTTACGCCTGTGTATCAAATATACCTTTTCGCAGCTTCTCGCCAGAAAAACAGCATCCTCCACTGCAACATCTCCGCCTCCGACCACAGCAACGGTTTTTCCTCTGAAAAAAGCGCCGTCACAGGTGGCACAGTAAGACACGCCCATACCGGCAAGCTCCTCCTCCCCCGGAACACCCAATTTTGCGTGAGAGGCGCCCATAGCCGCCAAAATCGTTTTTGACCGTAGTTCTCCCTGGTCGGTATGAATTATAAACCCGGATTCTTCCTCCTCATAAGAGGCAGCTTTCATTTCAGCGGCAGGAATTCTGTTAACAGAAAGAACGGAAGCAGTTTGAAATTCACAGCCAAGCTTATCCCCGTGCTCCCTGAACTTCATTCCCAGCTCAAAACCGCCTATTCCTGGAAGTCCCGGATAATTATCCACCTCATAAGTATTTAAAACCTGTCCGCCGCTCATGGGATTTGCCTCCAGCGTAACCGCCCTGAGCCCTGCCCTTTTTGCATAAATTGATGCGGAAAGCCCTGCCGGACCGGAACCAATAATTACAACATCATACATATCTTTCATCCTTTTTCCTCTTTTCTTTCCTGAACGCTCTTTCCCTACATCCATCCCCCGTCCATAGTGATAATTTGTCCTGTCAGATAGGCAGGCGCCTTCACCAGCTGACAGATCATCTCTCCTGCTTCCTCCACTGTGCCCAAACGGTCAGCAGGTATCTCTTCCTGCAAAGCTGCTATCTCCTGCTGTGAAAAACAGCGGTTCATGTCCGTATCGATCACGCCAAAAGCAATACCATTGACCTGAATGCCGCTGGGGGCAAGTTCCTTGGCAAGTGCCTTTGTGAAGGCATTTACGCCTCCTTTGGAAGCACTGTAAGCCACCTCCATGGAAGCTCCTGCATTTCCCCATACCGAGGAAACATTGATAATTTTTCCCTCCCTGCGCCTTACCATCTGGGGAACTGCCAGCCTGCAGGTATAAAACAACGCATTCAAATTGGTATTAATTACCTGATGCCACTGTTCTGTGGTCATGTCCGTCATAAGCCCAATATAAGAAACCGCCGCATTGTTAATCAGCACATGGATCTCTCCTGCCTGCTTCATCATTGTTTCCACCTGCACCGGATCTGATACGTCGCACAGTGCCGTATGGCAGGAAACACTATATTTTTCTTCCAGTCTCCCTTTCAGCTCTTCCAGTTTTTCCCGGGAGCTTCTGGACACCAAAAACAGATCATAGCCCTCCCGGGCAAGACTTTTTGCGGCAGCGCTTCCGATCCCGCGGGAAGCGCCTGTGATAAGCGCCTTCTTATTCATATGCTTCATCCTCAAATAAGGTTCCTGATACCGTCACAGATTCTTCCGGCAACCCTGGGATTATTCATGGTAAAAATGTGAATGCCCTCCACATCATTTGCAATCAGGTCTACGATCTGGTTAATGGCATATGCCATTCCGGCATCAAACAAAGCTTCCTTATTCTCCTCATATTTATTGAGAATCTTTTGAAACTTTCCAGGTAAGGACGCACCGCAGATGTTAACCATCCGTTCAATCTGCGCTTTGTTGGTAACAGGCATAATTCCAGCTTCAACAGGTACATCAATACCGGCAATTCTTGTCTTTTCATAAAAACGGTAGAAGGCTTCATTGTCAAAAAACAACTGGGATACCAAATGCTCCGCTCCTGCATCTACTTTCTTTTTCAAATTCCGGATATCTGTGACAGCATCAGGCGCCTCCAGGTGAGTTTCCGGATAACATGCTCCGCTAATGTGAAAATCCCCCTGGCTTCGGATAAACGCCACCAGTTCGCTTGCATATTGAAAATCATGCTTCATGGGTACATTGGGATTCACATCTCCTCTCAGGGCAAGGACATTTTCAATCCCCGCCTCCTGAAGCTGCTTTAAGATGCTGCTGATCTCATCCTTTCCATAATGGAGGCAGGTGAGATGGACAATCGGTTCCACTCCATAGCAGTTTTTAATCTTTTTTGCAATCTCCACCGTCTGATTGTCTACCGCACTCCCTCCCGCGCCAAAGGTCACGCTGATAAAATCAGGGTGCAGATCGCATAAACGTTCCAATGTTGCGTCAATATTCTTTAAAGCCTCCTCCTTTTTGGGTGGAAAGATTTCGAATGATAAAACCGGTTTTTTTTCTTTTTTCTTTGCTTCAAAAATTTCCGTTACTTTCATAACTTTTCTCTCTTTCTTAAAGAACGCCGCCTCACTTTACAAGCCAGCATATTCGTAAAAAGTACGAGCCCTGAGGCTCGTACTTCATTATACTTGATTCTGTTTGAATTTTCCAGCATTTGTTTCCGTTGTCAACGTTTTAAATAACGCCTTATTTTGCCGATAAAGCTTTTGATACACGGCAAAGCTTTCATCATAAACCAGTCTATTCTTTTCATTCGGTTCATAAATTCTATCACTCCATTGTATCGTGGCAGTTTTTGCCTCTTCCATAGACTTATATATTCCGCATCCTACTCCCGCTGCTAAAACCGCGCCTTTGCTGGCATCCTCATCCTCCTTCGTTACTTTTATGGTTTTTTGCAAAATATCCGCTTGTATTTGAAGCCAAATTGGACTTTTGGCACCTCCTCCAGATGCAACGATTTCTTCCTGCATAGGTAAACCCATTTCCTGAAAAACACTAATGCAGTCTCGAAATGAAAAAACAACGCTCTCCATAGCCGCACGTATGATATCATTTTGATCATTGGACAACGTCATTCCAAAAAGAATTGCTTTGGCATATTCATCCATATAAGGCGCTCTCTCTCCATTCAGAAAAGGCAACATAATAACGCCATTTGCTCCCGCCTTGGAAGTCGCCGCCGCTTTACTCATATCTGAAAAAGAAGAAAAACCCGACAAAACATTATTTTGCAGCCACTTCATAACAATCCCGCCATTTAAACTCGCCCCTGCGGCAATCCATGATTTTTGAGAAATATGATGAAAGAGATTAATCCTCAAATCCGTTTTCGGGAGATCGCTGCATATGCAGTTGATCTGACTCGCCGTTCCAATATTGGTATTTAGCTGTCCCGGCGTTACAACCCCGTTACCAGCCAGTTGCATAGGAGTATCACCTCCGCCATAAACGATCTTAATTCCTGCGGAAAGTCCCGTATCCATGCTGCATTGCAGTGTTGTTTCGCCTGCTATTTCACAAGAATGATAAAATTCCGGGAACCACCTGCTATCCAAATCCAGCTGTTCCATTATTTCCCAGTCCCATGTGCCCTTTTTTAAATTAAAAAGCAGAGTTCCCGTGGCATCTGAATAATCTGTGGCATTTAATCCACACATTCTAAATCTTACATAGTCTTTAGGCAGCATCACATGGCAAGTCCGTTTATAAATTTCCGGTTCATTTTCCTTAACCCATAAAAGGGAAGGTAAAAAAAGACCCGTGCTTACAGGATTTCCCACCTTGTCTTCTATTCCTTTATTTTTTAGCTGTCGCACCTGGGCGGCGCTTCTTCTATCCGCCCAAATTACAATCGGTCTCAACGGTCTATAATCTGCATCCAAAAGAAGCATTCCATGCATTTGCCCCGTAACGCCAATGGCTATAATATTTTCTTTCACGCCTGCAGTTGCAATTGCCGCTCTAATTGCATCGCATACCGCCCCCCAAAGAGCTTCCCCGTTCTGCTCTGCAAATCCTGGTTGGGGTATCTGTATATCATAAAACGCTCTTCCACAGCTAATTCTTCGTCCAATCTCATCTGTAACCAAAGCCTTAGCGCTGGATGTTCCCACGTCAATCCCTAAAAGATATGCCATTATATTTCCTCCATATAAAAAAGCCTGAAATAATCAACTTGATGATGATCTGCAGGCTTTTTGTTATCTGTCTTTAAATATTGGTAAAATACTGCTCAGAATTTTGAAAAACATCCTGTATTGCAACCAGAGCAGCGCCATGAATCATAGAATCAATCTTTCCAGCACTTATCCGAATTTGTGTTTCCTCATATATTCCCGGCAAAATGCGTTCCCTTATGTACTCGCTTACTCTGGCAAGCATCATTTCCGGTGCAACATGAGCCATTTCATCTCCCAGAATAATAATTGCAGGATTAAAATTATAAATGATATTTCCTATTCCAACAGCTAACATATCACATGCTTCAAGATACAATTTACGTATTTCTTCATTGCCTTCCCTAAGCAGCTTTGCCGCTTCCTCAATTGTCAGATTCTTTTCCGTTTTCAAGTTTGCGTTTACTTTTCTCATAAACGCCAGTGATGAACAGTAAAGCTCTAAACAGCCACAATTACCACAAGAGCAACGAGGTCCCCGATAATTAATGCTCATATGTCCAATTTCTCCTGTTGTACCGATTGCACCTTTTATCAATTGACCATTATCAATGATACCAGCGCCGACGCCCTGACCAACAGCTATGTATATAAGCATTTTATCCTTCAAAATATCATCATGCCAATAATGTGCTAATGCCCCTGCATTTGCATCCTGCTCAATAAAAACCGGAATCTGAAAAATCTCCTCTAATTGCTCCTGAACAGGAATCTTATTCCAACCGGCAAAGCCTGTCATAATTTCTATTCTTCCCTTTTTTGTGCTGTAAGGTCCTGGAATTGCCATTCCAATTGCAATTATTTTTCTCTTTGAGCTTTCTACTAGACGTTTCCCCTTCTCGATCATCTTTTCAAAAACTATTTCCGGTTCCATCCCATCCTGAATTTCTTCCCGTTCCACTGCAACGGCATCGCCTGACAGGTTAAAAATTCCAACTGCAAAATTTCTTCGAGAAAGGCGGATCGCCAGAACCCCATATTCATCATTATTGATTGAAATACCGATGTATCTTCTTCCCTTGCTGTCCGTTAATAATCCTACCTCTCTGACAATTCCAAACCGGATAAAATCACTGACAATATTTGTAATGGTAGCCGGCTTTAATTGCGCAAGCTTCGCCAGCTGCGCTCTGGAACAAACGCCGTTTTTCAGCAATATATTCAGCAATAACGTTCGATTCATTTCCTGAATTCTTTTTTGATTATATCCACTCTTGCTCAATTCCATTTTCACCCTATAGACCTGCTCTCTACTTAATGCATTAATTCGATTAATTATATCTTCTTTGATTTGCACTGTCAAGAAATGGTATCTCCGCAAAGAGTGGTATTCGCCATTTAAATCCTTGCAATTTTCCTAGTCGCGTTTGCTCTGCCAAGGGTAATAAGCGTAACAGCCGTGATCATAATCAGTCCTTTTACAAGGTGTTGCTGCCAGGTTGCCGCTCCCATAAGAACCATTCCATTTGTAATCACGTTAATCAAAACTGCTCCCACAATTGTGCCCGGTACATTAAATACTCCCAGCCTATAAAAAGACGCTCCCAGCATCAAATTTGTAAGCACATTGGACAGCACAGTATCTCCCATTCCCGGGTTTGCTGAACTGATCTGGGAACTATTAATAATTCCTGCAAATCCGCATAGCATGGCACAGATAACAAATGACTTCATTTTTTCCTTTTTAGGATTAATGCCTACATACCTGCACGCTTCTCCGTTTGCTCCTACTGCGTAAAGTCTTCTGCCGCTGGTCATACTTTCTGTATACATAAACGCAACGACCGCAATTACTGCCAATGCTATGACGGATAAGGGAATGCCTGCAATTCTCCCTTGTCCAAGCATTTTAAATATTTTTGTTTTGGCATATACCGCCGCATTATCAGTAAACAACTTTGTAACACCGTCAATTACAAAAGACATTCCCATGGTAGCTATAAATGCCGGAACTCCTATTTTCGTATGGAAAAATCCATTAATAACTCCTAAGAGCGCACACCACGAAAGCGTAATTACAATTCCTAATAAATAGGGAACATGATTAATCGTAAGAATTGTGATCAGACACCCTCCTGTAGCAAGCTCTGCCCCGCAGGCAAAATCTACTTCACCCGTTATCAAAACCATCGCTTCCCCAAGACTTGCTATGCATAATACCACCGTAGCTCCAAGAATATTCATTATATTCGCAACTTTGAGAAAAGTGGGTTCCAAAACTGCAAACATCATGGAAATAGCAAGTGTAATCAATAATAATAAATATGGAGTGATATTTTTCTTTTTCATATTCATCCTCCCACCTTTACAGAAGGCAACCCTTCTTTTCGTGTGACTGCTATATAAGAAACCGCCACCAAAAGAATTACACCGTTAAAAATGTCCTGTACAGCATCTGGAAACCCATAGAATGTACATCCATTTTTAATAATTGCCATAAGAAAAGCCGCTGCCACAGTCCCCTGTATATTGTACCTTCCCGGTCTTAAAAAGGTTGCACTTAACATGGCTGCTGCAATTGCGTTTAACAGCATGCCGCTCCCCAGATTAACAGCAACACTTCCTGTTTTTGATGCTGCCAGGATTCCGCTGAATCCACAAATTGCTGAGCATAATACAAAAGAAAAAATTTTTATTTTCGTTACATTGATTCCCATCTGCCTGCAGCAGCTTGCATTATTACCAACTGCCTGAATGTGAGAACCGAGTTTGGTTTTGTCAACCAGAAACCACATAGCTATAGCTACAATAATAAATACAATAACCGATACCGGTATTTTCCCTATATAACCTTGCCCTAAGATTCTGAATGCATCCGGCCAGTTTTGATAATACATGGTTCTTCCTTCATTTACATAAGTAACTGCTGCATCCCATAGCTTTGACAATGCCAGCGTGGCGATAAATGCCGGAACCCCCAAAATAACTGCAAAATAAGAATTGATAACTCCCACTACACACGCAAACAAGATCGCAATTAAAAATGCCACTAAGTAAATTGGAATATATTCTTTTCCCAAAATTCCACCGAGGATGGCAGCAATCAATGTTGCTTCAGCTCCAAACCCAAAGCTCATTTCCCCTACCATCATAACAATACTTGCGCCTATACCCATAATGCCAATTATCGATGCCGTCGCCGCAATATCAATTAAGTTTGTCATCTGCCAAAATCTTGGTTTAAAAGCTCCCAGCAAAAAAATCAATAATATATCGGCAAATAGCAAAAAATATTTTGAGATGTAATTTAAACTTTTATGCATGAGCTTCTCTGGCACTGCGAACACCCCCTAACGTATAACCCAAAATAACCTCTTTGCTGAAATCTTCTCTTTTCAATTCTTTTACTACATTGCCATTATAAAATACATAAATTCTGTCACAGGTTTTCAAAAGTTCTTCCAGTTCTGAGGAAATGAAAACAACGCTCTTTCCCAATTCATCCGCCAAATGCCTTATTTTTACATAAATCTCACTTTTGGCTCCCAGATCCAACCCTGCCGTAGGTTCATCTACCACTAAAAGCTTCAGATTTTCAACCCTGATTGATCTTCCAATAATAATCTTCTGCATATTTCCCCCTGATAAATCAGATATTTTCTGATTTATACTGGCGTATTTCGTATCATTTTCATCCAATATCGTTTTTGCAAAAACAGCACTTTCTTTTTTCTTAACCATGCCCAGTTTTGTAGCCAATTTATTTATATACAGGGAGCAAACATTTTCTATCAGATTAAGTGCCGGAAAAATTCCGTTTCTTCTAAGCTCTGGGGTAAGCACCATCCCTTTTGATATCATTTTGTAACTGTCTCCAGAAGTAATTTCCTCACCATCAAATATAAAATGCTTTTGATCAGAAGATCTGATGCCGGCAATCGTCTCCATCGCTTCCGTCCTTCCAGACCCTACCAGTCCATAAAAACCTACCACCTCTCCTTTGCAGATATAAAAATCCGTATCATATGTTTTTCCGCCATAATTAACGTTTTTAACCTCCAAAAGCTTATTATTTTCAAGATCCTCATAATCTTTGACAGGCACTGCAAACTCTTTCATTTTATCACTCTTGATCATTGCTTTTACACATTTGTTCTGGCTTGTATCTGCAATCTCAGCCGTCATGGTAACTTTTCCTTCTGTAAGCACTGTAACTTTATCAGCAATTTGAAATATTTCTTCCAGCTTGTGCGTGATATATATGATAGAAACATCCATCTGAGTCGTCATGCCCTTAATGAATTTCAAAAATGGTTCTATTTCTCCTTCCCCAAGAGAAGCGGTAGGCTCATCCAAAATCAATAACTTGGGAGTTGCCGAAAATGCCCTCATAATTTCTATCAGCTGTTGTTCTCCCGCTCCAAGCTTTTCCACTTCCACTTCTAAAGGAATTTCTACTTTCAGCTGCCTTTTGATTTCTTCCGCCTTCTCCATGGCTGCTTTTTCATCTACAACCACTCCTTTTATCACTTCTGCATTCAAACTAATATTCTGTGCTCCTGTCATATAGCTGATCAGATTTCTCTCCTGATAAACCATATATATCCCCGCCGCCATGGAATCCGCCGGTCCTGTAAAATGCACTTCTTTTCCATCCATATAAATTTGCCCGTCATCCATGGAATAGGTTCCTGTAATCATTTTACAGAGAGTACTCTTACCAGCGCCATTTTCACCAATGATCGCATGTATTTCCTTACGACCAACTTTAAAGTCCACATGATCGACGGCAAGTACCCCTGTAAATCCCTTTGTCAGTCCTTTTATCTCAAGCAATGGTGTAGAAAGTAGCAATTTAATACCTCCTCTGTCCTATTAACTGGTTGCGAAATTCAAAATAGTATTACAAAACATGCCTGCATAAATTATACTTACTTTGAATTTCGCAATGATTTGTTCTACGTATCTGCGTAAGTTGCCATCTTCTTACAATTACTCACTTACAGTATAGGTTCCTTCCCAATTGCACCATGAATCAGGATCTGGATCATAATAATCAAAAAGCATATGCACATTCGTTCCCACGTCAGGAACATTATCCTGGGTTACTACTTTGCCATAGGTATATAAAATATCGCCTGAATATCCAATATCGCATCCCGCATCACCTGGATTCAACCCTTTTACCTGAATCTGTTCAATTACATCGCAAAGCTTATGGGAATACATTTCAAAAGCCTGTGAATAATTATATTTGAAATAACCGCCTTCTCTGAGTCTTGCCCAGCATTCAGACCCTCCGTCTATTCCGGCAACCCAAAAATCGGGATCTACCAGATCGCCACTCTGCTCCGCTGCTTCCACCGCAGGATAAGCAGTATTATCACAAGAAGCATAAACCCCTTTCAATTGCGTCCCATATTTCTGGAACCACGTCTTTACCGTTTCAGCAGTAAATGTAATAAAATCAGAACCGCCGCCAGTTACATCAATCTTTTCAAGTACATTCATGTTTGCATAGGATTTACAGGTAGCCTCTACAGGATCGATTCTTTCCGTGTGTACCTGAGTTGCCTCTACCGTTAATAAGCCTATATCAGATGTCCATTTACTATCGTTTCCAATCTTATAAAACAGTTCCTCTGTAGCTACGCCATTGGGCATTGTTGAATTGCAGATAATTCCCGGTACTACCTCGCTGTCATTACAATAAACACCAATTCCCGCCTCACGCGCCTGAATAATTACCGGGGATTTCGCCTGCATGGATTCTGTATTGGTAATGACAATGCAATCAACGCCTTGCGTAATCAAATTCTTAAAAGTATCACTCCATTCTGAATCCTCATTATAATTTGCCTCCACAAAATTCCATCCACGATGCTCACACTCCAATTTGATCTGTCCCATCTTTCTCTGTTCCGCCTCGTTATACGCCAAATTGTGAATATACGCCAAAGTCAAACCCTCTTCTTTTATGATCGGTCTTTTGTAATCATCAAAATCAGATGTATTTACATTACCAGTCGATGTTACTTCTGAAACACCTTCTTCCGAAACCTCCTGGGTTTCGCCTTCCACAGAATTTTTTTCCTCTTGAACGGTGTCAACTTTTGTCTCCGATGATCCATCAGAAACGGTGCATCCTGTAAACAGTGTTGTAAGCATTACCGCCGTCAAAATCATTCCCACTAGTTTTCGTTTCATAATTATATCCTCCTTTAAATTTTTAATAATTCAACAATTATGTTTCATTTTCTCACTTGATATCTCTGTCACAGGAAAAAAGAATATTTCCAAGCATCCCGTCACTACAAAATCCTTCCAAACCAACCGAAAAGTCTTCCGCCCCTATTTCAGGTTTTGCACGATATACGTTTTTCCCTGACCGTGTATGCCTTGGATCTGGATATCCTTTATATTTTCCTGAAAGCACGCCTTCAACCGCATCCAAATTTCCCTCAAAAACAGCAAACGGATCGGGAATTGCTCCGCCATGTCCTGACATTGCCACATGTATACGCCCTTTATAGCGATCTATAAATTTACTTAAACGCTCCCTGTAGACTGACATATGCGGTGCTCCTTCCATATTAAGCAGAGTTTCTCTTGTTACAGAATCACCCGTCAACGCATATCCTTCTTCTTCATTTACCAGAATAATACTTCCCTGCGTATGCCCCGGCATTTCAACCAGTTCATGGCTAATTAAAGGGAACAAAAAGAAAGGGAAAGCCAATCCAGACGGT
>CAMWCA010000042.1 GCA_947172705.1 uncultured Lachnospiraceae bacterium
GCCGGCTATGCTGCGCCGTGCCATACTATGTTATGCTCTCCGATACCGCCTGATGTGATGGCGTGCTCTGTCATCGGCTGGAAATACACGTCGATTTCTATCGTAGATCGTATTTCACCACATCCATCACCACCTGCCCGTCTGCAAAGAAGGAGATCCCATCCACCTCGGGCTCCGTATAGAAAGTCATGGAAAGGGCATATTCTCCATCGTTCACGAAAACCTCCGCGCTGAAGCAGTCCAAAATGATCCTGATCTTGATGTTGTCTCTCTTCTCCTTTATCAGGCATCTGCGCTGGTGGATGATCGCTCTTCTGGAACCGGAATGTTTTCTGTCCACCTTGATGATTGACTCATAGGGTCTAAAGCTCACCGAAGTCTGATACCGGTCATTCTGGGCAAAGCGCACCGCAAACTTCCGATACAGATTCTCCTCGTCTCCCGGGCGAACCGTAAGCTCCATATCGATTTTCCGCCCTCTGATCCCCTCCAGCTTTATAAGATCGGTAAACGCCACGTTCTCATAATGCACCTTCTCTCCCCGAAGATCCTCCAATTCCCGGATGGGATTCTGGAAAAGCCGTCCGTTTTTCACGGAAAGCTCTCTGGGAATGCTCATCTGTCCAAACCATGGACGTTCCGGCGCGTGGAGGTTGCAGGTATCCCAGTTCTGCATCCAGCCGATCATAATTCTCCGTCCATCCGGCGCAAGCACCGTCTGGGGGGCATAAAAATCAATGCCATAATCCACCGCCTGATTGTATTCTTCCGTAAAGGTATCTGTCTTATCATCATAGCTGCCCATCAGGCAGAGGGTTCCGTTGCCGTTGTGATACTCAAATCCCTGAGGCATCATATCCTGGGGACTCACCAGCAAAATCTGTTTTCCGTCCAGTTCAAAGAAATCTGGGCATTCCCACATCCTTCCAAACCGCTCCTGATTTGCCGCCAGAATCTTTTCATATTTCCAGTGAAAGCCGTCGGGGCTGCTATAAAGAAGGATCTGACCGTCATGCTCCGGCGTACAGTTTCCCACAACACAGCGATAGCTGCCGTCCGCCTTTCTCCACAGCTTGGGATCACGAAAATCATACTTACTTCCCTTTTCCGGCAGATGCCGCTGATCCAGCACCGGATTTTCCCCGTACTTTTTGTAGTCAGTTCCGTCCCCAACGGCAAGACATTGGGTCTGTAAGTCTTTGGTACTTCCGTCAGGCTGCGTCTCCTTGGATACGCCTGTATACATTAGCAGATGCCTTCCGTCAGGCAGTACGACGGCGTTTCCCGAAAAACAGCCGTCCCTGTCGTAATCCGTATCCGGCGCCAGCGCGGCGGGAAGATGCTCCCAGTGCAGCAGATCACTGCTCACCGCATGACCCCAATGCATGGGTCCCCAGTAAGGGCTGAACGGATGATACTGATAAAACAAATGATACTCTCCTTTATAATAGGAAAACCCATTGGGATCGTTCATCCACCCAACCCGCGCCGACAGATGAAACCCTGGTCTGGGTTCCCTGGCAATTTTTCTTTCCTTTTCTTCCTCATATCTCCGCGCATCGCGTAAAATCTGGCTCGTCATGGCTGTCTCTCTCCTTTTTTACTGCTCTTCCTCTTTTTCCACTCCTGCATACCGGTCGTATGCTGCCTGGTATACGGTCAAAAGCTTATCCATTCCACATTTATCCTTTAAATGTTTGATATAGCTTTCCCATTCCTCATCGCTGGGTCCTCCGTTTTTCAGCCACAGACCTTCCTGTTCCGACACGGCGCTTTCAAAACTTGCCTTGTACCAGTCGATATCATCCAGCTCCCTGCTGGTAAACACACAGTCCACCGGATAAGTAACCGTATTGTCTACATATGGCATCCAGAAATCATACAGATCCGTCAGACGCTCAATGGCTCTGTCCTCCATCTTAAAGGTGGACTGATAATAATCGCTGAGGATCAGCTTAGGACCTGCCACCTCCAATTCGCCCTTCAGCTCTCCTGAGCCTTTTCCGTATTTCTCCCTGCTTTCCTCATCGGAAATGCTCAGCCATACGCCGTTTTCATCCTGCTGGGTGAAGTAAACGCCGATGGGACCATATTGAAGCTGCATCACTACCTGGGGATCATACCACATATCATAAAATTTTAAAAGATTTGCCGGGCTTTTGCACGCCTTTGTAATGTTAAGGCTTCCGCTGTTGATCCTGCCTCCTGTACGCACGGTCACATTATGGGTTCCCTCCGGTCCGTCCAAAACAGGAAGAAATACATAGTCCTCCGCATAATCTCCCATCAACTCTTCAATGTACCACCAGGTGGAAACGCCCACATACCCCTGAGAGCATTTCGAGATCAGCTGTGTATCCGACTGGCTGAACATCTCAATGTCCATCAGCCCTTCTGCATACCAGTCATGGAAATAAGTCAGCGCATCCCGGTATTCCTCTGAGACACAGACAAATTCAGCGGTTCCATCCTCCCGCAAAACCAGGTCGTTGCACACATCGTTAGGCCAGTTGGTAAACCCAAAGCCTGCATAAAAGATATTCTGTCCCCAGCACCACTGGTCAAATCCTGTGCTCATGGGGATGGTGCTTCCCGGGGCGTTTCCATAATATTTCGCACTCATATCGTTATCTTTAAACGCCTTCAATGCGGTGTGCAGCTCCTCCAGGGTAGTGGGTACCTCCAGCCCCAGATCATCCAGCCATGCCTTATTGATCATGGAAAACTGGGGAATGGAATAAATACTGTAGTCTTCCGCCGCTCCGATTCCTCCGGTTCCCATGCGCTCTCCTGCCGGAAGACCATAAATATAACCATCGTCCATGGTAATGGCGCTGCGGATATCCGGATTCTCCTCCAGAATCCTGGTCAGGTTAGGCATATATTCTTCCGTCAGATAAGGCGTCAGATCAATAAATGTGCCGTCGTCTCCGTAACGGGATATATCATAGTTGCTGAACCCCACCCCCATAAAAGCGTCCGGAAGCTCTTCTCCGGCTATGCGGATATTGACCTGCTCTCCCAATGATTCACTCATGGTGGTCCAGTCAATTTTAATCCCTGTTTTCTCCTGAAGTTCGTTTAAAACCACATTATCTGTATACCCGGGGCTTAATGCGCTCTGCGCCCCCATGATCGCAAACTCTGTCTGAGAGGTATCCGGGTTTGCAACTCCCTTTTGGTGGTTTCCGTATTCCTTATTTGCGCATGCCGTCATTGATATTGTCAAAACAGCCGCAAGCGTACAGGATATTATCTTTTTCCACATTTTCTCGTCCTCCCTTTCTCAAATCAGCCTTTTACTGCGCCTGCCATAAACCCTTTTTCAAAGTATTTCTGTACAAAAGGATAAACGATCAGCATTGGCACAGCCGCTATGATAATAGATGAAAACTTGATCATTTCCGTCATTTTATTTAGTTCCGCAAAGCCGCCGGATATGGTGCTTGCCTGACTGGCGCTTGCCGAGCTTTTGATCAGAATATTCCTCAAAACCAAAGGCAGAGGCGCTTTAGCAGGCGACGGCAGATAGATCATGGAGGTAAACCAGTCGTTCCAGTAAGCCACCATACTGAACACCACCATAACTGCCATAATGGAACGGCTTAAGGGCACTACGATGCGGGCAAATGTCGTCCACTTGGAAGCCCCGTCGATTTCCGCCGCTTCAATCATTTCCTTGGGTATGCTGTTCTCAAAAAAGTTTCTCACAATGATCATATTTCCCACAGCAACGCCTCCGGGAAGGAACAGCGCCCACATGTTATTGATCAGCCCTGTCTGCTTTACGATCAGGTAGGTGGGGACCATCCCGCCGCCAAAATACATGGTGATGATAAAGAACAGACTGAAGAATTTTCTGCCCGGCAGATCCTTAACGCTTAAGGGGTATGCCGCCAGATAAAGTACCGTCACGGAAAATACCGTTCCTATAATAGTATATTTAAAGCTGTTCAAAAGTCCCGTTAAGATACTGGAGTCCGCAAATACCGCCTTGTAACCGCCCAGCGTAAACTGACTGGGAAGCAGGAAAGTCTTTCCTGCAAACACATCATAGGGATTGGACACAGATGCGATCAACACATAATACAGGGGATATGCCACGATCAGCAGAACAATGGCGCAGATCACAACCAAAATAATATCGCTGGTCTTTTCGGAAAATCCTGTGGGCGTTCCGCTCTTTGCTTTTGCTTTTACATTTACACTCATACCGCACCTCCTATATAAAACTGGTATCATCGGATATCTTGCTGGCAATCTTGTTCACCACGATCAGCAAAATAATATTGATTACCGTGTTAAACAAGCCTACCGCCGTGGAGTAACTGTACTTGGCATTCTCGATACCCTGTTGATAAACATAAACTGCGATCACATCGCTTGTTGCCTTGTTCAGATCGGTCTGCAGCAGCCATACCTTTTCAAATCCTACATTCATCAGATTTCCGGCACTCATAATCAGGTTCAACACCATAATGGATGCCAGCCCCGGCAGGTCAATATGGAGAATTCTCTGAAACAGGGACGCGCCGTCCACCTTTGCCGCCTCATAAAGGGAGGTATCAATGCTGGAAAGAGTCGCCATATACACGATAATCCCCCAGCCTGCGTCCTGCCAGATGCCTGAAGCAATGTAAATGGTACGGAATGCCGCGGATTCTGTCAGGAAATCTATGGAGGTTCCCGCCAGCAGATTGATCAGGCCGCCGGAAGGACTTAAGAAAATACGGATCATACCACAGATCACCATAGTGGAAATAAAATGGGGCGCATACAATACCGTCTGGGTTATTCTTTTAAAACGGTGAAACCGCATCTGATTCAACATCAATGCCAGAATAATGGGAATCGGAAAACTCCACAGTAAACTGAACAGACTGAGAAGCACCGTATTTTTGATCATACGTCCAAAGGTAGGAGCGCTGAAAAAGCGCTGAAACCATTCCAAACCGATCCATTCGCTGCCCGTAAAACCTCTGCTCGCTTTGTAATCCCGAAAAGCGATCTGAATGCCATACATGGGTATGTACTTATAAATAATGGTCAGCACCACCGGTACAAGCAGCATTGCATATAGCTGCCAGTTATCCAGGATGCGTTTTTTCAGTGGTCTTTGGGTCACTGTCATATTTGCAGCAGCCGACTTGCTTTTACTCATATCCTGCTCCTTTCGTCAAACACAATTAATTTTGTAATTTGTTCCGCGCGCGTTCATGAAACGTTATTTGTCTCTTTTTATAAAAATATCATTTTTATTTCATAAAATCAATATATATTTTCATTTTTATTTACACTTTTCATATTTTTAGTTCTTTTTAACAATTCCTTTTGTATATTTTTGTTAATTATGCCGTTATCATTTTCACGTAACGTTTCATGAACCATTTTTATTAAGGTACTTTACAAATTAGTATCTCTACATTATAATCAATATTATTTATACCATTAGAAAGGATCTGTCATTCTATTATGAAAAAAGAACTATCCGCTCCCACTATGAAAGATGTCGCACGGGAAGCAGGGGTTGCTCTGGGCACAGTTTCCAAGGTCGTAAACGGGCTCCCCGTAGGCGAACCCTACAAACGCCGGGTAGAAGAAGCCATTCAAAAGCTAAACTATCAGGTCAACAGTTACGCCCAGGGGCTGAAAGCAAGCAGGACTCACACCATTGCACTTCTGATTCCCAACACGGTAGAGCCTTTTTTCGCTTCTCTGGTCTATCACATTAACCTTGCCTTGTTAAGGCGTAAATACCGTATGCTGCTTTGCTCTACCGATTCTGACCCTGGAATGGAGCAGGAATACATTGACATGGCGCGGCAGAATAAAGTAGACGGAATCATCGGACTGACCTACAACCCCAATCTGAAAATCGAGGAAGGCACCCCTTTCATTGCCATCGACCGTTCCATGGGACCCAAAATTTCCTGCGTTACCAGCGATAATTTTGCAGGGGGACAGCTGGCCGCCGAAAAGCTTGCCGATCTGGGCTGTAAAAATGTAGCTTTTTTGCGCATTGGCTCTTCTCTGACCAACGAACCCAACAAGCGGAAAGCGGGATTTGAAAACGGATGTCTCTCCCGGGGGCTTCATTATGAAATGAAGATTTTAAACGATGGAGATCCTTATGAGGAATTTGAAGCCTTTTTGACAGAGCATATCCAAGATGGAAAGCTGTCTTTTGACGGGATTTTCTGTGTAACCGATCATCTTGCCTATGAAATTTTGAAAACCCTCCGCCGGCTAAACCAAAGAGTGCCTGAAGATGTCCAGGTAATCGGATTTGACGGCACAAGACACTTCGGCAGTCTGGAATACACCTGTTCCACTATTGTACAGCCCGTGTCGGAAATAGCTGAAATGTGTGTGGAATTACTTCTTCAGGAAAACGCTCCCGTCAAACCGCCCCTGATCTGTCTTCCTGTATCTTATGCATATGGAGGCACCACATTGGAAGAAAGGAACTAAGGAGAAAAGCTTATGCGCATTGGAAATATTGAAGACATGGAAAAAACAAAGAAAAGCCCGGAACCGGAAATACCGGAGCCGGGAGAAATGACAAAAGGGAAAAAATGGAAAAACTGGTGGTACTATCATAAATGGTATGTCCTGGCAGGCGCCGTTATTCTTTGGATCGCCGGCAGCCTGATCGGAAGCATGCTGGGAATCGGCAAAAGAGTCCCGGACTTCCAAATTGCATATGTAGGCAGTTCCACCCTTCCCCCTGAAACCGCTACAGCGCTGGAGACAGCATTTGCCTCCCTCGCTTCCGATTACAATGGAGACGGGGAAGTCTTTGTACAGTTGAACCAATACACGCTCCACAGTGGGGATGGGGAAATGCTGTACGACTATGCCTCTGAGTTGTCTTTAATGGGCGATATTTCAGCCTGCCAGAGTTATTTCTTTTTAACCGACGATCCGGCTTATTTTCAGGATCAATACCAGATTTTTGCCGCTCCCGACGGCAGCGCTCCGGAGGATGCAGACCATTCCGTGGATGACAAGGTCATTTTATGGAAAGACTGCCCGCTCCTTTTCCAGCAGGAGCTGGGAACCTATTCCCTCTCTCTCCTGGATCAGGAAATTGCCGGGAATAATCAGGAGCTGCTCTCAGGTCTTTTTCTGGGAAGGCGCTGCTTCTATGAGGATGATACCACACCAAACGCCCTGAAATGCAGCCAGTTATGGGAGCTGCTCCGGGACAGCAAGGGGACTGTGTAAATAATACTTTGCTTTGATGGTTTCCTTGTGGCTTCCCCACACAGCAAGACCAAAATCCACTCCTGCATTTTCCGCGCACTGACTGTCATGGACGCTGTCCCCAATATAGAGGATCTCCTCTCTGCCCGCTCCCGACAGTTCCATATACTTCAGAAGAGGCTCCGCCGTAGGTTTATGCCCTGTTGTATCATCTGCACAGACCGTAACAGAAAAGTAATCTCTGATGCCGCTGATACAGGCGTCCTCCTCCAGCATTTCTCTTGTTCTGGAAGACACAATGCCAAGACCGCAGCCCTCCTTTGAAAGCTTTGACAACAGTTCCCGGATTCCATCATAGAGCGAAACCTGATCTCCGTATTGCCCTAAAAGCTCTACCCATCTTTCCATAACCTGAGGAATATTTTCCACCTGAAGCCTTTCCAGGGCATCCTCCCCTGTAATTCCCAGTGCAAAGCGCAGATCATCAAAAGGGAGCTTTTCTCCCTTTACCTCCATTATCACGTCCTGCAGTGAACGGAGGATCGCCTCCTCGTTGTCCACCAAAGTACCGTCCACATCAAAAACGATCTGTTTGTATTTCATTTTCATTCTCCTTTCCAATATCATTTTATATAGGGCACGGTCAGTTCTCACACCGTATCATTTTTCTCACAAACTCTTTCGTTCCTTCCTCCGGTTTGCGCTCATTTGTCATAATAAATCCGTAACGCTGATAAAACCGGATGGCTCTTTCGTTCTTTTCCAGAACCCACAAATAATCGGCGTCATGCACATTTACTGCAAACTCCATAAGTCTTGCGCCAATACCTTCCTTTTGAAAAAACACATCCACATACAGCTCACAGATCTGCCTCCCCTCAATGTGGATCATTGCCTTTACGAATTCGTCATCGTACACCCAGATATTCTCCCGCTTTCGGGCGTCTGTCTGATACGCCAGGGCAAGCGGAAGGACCTGCATTTCTCCAAAGGAAACCTGATCCTCCTGAAAAATCGGTCTGTAAGTAGCACGTTTGGTAAAAATAAGAATTTCCGCAAGCCTTGAGGCATCCTCCTCCGCCGCTTTCCTGATTGGCTCTTTCACCTTTTATTCAACCTTTCTCTTTATAGTACGCTGCTTCTGAACTTTTTCAGTTCTTCAAGGTACTTCTGCCCCAGAGGGCTGATTGCAGTGCCTTTTCGCTTTAAATAACCGATGGTCATGACCTCCTCGGAGCGCAGCCTTACGGCAAGGTAATCCGCGCCGTTCAGGGATTCGCATATAATACCCGAGCAGAGAGTGTAACCGTTAAGCCCCACCATGAGATTCAGCAAAGTCGCCCTGTCGTTCGCCTTGATCAGTTGCTTATAATCATAGGTGCTGAGCACCTCCTCTGCAAAGTAAAAGGAGTTGTTGACGCCCTGCTCAAAGGAAAGGCAGGGATACTCATCCAGCTCTTCCAGGCTGATCTCCTCTTTTCCCGCCAAAGGATGCCCCTTCCACATATACACGTAGATCCCGCACTTTAAGATCTCCCGAAACTCCAGCCCGGACTCCTGAAACAGTTTGGTCAGCACAGCCCGGTTAAAATCATTTAAATAGAGAATGCCGATCTCGCTTCGGAAATTCCTTACATCCTCTATCACCTCGTAGGTTTTGGTTTCATGCACCGCAAACTCGTATTCGTCCATTCCAAACTGCTTTACCATCTCCACAAATGCCTTTACGGCAAAGGTATAATGCTGCATGGAAACGCTGAAACGCTTTTTGCTGTTTTTCTTTTCAATGTAACGATCCTCCACCAGCCGGTACTGTTCCACTACCTGTCTGGCATACCCCAGAAATTCTTCCCCTTCAGGGGTGATCTTAACGCCCCGGTTGCTTCTGTTAAACAAAGTGAGACCGATCTCCTCTTCCAGCTCACGGATCGCCTGGGATAAGCTGGGCTGGGCAATAAAAAGCGTTCTTGCCGCTTCATTCATAGAATGGGTGTCTGCAATTGCGATCACATATTTCAACTGTGTCAGTGTCATTTTATCCTCCATGCCGGAGCGGCAAAATCCTTTTATTTCGAAAACGACCCTGGAACCGCAATTCCAGGGTCTTGAACTTCATTATATACGATTTTCACAGATTATTCAAAAGGTATTACCGCTCCGTCATAGGTATCGGTTATGTATTTCCTGATCTCCTCTGATTTCAGCACCTCTACCAATGCTTTCAGCTTATCTGCACCTTCGTTGCCTTCCTTTACGGCAATCACATTCACATAGGTTCTTGCCGCCTCTGAGTCGGCGCTTTCATAGGTAAGAGCATCCCTTGCAACGGAATACCCTGCCTCCAGGGCATAATTTCCGTTTAATACTACAAAGGCAACTTCATCCACAACTCTGGGAACCTGTGCTGCCTCCAGTTCTACGATCTCAAGGTTATAGGTATTCTCCACAATGTCATTCACCGTTGCTTCCAGCCCTGCCCCTTCTTTTAATTTGATCAGCCCGTTATCCTGGAGCAAAAGAAGGGCTCTCGCCTCATTGGTGGTATCGTTGGGTACCGCTATGCTGTCTCCCTCCGCCACATCGCTTAAGCTGGTTTTGGTTCCGGGGTAAATACCGAAAGGCTCGTAGTGAATCCCCCCTGCATTTACAAGATGTGTTCCCTTTTCAGCGTTAAAGCTGTCAAGATAAGGAATGTGCTGGAAATAGTTTGCATCAAAGTCTCCGCTCTCCACCACTTCATTGGGCTGTACATAATCGTCAAAAACGGTTACCTGAAGATCATAGCCCTGCTCCGCCAAAATTGGCTTTGCCTGTTCCAGGATCTCGGAATGGGGGGTTGCAGATGCCGCAACCTTGATCACCTTATCATCCGTTCCCTTGCTTCCGCAGGCGGTGAGAGCCCCTGCCACAAAGGCGCCTGTCAATAAAACTGCTAAAAACTTTTTCATAATGTTACTCCTCCTGATTTGTATCCTCTCTTCATTTGATAGACAGAGTATACCATCTCTTTTCCCTTTTGTACAATACGGAAAAAATTTCGCTGGTTATAGGATATTCCTATTGCCAAACCACTACCACACTTTTACTATACTTCCACCTGACACATTTTCATGGTGAGAAGCGCCGCATCATGGCTCTCCGGGGTGACCCCTGCGCAGCAGGAAGCGTCCACTTTAATTACAGTCTCCGGAAGCTTTGCCTTCAGCAGCAGCGCGTTGGACACTACGCAGATATCCGTGCACAGCCCTACAAGCTCGATCTCAATTTCTTCCTTTTCCGCAAGTTTCTGTAATCTCCGGGCAAGGACTTCCGATCCAAAGGCAGGCTTATCGATTACCTCCGCCTCCTTTCGGGCAAGCTGCTCTGCGATCTCCGGACGGATCTCCCATCCTTCCGTCCCCTTAATACAGTGGGGCACTGGCAAATGCTTTCCCTCCGAAGTCTCCAGATAATCTTCTCCATGGGTATCTCTGGTGGCAAAAATCCTGCCGCCCTCATGACCCTCTATTTTTTTAACTACCTTTTCCACAATCTGCTGCGCCTCTCCCGTTCCCAAAGCGCCGTCAATAAAATCGTTCTGCATATCGATCACTACCAATATTTTTTCCATCAATGTCCTCTCCTGTTTTCTCAATCTAATTCACTTAAGCCTGTATACAGCTCATAGTAACGCCCCTTCTGCAACAGCAGGTCGTCATGATCCCCCCGCTCTATGATCTCTCCGTTTTCCAGCACCATAATGGCGTTGGCATTGCGCACGGTGGAAAGCCTGTGGGCGATCACCAGGGTGGTTCTCTCCGCCATAATACGGTCCATTCCCTTTTCAATATGTTTTTCCGTCCTGGTGTCCACCGAACTGGTTGCTTCATCCAGAATCAAAATGGGCGCTTTGGAAATCGCTGCCCTGGCAATATTGATCAGCTGTCTCTGACCCTGGCTTAAATTGGCGCCGTCCCCTTCCAGCATGGTATCATAGCCATGCTCCAGACGCATGATAAAGGAATGAGCGCTTGCCGTTCTTGCCGCCTGCTCCACCTCCTCGTCTGTGGCATCCAGCCTTCCGTAACGGATGTTATCTTTGACAGTTCCGGTAAAAAGATGGGTGTCCTGCAATACCATGGCGATATTTCTTCTGAGCGAATCCCGCTCCAGCTTTTCAATGGGAATGTCATCCACCGTGATACTACCCTGGTCAATATCGTAAAAACGGTTGATCAAATTGGTAATGGTGGTTTTTCCCGCTCCTGTGGAGCCTACAAAGGCGATCTTTTGTCCCGGCTTGGCATAGAGGGAGACATCCTTCAAAATGGTCTTATCCGGATTATAGCCAAAGGTGACATTTTTCAGGGTAACCGCTCCCTTTACTTCCTTATAGTAAAACCGCTCATCCTCTCCCACTACACTTGCCCTGAAACCTTCCTCTGCACCCAGAGGATTGTTTCTGGGAATGGCGTAAAAGCTCTTTCCCTGCTTTTTATCTTCCAGAATGCGGATGGCATCCTCGCCATCTTCCTGCTCCGGCTCCTCATCCATTACCGCAAACACTCTCTCCGCACCGGCAAGCGCGGAAAAAATGGTATTTACCTGCATCGCCACCTCGTTGATGGGGCGTGAAAACTGTCTGGAGTAATTTACAAATACCGTAAGCCCTCCTAAGTCGAAGCCCCTGAGGACACACAAAATACCACCGATACAAGCCGTCAGAGAATAGCTTACCTGACTTAAATTGCCCATAACAGGACCCATAATACCGCCAAAAAACTGCGCCTTAATCTGCTTTCCTCTGAGATCCTGATTCAGATATTCAAACTCTTCCCGCACATCCTCTTCGTGGTTGAAAACCTTTACCACCTTCTGCCCGGATACCGTTTCCTCGATATATCCGTTCAGGGTGCCGATCGCCGCCTGCTGGGCGCGGTAATATTTCCTGCTTCTTCCCCCTACCGCCTGCACTGCTTTGAGCATCACCGGTATCATCACCACCGTGATCAGGGTCAGCCACACATTGGTATAGAGCATAAGGGCAAAGGTTCCTACGATATTAATGGCGCCGGAGATCAACTGTACCACCGTATTATTCAGCATTTCTCCCACTGCATCCACGTCGTTGGTAAAACGGCTCATAATATCACCGTGGTTGTTGGTGTCATAATAACGCACGGGAAGCTTTTGCAGCTTTCCAAACAATTCATTGCGCAGCTTCATAATGGCATTCTGAGAAATTCCAATCATAATCCTCTGCTGTAAATACTGCGCAAGGACTGAAATTATATAAATAGAAGCCATCACCAGAATTCCCTTCAAAAGGAATCCCACACTGCCCTGAGGAGACGTAAGTCCGTTGATGATCGGGCGGAGCATGTAGGAGCCTGCAAGATTGGCAAAGGTTCCTCCCACCACACATAAGCATACAATTCCCAGCTTCCACTTTTCATGGGAAATATAGCCAAAAAGCCTTCCCATGGTCTTTTTCACATTCTTGGGTTTTCCGCCGCCCATGGCTCCTCTTGCGCCTCTTCTCCCATGTCCGGGTCCCTTGGGCATACCGCCTCTTCCGCCGGCAAGGGGAATATCCCCTGCGGGATTCAGCCGGCTCTCATACTTTTTCTGTAAATATGCAAGCTTTTCCTGTCTCATGAAGCGCTCACCTCCCGATCCATCTGAGAATAGTAGATCTCCTGATAAGGAACGCATTCTTTCAGAAGCTGCTCATGGCTGCCCTTCCCTACGATCTGCCCCTCATCCAGTACCAAAATCTGATCCGCATCCATCACAGATGTAATTCTCTGGGCAATGATGATCTTGGTGGTATCCTTTAAAGTACTGCTAAAGCTTTCCCTGATCCTTGCTTCAGTTGCCGTATCCACCGCGCTGGTAGAATCATCCAGAATCAAGATCCTGGGCTTTTTCAGAAGCGCCCTTGCAATACAAAGCCTCTGCTTTTGCCCTCCGGACACATTCACGCCGCCCTGCCCCAGCTCCGTCAGATAGCCGTCGCTGAAAGAACTGACAAAAGAATCCGCCTGAGCCGCCCTGGCGGCATCAAAAACCTCCTCCTGGGCGGCATTGGTATCCCCCCACATCAGATTTTCCATGATGGTTCCTGAAAAAAGCACATTTTTCTGCAAAACCATTCCCACTCCGTCCCGCAGATGCTTTAACGAATATGCCTTTACGTTGATGCCGTCCACTAAAACCTCTCCGCTGTCCACATCATAGAGTCTGGAAATCATCTGCACAAGGGTGGTCTTTCCGCTTCCGGTTCCGCCGATAATACCCAGCGTCTGCCCGCTTTCCGCCTGAAAACTGATATGGGAAAGCACCTCTTCCTTATTTTCCTTATAATAACGGAAGGATACATCCCTGAATTCCACTCTGCCGCTGTCTACCGTCTTCTCCGGAAAAGCACAGTCCTTATCGCTTAAGCTGATCTCGGCATCCAAAACCTCTGTGATACGCCGGACAGATGCTAGGGCTCTGGAGCTTTGCAGAAGCACCATGGCAAGCATCATAAGAGACATCAAAATCTGCACAATATAAGTGGTAAACGCCGTCAGATCCCCTACCGGCATACTGCCTGCAAGGATCTGCCTTCCTCCAAACCATACGATTCCAAGGGTAGTTGCATTCATCAAAAGCATCATAATGGGCATGTTGAGAATTACCACCTTAAAAGCATCCAGGCTGGACTTTTTCAACTCCTCATTGGCTTTGGCAAACCGCTCCTCTTCATAGCTGCCCCGCACAAAGGATTTGATTACCCGTACATTGGTAAGCACCTCCTGAATGGTGGAGTTCAATGCGTCAAGCTTTTTCTGCATATAGTCAAACCGTGGGAACGCCGTCCTGATCACCAGCAGGATCAACACTACCAAAACAGGAATCACTGCCAAAACCACAAGGGCAAGCTGGGCATTCATCATAATCGCCATGATCAGGGCGCCGATCAGCATCCCCGGCGCCCGGAGCATCATGCGCAGCGCCATATTGATCACATTCTGCACCTGGGTAATATCATTGGTAAGTCTGGTTACCAGCGAACCGGTGCTGAACTGATCCAGATTGGCAAAGGAAAACTTCTGCACCTGCCCAAACACGTCGCTTCTTAAGTCGGAGGCAAAGCTGATCGCCGCCTTTGCCGCAAAATATGCGCCTCCGATTCCTCCTGCCATCATAAGAAAGGCTGTTGCCACCATTGCTCCCCCCATACTGATAATGTATGGGACATTGTGGTTGGCAGCGCCCACATTGATGATATTTGCCATCAGCTTGGGCAGCATTACTTCTCCTGCTACCTCTACGATCATGAGAAGAGGACCGATGATGAAGGCTGACAGGTAGGGTCTTATATATTTCCAATATCGTTTCATGCTTTCCTCCATTTCGCTTTTTTATAGGGCAATTGTATGATGGCTAAAAAAGACTCATCCGGGGCATTAGGGCTTGCTGGGATAGGGCGGCGGCAGGGAGGGGCACTGGAAAGCACTGGGGTTCAGCTCCTGTTTCAAAATTGGATTTCTCTAACGGAATGGGCGCAGGTATCGAAAACTGATCGGGTCGGAGTCCAGCGACCTCCTGTCGCATGACTCCTGGTTCCGCCATCCGTGGCGGAACCACCCTGACACATCACCATTCCGTAAGTGAAATGACCAATTTTTCATCAAGGCACTGAACCCCAGTGCTTTCCAGTGCCCCTCCCTGCTGCCGCCCTATCCCAGCAAGCCCTAATGCCCCGGATGAGTTCCTCTAAGCTATCATATATTTGTCACGGTCTTTCTGTGTATGAATTGAAAAATTCTCCATATAAATCCGTTATTTTCCAATTTACAATATCTTTCATTAAATCTCAACTATTAAAAAATTATTTAACAAAAATATAAGGATTCTTTATAAAAATTTCCCTTTCTTATCCGAACAGCGCGCGGGAAAGGAGGTATAGGAGCAGCAGATGTAACGGGTAAAAAGCGTAGAATATGTATTTCAGTTTGATTCCTCTTTGACCGTTATAAAAGCCTACAAAGAGGAATGCAATGGGCGCAGTAAGCTCCCACAGGAATGCAATGGCGCCTGCTATGATCTGGTGTATTCGGTTTTTTCTGAACAGATACAATAGTCCGATGGCTATAATTCCTCTTCCGCCGTAATCGCAGTGGGAAACTTCCGCTATCATAATGGCAGCAAGGAATACCAGACCTTCTCCCAAAACCTTCCATATATAGGAAATGTTCTTTTTTTCAATTAT
This sequence comes from uncultured Lachnospiraceae bacterium, assembly GCA_947172705.1. Lineage (GTDB taxonomy): Bacteria > Bacillota > Clostridia > Lachnospirales > Lachnospiraceae > Suilimivivens. The sequence goes on from CAMWCA010000042.1 coordinate 15,449, forward strand.
GTCCATTATCCATATGGTAAGCAGGCCAATAAAAAGGGTGAAGAAGATATTTTGGTATGAAAGATCCAGAAGTCTTCCTCTAAAGGCAAGATTAAAGGGAATTTCCGAGATTATTGCAAAAAGAAAAAGCCGTCCTCCGTACCGTTTTCTGTTCCGGGTCTTTTCAAATCCTTCCACCAATAGAAAGCAGTAAATAGGAAAAGCAAGTCTTCCAATTCCCATTCTCATAAAATAATAGACCTGATCAAGAGTCTCTGTATAGCCGCCCTGGATTATAGCCCTTTCCAGCACCACTGCTGCCGTATGATCTATCAGCATGGAAACCAGTGCGATAAGTTTTAAGGTGCTTCCGCTGATTCCTTTTATTCTCTCTGTCATGTGCCCGCTCTCTTTCTCCATGATTTCGCCATCCCATTTTACACTATTTGCCCTGTTCTTTCAACTGGTATGGTTATAAAGTTTTAATTTGGCACTTTTTATAATGCCATTTGCGCATATAATAAAGTAAAGTTATAAAAAAGCGAAAAGAAAAAGCACAGGTCAGTGCAGAAATGAGGAAGCTATGAAAAATCAAAATGTACAAAAAATTGCCATAACCGGGCTCATGGCAGCTTTATCCTATGTGGTATTTACTTTCTTACAGATCAAGATCCCCCTTCCCGGAGGCGATGCTACCTCCATTCATCTGGGAAATGCGGTGTGCGTACTGGGCGCCTTGATTCTCGGAGGCTTCTATGGCGGTCTGGGAGGCGCTATCGGCATGACCATCGGGGATCTGTTAGATCCGGTATACATCATATATGCCCCAAAAACCTTTCTCCTGAAGCTGTGCATTGGTCTGATCACAGGATTGATTGCCCATAAAATAGGAAAGATCACATCAGAAAGCCAGCACAGCAAGGTAGCCCTCTGGACTACCCTTGCCGCGGCTGGCGGGCTTTTGTTTAACGTAATCTTTGACCCTATGATCGGTTATTTCTATAAACTTGTAATTCTGGGCAAGCCTGCTGCGGAAGTGACCCTTGCCTGGAACATTGCCTCCACATCCATCAATGCGGTAACATCAACTATCGTGTCTGTCCTTGTTTATCTTGCCCTGCGCCCGGCACTGAAAAAAGCCGGACTGTTCTTCACCATTGGTTCTAAAGGGAAGTAAATCCTTTCTTATACAGAAAAGGGCGGTATCCTATATGGGAATCCGCCCTGACATTAAAAAACACTCTCTGTAACACCCTTTCAATCCGGCATAATCAAATCTTTTCCGCGCCCTGTCCATCCTCTCCCCAATGGAATCCGCCTGTTTTTCAAAATATGCCGCCACATCCAGGGTACGCCATTTTCGTTTTTCAATCTTCTCTCCCCGCTCTCCAATGGCAAGGGTCACCTGTTCCACGCCATGCCGGTGCAGCAGGTGAAAATAGCAATACCAGCAGAGATTCCAGTCCATGAGATTTAATGGGACATCGCTCCGCTCCCGCATCTCCTGATCGTCTTCCTGGGCAAGCTCCAGTCGTTCCTCCTGCCTTGTCCATTCTCCCGCCAAAGCATGAAAAAGAACCTCTTCCGTCCACAGCTCCCCTGTCTCCGGTTCGCTGTAGCAGTTTCTCCACCGGGCAAAAAATCTTGCAAAAAAATCCGGTTTCATCAGCCACAGGCAACACGCAAGCAGATAATTCACCATGCTTTTTTCATCTGCGCTCTGACAGCTTGCAAAACACCACTGATATTTTAACGGAATCTCCCTTGCCGCCAGTCGCTGCACCAGCTCCCCCGCGCTGTCGGCGTCATCTTTCAGAAGGTCACACAGAATCATGGGTTTTACATAGCGGCAAATATAGCAGTCCTGTTCAAAGGAAGTTTTTTTCAGCTTTTCCATTGCCTCTTCCGCCATCCTCAGATCCCGGTTCACACGCGCCATATCCGTCATGCAGCCGTAGGTTCCACAGGTCCATCTGGTTTCGCACCTTCCTGCACAATCCCTGTATATTTCCAACATTCTATCCATTTTTTCATCATCGATCTCCGGATAGTTGGTATAAAATTCCAGTATCGTCCCTGCAAGGCTGCACCGCCATTCCGCCCCAAACCGGCTGACATCCTCTCCCAAATGCATTCTGTAATCCCGATGAAACCTCTCTGCGATCCGAAAGGCAAGAGTACGCTGTTCCTTTGGAGTTTCCTTTGCCAGCCAGAAAAGCCTTGCCATATCATAGAAATAAATATCCCAGTTTTCCGTCTCCCTGGCAAGGGTCAGAATACGCTCCATCAGGGGAATCAATACAGGCGAATTATCATACCACTTTTGATGCCCTTCTTCGGTCAATTCATTCGCCCTGTCCGCCAGTGCCCTGATCCGTTCATCCTCCACCCGTCCGCCGCTTAAAGCGCCTAAAATTTTCATAAGCTTCTCCCTAAACCATATTCCATAAGGGAAATCAGTTCCCTGTTTAACATTTCCTTTTCCTGTTCATTCAGTTCATAATGCTCCGACAGCTTTGTCTGCGCAAACAACACCCGGATCATGGTCTCCGCCATTTTTTCATCTCTCACTGCCCCAAGCCGCCTGACCATAGGGTTCTTTACGTTCAAATAGAGTTTAGCGGCATAGCCTCCCCAAAAGAGATCCGATGAAAAGCCGTCCAGAAATCCGGAGCCCTCCTCTTCTCCCAGATCAAAAAATCCGGAATTGTCGCCCACATAAAGCGCTGGCATTTCCGCCGGTTCAAACTGCTTCAGCGCCACGCCGCACCGAAAAGGCTCCAGGGCATGTTCCGCCACAGGCAATATCACTTCAAATTCTTCTTTCACATGCCCGGCAGGCTCTTCCAAAAGTTCCCCATAAGATGTCTCGTCAAAAACTTCCACCCGCAGATTGGGATTGGCGCGCTTTAAAAGATGCATCAGCTTTGCCTCATAGGTATAGCCCGCGTTGACCAGCAGCCTTGCCCCTCCCACCAAGGGACGCGCCCTGCGGTAGTCGTCCACCTGTACGCAGTAATACACCGGAAGCCTTGCCGCCGCCTTTACGATCTCCCTTCCCATCAGCTTTCCCTGATTTGTGTGAAACATGAGAAAAGGAAAAAACAGCTTGAAGATCCTCTCATTTTCCACCGCAAGAGATTTGATGGCAAGATTATGTACCGCCGTGATCTGCCCTAGCTTTCTGGTATCACACTCTGAGAGGGTCACAAAATAATCGAACAGACAACGTTCAATGGCGTTCCGCGCCTTTGCCAGCTTCTGATCTGATACAAAACCTTCCCTTGATGCCATGGGCGTCAAATTCTCCGCATTGATCACACAGCGGGTAAAAAACGCCCACTTGGGTATCAGTTCCTTTCCCTCCTCCGTGACCAGCATATCCTTTAAATAGATCTTGTGACTGACGGCGGAGGCGGCGCTGACCTGTCGCAGGGAAATATAGGCATAGCCCCTAAGCCCTTCTCCAAGGATCGGCACAACGCCCATAAATTCCTCCTGAAAGAGCCATTCCCCAAACCGCATGATCTCCTCGCCGCTGCAAAAAGATTGTCTCCAGGGAATCAGATTATCGTTAATCTGCACACATTCCTCATCTCCCCGAAAGATTACGGGAATCCTGAGCATAAATCCATATTTCTGCAAAAGCTCTGTCACCCATTTTTCACTGTAACGCTCCGCCATCCCCTTGCTCAGCCTGATGGTCACCTTCGTTCCCGGCTCCGAAAGCTTTTCTCCCTCCGTTACCTGATAGGTTCCGTCGCTCCTCCCAATCCACTGCCAGCTTTGCTCTTCCCGCACGGAACGGCTCTGCACCAGAATCTCGTCCGTCACCAGAAAGCAGGACAAAAGCCCGATTCCAAACTGCCCGATAAAGCCTGACTGTCTCGTCCCGCCTCTTTTGGAGGACTGCCCGATCACCGACAAAAAGGTGTGGATCTCCTGGCAGGTCAGCCCAATCCCGTTCTCGGAAAAGGTTAAAACTGCACTCCCATCGGGATTGGCATGGTAACAGATCTCAATTTTCCCGTCTCTGAAATCCTCTTCCACTGCCCTCCGGGCTTCCAGCGCATCCACGCTGTTCTGCAGCAGCTCCCGCAAAAACACATCGGAACTGGAATACAGATTCTCGCTGAGCAGGCGGATCATTCCTTTCAGATCTACCTGGAAGCTGTAGCTTTCATTTGTGTTTTCTATTCTGTTTTCTTCCATGGCTCCTCCCCTTTCACTATCAAATCAGCCAGACAGGTACATACCAGTTTTTTTCATCAACAGGAAGCAGGTCAGCCGCCATGCAGATCACGCTTCCGGTTCCTATTTCTGCTTTAAGGGACTCCAAACCGCCAGAGGATTTTTCGCTGCAAATAGGATCTAAAACACGAAAGTTTTTAATTGCGGCTTTTCCGGGAGAAGCGGCTTTCTTTATTTCAACAGGACACAGCACTCCATTCTGACAGATCAGCAGGTCGATCTCCTTCTGATCTTTATCCCTGTAATAAAAAATCGGAGGTTCCTTTCCCGCGTTCAAATAACTTTTGTATATTTCCGAAAAAACATAGCTTTCAAAAATGGCTCCCGACATCGCTCCTTTTTCCAGTGCTTCCGGGTTTCCCCACTTCAAAAGATATGCCGCCAGACCTGTATCCAGGAAATGCAGAAGCGGCATTTTTACGACTCTTTTCAACGCATTATTGTGATAGGGCTGCACCAGCGCAATCACATGAGAAGACACCAGAATTGACAGCCACTTTTTGGCCGTAGGCGCAGATATCCCCGCCATCCCTGCCAGTTCCTCATATACCACCGGCTTGGAAGTATGGGCGGCAACAATGGTCATAAAATTATAAAACTGCATTTCATCCGCAACCTGCGCCAGATCACGAATATCCCGCTGCAGATACGTATCCACATAAGAGCGATAGTAGGTTTCCCAATCAACCTGTTCATCCGCATAAAGCTCCGGCATGGAGCCTTTGAAGATCCGCCGGTATATTTCATTCATCCCCCGGGGCTTTACAACGGACAAGCGTCTTGTCAGACGCTCCGGATCTGTTGAAAAGGGTTCGTTTTTCGTTTGATAAATTTCTCCATCGGACAGCCCTAACAGATTCACGATTCCAACACGCCCCGCAAGGCTTTCGCTTACGTTTTGCATAAGACGGAACGCCTGGGAACCTGTAAGCCAGAAATCCCCTTTTCTCTTTGAGCGGTCTACGCTCATCTTAATATAAGGAAACAATTCTGTCGCATACTGGATCTCATCGATCAGCACCGGCGGCGAATACCTTTGCAAAAATAATGCAGGATCATGCTTCGCAAGATATCTCACATCGGGATCGTCCAAAGTTACATACTTACGATCTATGCCCATCTCTTTCTGCTCTTCCGCTATCTTCTGCAATAAGGTTGTTTTACCAACCTGTCTGGGACCGGTCACTAAAAGGATCGGAAACATTTTTGAAATCCTTGTAATTGTATCTTCTGCTGCACGCCTGATATATGCCATGGCAATCTCTCCTTTGAGAAGTCATTCTGTGCTGTCCATAATATAATAGTCGTCTAAACTAAATTATAATTTTAGTATAGCCAGAAAACATGCTTTTTGTCAATGATACGCTTAAAATATCATTCCTCCGTATCCTGACGTTCCAGGTATCCGATCACCGCCTTATCACACCTGGACTTTTTCAGCCATCCAATTAAAATCATTGCCACACCAATTCCAAAGGCAATCGTCCTTCTCGGTGAATCAAGGGCAAACAGGCAGGAAATTACAATTCCCGTACCCGATCCTGTAAAGAAGTTGGTAATGGCATACTGTTTTTTCACATAAGTTCCCTGTAACCGCTCCTTGTCCATTGTTTTTACCATATGTCTGTCCTCCTTCAATAATTGATCCAAAGAAATTTCAAACCTGTCACTGATGCCAACGATCGTCTCCAGGTCAGGATAGCTTTTTTCACGCTCCCAATTTGACACCGTCTGCCTGGTCACACAAAATAGCTCTCCAAATTCCTCCTGCGACAGTTCCTTTTTCGTTCGGATTTCATAGATCGCTTTTCCTATGCTCATCTTTATCTATCCCTCCATTCCGAAGCGTCTCTGATGCTATTATGAAAGATTTTTGACAGAAAGAAAAGCAAAGATTCTTTGACATTGAAGTAACTGCCCTCTCGTGGTATAGTAATATCAAAGCCATATTTGAAAACGGGAAAGGAGGTACGCGCCATGCGCCTTAAAAGGCTATTCGCGGCAGCTGTAACCGCCGCATTGGCATTCACACTTTTTGTAATGCCTGTTTCTGCCCATGGACACCATGGCAGACAAGTGTGCGAGGTCGATACCAGCTGCCCGGTGTGTACAGTTGAGGGATGTACCGAGGAAGGCAGGCACAGCCATGACGGTCATGACTACTGTGGTTATGACCATGCAGACGGCTATTGCGACGGTTCCTGTGTTTCTTACAGAACCGTTTCCCGCCGATCCGGCAGACACCATCGCTGTCATTAAAAAATTCCCCGTCCGGAATCTCCGGCGGGGAATTTTTCGATCTGATATTTTCAGCTTTCCTTTAAGCAAAGCAGCATCGGAAAGGATTCAACAGAAATCCTACCAGCTTAAAACATGCCAGCCCAAGGGGTATAAAGATCAGCGTACAGCACAATACCACGCCGACCAAGCCGCAGATAACGGCACAGGGCAGGCAGAAGATCAGCTTAAACGCCAGTTTCAATACGCCTCCCACCAGGTGAAAACAAAGCCCCAATACCAGAAAAACAATCAAAAGAATTGCAAAAACCAGCAAAGTAATCATATTTTCTCCTCCTCTCCTACTCTTGAAATCTGATTACAATATTTCCTGCACTGCACTCCACATCAAATTCTCTATAAGCGCCGTGATCTACTTTTCGTTCTGTGGCAAGACCTGAAAATACATTGTTGCCAATCTCAAGCGTTCCCACGCCACATTCTATCTCATAATTAAAGGTATCTTCTCTTTCTCTTAAGGAAAGCTCCAGATTTCCCATAGCGCACTCCACATCTATATTGCCGGATGCAGAACCTTCATAAATACCTTCCCCTACGCTGACGGTGATGGAAACATCTCCGGCAGTCACATCTGCGGCTTCAATTCTTCCTACTCCTACCTCTGCAGAAAACTCTGCCGCCTCCATTCCGTTCACATACAGTTCTCCGGCTCCAATCACGGCATCCATCTCCCTTGCATGAAGACCGCTGATCTCCATCACACCAGCCCCCACTTCCACATCGATCTCTTCAAATTTCATGCCGGATGGAATCACCATGGTAATCACATTTTCTGAAAGGTCGCTTCCAATGGTCTTAATCCCTTTAAAGCCTTCCACGTAGAAGGTATCCTCCTTCAACCGGTAATCGCAGCCTCCCCTTCCCTGGATATAAAGATCGATCATACCATCGTCCGTATCCTTTTCTTTAATCACAAAGCTTCCTGCTCCCAACATGAGATCCAGCTTTCTGATGCCGTCTGTGGGATATTGTGCTTCCGCTCCTGCGTCCTGCGATCCTGTAATTTCTACCACCTGATCGTTCACCCTGAGTTCTTTTGGATTGCTTTCATGGTAGACCAGATGCCAGCCTTCCGCCCTCTCGATCCAGTGTTCCAGTTTTTCCCCTGTTCTCTCCAGCTTTTCTTCCAGATAATCGTCATTCTGAATCAGATAAAATAAATTTCTGCCGCCGATAATTCCGCTGACCAGACAAAATACCACACCCACCACGGCAAAAATTCCTGCCGCTATTAAGCTGCCTGTTACAAATTTTTTCATGCCTTAGCCCCTCCTGTCTTTCCAAAAATTTTTTTAAAAACATAAGCGATCCCCTGAAAAATTCCCGGAATACATTTCCCTACCAGAAATACCTCTAAAATCATAAGGAGAATCCCGATGGCTGCACAGATACATCCTCCTCCCAAAAGTCCAATACCGGCAATAGGATAGGCAAAGATGCAGCCAAAGCCTGCTATAAAAAGGGTAATGGCAACCACATACAAAATAATCGTTGCAAGGCCAATTCCCAAAACCGTTCCAAACAAAGCGCACACAATTCCTATGAGCCCTCCTGCTGCGCCGCATATTACGCCTAAAATAACAGGTGAAAGACAAATACATCCAATGACGATCAATACAATCGCCCATGTAGGCATAGGCTCCTTCTTCTCTGCACCTCCGCCCGGGTTTCCGCTCTCCTTACCGGATGGGCCTTCTCCGGCGTTTTCTTCCTGACCGCTTTGCCCGTTTCTTTTTACAATGGCATTTTGAGAGCTTTCCTTGGCATTTGTAAATCCGTTTTCTGTAAATTCACCCATGCTGGCGTTTTCACCGAGCCCTTCCTTCACCGTTTTCGCCACTTGCCAGGGAGATCCCAGGGCTCTGAGAACCTCCTGCTCATTTTCTTTTCCCGCATCGTTAAAATAATCATTATAATACTGAAGCGCCTCCTCCCTCTCGTTAGGCGAGATATCGGAAAGCAGTTCCTTCAGCTGTCTCATAAATTCCAATCTGTTCATCCTTCCATTCCTCCCTCAAATATACTGTTGATCTTCGCAGCGTATTTTCTCCATTCGCTCTCATACAGATTCAACTGGAGTCTCCCTTTTTCCGTTGCCTTATAGTATCTTCTGTTTCTTCCTGCGCACTCCCGGTCATAAACCTCAAGACATTCATCCTTCTGCAATCTTCTAAGTACCGGATACAGCGTAGATTCTGAAAGCTCTATCGCCTGCCTTACATCCTGGGTGATCTTATACCCATAGGTTCCCTCTATCTCTCTGGACACCACCGCCAGCACGATGGCATCCAAAAGAGCCGCACCTGTATTAAAAACCATAACCGCATCTCCTTTCTCTGATTTCCCAAGCTGTCTCTCCGCCTCCACTCTTGCTTTTCATTTTATAATATTATATGTCATATAGTATTGTTTCTTATATACATACTATATGGCATATAATATTATTTGTCAACCTATATTTATTTAATTTTCACATAAAAAAAAGATACTTTTAAAAAAATAGATAGATTGTTTGTGAAAACCTCTTTCGTTAGGATGTTTTTATACTTTACCCATGGTATGATATGAAACCTACGAGGAGGATTACTATGGAACCTATGATTCAAATGACAGGAGTCCACAAAGAATTTAAGGTGGTAAACAGGCGGGAGGGCGTTCGCGGAAGCATTCTCGATTTATTTTCAAGGGATTACCAGATTCTTCATGCGGTAAATGATGTGACCCTTAACATTATGCCGGGGGAAATGGTGGGATACTTAGGTCCCAATGGCGCCGGTAAATCTACCACCATTAAGATGATGACGGGAATTCTAGAACCCACCAGCGGAGAAATTCTGGTAAATAAAAGAGTTCCCTATAAGAACCGGACAAGAAACGCGCAGGATATCGGCGTGGTATTCGGGCAACGCACCCAGCTCTGGTGGGCGCTTCCGGTGATCGAGTCCTTTAAGATCTTAAAGGAAATTTACCGCATACCGGATCAGGAATATAAGGATAATCTGGAATATTATGACGCACTGGTAGGCGCAGGCAGCCTGTATCACAAGGCAGTTCGGGAAATGTCTCTGGGGCAGCGGACGCTCTGCGATATTCTGGCGGCATTTTTACATAATCCAGGCATAGTGTTCATGGATGAACCCACAATTGGTCTGGATGTCTCAATGAAAGGCAAGATCCGTCAGCTTGTGAGCAGCCTCAATGAGCGGAAAGGCACGACGGTTATTCTTACTACCCATGATATGGGGGATGTGGATGCCCTTTGCAAACGGATCGTCATTATCGACAAAGGGAAAATGATCTACGATAACGACATCCAGCATTTGCAGCAGTATTTCGGGGCTTACCGCACCGTAAAGATACAGTTTGGACGGAAGACCGAGGAGATTGAAACGAAAGCTCTGGAAAAACAGGCGAAAGAGGTGGAAGGATGGCTTTTGGAGAAATTTCCCCAGGCAAAGTCAACAGCAGTTTCTGTGGAGGACAAATGGATACAGATTCTTTTGAACGAAGATGAGATCCGCATGATGCAGGCGGTAAACTGCATTCAGGATAACAGAAGGATTATGGACATGAACCTGCAGGAGATCACCACAGAAAGCGTAATCCGCAAGATATATGAGGGAGGGATCGCATGAGTACATCACATGGGATTTTACCCCGAATCAAACAAAATCTCGCCTTGATGCGCGGCAGCATTATGGAGGGGTTGGTCTTCCGGACAAGTACGCTTGCCCTGATCATCGGAAATTTAATCTATCTGGTGATTATTTATTTTCTGTGGAAGGCAATTTATGACTCAAGTCCCACGGATACGGTAAACGGCATGAGGTTTTATGATACCATGGTTTACCTTGTTCTGGCATCGGCTATGTTTAATTTCCTGAATAATTTTGTGGTATGGGATCTTGGAAGGGGATATCAGAGCGGAGAGATCGTTGAGTTTCTGGTAAAGCCCATCGACTATCAGCGGTATCTGTTTTGGGGTACCTCAGGGAACAGTGTCGTAACGTTTTTTATCACATTCCTGCCAACATTCTTTGCAGTTTATTTTATCACCCACGGTAGTTTTGCGCTTGGGATTAATCTGGTGTTTTTTGCAGTCAGCGTGGTATTAGCAGTAACAATCAATTTCTGCATGGATTTTTTTGTTGGAACCATCTGTTTTTACACCCAATCTATTTGGGGCGTGAATATTATGAAGGAAGTTGTGATTTCTTTGCTTTCGGGTGCCACCATACCTCTTGCGTTTTTTCCGGAACAGTTGCGGAGAATCGTGGATTTTCTTCCCTTTCAGGCGATCTATCACACGCCCCTTCACCTTTTGACCGGAGAAGGGCTTGTGATTTCAGATTATATGAAAGCAATCGGCATACAGCTTTTGTGGGCATTTGTGATGCTTTTTATCAGTAAAGCGTTTTGGAAGCGTTCCCTGAAAACGCTGACAATTAATGGAGGATGATATAATGGATCAGGAAAAAAGGACGCTGGGCTTTTACGCCCATATTTATAAGATGATATTGCTCCAGGACTTAAAAAGCAAAATGAGTTATCGCGCAGACTTCATTATTTCCACCATCGGGATGCTTTTTACAAATATTTCGGGCTTTGTGGCATTCTGGATCTTATTTCAGAGCTTTCCAGATATCAAAGGATGGAATTACCATGAAATGTTGTTTCTATATGGGTTTTCCATGCTTGCAATGACGCCGGTGCAATGCTTTTTTGATAACAACTGGAACTTGAGCCGCGCACTACGTACCGGTGATTTTATCAAATATTGCTTCCGCCCCGTAAACCTGTTTTTCTATTTTATTTCAGAAGTATTTGATGTCAAAGGATTGGGACAGTTTGCGTTCGGAATCGGGACTGTAATCTATGCCTGGAACAAGCTGGCGCTCCCCCTGACCTTTGCCAATATAACGGGACTGGTCATCGGCGTGCTTTCGGCGTCGCTGTTTATGATCGCGCTGATGAACTTTGCGGCGGCAACGGGGTTCTGGCTGATTGGGGCGACACCTGTGATGATATTTATGTTTAAGTTCAAGGACTACGCAAGATATCCTGTGACGATTTTTAACCGCGCTTTTCAGTTTGTTTTTACCTTTTTGATTCCCATTGGATTTATGGCTTATTATCCCAGCCTTTATTTAATCCGTCCGGAGCATCCATCTGTGTTTACATATTTGACACCGCTTTTCGGAGTACTGTTTTTTTATCTGAGTTACCGGTTTTGGATGAAAGGGGCAAAACAGTATACGGGGACAGGCTCATAAGAGACGCAGCATATAATAGGAAAATTCAATCTACGATCTTGGCATTGGGATAAATGCGTTCCATCCTTTCATCATCAAAATGCCGGTCCAAAAATGCATCAACCTCGCTTACCGTCTCTTCCCCTCCCCCCATTCTTTGCCTTTCCTCATACCTTCCAAGCGCCAGCGCCGAGAGCAGGCAGTTACCTATCATAAATACGATCATCACCTGACAGCACACCTTTCCCATCTTCACAGGGCATTTTTCGATCCATCTGGAAAGCCGGGGATACAAAACTTTCATCCATACCACCGCTGCAATTCCCCAGAAGAAACAGTAAAGCAAGTTGATCCTCCCTCCCAGGTTGAACTGAAATCCGCTGTAATCCCAAAACACCGTGCCGAATACCAATTCTGTAAAAACGCTGCAAATATACTCATACGCTCCTCCCAGCAGCGTCCCCGCTATAAAAATGTAGGAGTCGCTTTTCTTCCTGAGCCTGTATAAAACTGCCGTAAGCAGCGCGCATCCCAATCCCCACACAATGCTGAAGGGACCGTAAACCACACTGCTGCGGCTCATAAGCCGCCCCGTTGTAATCAGGCAAAAAACCGTCTCTGTAAGATCTCCCAGAAATGCGCCGATAAAAAACAGACTCGCCAGCTTGTAAAAACTGCACCCCTGGGCAAACACTTTCGCCTTTTCCTTCTGTCTTCCCTGCTCCTTTAACGCTTTTACCTCCAAAGCCGGAAAGGCTTTTTCCATACGTCTGGTAATTCTCACTGTAATTGCATTCTCAAGGATTTTGGAAACCTGTACCATCCCTTCTGTCAACTGAGAGATCTGCTCCATTCTCTTCTGCATTCCCCAAATTGCAAGGGTCGTTCCAAGAGCATCCAATGCCAGCAGCACGCCAAATCCCCACAGCAGGATCGTCCCTGCCATCTCAGGCAGCAGCTTCATTACAGACGCAATAAAAGGATTGACAAAATAAATCAAAAGAACGGCAAACGCTCCCCACAAAAGAGAATACCGCAGACAGATATAGCCCTCAAAATTAAATCGTATTCCGGAATAATCCCACCATTTTTTGTGAAACACCTTTTCCAGAAGGGCTCCTGTGGAAAATTCAATGAAAGAAGCTAAAATAACGCCTCCCAAAAACAGGAAAAACAGATTTCCTTTAAGCTCCGGAAGAAAAACCGCAAACGCCACTGCCCCAGTGCCATAAATAGGGCAAAAAGGACCACTTACAAAACCTCTGTTGACGAATTTCTTCTTATTTAAAGCAGCAACACAGACCTCTCCTGCCCAGCCTATAAAGGAATAGATCAAAAAGAACCAACTTATTTCATAAAAAGAATATACCATGACAGCCGCACTCCTCTTTTGTAAAAATAAAAGCTACAGCTATCATGGTATCACATAAATCCCATCTATCCAACTCAGATTTTTCTTTTGTAATAATTATATGCTCCGATATAGGAAAGGACAAACACGTCGATCAGTAAGATCGTCATCTTTACCAGAATCGGCTCAAAAATACCGCCGACCATACCGCCTGCAACCAGGGCAAGCACCAGGATCATAAGAGAAGTTCTGCTGGCGCGGTTACTGATCTCCCGAATTCTCTCGTCGGAATTCTCCAGACGATCCTGCTTCAATTTCCCTTCATTCCCCATCACGATCAAATTCCGGATCAACAGAACCAGACCTGCAAGGGCAAGCCCTGTACCAAATCCACAGTACACGCCTATGACATATTCCGGCAAAGCCGCTTTTCCAGCCTGTTCGGCATACCAAGCCGACCCGGCAATCAATGCGCCTGTCAGTATCAATGCCCCCATCCAGATATTTCTTTTTTTCAATACTGTCCTGTATTCCTCGTTTGTAGCTGCCGTTGTTCCGCAGAAAATTCCTCTCACCTTCATAAGTTCTCCTCCTCCTTATCGAAAATAAACATTTCTTCAATTGCCACTTCAAAAAACTGTGCGATCTTATGCGCCAGCACCAGAGATGCCTTGTATTTCCCATTCTCCAGGGAAATGATGGTCTGTCTGGTAACATTCACCGCATCCGCAAGCTCTTCCTGGGTTACCTTCCGCTCTTTGCGGTATTCCATAATTTTCGTCTGCATCATCATTCTCCTTTCCTCCTTTAGTTTTATACGACTGATTGTCAGATCATTTGGATGTTAAGCATGCTTTACATCTTGAAGTATAGTACACTTTACATTATTTGTCAAGCATACTTTACAATATTTTTAAATTTTTCCTGGAAAATTCAAAAAAAGGCTAGGGTAAAGTTTTTGTAGGAAAAGAGAAAAGAAAGAAATAGGAAAGCACCTT
>CAMWCA010000043.1 GCA_947172705.1 uncultured Lachnospiraceae bacterium
AGAGCGAGGGGTGCCGCTCAATCATCTAATTTGATGATTTTGCGACACCCCCTTTAAGAGCCTCGCGGCACGGATGCCGCTGGCTCTGACCCGACTGGTTTGAAAAATCCCCCGCATTCTGTTAGTGAAATCCAATTCGTAGACAAGTCCGGGAAGGATGTATGTCCTCCAGGTGCAAAGCACGGATGCCGATACGCTTCTGCTCCCTGCGGCTGGTTGAAATGTTACCATTTTCCCACGCATCAGATACTTTCTCACCCGCTTTTTTCGTTCCACCAGGTAAACCCAAGGATGAAAACGCCGCCAAGAAGCTGCGTTGCTGTCATAGTCTCTCCCAAAACCAGCGTGGAGACTAAAACCGCCACAAGAGGATCAATATAACTCAGCATTGCCGTTTCCTGTCCGGTAAGCTCTTTCAACGCCGAAAAGTACATACAATAGGTAACGCCCGTATGCACTAACCCTACTGTCAAAAGACATAAAAATCCTGTTCCATTTAATTGTTTTAAATGCATTCCGCCTGTACTGGCAACATAAGGAATCAGAATCAATATAGCCGCAAAAAACTGGAACAGGGTACGGTGGATGCCTGTTACATTTTTGATAAACTTATTAAGCAAAATAACCGTTGCATAAAACACAGCGGCTCCCAGACCAAACAAAATACCCGTCAGGCTATTTCCACGCTGTCCCAAATCATTGATTCCAATGATCAGGATTAAGCCAACCGTTGACATGCAAAAGCAAAGGATCTGCTTTCCCGTCAGCCTCTCATGAAACAGAAAAGGGCAAACAGCCGTTACGATCACCGGGGCAAAATAATAGCTCAGGGTTGCAGCGGAAATCGTTGTATATCTATACGCTTGAAAAAGCAGAATCCAGTTAATTCCCATTGCAATACCTGAAAGCAGTAATAAAGGAATTTCTTTTTTAATTAATTTCAAATCGATCCGCTGCCTGGAAATCGTTAAATAAACCAGAATTAAAGCTGCCGCTAAAACCGCCCTGTATAATGCCAATTCTCCCGAATTTAACGGGATACTTCTGGTAAAAAGACCTAGGGTTCCAAAAATTCCCATGGATATTCCTAACATACTTTTAGCGCTTAAAACTTTTTTCATTTGTCTTTTTGCTCCATTTTTGAATTTTTAACATCAAAAATTGTTGACTCAGTCCACTTGATTAAAATATAACCCTTTGTGGATTGAATCAACAATTAACATGCATTTTCCAAACAACTTTTATTAAAAATTTATTTTATAAATTCACTTTTGACATTATGCAAGAGCTCGGATCTGGAGGCGCCTTTTATAAAGAAGTTATTCTGTTTCTTTCGGCAGTTCGATCTTAATGTGCACATCCCTCAGCTGTTTCTCGTCCACCTCCGAAGGCGCTCCCATCATCACATCCTGGGCTGTTTTATTCATAGGGAAAGGAATGATTTCCCGAATACTCTCCTCCCCTGCAATCAGCATCACCATCCGGTCTACACCAGGCGCAATTCCCGCATGGGGCGGTGCGCCATAGCAGAATGCATTGTACATTGCCGGGAATTTCGCTTTCACATCCGCTTCATCCAGACCGACGATCTGAAATGCCTTGACCATAATCTCAGGATCATGATTTCTCACTGCACCCGAGGAGAGCTCCACACCATTGCACACCAGATCATATTGATACGCATTGATCTCCAAAGGGTTCTGGTTTATCAACGCATCCATACCTCCCTGAGGCATGGAGAAAGGATTATGGCAAAATTCCAGTTCTCCGGACTCTTCTCCGATCTCATACATGGGGAAATCTACGATCCAGCAGAACTCATAGCATTCCTTCTTCATATGGGCTTCACAGGCATTCCCTAAGAATTTGCGCAGCACCCCTGCGGTCTTCTGAGCGTCCAGCTTTTTGCCTGCCGTCAAGCCAATGAAATCGCCCTTCTTTAGTCCAAGAGCTTCAATCACCTGCTCTTTTCTCTCCTGTAAAAACTTGGAAACGCCCCCTGTAAGCTCGCCATTTTCATCCAATTTAAACCAGTATGCTTTCTGACCGCTCTGAATTTCCACATCGGCGCAGATCTTATCGATCACCTTTCTGGTTGCGGTAAAGCGGTCCACCACGATCGCCTTAACCGTCCGTCCCTCAAAAGGTCCAAAGCCGCAGTCGCTCATACATGCCGTAGCGTCCTGTACGGTCAGGTCGATCCTAAGATCCGGCTTGTCCGATCCGTATTTTTCCATTGCATCCTTATAGGATATCCTTGTAAATGGAGCCTTGGATGCGGTCTTGTATTTCCCGTATTTTGCAAAGATAGGAGGCAGCACATCCTCAATTACATCAAACACATCGTCCTGCGTGGCAAACGCCATTTCCATATCCAGCTGATAAAATTCCCCCGGGGAACGATCCGCTCTGGCATCCTCATCCCGAAAGCAGGGTGCCACCTGAAAATACCGGTCAAAGCCGGAAGTCATAAGAAGCTGCTTAAATTGCTGGGGTGCCTGGGGCAGGGCATAAAATTTGCCGGGATGATTTCTGGAAGGCACCAGATAATCCCTTGCCCCCTCCGGCGAGGAGCAGGTAAGGATGGGTGTTGTAATCTCCAGAAAATCATGGTCGATCATGCTTTTCCTGATCTCCGCCACGATCTTGCTTCTCAGCACAATTTTTTCCTTCACGGCGGGATTCCTCAGATCCAAATACCTGTATTTCAATCTGACAGCCTCGTCAGCCTCTTTGGAACGATTTACTTCAAAGGGCAGTTCGTTGTAAATACATTTCCCTAAAACCGTAATGCTTTCGGGAACCACTTCGATCTCACCGGTTGGAAGCTGTGGGTTTTTGCTGGAACGTTCCCGTACCACTCCTGTGATGGATAAAGTCGACTCATTGTTAATCCCCGACAATTGCGTCATCATCTCTTCCGTTTCAATGACTGCCTGAGTCACTCCGTAAAAATCTCTTAAAACCAAAAAGCCAAGATTTTTACTGACCTTCCGCATATTATCATACCAGCCTGTGATCGTAACCTTTTCTCCTACATTATCGATCCTTAGCTGATTGCACGTATGTGTTCTTGACTGTACCATAAATTTTTGAATGAATAAATTGCTATCAAGCAATTTATTCATTCTTACCTCCCATTCCGATTATTGATTTTTTTCTATGCAGGCAATCACCTGTTCCTGTGTGGGAAGGCATCCTTCCAGTATTTCCTTTGCCTTTTCAGGATTGTCTTGTCTTAACAGGTCAACGATCTCTGTATATGCCTTGTACAACGGTGTAACGGACAGATTTCCCAGTACGCCCTTCAGGGTATGCGCCTTTTCAATTGCAGTTGCAATATCTCCCGCATCAATAAATTCCATTACCGGGTTCGCCTTTATGGTTGCCGGAAGTTTCCCCAGCATTCTCTCATACAAAGACGCATTGTTCATAAATCTCTGCATTGCGTCGTTCACATCGGCGCCCAATTCCTGAAGTTCACTTGTCATGCTCATTTCTCATTCTCCTTTTCATACTTTAATTACAATCTTATTACTCCTGCCGGCTTCTATGTAATTTCTACTACGACAATATGGCGGACAGGCTGTTTACTGTTTTTAACCTGCTCTATTATAGCATAAGTTCCTCTCAAAGAACAATCATTTCTAACGCTTCTTAAATAAAGATACGCTGTTTATCACAACCGAGGCAATTGTACACGCCCATAGAGATTTGGACATTGTAGGAACCACATCTGCCAATGCGCTCCAATCCTCATGGATTACCCATTGGGCATTGGCACTGTAAAATGCGCATAGCGTCAGGGCTGTAAACGATAAGCTGATAAACATGAACCATTTTGTCTCCTTACCCTTTAAAGCCCAAATTACATTTAATAATGCCGTTACAATTGCAATAATGCTGAAAAGTATCCACATATTCCTTTCCTCCTTGTATCACTTTATGATCCTTTTTCCAATATGTTTATCCAGCCGCCATTGAGGCGCACTGCCATCATCCGCCCAATATTCGTCAATCGCCGCAATTTTATCCCCAATCACTTTAATAAAGGATACCACATGAAAGGATGCCGTACGATCCTTCGGATATACATGGGTCACTGTGATCAACAGATCATTTACTTTTTCAACCCTTTCCACTTCGCCATCCCAGCTACCGGGATATTCACAGTTTGCAATAATAAACTCATCCACGCTAAAATGTTCGTTTGTACAATGCCAATTGACACATGCGTCCTCATGAAAATAGTCTCTGATCGCATCCTCGTTTTGTTCTAATATAGCTCGCCAAAATTCATATACATTCATTTTTATACTCATGTCTTTCCCACTTGGGCTCGTCCCAAGTGGGAATAGACCCAAATACGTTATCTCTTTACATTCTGTTTTCTGTTCTGATGAAACTCCGACAGTCAAATCTGTAATTGTTTAAAATACGCTTTCAGATCCTCTTTAACAGCAGCATCCAGCTGCTTTATCTCCACGTCTCGAATTGCCGCCTCCAGGTGATAAAGAATTACGACACAAGTATTGGGATATTGTACTTTGAGACGGAAGACCGCCTCCCTGCTTCCAATTTCCATCAATTCCTCCGCTGAGCATATCCCAACTGAATGAAGCTTCTTTTCCATTGTTTTACCAAGTTTTAACGTTGTAAGCGCCGCCATGGTTTACTCCTTTTTGCCCATATATTTTTTGCACACAGCTATGCATTACTGTAAAAGTTTTTTATCTCTCATCCACAACGATATGCTTCACACCGTCGCAGGGATGCTCAAGTTCTGTTCTGAAAAACTCCGGAAAGTACTTTATTTCACTGTCCGCAGTTACCCACACTAATTTTTCCCTGCAATTATCAGCCGTAACGCTCTCGCATTTGGGTTCAAAATCATCCGGCACTTTCATATAAAAATAGAATGATATCTCATAAATCAATCTGTTTTTCTTGATAGGATCATCGCCGTAAAAGAAATTCTCATTGATAAACCCCAGGCGGTCTATTTCCATTTTAGCCCCTGTTTCCTCATACACCTCTCTTATAACCGCTTCCTCTGCAGTTTCACCGAATTTAATACGCCCGCCCACAGAATACAAATAATCCTGCCTTTCGTTGCCTACCATTAGAAACTCGTGGTTCCGCATAATAATAGCGCCCACTCTGATATTGATCAAGCCGCCGTCAATTTCCACCATACAATCCGATCCCATAGCTACCTCCGCCAATTCCAAAGAATAAGGATATTGTAACACAAAACGCACTGGGAATAACAGACTTTGCAAAAATTATAAGGGTATTTTCAATCCATCGTAAGCAAAACGGAGCGAATTCCACTCTTTCTCCAATTCCCTGTAATCGTCATAGGATTTGCCCCAATCCTCCTCCAGATGGGTAATAACAACTTCCCTGATTCCATACTGTTTCCTTATCCGGTCAATCTCCTCTAAGGTAAACAGTTCCTTCCTCAACGGATTATCTTCCTCTAATATAAAGCCATCCTTTAAAACATCTCCCACAATGGTGTTACCAATAATCAAAGTATCTGCCTTTTGGAATTTCTCAGATGATGGGAAGGGCTTTACATCGCATGGCGCATAAATAATTTTTTTGCCATTGGCGGAAATGACAAAAATCGCCACATGCTCCTGTTCATCTACCGGAACCAACTCAATCAAAACATCCTGACACCGAAGAACGTGGGTCTTTCTTGTATAAATAAGCCCCCTCGCCTCATAGTAACCAACCATCGAACCATACCTTGTTCCCTGCTTTTCAAGATCTTCCATGATTGCAGGCAAAGAAGCAACCTCTATAGGGTTATCCTGTTTCTTTCCCACCGAATCGGCAAGCCAGTCCATTTTCAACTGTTCTATCACCCGCATACCCATGGTATGATCCGGATCGCAATGACTGTATAAAATATGTTCTACCTTTTGTATACGGGCGTTATTCAGCGAAGCATTAATGTCCTCCGGCGTATCGATCAATATATTGACTCCTTCGACAAACAGACTACAGCCTGTCCTGGCATAAGGAAATCCCTTCAACCGCGCCTGGGTACACACGCGGCAATTGCAGCATGCCCTGGGCGTGCTCACGCAACCTCCTGAACCAAGTATCATTATATTCATATTCCGTATATCTCCTGATTTTTCATAAAAGTACCATGATGCCGTAAATATGACAGTATTTTTGAAAATGACTTATAACGTTATTCTCTTACATATGCCATTATATCATCATAAATAGCCCTGTAACCATCTTCGTTTATATGTAATCCCTCAATTGTATATTCCGCTTTCAACCTGCCCTGCTCATCCGTCAGATTTTTGTTCAGGTCAATATATCTCTGTCCGTGCTTTTGTGCAAGCTTTTCCACCTGGGCATTTGCTGCCCGCAGCTTTTCATTCGTACGTATTCTCAGACATGCTTTCAGGTTTTCTGCCGCCGCCTCATAATTCACCGGATAATATGCCATAAGATATGTTGTTACACCTGGAAGTGCATTTTCAATTTGAGTAATGATCTTGTCATAATGATCCATAAGACTATCTATGGATATGCTTTCCCGACTCAAATCGTTGGTACCGATATTGATAAAAACCTTCGATGGCTTCAGATCAAGAATACATACGTCGATTGCCTCCAAAAGCTCCCCTGATACGAACCCGCCAATTCCCCGATTGTAAATAATACTGCTGTCATTATGCTCTTTCAGAAGCTTGTTGATGGGAAACATCTCCATAAGGGACGAGCCGGCAAAAACAGTTTCACCGTATTGAACCGTCTGGTTTTCCAGACGATAACGTTCCATTTTTGTTTCTTTATGATTCATTTCAGCACCCCATATAAGCAATTTTAGTACTTACTCTCAAATTACATTCTACACTAAGAACAGGAAAATGCAATTGCATTTCATCTTTTCTTTTTGATTGACATATACATCGAGGTACAATATAATACATAGTAGTGCGATGCATCGAATCGCAATATGAAAGGAGGACCATCTTGAACCAGCATGTAAAGAAAGTTTATGTTCCCATGACCGAAACAGCTTTTTACATTTTGCTATGCCTGAAAAAGCCCAATCACGGTTATGGGATCGTTCAAACTGTTGATAAAATAACAGACGGCGCGGTACGCCTTACCCCCGGTACCATGTACGGCAGTCTGTCAAAAATGGAAAAGGACGGTTTGATCCGTTTTATCAGGGAAGAAGACAAACGAAAGATCTATCAGATCACCGATTTGGGATCAGAAGTATTGCAAATTGAATTGAAGCGTATTGAACGCTTATACCGAAATGCCCGGGAGGAAATATAAATGGAAACGAAAAAGACATTCAAATTTTTCACAATATATGAATACGAAAAAGAACAGAATTACCTTCGTGAAATGCACCGATCCGGTTGGAAGTTTGTCAAAGTATCAGGCTTTGGCATCTATCATTTTGAAAAGTGCATTCCAGAGGATGTAATCTATCAACTTGACTATAACCAGGACGGCATCGAACACAAAGACGAGTATGTAAAACTGTTCCATGATTGCGGCTGGGAATACCTGCAGGACTACGTAGGATACAGCTATTTTCGCAAACCGGCATCACAAGCAGACGAAACAGAAGAAATATTCTGCGATGACGATTCAAAATTACAGATGCTGGAGCGAGTATTCAGGGGCAGAATACTCCCGGTGATCATACTGCTCTCATGTATTTTTATTCCAGAGTTGATTGCCAGCATCATACACAAAACATATATGATTACCATTATGTTTGGCGCGGTCATTTGCCTGTATGCTACGATTTTTATCATGTTTGCTTTGCAGTATTGGAAATTAAAGGGGAAAAAATAACGGAGGAATGCCGCCAAAATCATAGATACCCTCTCCTCCCCGCTTCCTCCAGCAATTTGGGCTGAATCAGCGGATATGTCCAGTTATCGACCAGACGATCCATGAGAATGATTTTCTCTATCTCACTGTGCAGTTCTTCTTCAAAAGAGAAAATATCCGCCACAAACAGCATACCGAAACTTTCTTCCTCCAGAGTTTCATTTGCCCGTGTTTTTCCCTTAACGGAATATACGCATACGGATTTCAGTTCAAAATCAATGGCTCCCGTTTCTTCCCTCAGTTCCCGTCCGGCAGTCTCAAATATGGTTTCCCCAGCTTCCCTGTGTCCGCCCGGCACTTCGTATGTATCCCGGTCTCTGTGCTTGCAAAAGACCCACTTTCCCTTGGCTTTAGCAATGATAACAGCAAATTTTAAAAGTTCATCCTCCGCCTGTTCATAAAACCTGACTTCCAGTTGTTCCATAGTCCCCTCTCAAAAATTCCAATACTCTTTCGTTAAACTCTTTTGCCCTTTTATTGGCAATAAAATGATCTCCTTTTATAAAGGCAAGCTCCGCTCCCGCAATATTGGCAGCAATCAGTCTTGTATGTTCTTCTTTGATCATATCCCTTGTTCCCGCAATCACCAGTGTTTTTGCTTTTATCTGAGAAAGCGCCTGAACCGATATATTGGGATCGTTGACCATAAGCCCCAGCAGTTCTGCATTGTATTTGGCAGCGTCGCTCTTTTCTGAAAACCGCCGCACTATTTTAAAGCCAATTTCAATGGGAATCTGTACGCTTCTTTTCACACCCTGGGCATTCAGGTTCGCGCCATTCAGCACCAGTTTATTTACCCGTTCCGGATAATCGATCGCAAATTGCATGGCAATATTTCCGCCGTCAGAAAAGCCAAGCAGATGAGCGCTGTCAATATGGCGGGCATCCATGAACCAAAGCAGATCTTCTGCAAACTGCCTGATGGTAAACGGCTGCTCTCCCCTTGGCGTTTTGCCATGCCCTCTTGTGTCCACAGCATATACATGAAACTGCTGTGAAAATACATCCATCTGATTACAGAAATAATCGCTGTTTTCTCCATTGCCATGCAGCAGAATAAGGGGCTCGCCCTGCCCCTTTTCTACATAAAAATGCTTTATGTCCATCCTTTTACTCCCAAATCATTGATAAATCCCTAAGAATGACGTGATTTTTCCGTGCGGGTATTCCCCCTCAATCATTCCAAATTCAGGATCATAGTATTTTTACGAAAAATTGGTGAAAATATTCGCCTTTGCAACGCCGTCTACATGCATATATACATCCATACAGGTCATTCCGTCTTTTTCATACTCATATTCAAAACAGGGTAATATATTTTCTTTATGTCTCTCGCAAAAGCCATTCGCCTGCAAAAATTCCAATATCCTTTTATAAGCGTTGGGAATTCGTTCAAAAGCGGCAGCAAAAGGATCATATATGGTAATCACCGCGTAGTCGGCATCTTCCTGATCGGCATATTCCACTCCCGGGCAATCCGTTTCAAAACCTTCCGGCAAAACATAAGCCGCTACATATCCATGAAAATTAAACCTGTTCTGTAATTCGGAGGAAACAAAGGGGAAATCCCATCCGATCCTCATTGCATCCGGCTGTGCCTTTAACAAGCCCGATCTCTGCGCCCAGTTATCCATGTATGCCTGTACATCGTCCTCCGGATTAGGACTAATCATGACATATCTTGCCATCTTAAACCCTTTTACAAATTTTATCGTAATTTCCGAATAAATCTCGTCGCAGGCGCTCATGTCTTCTTTGACCATGGCGTCCAATTTGCAGGAAAATACATCGCTTAGCGTCACCAGTTTATTTAGTTCCGGAACGATTTCCTCCGCCTCCCATCTGGATATGGTTTGACGGGAAACGCCCATGATCTCCGCCAACTGCTCTTGGGTAATCCTCTTTTGCTTTCTCAGATATTGAATGTTCTTTCCCAAACTCATAAATTTCCCTCCGTAAATTCGTGTACTTATAAAATTGTTTTTTGCTGCAAACCTATTGTTGCATAATAAGCAGGAAAAAAACACCACGCTGAAAATACCATTTTTTGCGGACAATGTAAACCGGTGGTTTACGTTCCAAGCCCATTTACATGCCTCGTAATTCATCCCTCATTTCCCTCAACCCTAATATTGGTTTTTCAGCGCACAGCTCATTAAATCCAATCATATTTACATAACGTCCATTCTTATTTCATCAATGATACTTTTATCTTTTAGCTTGTTAATTTCAATTCGGGTAATGAACAATACAATAATAAGCAATGCAAATACTCCAACAACCAATAAAACCCATGGAATACGATACAATACCGGAAAAGCTTTCCGAATGGATAAGTTAATGGCAAATGGAATCGCAGTTCCCAGTATAACTCCGGGTACAAGTGCTTTTATAACACACACAACACTTTCACTGTAAAGCATTTTACAAAGTGATTTATTTGTCATTCCTACACTCTTTAAAACGGCAAACTCACGGCTTCTGATTCTGATATTTGTTGTCAGTGTACTAATTACACTTGTAAATCCCATAATAATAAGCAGGATAACAAAACCATACATTACAATTTCAGCCAACACAATCGCTACGTTCAGCATTTTAACCATTGTATCGGTACGGCTTATTCTTACAGTATATCCCTGTTCAACATAGGAATCTTCTGTGAGAATCGGATAATATCTTTCCATTACTTTTCTGGCATATGCCGTATAAGCCTGTTCATCATCCGGCGTGCTATACCAGTCGAAATATCTTGCATCTATATCTGGAACAACAATTCTTACCGGATTCGGATTCAGTTCATGAAATCCCTGTTCTTTTAAATCCTCCTGATATAAAAATCCGCCGATTTTAAGTTCTATCTGCTGATCTGCTGCATTTATTAATGTAATTTTCGTTGTATTCTCATTGAAAGGATTTATTGTTTTCATTTTTCCGTTGTCATTATACTGATAGCAGTTTATTAACAGATTACTGCCATAAGCCGCTCCTGCTCTGTCACATAATTTTTTATAAAGATTATTGTCAACAGCGACAAGAGAAACTTCTGTTTCGCCATTCTGATCAAAAATATTAGGAACCCTTGACATATCCGCTGAAAGAAAATCCGTATTCAGTATTGCATTATAGGTACACGCATCGCTTCCGATTCCGTAAACTTCAGTATTCTCATACTCTGACAAACTCCCTGTTATATCATTGTAAGTTTCAGATGAAATCGGTACTGCAATTTTTTCTTCTTTTTTTCCTGTATTTTCATTCATTACGATATCACGGATAGAACAGTAATCCACATCCATTTCTTCTGAATCTGGCTCCATCCAATTTCTGAGTTCTTTTGACTGATTTGAAAGCCCGCCCGTTATCAGAAGTAATAAAATTCCCAGTGACAAAGCCCGTATCGTTCCTTTATAACCGGATTTGTTTCTTTTTATATTCTTATATGCAATTGCTCCTTCACATCCAAATATCGCTTCTACAAAACGATCGTTTACATTGGTTTTTTTTAGGTCTGTATTTGTTCCAACACCTATTATACATTGCAGTGCAGTAAATTTCCCAACTTTTTTTGCAGGTTTATATGCAGAGCATAATACAATAAGAAAAGAAAAAAATGCCGCAAGCACATATGTCCATACAGAAACATAAAATGAGAGAGAAAACGAAAACGGTCTCATGATAATGCTCTTAGAAAGTTCATTTATATCTGAGATAAAATATCCAGTTATTTTTACACCAAAATATCCAATGACTGTTCCCAAAATAAGACCAAGCGGAATACTTACCAGACAGAGCCACAAGCCTTCGTAAATAACTGTCTCTTTTACCTGTTTTCCGGTTCCGCCCACACATTTTAAAATTCCAAGTTCCTGTATTCTCTTATTCGCACTTGCAGTAAAAATATTTGAAATAACCGTCATCGACATAAAGGCAATCAGCAATCCTAAAATGAAAGCCGGAATTACAACTATCATGGAATATGCACCGCCATAATTTCCATATTTCGATCCCAAAAAATCAGTAAGCATTTTATTGCCGCTTGTTACAAAGCACATAACCGCTGTAACAAGCGATGTTGATAAAGAAATTGCCAGAATACTTCCCCTTGTTCTTTTTCGATTTAATTTAATCTGGCTGAGGGCGAGCTGTGATGTTATTTTCATTACTTCATCACCTCGTCTTTTATAATTTTTCCATCTCCAATCGTGATGATACGGTTCGCCTGCAGTGCGATCTTTTCGTCATGTGTGACCAGAAGAATAGTCTGATTGTATTTCCGGTTTGTAAACTTTAAAATATCAAGAATCTCTTGACTTGTCTTACTATCCAGGTTTCCCGTGGGTTCATCTGCAAGAATAAAAGCCGGCTCATTAATAAGGGCTCTTCCTATTGATACTCTCTGCTGCTGACCGCCTGACATCTGTCCCGGCAGATGTTTTTCCCGCTTTTCCAGCCCGAGCATATTTACAATCTCCAAAAGACGTTCTTTATTCTCTTTTCTTCCATCAAGTTTCCATGGTAATACAATATTTTCCTCTGCTGTAAGGGTAGGTATCAGATTATAAAACTGATATACAATTCCCAGATTTCTTCTACGGAAAATTGCCAGTTCATCTTCGCTCATTGATTGTATCCCGTTTCCGTCAATGATAACCGAACCGCTTGTTGGATAATCGATTCCTCCAATCATATTCATAAGCGTCGATTTTCCGGACCCGGAAGCCCCGATGATTGCGACAAATTCTCCTCGTTCAACAGAAAAAGAAACATGGTCAAGTGCGATTACTTCCGACTCCCCCTGACCATATTTCTTTGTTAAATCTTTTACTTCCAAAAC
Source organism: uncultured Lachnospiraceae bacterium (assembly GCA_947172705.1). Lineage (GTDB taxonomy): Bacteria > Bacillota > Clostridia > Lachnospirales > Lachnospiraceae > Suilimivivens. The sequence goes on from CAMWCA010000043.1 coordinate 12,731, forward strand.
AGCCATCGTATTCCTCCTACTTCTTTTTTCACTTTCTATCCTAACAATGTTAAATGACTGCTCCGTGACTAAAGAGAATTTTATTGTGACAATTTTGTCACTTAAAAAATTTAAGAATGAAAATGGCGCCTTCTCCATTCCCTCCAAAATCTACATCAATATCTCCACCTTGCCCTTTCATAATGGATAGTGCCAATGGCATACCGATTCCAAATCCATTTTCACTCGTGGAATTTTCGAATCGTTTAAAGAGGGCTGCATACTTTGTTCTGTCCATTCCCATGCCGCTGTCCTTTACCGAAATCCAGCTATACATAGGATTTTCTCCGCTGTCTACCACTATAACACTATCTTTTGGCGAATACTCAATAGCATTTTTTATAATATTTGTAAGTGCTTCAACTGTCCAGCGTTTATCACAATGTATGGTACAATCATTTTTCAGTTCCGTTGTCTGATTATTGATATCAAGAAGTATTGCCACCAATGGTTTTACGGCTTCAAGAAGTTCCGATGTATGGATATCCTTTTTTATAAAATCAATCGCATGGGCATCGAGCTTTGCCATTTTAAGGAGCGCCTCTACAAGCCACTCCATCTTATTTAATGAAAATTGAATGTTATGGATAAACTCTGCCTGTTTTTCAGGTTCTGCATCTTCCAGTAAATCTGCCATAATCATCATGGAAGTAATCGGGGTTTTCAGCTGATGGGAAATATCTGCCATATAGTCAGAGAGAATATCCCTTTCCGATTCAATCGCCTTTATCTGTTCATTCTTCTTATCAACAAGAGAATAGATATCATTTTTCAGTATATTAAAAGCACCTTCTCTATTGGCACGAATATCAAGCTTTTCGCCCGAAATATAGCCTTTCACAAACTCCGACAACTGTTCGACATCTTTTTTCCTAATCCACACGATAGCCCATTCCTCTCACAGTCTCAATGTTTACCGCTTCACCAAGTTTCTCACGCAATCGTTTCACATAAACGGTAAGCGTATTGTCCTCAACAAAGTTGCCATCAGCATCCCATATTTTATCCAAAATCTGCTGTCTGGACAGCAGAGCTCCCTTATTACTTGCAAATATAAGCAAAAGCCTGTATTCCAATGCTGTAAGTTCAATTATTTTGTCATTCACATAAACTTTTGCCTCGTCTGTATGGATAGTTGCATGTCCAATGCTGATAATATTATCATTTTCTGCATATTTGTTTTTCGCAGACAGGATACGGCGGACTCTTGCCAAAAGCTCCCGAATTCGGAAAGGCTTTACGATATAATCCTGTGCGCCCTCATCAAATGCCCGTACAATCGTACTTTCATCATCCACAACCGTCAGGAAAATAACTGAGGTATTGGTATTTTTCACCATTTCACTTACATCAAATCCGTTTCCATCCGGAAGCTGCATATCTATAATTGCCAAATCAAATTTATTGGCTTCAACCATTTTTTTTGCATCCGCAATCCTCGTGGCATGTTTTGTTTCATATCCCTCCGTTTCCAGTGCATAAGTAATCCCTGAAGCAATCATAGTGTCATCTTCAATCAATAATATTCTACTCATGCGTTACATTCCTTTCGTCACAAGCTGTTTGATATAGAAATCGAATAGATTCCATAATGATATGCCATGGAATATCAGCCGCGTAAGAATAATTTTTTTGATATGTTTTCCACAGTTTCTCCATAATCGAACTTGATTCAACTTCTTCAAATACTTCTCTTATGTCTCCAGATTCTATCTGTTCCAATGTACCCCTTTTTCTGGCTGTAGCCACAAGTGCATTCCATAATACTTCTTTTTTGAATTGTTCTTCATACAACTTTTGTAGAATATAAATATCATAAAAATCTCTCATTCGTGTATTCGTAACATTTCGACTAATAACAGTTTCTAGTTTTTCAGCCAATACCGTTTCCAGATTATATGCCCATACCTCAATTGTGCGATCTTCAAACATAAGGTTAAAGCTATACTTAATTTCTCTTGGTGTAATTACATCCCCTGTGGAAATATCAATCTTTAATGGTGTGATCACACCATCGAATTTAGTTTCCATACTTACACGGACACCCGGATAATCTGCTTCTTCCATGATTTCCGATATCCGTTTGATACGAAACGAAACACCATCGTCTATGGGTATTGATATAATTCTTGATATAATCATCTCTATATCTGTTACACTGACATTAGCGCCTTTTACGGTAGCATCCAGATCCATGGTAGCTCTGGCATCCAGACCAACCATTGCTGCCACCAGCATTCCACCCTTTAATATAAACTGGTCTTTATACTCTGATAAAGAAATTCGTTCTAAAAAACGTTCCATCATATAATTCCGCATCAAAATCTGTGCATCAGTGGATTTTTTCTTTGACAGATTACGAATCAAATCCTTTAATTGCCTTGCCGTTGTTATCATCTAAAGCAGCACCTCCAAATATGGTCTTAGTATCTTTTCAACATGAAACATGGATGCATATTTCATAAGCATCCGCAAGTTTTTATCCTTACGCCTGGCATATTGCTTTAATGCATCCTGAAAGACCTGTATTTCTATATTTTTCCTGCTGCGAAGCAGATCACAAATTGTACGTTCCATATCATAAACCGGAACAGAATGTCCAAATGATGTCTGCATAGTTGTGATTCCTATTTCATGTAATTCTTTTTTTACCGTATATACTTGAAAACCATCTTCCTGCAAACGACTTGGATTATATCCAGTTCTTACTGTTATAGCATATTTCAAAGGCTCTCTGTCTGTCAAAGCATGAAAAAACAATGCGGTTTCGTGAGAAAATACAGCCTGACTACAACGTAAATGTAAAATGTACATAGCATCTGTCCAAGTATCCAGCGATACATACACTCCATGAGCAGCTTGCTCCAAACCTCGTTCCTTTACATATGCGTAAAACACAGACTTACTAATTCCACTATTTATAACCTGAAAAGTCTGAATTGTTCCCCCATATTCATTCAACAACAAATCTAATTGTTCAAATTGAGTCATACGTTCGCTCCTTTCGTGCTAATATAATAACGCATATTAGTATGAAAGTAAACACAAACAACACTTATGAAATAATTTAAATTTTAAAAATATCCTCTGGTTTCTCGCCAGCCTTTTATGATCCAATCTCCGAAATAGTACAGAAACTGAAGGAATTTGAAGGATTTCATTTTCCTTATTCACAAATCAATTCACTTCAAAAAATTGTCTTATAATTTGTATTGCATAAAATTACCGTTTTTTACAAAGCCAAAATCTGTGTACAACAACACTCCCATATTGGAAGCCGTAATTTGAACGCTGCCACAGCCATATTCCCTTGCCTCGTTTACAACCCGCGATAACAGAGTCCTTGCAATCCCCTGCCTGCGGTAATCATTGGCAGTAAACATGCTGGAAAGTAAACCGATTTTACCGCTGGGACATCCAAACCAGGGCGGTTTCTCAACAAAGGACATTCCACTTGTCCCTACGATTCTATCACCGTCAACCGCCAGCCAGGCAACAAAAGTACCGTCCGCCATGTGGCGGTTATAATAATCCGCCAGAGCCGGTCTTAAGTCCACATCCTCCGTTGCTCCTTCCTCCCGCAGCTGATTGATTCTCATTTCTATGAATGTTCCCAGTTCCTTTTCTGTTAATTTCTTATATTCTACAGACATCCTCATTTCTCCATGTGTCATACAACCCTTTGGCTCTCTATATCAGCTTCTCCACTCAACAACATCCTCCATTTTCCTGCGGGGTCTTTCTTTGGGAAATTCCTTTGGATAACCCAACGCAACGGCTGCAATCAACTGCCCGTGGCAGTTCAGCCATTGGCATAATTCCTCATATGCAAAATAAATGTCGCATATCCAGAGGCTACCGATTCCCTTTTCCGTTGCCGCAAGCAGCATATTCTGTATGGAAGCGCTGATGGATTGAATATTGCAGATATCATAAATGCGCTCTTCCGGCGTCAACTGGGAGAGAAGCTCCTTCCCTAATGTATTTACAACCAAAATACTCACCGGAGCTTCCTCCATGATTTCAACCGTGTACTTTGCCCCTGCAATATGCTGCCTGCTTTCAGGCAGCAAGGCATCTCCCCTTTCTTCTCTTGCAATCCCCTGGCGAAAAGCCTTCAGCATTTCTTCCTTTGCTCTTCCCTGCACCACTATGTATTTCCAGGGCTGTCGGTTTTTGGAAGAAGGGGCTTTTATTCCGCTTTGGATAATATCTGTAAGATCCTTTTCCGAAATAGGTGTAGTTGAAAATTTTCTTATACTTCGTCTGTCATAAATTGCATCTATCATATGAATCTCCATTCCGGAGCGTTTACGCGACGGGGCGACGCAAATCTCAAATTTGCGTCTGCCATCAGGGCTTATTTGTGACGCTCCGGCACAAATAGCCATGTGATAAAATCAGCTATCAAGCTGATTTTTCACAGTACCCCTGTTTTCAAAATGCTTTGTTTATAGACATCTTTAACAACTTAAATGAAGCTTTTTCCAGCATATTCATAAATTCTATCATAACAAATTATATATCGCCATCCCAAAAACTCCAATACCATATTGAATATTTTTGACATATATGCCAAAAATGTTCAAACCATTCTAATCTTCATTTACCCTTTTCCCCACCACCACGAACCTCCCGTCCTCCACCTGATAAGAACAGCAGGAAAGGGTAATAAATTCATCTCCAAATTCTGCGCTCACGCCGGTATCATACAGGGACATTCCTTTGATATTCTCATACCAATCCTGAAATTCTTCTTCCGTATCCGCCTGGAAAAAATTGTAATACTTAAAGACCTGATCTTTCTCAAAATATACCTGAGAATAAAACACCGCAATCAGTTCGTATGTCCGCTCCTCATATAGACTGTCAAAGGAAATGACGCTGTGCGCTTTTCCATATTCCTCATCTACATACAGCTTCAAATTACCAAACATATCTCCCGATTTCATGGTATGCCCATGAATGATCAAATTCGTGGAAGGCGCTTTTCCGCCTGCATAGCCCTGGGTCTTTGTGCCCTTCCCGGGCTCAGAGTCCGCATCCAGAATCAGACAGCCATTCTTACTGGGCTGCCTGTAAAAGTCAAAATCAAGATAATAGTTTTCATCCTCCGGCGTCTGCATCACAGGATAATCGATCACCGTTCCCTCAATGGTCAGCCATCCCACCATATCATGATTCGTCTCATACAGGGATTGATATTGGGACAAAATGACCGGCTCCGGATGCCGTTTTGTAATTGGCATTTCCTGAAACAGTTCGGCAAAAACGGCATCGATACCCGCTACCGGAAGCCCGTTTCTGTCATACTGTATTTCAGGCTCCGCCGGCGCCACCGCCTCTTCCCTGATCGCCTGTAGTTTTTCCTGAGTTCTACGGGTTCGTATGCCCTGCCATACGGTAGAAATTCCATATCCCGCAAACCATATTACAGTGCCAAAAAACACTGCAACACACAGCAAATAGATCAGATTTTGCAGCCTTCTTCTTTTTTTCCATCTTCGTTTTCTTATTTGCAGAAAAAGCGGGATAAACCCGCCTTTTCTGTTACCGTTTTTCCTTTTCATTTTGCCGTTATCTTCCTGTAACTCTTTGTTCCCTTCCGGCGAGAACCACTCCTGCTCCCGCTACTGCCAATATTAGAATTGCCCAGACTGCCGATGCATCCTCGCCTGTCTTCGGCACTGCATCCTTTTTATCATTGTCCGCCGACGCTTCCCCATTTGCAGGAACCGTTTGTCTGATTACAACACCGTTATTAGCAGGCGTACCGTCCGTGCTGTTGTCATTGCCGCCATCATTACTGTCACCGCCGTTATGACTACCGCCTCCATTGCTGCCGTTGACTTCACCGGTATTTCCGCCTCCGTTGACACTATTGCCATCATCTGTATTTAAAGTTTTTTCGGCAATTGTAAATTCCGTACTTGCGCTGCCGTCCGTCCACAGGATCTCCATGCTATGGATGCCTGCCGCAAGGGTGTTTAAATAGGCAGGCTTCAGTTCAACAATAGTGGAACCGGAACAAACAGTGTAATCTTTTCCATCAACCGGCTTATCGTCCACCCTGACTCCTTCAAACTTGTCAAAGTCACCGTTCCCTGTAATGCTGAGACTGCCGTCATCGTTTAAAACCCACTTACTGTTTGCGCCTTTGATGATCTTATAGGAAGGTCTTGCCAAAGCGTCTCTCTTTGCGCCGCAGATATTACAGTCCTCGTCATATTCATCGTCATAAATATGCGCTCCATATCCCTCCATATCCACATAATCCACTATTTCACAGTCCTCTCCTGTACAGATATGCCAGTGGTCTGTCTCGTCATAAGTCCATTGCTCCGCCCATACATGATTATGGTAGGGTTTAATGATAACGTATGTATTGCCCCAGTAGGTTTCCTCCACGGGAGTTTCTATTACTTTCGCATCCTCTTCGCTGGTTCCTGCCTTTACCGTAACCTTATAATCATTTATAAAGTTTGGCGCAGAGGTAATTGCGTTTGTCCCAGCCGCTTCCCCCGCTATGGCAACAAGCCTGCCGGCGGATATATTGGCATTCTCCGTCCAAAGTCCAATGCTCCAGTCTGCAGCTGCCCCTGCCTGGGCATGAACGCTGCCGCCGTTAAGAGCAAATGACACCGTCGATATGCCATAGGATTCCGCCCCGGCAATTCCTCCCTTTGCGGTAACGGTACTGTCGTTTACTGCCATCTCACCGCCGCAATATATCGGCACACTGTAACTGCTTTCCCCGGCGCCCGCTTGCGCATCTATCTCGCTGTTGCTGATTGTAAGACTTCCGGCTCCTATACCATAGGAAGCGTATGACGCATCGCCGCCCAAAGCCGAAACTTTGGAATTGCTGATACTTATGGCTTCATCAGTGGAAAGTGCATAGGAACTCTCTCCTCTGCCTGCACGTGCGATCACTTCCGCATTATCCGAAATTACAATATCGCCCCACCCTGTTGTAATCCCAGTCGAACTTCCCGCGTCCGTCGCCCATCCGGACACTGCCGTCACCTTTCCGCCTGTAATCTGAACCGATTCTCCGCAGATCGCCCATGATCTGTCAAAATCCCCGCTTTCTGACGGGCAATCCCCTGCAATGGCTGTCACAGTGGTATTCTCAAATCTAAGGGCACTTCCGGCTTGAATTGTTATAATTGGACCGGCTGTAGATGCGGTTCCGGTAATTTCCAGGCTGCCGCTGCCTGTAAAGGTAAGATCGTCACAGGCGTCAATAACACGCCTTTTATCCTCATCTCTCCCTGAACAGGATGTTTCGCTGACGATCCTGTTCTCATTTAAAAGTTCAATTGTCAGGTCGGTTCTTCCCGTAGTATTATTTACCGTCCTGATTGCATTGGCATCATATGATGAAGTGTAGACAATATTTACCCCATCCAATGTCAGGGTCTGGGTATCGGGATCGTATTTTACCTTCCCATCATTTTCCGGATCGCCTTCCAGCACATTGTCGGCATTCAGGCTGGTTACTCTCACTCCTGCAACGTAAATCGGATAATCCTCCCTGCTTGCAACAGCCATTGCTTCATCCGTTAATTCTTCTTTTGCTTTATCCACAGCGGTGAGTTGCGCCGCTGCCGCTTCCATATTCTCCTCCGTGATTTCATCCGCTTCAGGCAGTCCATCAATCAACTCCTGCACGGGACAGATTCTGCAAACATAGTTACAGGGACTTCCTTCTTTCCCTTCCGCATAACCGCAGTTTGTATTGTGCTCATGACCGCATTCCTTCGCTTCAACATAGCCACAATTTTCGTCATGCTCATGCCGGCATTCCTCTGCCTCAGCGTAGCCGCAATCCTCATCGTGCACATGACTGCATTCGCCTGTCTCCACATAGCCGCAGTCCTCATCGTGTACATGCACGCATTCACTTGCCTCCGCATAACCGCAGTCCTCATCGTGCTCATGACTGCATTCCTTTGCCTCGGCGTAACCGCAGTTTTCATCATGTACATGGGTACATTCCCCTGCATCTACCGCCTCTACATAGCCGCAGTCTTCCGTATGTTCTGTATGGTGTGGACACAAGCCCCCTGTTGTCTCCGCCCTTGCCTGATCCGGCAGCGCTACTGCTGCCAGACTTAAACTGATCAACAGCGAAAGCAGCCATTTCCCTTTTCCGAAAATATGCGTCCGCCTAAATTGTCCTTTCATGCTCTTCTCCTCCTTGCTTCCTGCCAGATATTCTCCAACTTCCGGGATTTCCGGATACTGCATATAATATACAATGGCGGCTTGAAGAAAAGCAGATCTCATCGTGAATTATCTCTTAAACGTAACGAATCGACACTTACCCATATGAGACAAAAAAACGGACTTTACAATTAAAAATGCGCCTGAAAGAAAAAAGCGCAGACCCATAATTTGGGTTTACGCTTTTTCTTCTTTCTCTACAATCTTTATCAGCAGGTTGCGCCTCCAACCACCGTTTTCTTTAAGATCTCCTCCCTGTCTATCCGGCTGTTCAGCAATTTATCCTGCACATAATCAAATCCAAGCCGGGCGATGGTATCTGCAAATCTTTCTCCCGAGAGCCCTTCGTCCCTGAAGAATAAGATCGCACGCTCCGCCACTTCGATCACCTCTTCCTGGGAAGTAAAAATCTTATCCAACGGACGGCCTTCCGCCACTTTCTTGCCCCAGCGTCCGCCGATATATACCTTATATCCCACCGCTGATTCGTTTACCGCACCAAAAGGACATTTGGAAATACACCGTCCGCAATGATTACATGCCGCATCGTCAATTCTGATCCTGCCATCTTCCAGGGCGGCGACATGAATAGGACAGTTGTTTTCTACCTGGCAATTCTTGCAGCCCCGACACTTGGATAAGTCGATTTCCGGTACCCGCTGACCGATGATGCCCAGATCGTTCAAATTGGGCTTCACGCAGTTATTGGGGCAGCCTCCCACTGCAATTTTAAATTTATGAGGAAGGGAGACGTCATGATATCCCACAAAATACAGATCATGCAGCTTTTGGGACAGTTCAAAGGTATCGATCAGACCATACTGACAGGTAGTTCCTTTACAGGATACCACCGGACGAACCTTTGAGCCTGTTCCGCCCGTTTCCAGTCCCGCCTCCTTAAGGAATGCCATCAGTTCTTCTAAAACGTCATAGGGAACTCCCTGGATTTCCAGGGTCAGCCGGGTGGTCATGGTCACCTCTCCCGAACCAAACCGTTCCGCTGCTTCCGCAATCTTTTTCTGTTCTTCCGCCGTGATCTTACCATTACGGGTAATCACACGCACATTAAATACGTCCTCGTAACGCTTATCCTGCAGGCATCCAAGCGCCTTCACCCGCTTGATATCGGCAGGGGAAAGCTTCTGTCCATTGCGTGGAACCTTTACTTCGTTAAACATCACTCCTCCTTCCAACACCCGGGTGTTGGTATATCCCAGCGCCTTCAGGCGGTTTTGGAGGAAATAGCCTCTTTTTCCCTTGGTACACACAAGCAGAAGTTTTGCATCCTTTTCCAGACCTTCAATGGGCTGTGTGACTGCTGAGAGATTAATCCAGCGGGCATTGGGAATGCCGGGCGCAGGCTGTACGTCCAAAACCGTATAATCTTTCCCTGCACCGGCTGCATATTCCGCCGGGCTCATGGTTTCAAAAATACCGTCTATTTTATTTTCCAATATGTAACATGCCGTCACGAAAGGATGAATTGCCGTTGAAAAAGGCGGCGCATAGGCAAAATCCAAGGTGTCAAAGTCTTCCAGCTTCATTTCCTGTGAAATGCCCGTCACTGCAATGTCCACCATTTTGTCCACCGCTCCGGCTCCCAGCACCTGAATGCCAAGAACTCTGCGGCTTTTGGCATCGGCGGTAAGCTTTACCATAAAGGAGGATGCGCCGGGATAATAGTGCGCCTTATCATCCAAAATACACACTACCGATACCGCCTCATACCCTGCCGCTTCCGCCTGCGTCTGGGTAAGCCCTGTTCTGCCGCCGTTTAATGTGGGAAGGAGCCGAACCACCCCGGTTCCCAGACAGCCGCCATAGCCCTTTCCCCCGCCGTAGAATTTCTTTGCCATGGCTCTTGCCGCCAGATTTGCCGTGGAACCCATTGCCGACCACTGCTGCTGCCCTGTCATTGCATTTCGCACAAGGGCGCAGTCCCCTGCCGCATAGACATCGGGCAGATTGGTCTTCAGATCCTCGTCAACCACAATGGCGCCTTTTACCATCTCAAGCCCCGAATCCGCCAGAAAGCCTGTTGCCGGACGGACACCGATGGCTAAAATTACCACATCCGCAGGCAATACGCCGTTATCTGTGGTCACGCTCTCCGCATGTTCCTTTCCGCCTATTCCTTTCAGGCTTAAGGAGGTAAAAACCCGCATCCCGCTTGCCTTTAACTGTCGTTTCGCATAATCCGCCATATCCGGGTCAAAGGCGTTGGGCATCACCTGAGGCGCGGCATCGATCACCGTCACTTCCACCTTCTGCGCCGCCAAATTTTCCGCCACTTCCAGCCCTATAAAGCCTGCGCCGCATACAACGGCTCTGCGGCATTTATTTTCTTCCACATACGCCCGAATTCTCACCGCGTCATCCGGCGTGCGGACACAGAAAACCCCCGGAAGATCCACCCCTTCCACCGGTGGAACAAAAGGCACCGCCCCGGTAGCGATAATCAGTTTATCATAGCCTTCCGTAAATACGGTTCCATCCATGCGCCGTATGGATACCTGCTTTCCTGCGCTGTCAAGCCCGATGGCTTCGCAGCCCGTCTGAACCCGGGCACCTGTAAGACCCGCGTATTTCTGGGGAGAATTTACGATCAGTCCTTCCCGTGAAGGAATATCGCCGCCGATATAATAGGGCAGTCCGCAGCCTGCATAGGAAATATCCTCACCTTTTGTAAAAATCTCCACATCCGCCTGACGGTCAAGACGTTTTAGCTTTGCCGCCGCCTTCGTTCCGGCAGCAACCCCGCCCAAAATTACATATTTCATGCTTTCCTCCATCCCGAAGCGTTTTGCGCTGAGGCGGCGAGCGAAATGTCAGATTTCGCTCTGCCATCTTGGAATTTGTGACGCTTCAACACAAATTCCGGGATAAATAAATTGCTATCAGGCAATTTATTTATCCTTGTCCTCCTGTTACATTATATTGCCAAAATACCTGTTACTTTTATGATAACATTTTCAGAAATGATGTCAACAAGAGCGCATAAGAGCATTATAACTTTTTTGCGCAATATCGCTGTACATATTCGTAAATATCTCCGCCTTCCACGCTGGCAAAGCCTCCATGATGGTTCTGTGAAAGTTCTTCCTCCGCTTTTGCCATGGCACTCCCATAGTCCCCCATCACAATATCGCAAAGCATACAATTCAAATGATTGACAGGTTCATGATTTTGAACCAATTTTTTATAATCCGGGATGGTCTTTATCTCTTCACAATATGCTGCAATTTTTTCATCTGCTTCTGTAAAAGCCAGTTCCAGCACGACCTCTGCCTGTTCTGCCGATACAATCGGTTCTCGCCAGTCTTCAAGCCAAAAGCTGTATGGAACAAAGGCTCCGATTACGTGAAAACTAAAGGGCTGTTTTTCTGCTTCCTCTTTCATCTCAAAAACTTCCCAAAATGTGTTATCCAGCGCAATGGGCTTTACGTTAATCACCATGCGGATTTCATTGAGCAAGGTTGACACAAAAACCGTATAAAGCCACTCTCCTCGAATCTGATAGGGAATTCCGCTGATTATTTTGTAGCCATGCCGTTTACTGACCGGCTTTAAAAAGTCTTTTTCCACTGCTTTTTTCAATTCCCGCAGACTTTTCATTTCTTCCCGTGTCATAGCCTTCCCCGCCTTTCCCAAAGCATATTGTATTCTGCTTCTCCTGTCTGTTCATCAAGCGACTCGGAAGCTACTTTAAAATTCCGATTTAAATAAAAATTTACCGCTGATGCATTCTTCTTGTAGACCTGTAAACTCAATCTTTCCCGTTTTTTCTTGGCATAATCCAGCAATTCGCTTCCGATCCCCTTTGCCCTTGCCTGCCGATCTACAAATATCCCGGCAATATAATCTTCCGTCAAACCAATAAAGCCGTCCACCGCATGACTGTTTTCTGATATATAAATCTCCGCCTGGGGAAGCATTTCTTTTACCTCGTCAAAATGCCCCTTCCAATATTCAGGAGCAATAAAAGAATGGGCTTCTATATTTGCATTCAACCAAATAGCCATAACCGCGTCTATGTCGGTATCTTTGAATTTTCTGATCATGCTCTGCCTCCGAATTTTCATTTAAATCCTTCAATAAATTTATAATTTTAGTATATCCGTTCCCTACGGCAAAAGCAATATTTAATCGCATGGTATTGACTTTTGGAAAGAATTATGCTATCCTTTTCCCGGATTGGAGGAATAATCTTGAAAGAACAAAATTGCGGGCTGCTGATACGCCAAATAAACAACTCCATGGACAAAAGAGTAAATAATCAATTGAAGGAACGGGATATTACCCTTTCCCAAATGCTTGTTTTAATCGAAATCATAAACACTCCCTCTCGAAAACTTACTTTTAAGGAGTTGGAAAAGCGGCTGTCCCTTGCCCAATCCACTACTGCCGGATTGATTTCCCGTTTAGAGCATAAAAAACTTGTCACTGTTTCCGGAGACAAGGACGATAAACGAATTAAATATGTGGAAATTACTCCTCTGGGAGAAACATACTGCCATGAGGCAGAACAGGATATGGAATATACGGAAAAGAAACTTCTGGAAAACTTTTCTATAGAAGAAACAAAGCAACTATTCTCTCTGTTGGAAGAAATATATCATCAGACGAAGAAACTATAAAATCTGCTTGCTGCACTGCATCATGCAGATAAAAAAATGTATATATCAATCGCTAGCTTTTGATCGTTAGCAATTATTTAAAGGAGGAATCAAAATGAATCAACAAAAATCTATGGAAGTGTTTCATAAAGCACCAGTTTCTCACGCAGTGCTCAAAAACGCCCTGCCGGCAATTGCCGCTATGCTCATGGTTCTGGTCTATAATTTAGCCGACACTTTCTTTATCGGTCAAACCCATGACGCGCTGCAGGTTGCGGCAGTTTCCCTTGCAACCCCCGTTTTTCTGGTGTTTATGGCATTGGGAACCATTTGGGGCATCGGAGGCACCTCTGTCATTTCCCGTGCACTGGGTGAAGGAAAAGAAGATTATGCCAGAAAGGTATGTTCTTTTTGTATGTGGAGCTGCGTCCTTGTAGGAATCGTTATAGCTGCATTATTCTTAATCTTTATGAATCCAATTTTATCACTGATCGGAGCAAGCCCCGATACCTGGAATTTTGCCAAAACCTATCTCACCATTGTCACTTGCAGCGGACCTTTTGTGCTGATCTCCAATTGTTATTCCAATGTAATCCGTGCCGAAGGAAATTCCGGCAATGCCATGATGGGGCAGCTTCTGGGCAATCTTTTAAACGTAATCCTTGACCCCATTATGATCCTTGGCTTTGGATGGAATATCGCCGGCGCGGCAATCGCCACCGTAATCGGTAATGTAGTGGGTGCCGGATATTATATCGGCTATTTTCTCCGGGGAAAATCGAGCTTAAGCGTCAGCCTCAAAGATTTTACCGTTAAAGACAAGATATGCCGCAATGTTCTTGCAATTGGCATTCCCGCGGCATTAGGTTCCATTCTGATGAGCGTTTCCCAGGTCATAATCAACAGCCAGATGGCGGAATATGGGGATATGGCTATCGCCGGAATGGGCGTCGCCATGAAAGTTGTCATTATCACCGGTATGATCTGCATGGGATTGGGGCAGGGCATACAACCCCTGCTGGGCTACTGCGTAGGCGCCAGACTATGGGATCGTTTCAAAGCGGTTCTCAAATTCTCGGTTCTGTCTGCACTGCTTCTGGGCATTATCCTGACGCTGCTCTGTTACCTGTTTGTGGAGCAGATCGTCAGTGGATTTTTATCGGATACCGCCGCTTTCCATCATGCTGTACAGTTTTCCCGTATTTTATTGACAACAGGTTTCCTCTTTGGTTTATTTTATGTTCTTGTCAACGCTTTGCAGGCAATGGGCGCTGCCACAGCTTCCCTCATTATCAGCTTAAGCAGGCAGGGAATTATCTTTATCCCCGCCCTGTTTATCCTGAAAGCTGTTTTGGGAATGACGGGACTTATATGGGCGCAGCCGGTAGCCGACACTCTTTCCACTGTTCTTGCCGCGGTTTTATTTATTAAGACTTTTAAGGGCGTCAGGCAATAGCTTGCGCGCCCTTATCGGGCGGCGCGAAACGCCTCCTCCAAATCCTCAATAATATCATCAATATTTTCCGTTCCAATAGACAATCGAATGGTATTAGGTTTAATCCCCTGATCCGCCAATTCCTTTTCGCTTAACTGAGAGTGAGTAGTAGAAGCAGGATGGATCACCAATGATTTCACATCCGCCACATTGGCAAGAAGGGAAAAAAGTTCCAGATTATCAATAAAATTCTTCGCCTTCTCAGCGTCCCCCTTAATCTCAAATGTGAAGATAGATCCTCCTCCATTGGGAAAATACTTTTTATAAAGCCTCTGCTGCTCCGGATCATCCGTAACGGAAGGGTGATGTACTTTCTCAACCTGAGAATGATTCTTAAGGTAATCTACCACCTTTAACGCATTTTCCACATGCCGCTCCACTCTCAGAGACAGAGTTTCCAACCCCTGGAGGAAGAAAAAGGCATGGAAAGGAGACAAGGTTGCTCCGGTATCCCGCAACAAAATAGCGCGGATCTTTGTCACGAAAGCCGCCGCTCCCACCGCTTTCGTAAAGCTTATGCCGTGATAGCTGGGATTGGGTTCCGTAAGTGAGGGGAATTTGCCGCTTCCCTCCCAATCAAACTTTCCGCTGTCTATGATCACACCGCCGATGGTCGTACCGTGCCCGCCAATAAACTTGGTTGCAGAATGCACTACAATATCTGCGCCATACTCTATGGGGCGTACCAGATAAGGGGTTGCAAAGGTATTGTCGATCACAAGGGGAATTTTATGCGCATGAGCGATTTCAGCCAGCCTTTCGATATCCACCACATCTGAATTGGGATTTCCCAAAGTCTCAATAAACACCGCTTTTGTGTTTTCCTGTATGGCAGCTTCCACTTCCTTATAATCAAAAGGATCTACAAATGTGGCGGTAATACCATACTCCGGCAGAGTATGTGCCAGAAGGTTGTAGGTGCCCCCATAAATATTTTTAGCCGCTACAATATGTTCTCCGCTATGGGCAAGATTCTGAATGGTATAGGAAATTGCCGCCGCTCCCGACGCCACTGCAAGCGCTGCCACGCCCCCTTCCAAAGCTGCGATCCTCTGCTCAAAAACATCCTCCGTGGGGTTGGTCAGCCTTCCGTAAATATTGCCTGCATCGCTGAGTCCGAATCTTGCCGCCGCATGTTCGCAGTCTCTGAACACGTAGGATGAAGTCTGATAGATGGGAACAGCGCGGGCATCCGTTACCGGATCAGCCTGCTCCTGCCCCACATGAAGCTGTAGGGTTTCAAATTTCAAATTTCTTTCTGCATATGTTTTTTTCATAATCTCCCTCTTTCCGCAGTATATTCTGCTACTTTTTAATTTTATTTTTCCTATCTGTTTACTATGAAATCATCATAAAATAATATCCTTCATTTGTCCAATACCTAAAAGCATACACCAGCTATAGTTTTATCCTATAGCTATGAAAGCAAAATCCCCAATCTGTCATGTGGTATCAGAAAGGGTATAAAAGAATCTTGTGGGAACGACTTTTGCACCATGGAGATGAGACTCAAAAATCATGGAAGTCATTGCTGACATGATTTTCGTTTTAAGAGGCTCATCGCAATGCCTGGTGCAATGGAGCGACCGCAAATTCTTTTATACCCTTTCTGATACCGCATGACAGATTGGGGATTTTACCCTGCTGTTCCGTCCTCAAATACTATACTGATCCGCCTTCTCCTGCTGCCATCCCACCATATCCGCCAGCGTAATCCTGTCCACCACCTGATTCACCGCGTCATTGATCTGTTTCCAAACCCGGACCGTCACACACTCCTGCATACGCTCACACATCACGCTTTCCGCACCGACACAGCTTACCGGTGCCAAGTCTCCTTCTGTAAGCCTTAAGATCATCCCCACCGTATATTCGGCAGGATCTCTTTTCAGCATATAGCCTCCCTGGGCGCCCCGCACGCTTCTCACAAACCCTGCTTTATTCAAAAGAGAGATGATCTGTTCCAAATATTTTTCCGAAATCTGCTGCCTTCTGGCAATATCTTTCAAACTGATGGGTTCTCCTGTGTTATAAACCGCCAAATCCAACATCAGCCTTAAAGCATATCTTCCTCTGGTAGATATTTTCATATACTTCTCCCTCCGTTTCTTCACACAATTCCGACTTTATTAATATGAATTGTATATTTTACAGAGAGAAAAGTCAAGGCTTATGAAAATGCGCACATGAGAGATCTACTGGGCGTCAGGTATGGCATTGGGGCTGGAAATAAGGGGC
>CAMWCA010000044.1 GCA_947172705.1 uncultured Lachnospiraceae bacterium
GGGGAGATTTAATCTCCCCTACTCGATCGCCATCCGTGGCGGAATCACCCTGGATGTTCTGCCATTCCGTAAGTGAAATGACCGATTTCTCGCCAAAGCCCTGAATCCCTATACGTGATCCTGCGCCCTGCGGTTCCCTCCCATAAGTCCTTTCTGCCCGACGCTGCTTCCCAAACCCTGATGCCGGTATGAAATGCAGCGAAAATAAAACTTTTACAATTTAATTGCTTAAAGTGTCTTGAGATTTTGGAAAGGACGTTATATAATACATTGTATACAATGATACTGTACTACAATTATACTAAACTAAAAGGAGGACATATCGTATGTCATATGTTGATGAAGTGTTTCAAATGGTAGTGGATAAGAATCCTGCGCAGCCGGAATTTCACCAGGCAGTGAAAGAGGTTCTGGAATCCCTGAGAGTAGTGATCGAGGCGAACGAAGAGGCATACAGAAAGGATGCGCTTCTGGAGAGGCTGGTTACTCCTGAAAGACAGCTGTTGTTCAGAGTTCCCTGGGTGGATGACAAGGGACAGGTTCAGGTAAACAACGCCTTCCGTGTGCAGTTCAACAGCGCTATCGGACCTTACAAGGGAGGCTTAAGATTACATCCCAGTGTAAATCTCGGTATTATTAAGTTCCTTGGTTTTGAGCAGATCTTTAAAAATTCCCTGACAGGGCTTCCCATTGGCGGCGGCAAGGGCGGTTCAGATTTTGATCCCAAGGGTAAGTCGGACAGAGAGGTTATGGCATTCTGCCAGAGCTTTATGACAGAGCTAAGTAAATACATAGGAGCCGATACAGACGTTCCTGCAGGGGATATCGGAACAGGGGCAAGAGAGATCGGCTATATGTATGGACAGTATAAGAGAATCAAGGGCGTATATGAAGGAGTTCTTACCGGAAAAGGTTTATCCTACGGCGGATCTCTTGCAAGAACGGAAGCTACCGGATACGGTCTTTTGTACCTCACAGAGGAAATGTTAAAGTGCAACGGACACGACCTGAAGGGAAAGACCGTTGTGATCTCCGGTTCCGGAAATGTAGCGATCTATGCATGCCAAAAGGCACAGCAGTTAGGCGCTAAGGTGGTAACGGTTTCCGATTCCACAGGCTGGGTGTATGATCCGGAGGGCATCGATGTGGCGCTTTTGAAGGAAGTAAAGGAAGTAAAGCGTGCAAGATTGACGGAATATGCAGCGGCAAGATCAAGCGCAGAATATCATGAGGGCAGAGGCGTATGGAGCATCAAATGTGACGTGGCGCTTCCCTGCGCAACGCAGAATGAGCTTTTGCTGGACGATGCCAAAGCACTGGTGGCAAACGGTTGTATTGCAGTGGCGGAAGGCGCGAACATGCCTACCACCATTGAAGCCACAGAGTACCTTCAGGCAAACGGCGTTCTGTTTGCACCCGGTAAGGCGGCAAATGCAGGCGGTGTGGCAACCTCCGCTCTGGAAATGAGCCAGAACTCCGAAAGACTGAGCTGGACCTTCGAGGAGGTAGACAGCAAGCTGAAAGGCATTATGGTGAATATTTTCCATAGCATGGATGAAGCTGCAAAGAAATACAATATGGAAGGCAATTACGTGGCTGGCGCAAATATTGCCGGATTCCTGAAAGTTGCTGATGCAATGACGGCACAGGGAATTGTTTAAGAAAAATGAAAGACATGAAAAATCCCACAATCTCAATGGTTGTGGGATTTTTAAGAGAAATTTTTTCATAGTTTTTTCTTCCCTGTTCCAAGAAAAAATCGTAAGACAGGAATTCTTTTTATGATTTCATATACTAAAAATGTTTCGGCAAATGAGATCAACACAATCAACGAAAATTGTCCTGCTATTCCTATGGGTAATTTCAATACGAAAAATCCTGTCACAACTAAAATTGGCATATGGATAATGTAAACAGAGAAAGATGCATGTGTCAGATAATTGCTGAGACGATTGTAAAAATTCAGTTTTGACTGTCCTATGCCAATCAAGGTAATGATTCCCATCCAGCCGTAAAATATATAAAGCCCATCCATCAATACGTTTCGGACATTTTCCAGGCAGTACAAATAAGCGTATAGACTGCCTGACATTATGAATAGTACAAGGCTTACAAATCTGTACTGCTGTAATTTATGCAGAATTTTTTCCTCCGAAAGAATATAGTATCCGAGCAGAAATAATAATAAAAACTGCCCTAAACTTTTTCCGCCTATATTCAAAATATATAGACATATCCATTCAGGAGCAAATAAAAAAATAATACAGAAATACGGTAAACGGTCAATTTTTAAGCTGCTCAAATACTTTTTTTGGAAAGAAATAATGAAAACCGATATCAGTGAAATAACAAACAAATACAGCAAAAACCAAAGATGTGCGGGTGTAAATCCTCCATGATATCCTGTCAGATCAGTTTCCTTTGAGAAAAACAGGGTATATTGTTGTAAATAGGAGCCTGTATATCCATTAAAAAATATTTCCGCTATATAAGTCATTACAGGAACAAGCGTAAGCAATCCAAATAAAAACGGAACAAGTAATTTTTTTATTCGTTCCATGATAAACTGTCTGTTTGTTCTTACTTGGAGAGAGTATTTACAACTTATGCCTGCAATGACAAATAAAAGGGTCATATACCATGGATACACCGCTGTAGAGAACAGATAGAGAGCAGTATTCGTGTGTGACCAAATATAAAATCCAGCGTATTCGCCGCCGCTCCAAATTTGCGAGGCATGGAATGGAAACAGCAACAAGATCGCCATCCATCTTAAATTATCTATGAAATACTTTCTTTTCACTATAACGCTGCTCCTTGTTACTCTGAATTTTCCGTCATTTAATTTATCTCTGCTTTATTATAAATCCGCTTTCTTTCAAATGAAAGCGAAATCTTTTATTATAAAAGAAAAATAAATCCCTATCAACGTGAATATGGTTTATACTATTTTGTAAAGGCGGAAAGCCAGACAAAAATATAAGTAAGGGGAGAAGAAGATGGAGAACAAAATAATCGTAGAAGAATCAGAGAGATTGATTTTAAGAAGATACAAAAAAGAAGATATGCAGGATCTATTTGAATACTTATCTGACCAAGAAGTTGTGAAATACGAACCATATAAACCGCTGACATTTGAAGAAACAAAAGAAAATCTTGAATGGCGCATTGGTACAGAGGAAATGATTGCTGTTGAATTGAAAAATACCCATAAGATGATCGGAAATATATATATGGGAAAGCGTGAATTTGAAGCACTGGAAATAGGGTATGTATTTAACCGAAATTATTGGGGGAACGGTTATGCTGCTGAGGGCTGCAAGGCTTTGACCCGGCGGGCGTTTTCAAATGGCGTACATAGGATATATGCAGAATGTGACCCAAACAATGAGAAGTCCTGGAAACTACTGGAAACGTTAGGTTTTCAACGTGAAGCTCATTTTAGGAAAAACGTATATTTCTGGAAGGATGAAGCTGGGGAAGCAATTTGGAAAGATACATACGTATATGCCAAATTAAATGACAGGAGGAAATTGTAATGCAGAAACAGGTTTTTAATCCATAGGGATGTATCCGGTACGGATATGCTGCCATCTTACCGTAGCAGGCGGGGCAACATTTTCCCATGCGGAGAACATGAAGATGATTTTTGCTCGGGGCAGAGGAAATGTGGACGGTGTGATGGAAATCAGAACATCAACAGGAGGAGAAGCAGTCGGAAGCATTTCAATTATGGTGGATGGAAAGGGATGATGTGAATTTAGGATAACAGAAAAATAAATTATATTTTTAATGCAAAATAATTGCATAAAAAATATAAAGTGATATAATGATATTAAAAAGAAATAGAATAAATTGGAGAGAGATTAGAACATGATTATAGAGATTAGAGCAAAAAATGTATTTTCATTTGCAGAACAAGTTGCTTTATCAATGAAAGCGGATATGAGAAATAAGAAGTTTGCTACCAATGTGCATAGAGAAAATAACTTTAATATTTTGAAGGTGGCAGGGATATATGGACCAAATAATGCAGGTAAAACCTGTTTAGTCAGATGCATCCGCGCCATTCAAAACGTTCTTTTGGATAAGAAATCAACGGCAATGGCAAATATATTTACGAATGATCCAATATATGAATTAGGGGTTACTTTTTTGGCTGATGGAAAAGAGTTTTCATATGATTTTAAATACAATACTTCAAAAAAAGAATATTTGTATGAGAGGTTTTCACAGATTTTTAAAGATCAATATGGAAATGAAAGAGAGGAGATATGGCTTTTAAAAGATAATGAAAAACAGGAATATAGCTGTATTGACGAAGATATGTTAGCAATGATGTCGTTAGTAGCGCAGAATAATATTTTGATTTACTTAGTTGATGTCGGTAAGTTCATAAAGCTTGCAGAAATGAAGAAAATTTTATTAAATTTTGCTTCAAAAATAGATATTATTAATATGAATAATATTCCAATAAAGAAGACTATTGAACTTATGAAAAATGAAAATAGATTACAGGAAAAGATTGTTTCATTTATAAAAAATGCTGACTTATATATGGAAAACTTTGAATATGTAGACATGGATGATATTAAGGTGAATTTCGAAAGGAGCGAAGAAAGACCGGAGGAAAAAGTTTTGGACATTCCAGATAAGATAATGGATCAAATTCGCTTGGTTTCTACCTACAAAGGAGTTCAGGTTCCCAGCATGTTATTCGATTCTACCGGAACAAAGAAGATTGCGGCACTTGCAAGTTATATTATTGAGGGAATTGAACAGGGGAGAATTCTGGTAGTGGATGAATTGGATAGCAGCATTCACTTTAAACTTACCAGAGCTATTGTTGCCATGTTCAATAATGAATTAAACAGGGATGCGCAGTTAATATTTACTGTGCATGATATCAATTTAATGGATTGTAAAAAAATGCTTCGGAAAGAACAGATTTGGTTTGTTCATAAGGATGAAGAGGGAGTTTATGTATATTCTTTAGCAGATTTTACAGCCCAAGAGGGTATCAGAGATACAACGGATATCATGGAAAAGTATCGAAAAGGGGTGTTAGGAGCACTGCCAGATCCTGAGTTGATCTATTTTTTGCTTGACTTAAAGGGAAACAAGGAAGGAGGAAGTATGGATGAAGAATAGACTTCCTTCCTCTATAAGTCCACAGATTAAAATATGTATTATATGTGAAGGAGATGAAGAGTATGAGTATTTGGTTAGACTAAAGTCATTAGAGATGTGGAATTCTCAGTATTATATTGTCTTGGAAAACGCTGATGGCAATGGGAATATACCTGCCAGATATCAGGATAAGTATCAAAATGAAATTAACAAGGTATTAGAAGAATGACATACTTTACAATGTAAAAGTCATGTGCTATACTTTTAATGAATAAAAATTCATTCAATAAAAGGAGACACTTATGCCAAAGTCCAAAGAACGATGCCAGGAGATAAGGGAAGAAATGCGAAATACGATTTTGCAAAAGTCCCTGCTTTACTTTGCAAGAAATGGTTTTGCCGGAACGAAAATCAGCGATCTGTCCAGAAATATAGGAATTGCCCAGGGGACAATTTATGTATACTTTGAATCCAAGGAGGAGTTATTTCGGGAAATATTAAAGCTTACGAATTACGGTCAGATGCTAAAGCGGATGAAGCGGCTTACCAATCTGCCCATTTCGGCGGCAAAGAAACTGCGCATTCTGTCAGAAACGGTTATGAAACGCCTTAAGGAAGATGAAAGCTTTGCCGCAATGGTGGCTTTGAACACACAGATGCTGTTGGAGAAAAACCAGGCGTATTCTTCGGAAGAAACCATCTATCAGACGGAGCTGTATGAATATACGGCGAAGCTGATTGAGCAGGGACAGAGGGAAAAGACCATGGCGGAGGGTTCCGGCATGAAACTGGCGGACTACTACTGGGGTGTTGTTTATTTGTATTCCCTGAAACGACTCTTTACAACGGAATATGAAATGATTTCTGTGGAAGATTTGGAGAGAACCGTACGGAAAGGATAATTGAATGGAAGAAAACAGAGAAAAAACAGCTATTTTAACCGGGGCAACAGGAGGACTGGGGAGGGCTTTTCTGGAAGAACTTTTGAAAGAGGAATTGGATGAAATCTGGGCTATTGCAAGAAATGAGAAAAGTCTTTTCAAACTACGGGAGCAGTATGGGGAAAAAGTGATACCGATGGCTGCCGATTTATCCTGCCGGGAAGGAATAAAAAGGGTAGAAGAAGCGCTTAAGACGCGCCTGCCACAGGTGAGGTATTTGATCAATAATGCCGGAATGGCTAAAATGGGAAGCTACAGGGAGTTTTCTGTGGAGGAAATTCATCAAACCATCAACGTGAACTGCAAAGCGCCGGTGTTGTTGAGCAGCCTGTGCATTCCCTATATGGAAGAGGGGAGCAGGATCTTAAATATTTCCTCCGCATCTGCTTTTCAACCTAATCCGTATATCAATTTGTATGCCGCCTCCAAGGCGTTTGAGAGAAACTATTCCAGGGCGCTTAACGTGGAATTGCAGGGAACAGGGATTACAGCTACTGCGGTTTGTCCGGGATGGATCGATACGGAGCTTTTACAGAAAGAAATCAACGGAAGAAAGGTGAAATTTCCGGGTTTGGTTTCGGCAGAACGGGTCGCGGCGCAGGCAATGAAGGATGCAAAGAAGGGAAAGGACATGTCGGTATGTTCCCTGTACGTAAAGTGCCAGCATATGAACGTGAAGCTGATGCCCCAGAGGCTGGTGATGAAAATATGGATGGCTGGAATCGGAAAATATCTGGAGGAAGAATGAAAAAGTATATCAGTTCAGAGCGCGCGAATCTGTTTGAACCCAACGTATACATTGCAATGATCGTAAAAATATCAGGCTGCATACCGGAAGCGGAGGCGGAACAGGCGGTGAGGAAAGCGTATCAGGCAAATGAAGCCACCATGTCAAAAATCATGCTGGATGAGGATGGAACCGCCTGGTATGAGAAAATGGAAGACAGCGGATGCAGGTTTTCCCGTGAGGAGGACAGTTGGGAAAACATTTTGCAGAAAAGTGAAAAGAGACCCTTTGATCTGAAAGACGGAGAACTGGTCAGAACCTTTATGACAGAGGAAAGCTCCCAGACCATACTGCTGATCCACGCTCACCATCTGGCTGGAGACGGCAAATCCATGCTGATTTTTATAAACGACATTGTGGACAGTTTGGACGGCGTAGAACTAGCCTATAAGCCAATGACCCTGATGGATCGTCAATTTCTTGAAAAAAGAGCCAAATTGATGCTGCCCATAAAATTGGCAATCAAAAACTTAAATCGCAAATGGCGAAAACAGGGCAGAAGCTTTTCCTGGGAGGACTATGACAGAATCCATAAAAAATACTGGGAAACATATTCTTCCCAGATTGAAATAAAAACCTGTAAAGTCCAGGAAGTGAAAAACCATTGTACAGGCGGCGTCACCATAAACAGCTGCATCATCACAGGTTTACTGAAAGCCCATCCGGAATGTAAATCCGCGGGAATTCCCGTAAGCGTCAGAGAAGACGACAACGGAATGTCAAATCAGACCTCAGGCATTACTATAAAATACCGATACCGCTGCCGAAAATCCTTCGTGGAAAACCAACGAAAAGTCCACAGAAAGATCCGCCAAAAAATCAAGAACAAAAACGCCAGGTATTTTGTCCTCCTATGCATGACACTGCTTCCTCCCACCCTGTTGGACGGCATCTTAATGCAGACATATGGCTGTTATCAAAATAAACTTGCCAAACGCTTATCCCTGATTATGGGCTATACCGGACAAGGCGGCAGCGACCTGGGCGTTACCAACCTGAACCAAATTACTATACCCGCAAATCATAACAACTTTCAAATACAGGATATTCTTTTTATCCCACCCAAAGTATCATATTCCAAAAGAGTGATCGGCATTGCCTCTTATGGAAGGAGATTGACCATTTGCCATCACAATATGATACCCTCTCAATCGATCTCCTGACAGTTTAGTCCGATTTTAAGACCGGCGCTGAACCCCAAAGCTTTATGCCCCTTCCATCCGCTCCCAGTCATCCATACTACCGGCCCGAAACATCGGACTGAACCGCCACCAATCCGCCACCAATCCCCAAACTTATCCAAATAATATTTGAATTATGGAAAATATTTCCTTATAATAGAAACGTCATCAATAAAAAGGGGGAAAAATAATATGAATATTCCATTCTTAGATTTGAAGCTTGAAAAACCCGAAGCGGTGATCAAAGCCCAGGAAAAGCAAAAAGGCTTAAACTGGTTTCTGGAAATGTTAATTTTTATTGCGGTCTTTATCGTAATAGGCATTGCTCAGTCGCTGATTTTATTACCCGGAGAAATGCCGCTGCTTGCCATGAACCCGGAGTATCAGGCTGCGGTGGCGTCAGGGGACTATGCAAAAATAATGGAAGCAACAAGGCTGGCAGTAAGCTCCGATGCCTTTGCAGTTTTATCATTGTTCTCCAATATTGGAATGATCGTGATACCTATTTT
Organism: uncultured Lachnospiraceae bacterium; assembly: GCA_947172705.1. Taxonomy (GTDB): domain Bacteria; phylum Bacillota; class Clostridia; order Lachnospirales; family Lachnospiraceae; genus Suilimivivens. The sequence goes on from CAMWCA010000044.1 coordinate 8,549, forward strand.
GTTTTGCAGGCTGATCCAGAAGAGAAAACCGGACACCCTTGGATTTATCCGAAAGGGAGCGGGAAAAGAATATCTTATGGGCTTGGCGGCAGGATTTATTGCGTTTTCGGCGGTTGTTCTGATCTGTGTGTTAACAGGCGCCGCAAAAATAAACGGTGTATCGCCGGATTTCAGTTTGGGGATGTTTTTGCTGTTCCTGATAGGATTTATGATTCAGGGAATGGCGGAGGAAGTGGTCTGCCGGGGATATTTCATGACCTCCCTTGGAAGGCGATATTCCATGTGGGCAGCAGTTTTGGCAAATTCACTGATTTTTGCCTGCTTACATTTATTGAATAATGGAATCGATGTTCTGGCTTTTATTAACTTAACTTTATTTGGCGTAGTGGCTTCCCTGTACTTTATTAAGCGGGGAAGCATCTGGGGGATCGGCGCATTCCACAGTATTTGGAATTTGGTGCAGGGCAATTTTTATGGCTTTCAGGTAAGCGGTATGGCTGTAAAATGTACTGTATTCAGTAGCACAGCGGCGGAAGATAAGGGCATTATAAACGGCGGCGCTTTCGGGCCGGAGGGAGGTCTTGCCGTTACCATCGTATTTTTAGCGGCAATCTGCATTCTTCTTAGAAAGAAGCCTCAAAAGGCGGAGCAGATTTGATCAATGTCTGTGCATATGATTCTTTTCATAATCTTTGAGAGAATCCAGGCATTGGCGGGACATGGGGAATAAAGCGATCATGTTGAAAATGGTCATCAAACCGATTCCAATATCGCCTAAATCCCACACAAAGGTGTATGCCGCCATGCCGCCGATAAACAGCATAACCAGCGCAACAAGCTTGTACAGAGTCTGGGAAAGCCAGTTGTCGCCGAACAGGTAAGCAATGTTTGGACGGGCATAAAAGAGAATGCCGATGAAAGTGGAAAAGCTGAAAAGCCACAAGATCACAGCAATAAAAATCACGCCGAATGAGCCAAGGTGATAATCCATGGCAGTTTGGAGAAGATCCATGCCTGCAAGCCCGCCGGTAAGCCCGGCAGGGGTCAGGAGCATGATCATTGCGGAGCAGCTGCAGATCACGATGGTATCGATAAATACGCCGAAAGCCTGAAGGAGCCCTTCTTTTGCCGGATGGTCAATGTCGGCGGCAGCGGCGGCGCAGGGAGCGGAGCCGGAGCCTGCTTCATTGGAAAACAGCCCGCGTTTTGCGCCATTCATGATAACAGCGCCGATCCCGCCGGCTGCCGCCTGGCGCAAGCCCCATGCCTCTGAGAAGATCTGTTGAAAAACAGAGGGCAGAAGGGCAGCGTTTTTCATAATAATGAATAATGTGATCAGAAAATATAAGCCTGCCATAATGGGAACGATCACGTTCAATACCTTTACTGTGGCATTTTTACGCAGTACAATCACGGCGGCAATCAACACAAGAAGGATGGTAGTATAAAGGGGCGGAATTTGAAAGGCGTTGGCGAAAGCGGAGGAGACGGAGTTGCCGATCACCTGACTGATGCCGCACCAGCAGATTAAGCCGGAGACAGCAAACAGGGCAGCAATTACGGAATGCTTCCGCTTGCTGTCTTTTTTCATAAACAGATGATGAATATAGTAAGCAGGACCGCCTCTGTAGCCCCCGTACAGGGGATCTTTTTCTTTATATAGCTGTGCCAGAGTTGCCTCTACAAAAGCGGTGGAAGAGCCAAGCAGCGCCGTAACCCACATCCAGAAAACAGCCCCTGCACCGCCTAAGGAAATTGCCGCAACAACGCCAACCAGATTTCCCATGCCTACTCGGGTCGCAGTGGAAATGATCAGTGCCTGGACGCCGGAAATGGCGCCTTTGCGGGAGGATACTTTTTTTTCAGCGGTGATCTTGAGCATTTCCGGAAAAAAACGGAAGGGCAGAAATTTTGTGCGTATGGTGAAATAAATGCCGGAAGGAATCAACAAAATAACCAATAAGGACAGTCCCAGGGAACTTCCGCCGGGCAGAGGGATGGAAATCAGATCTCCCCACAGAAATTGATAAATAACGTTGATCAACCTTACGATTTCATTTGCACAAAAATTTTCATTCATCTTGAAAATACTCCTTTACATGCCATTTGTTCTCAGTATATAGTAGAACTAAGTATCTGTAAAACCGATAAAGATAATAACATAGATCGAAAAAATAGATGTGGAGAAAGAAAATTGGATCTTAAAAATTTAACAACCTTTATTTACGTGGCGGAGTTAAATAGTTTTACAAAGGCGGCAGAAAAATTAGGTTATTCCCAGTCAACCGTATCTTTTCAGATCAAGCAGCTGGAGAGAGAATTGAATTCGCTGTTGTTTGAAAGAATCAACCATACAGTAGCGCTCACGGAGAAAGGAAAGGAAGTGTTAAAATATGCCCATCAGATCAACGAACTGACCCAGGGGCTGGAGAAAAAAATGCGGGATGAGAGGCACGCTGGAGGGCATGTCCGTATTGCCATGGCGGATTCTCTTTGCGATTCTCTTTTGGCGGATCAGTTCCTGGATTTCAGAAAGGAATATCCGGGTATCACGCTTAAAATTATTGCGGCGGTCACACAGGAGATGTTTCGCCTGCTGGATCATAATGAGGCGGATGTGATCCTGACCCTGGACAATCATATTTATAATACGGAATATGTGATCGTAAGAGAAGAAAAAGTGGGAATGCATTTTGTGGCAAAGGCAGATTCACCTCTTGCAGTGAAAGAGGCGCTTTCTGTCCGGGAACTGACAAACCAGCCTTTTATTTTGACGGAAAAAGGGATGAGCTATCGGCGGCTTATGGATGAAAAACTGGCGGCAATGTCTTTGGAGATACAACCTGTTTTGGAAATCGGAAGCACTTCCCTGATCTGCTCTTTGGTGGAGCAGGGGGCAGGAATTGCCTTTTTGCCGGATTATGTGACGGCAAAAGGGATCGCTGCAGGAAGAATCGTTTGTCTTCCGGTAGAGGATTTTGAGATCGAGATCTGGAAGCAGCTTTTGTATCACAGGGATAAATGGATATCACCCCAGATGGAATCGGTAATACGGTACTGTGTGAACAGAGAATTTGCAATGGATTAGTTTTCCAAGGGGCTGTTTCATTTCGGCTTTGGATGTGCTATGATAGTGGGGAGGCGTTGGGCACCGCGCAGACGCATGAGAATGGAGACGAAGATGAATTCAGGGCTGGTTAGCACCAAGGATGTATATAATGTTGTAAGAAGGGTATTGGGCGTTATGGATGCCAGGATATTGCAGCATGGAGAGATTACAGGGTACATTTTTCATAATATGTTGAAGGCAGAGGGCGGCTATACGGAAGTGGAATTGGCTGAATATACACTGATTGGCATGCTCCACGATCTTGGCATGATCAAGACTGGTTATAAGGGAGATATTGTGGAATGTGAGAAGACCAACGTATGGGCGCATTCCATTTATGGATACCTGTTTTTAAATAATCTTTCACCGGTTGGAGATAAGGCGGAAATCGTACTTTATCATCATCTGCCTTATAAGCTTCATGGGCAGATCAAAAGCAGCTATATGCGGTTTACGGAATATCTGATTCTTGCGGATAAGCTGGCGGTTTTTTTACATACTGAGGGAAATGGAGATAACAAGGGGAAGTTTATACGTCAGGCGAGAGGAGAATTGTCCGCCAAAGCGCTGGAATTGTTTCAGATGGCGCAGGTAAAGTTTGATATTTTGGGGAAAGTGAAGACAGAGGCGTATCAAAAAGAAATGGAACGGTTCTTTGGGAGGGTTCCCTTTACGGAAAAGCAGAAAAGGGGATTTTTGGACATGCTGATTTATGCTATAGATTTTAGAAGCCAGCCTACCGTGATCCATACCATGTCTACCAGAACCTTTGCTTTGGAGCTGGGACGGCTTATGCGGCTATCGGCAATGGAACTGCAGATTTTATATTACAGTTCTCTTCTTCATGACATCGGAAAGATTGTCATACCAATTTCTATTTTGGAGGCGCCCAGAAGGCTTACGGATGAAGAAATGCGGATCATGCGGGCGCATGTTGTGATAACGGACAAGATCCTGCGGGGGGCAATGGACGACCGGATCGTAGAGGTAGCGGTAAGGCATCACGAAAAGCTGGACGGTTCAGGATATCCCAATGGAATTTTGGGAAGAGATCTGTCCAGACTGGAGAGGATCGTGGCGGTGGCGGATATTTTAAGCGCCCTTTATGGCAAACGAAGTTATAAGGAATCCTTTCCGCCGGAAAAAATTAAGGATATTCTCATCTCAGATGCCAATGAGGGCAAGATCTGCAGTCAGGTAGTGGAGACGGCAATCAGCAATTATGATGTAATTATTAAAAATTACGAGAAACAAAGGGACGAGACCATGGAGAAATATATGGAGATCGTTAACCAGTATGACAGCATTTATGAACGTTTTAAAAATTTTGAGTAAAAGGATATGAGAACATTATGACAAAAGAAAAATTGGCGCTTGAGATCATTGAGCGGCTAAAGAGGGAATACCCGGATGCAGGCTGTACCCTTGATTATAATCAGGCATGGAAGCTGCTGGTAAGCGTGCGGCTGGCAGCACAGTGTACAGATGCAAGAGTGAATGTGGTGGTGGAGGATCTGTATGCTGAATTTCCGGATATAGCGTCCCTTGCCGCGGCACCGGTGGAGGAAATAGAACGAATCGTAAAACCCTGCGGTCTGGGACACAGTAAAGCCAGGGATATCAGCGCCTGTATGAAGATCCTCTGGGAGGAGTATCAGGGAAATGTGCCGGATGATTTTGATGCTTTGCTAAAGCTTCCCGGAGTGGGACGTAAAAGCGCCAACCTGATCATGGGTGATGTGTTTGGGAAACCTGCCATCGTAACGGACACTCACTGCATCCGTCTGGTAAACCGCATGGGGCTTGTAGACGGCATCAGAGATCCCAAGAAAGTGGAGATGGCGTTGTGGAAGCTGATTCCTCCGGAGGAGGGCAGCGATTTCTGCCATCGTCTGGTTTATCACGGAAGGGAGATATGTACTGCAAGAACCAATCCCCACTGTCAAAGCTGCTGCCTGAGGGATATTTGCCCGAAATGCGGAGTAGAACAGAAGAAATTGAAATAACAGGATAAGAAATAAAGGCATGCCTGCTCAAAACTGCTGAGGAAATCAAAGACAGCAGTAAAAAGGTGACCTGATTTTTGCAAAAAAGGGTTGACGAACAGCAGGCATTGTTTTATCATGAACATATGAACAGTTGTTCAAATGAAAGAATATGATAAAGGAGGGCAATTCTTTGGCAATTCATGACGTAGAATGCTGCGAAACCTTTCAGACCCATGAGGAGATTTTGAAGCTTGTGAATGAGCAGATGCCGGACGAGGATGAATTATATGACCTTGCTGAGCTGTTTAAGGTATTTGGGGATTCCACCAGAATCAGGATCTTATATGTGCTTTTTGAGGCGGAGGTATGTGTATGCGATCTGGCGCAGGCTTTGCATATGACCCAGTCGGCAGTTTCCCATCAATTGAAGATCCTGAAGCAGTCAAAGCTGGTGAAAAGCAGGCGGGAAGGGAAATCAGTCTTTTATTCCCTTGCTGACGGTCATGTAAGAACCATTATTGCCCAGGGAAGAGAACACATTAATGAGTAAAGAAAGGCTGGTAAGGGAAAGATGAAGAAAAAATTTAAACTGGAAGATTTAGACTGTGCAAATTGTGCGGCAAAGATGGAAGAGGCAATTAAAAAAATTGCAGGGGTGAACGATGCGACCGTAAGCTTTCTGGCACAGAAGATGACCATTGATGCACAGGATGATCAGTTTGATGAGATTATGAAGGAGGTTGTAAGAGTCTGCGCCAAGGTAGAGCCTGATTGCCGGATTCTTATGTAAAGACATGTCCAAGAAACAGAAAAAAATGCTTGCCCGCATTGTAATCACTTTCGTCATCTTTGTGGGATTGCTTATATGCGAGCATGGGGGGCTGATGGAAAGAATTGGGCATGGATGGATCATATTCCTGATCTATTTGCTTCCCTATCTGATCATCGGTTACGACATTATTTATAAGGCGGCGAGAAATATCAGCCATGGGCAGGTGTTTGATGAGAATTTCCTCATGATGATCGCTACCTTTGGAGCCTTTGGCGTGAAAGAGTATTCTGAGGCAGTAGCCGTTATGCTTTTTTATCAGGTGGGCGAGCTCTTTCAGGGGTATGCAGTGGGAAAATCCAGGCAGTCTATCTCTGATATGATGGATATCTGCCCGGAATACGCCAACATTGAGGCGGATGGGAAATTGATGCAGGTAGATCCCGATGAGGTGGAGATCGGAAGCATCATTGTGGTTAAACCGGGAGAGAGGATTCCTTTGGACGGCGTTGTAGTGGAGGGAGAATCTTTTATTGACACGGCGGCGCTTACCGGCGAGTCGGTGCCTCGGAAAGCAGTGGCGGGAGATGAGATCATAAGCGGCTGCGTAAACGGCAGCGGTACTTTGAAGGTAAAAACGACAAAGGAATTTGACGATTCCACGGTGGCTAAGATTCTGGAACTGGTGGAGAATGCCAGCAGTAAAAAAGCAAAGGTTGAAAACTTTATCACCAAATTTGCCAAATATTATACCCCTGTTGTGACCGTTGGTGCCGCCATGCTGGCAGTGTTGCCGCCTCTGATTTTGGGAGGAGACTGGGGCGACTGGCTTCAGAGGGCATGTATTTTCCTGGTGATTTCCTGTCCCTGCGCGCTGGTGATCTCAGTACCTCTTGGATTTTTCGGGGGGATTGGAGCGGCATCCAGAATTGGCGTACTGATTAAAGGCAGCAATTATCTGGAAGCGGTTGCAGAGATGACCACCATCGTCTTTGATAAAACAGGAACCCTTACCAAAGGAGAATTCAAAGTTCAGGAGATTTTTCCCAATGGCTGTACCAGCGAGGAACTTTTGGAGCTTGCAGCGTTAGGGGAGGGATATTCCAATCATCCCATTGCCGGTTCCATCCGGGAGGCTTATGGCAAGGAGCCGGATCTGAGCCGGGTAGGAAAGGCGGAGGAAATAGCGGGATATGGGATTTTTGTTCCCATAGATGGAAAAGAGGTGCTTCTTGGCAATGAGAAGCTGATGGAAAGGCAAGGGATTCCCTGCCAGACAGTGGAGAGCGGAGGAACCATCGTTTACGCCGCCTGTGGAAATCAATATATGGGAGCCATCTCAATTGCCGATTCCGTAAAAGAGGGGGCAAAGGAAGCGATCCAAAGCATGAAGCAGGTGGGTGTCAAGAAATGCGTGATGCTTACCGGAGACAGGCAGCAGGCGGCGGAAGCTGCGGCAAAAGAGATCGGAATCGATGAGGTCTGCGCACAGCTTCTTCCGGGAGATAAAGTTGCCAAAGTGGAAGAACTTTTGAAAGCCCAGAAAGAAAAGGAAAAACTTGCCTTTGTAGGGGACGGTATTAATGATGCGCCGGTACTCACCAGAGCGGATATTGGGATTGCCATGGGAAGTATGGGGTCCGATGCGGCGATTGAAGCGGCAGATGTGGTTCTGATGGACGATGATGTGCGGAAAATCGCGGCGGTGGTTCGGATTTCCAGAAAGACTTTGAAGATCGTAAAGCAGAATATTGTGTTTGCCCTTGGTGTAAAGGCGCTGGTGCTGCTGTTGGGAGCTTTTGGGGCTGCCAATATGTGGGAGGCGGTGTTTGCAGATGTGGGGGTTTCTGTGATTGCGATTTTGAATGCCATGCGGGCTTTGAAAGCAAAATAGCGAGAGCTATGTCAGGCGTGAAGCGTGTGCTGTTCCTTCCTCACGCTTCACGCCTGATGTAATCTCTGGCGATGGTTCTAAAGATTTCGATTAAAGATTGATTTTGCAGGTTTTATTTGATATTATTGTTCTATATAGAAATATTCTAATAGGAATAGAGGTGATGGATTTGGAAACAAGGGGCGGATTTTATATTACGCAGATCAAGCAGCTTCAAGACCGGATTTTTGAACGGTTATTGCTTGAAAATGGCATTGAAATAAGCGGCGGGCAGGGGAGGATTTTGTTTATTTTATGGAAAACAGATCATCTTACGATCAGTGAAATAAGTGAGAAAACTTCTCTTGCAAAAAATACGATATCTGTGGTAATAAATGGGATGGTGAATAAGGGAATTGTGGAGAGAAATATCAATCCTTGTAATCGCCGTCAGGCGATCGTATCGCTGACTGAGTATGCAAAATCTTTACAGGCGAAGTATGAAATGGTGTCTCAGCAGATGAATGTATTATTTTATCAGGGGTTTTCAGAAGAGGAGCAAAAGCAGTTTGAGCAGTATCTTGCTCGAATACTTGAAACCCTGATTGCAAATCTGCATACAAACTGATTATTTTACGAGGAGGATTTTCAATGGAATCAAGAGAACATATTATGGAATTTATACAGAAACAGAAGGTGGCGTTTATTGCTTCTGTAGATGAAGAAGGCTTTCCAAATATGAAGGCAATGTTTGCACCGCGCAAGATAGAGGGGAACTGTTTTTATTTTACGACGAATACGTCTTCCATGCGTGCGCAGCAGTTTATGAAAAATGCCAGGGCGAGTATCTATTTTTACAGCAAAGGGCGGTTTAAGTATGAGGGCGTTATGCTGACCGGTACAATGGAAGTCTTGCAGGACGACGAAATAAAACGGGAAATCTGGCGTACCGGTGATACCATGTTTTATAAAAAGGGTGTAACTGATCCGGATTACTGTGTATTAAAATTCACGGCGATCAGGGGCAGACATTATTGTGATTTGAAAACGGAAAGCTTTGATATTAAATAGTTATACTTGAAATTATTATATTTTGAAGTATAATTATTACAAGGAGACAAAAATAAATATGAAAGCTTTTATAAACAGACGTGAAGAATTAGAATTTTTGGAAAAAGAGTATAAGCGGGATACCTCTTCCCTTATTATCCTGTATGGTCGTCGGAGGGTGGGGAAAACGGCACTTGCGAATCGATTTATGGAAGGCAGGCAAGGGGTATATTTTCTTGCTACTGAGGAGAGCGAAACGCAGAACAGGGCTGCGTTTAAAAACATGATTGCCGAGCAGACCGGCAATGAATTGCTGTTGAATGCCAATGTAGACAGTTGGGATATGATTTTTAAGGTATGGGCAGACAGCGCCTGTACGGAAAAGAAATTAATGGTGATCGATGAATTTCAATATCTTGGTAAGCTGAACCGCGGGTTTCCTTCTGTTTTTCAAAGGATATGGGATACTCTGCTCAAAGAGAGAAATGTGATGGTGATCCTTTGCGGTTCCCTGATATCTATGATGGAAAGCCAGACGCTTGCATATACCAGCCCGTTATATGGGAGGAGAACCGGACAAATCAAGTTGAAACAGATTGCCTTTCGGCATTATCATGAATTTTTCCCGGATAAAGAAGAAAAAGAATTAATTGAATATTATGCCATAACAGGCGGCGTGCCCAAGTATATTGAGTTATTTTATGATTCCAGGGATATTTATACGGCAATAGAAAATAATGTATTGTCAAAAACCAGCTTTTTATATTATGAACCCAATTTTCTACTGCAACGCGAGGTGGGAGAGGTTGGAAGCTATTTTTCAATCATTAAGACAATTGCGGCAGGAAATCAAAAGCTTTCTAAGATAGCGTCGGCGCTGGAATTAAAACAGACAGGGCTTACCAAATATTTGAAGACCTTAATAGATCTTGATCTGGTAGAGAGGGAGGTTCCGGTCACAGAAGACAGCCCGGAAAAAAGTAAACGGGGATTATACAAAATGAAAGATAATTTCATGCTGTTCTGGTTCCGGTTTGTTTTTCCCAACTTGAGTTATATAGAATCCGGACATACAGAATTGGCAATGAAGAAAATCCGTGCAAATCTTGTGGATGGGCATATCGCCTATGTCTATGAAGATATCTGTATTGACAAAATGTGGGAACTGAATGCCAATGATATGTGGGAGTTTCACTTTGACAAGGTGGGACGTTGGTGGAACGGCAATACGGAAATTGATATTGTGGCGCTGGACAAAGAGGGAGGCAATATTATTTTCGGGGAATGTAAATATTGGACGAACAGGGTCGGCATGGATGTTTTGAGAAATCTGGAGAAAAAAAGCGAGCAGGTTGAATGGAACAGGAACAGTAGAAAAAATTATTTTATACTGTTTTCTGCAAATGGTTTTACGGATGAATTGACAGAGCTTTCCAGAGAAAGAGAAGATTTGATTTTGATCGGGCATATGTTATAATATTTCAGATATATAAAAACAAAAGAGAAGCCGGTGACATGAAATTGAAAAAGAGAAATCTGCTATTAGCGATATTATTAAATATTTGTATGCTGTTATTGGCACTCCCTTTTTCGGCACGGGCACAGGGAAAGGAAAGTACGGAGGAGGAAAGGGCGCTTGCGGCGGCATATGAGAATTATCAGGAGCGTTTTTCCCAGATCACAGATTATTCCCACATTGAATCGGCGGGGTTCGACATCATAGAAAGCCAGATATTCCCCATAGAGACTCAAAGCTTTGGACAGGCGTATTTTGTGCCGGCATTGGAAAAAGAATATCACAGGCTGGTTTTGTTTTTTACAGATGAGGACGGCAATGTGGTTTATAAGACCGATCAGCTGGAGGCAAACAACCGCAACAAGGGAGAATTGAAACAGCCGGTGCGGGAGCTTAAGGCAGTCTCCTTTCAGGAACTGAACGGGGACGGGCGGATGGACGTTGTGCTGATTACCACCTGTGTCAATAACAAGGGACCTTATGCTGGAACCCCCTATAAGATCGGAGATGTGCTGTTTCAGGATGAACAGGGATTTTACAGAGATTACCGGATCTCGGATAAGATCAACCGTTTCAGTATGAATAAGAGTGTGGAAAGCATTGTGGCGTTTGTGCGGGACGGATATTCTACGGAATTTCTTTATACGGCGTCCACCAAACAGGAGCTGTTGGCACATGGCTTTGAAATCGTCAGGGAGCAGTGCTACTACAGGCAGTTTGAGAAGCTGGGAAGACTGGAGGTGGTGCCGGGAACCTACACCATGGCGAACTTTGCTACCTTTATGATTTACCTGGTGAACGAACAGGGATATATCGTCTGGAGCTTTCAGCCCATGGGAGATTTCGATAATCTTTACGCTTTGAAGGGAATTACCTGCAAGGATATTGACGGGGACGGAATGAAGGATCTTCTGGTGTTTGCCAGATACAGCTATGAAGGAAGAGGAAATGAAATGATTACGGAAAGCGATTATAAGATTTATTATCAGCGGACCGGAGGATTCTATGAGGATACGGAAATGAAGCGGCAGAATCCATGCAGCGACGAGGATACGGTTTCAGGGCTGGTGGAAAAAGCGCGGGCTTACTGGGGGTGGAAGATAAACGAATGATAAAGGTATTAATTGTAGATGATGAAAAACCGATCTGTGATCTGATCGATCTGAATTTGTCGGCGTCAGGCTACCACTGTACATCGGTGCAAAACGGGCTGGATGCCATCGACAAAGTAGAGAAGGAGGCATTTGACCTGATCCTTCTGGATATTATGCTGCCGGGAGCCGACGGCTACGACGTGATAGAATACATACGTCCTCTGAAAATTCCGGTGATTTTCATAACCGCAAAGCATGAGGTGAAGGACAGGGTAAAAGGCTTAAAGCTGGGCGCCGACGATTATCTGGTAAAGCCCTTCGATGTGGTGGAGCTGGTGGCAAGAGTGGAGGCGGTTTTAAGACGATATAATAAGACGGATAAGCTGCTGACGGCAGGGGATATTGTGGTGGATGTGGATGCAAGAAGAGTGCTCAGAGGCGGAAAGCAGGTGATTCTCACCAATAAAGAGTTCGGTCTTCTGGTGCTGTTTATGCAGAATAAAAATGTGGCGCTGTTTCGGGAGGCTCTGTATGAAAAGGTGTGGGAGGACGAGTACATCGGCGACAGCCGCACCCTGGATCTTCATGTGCAGCGACTTCGGAAAAAACTGGGATGGGAACATAATTTAGTGGCGGTATATAAGGTTGGCTACCGCCTAGAGGTGCCGGAATGAAATTTTCATCAAAATTGCTGCTGTGGACGATCATTGTGATGGCGATCGCCCTGGGGATCAGCGGATTTTATTTTGTCAATTATGTGTTTGAGACTTCTCTGGAAAGGGAAGTGGGGCAGGCGCTTGACGAAAACAGTATTTTAAGCTTTGCCTTTGAGACGGCTGCTTTAAACGTGCCTGCGAAATATGATGTGCTGCAGGATCATACAGTGGAGCAGATTGCGGCGAATCTGGAAACAGGGGGGCAGAATACCAGCCGTATGCTGCGGCTGTCGGACGAGGAAAAGAATATTCTGTACGCCAGCGACGGATTTGAAACGGATGAAGAGCTGTTAAAGCAGACAGACGCCCTTACAAAGACCTACCGAACGATTTCCTTAAACGGGCATTATTACATTCAAACGGGCAGTCGGGTAAATGCATTGGACAGGGTGCTGTATCTGGAGACTCTTCGGGATGTGTCGGAGGTTTTTAACGAAAGAGAGCTGGGGTTCAGAGTGTATCAGAGAGCGACGATTTTGATACTGATTCTGGGAACCGTTATTATGTATTTGATTTCATCGTTTCTGACCAAACCCATACGTCTGCTGACCAGAGCCACCAAACGCATGGCGGCAGGGGATTACGATTACCGCGCCAGGGTAGTCAGCGACGACGAGCTGGGGCATTTGACATTGGATTTTAACCGTATGGCGGAGGCTTTGGAGGAGAACATCAATAAGCTGGAGGATGAAATACAGGCGAGAGAGGATTTTGTAGGCGCTTTTGCCCATGAATTGAAAACTCCCCTGACGGCGATCATCGGCTATGCGGATCTGCTGCGTTCCAGAAAACTGGACGAAGAAAAAAGCTTTATGTCGGCAAATTATATCTATACAGAGGGAAAACGGCTGGAAGCAATGTCCATCCGCCTGCTGGATATTATGGTCAGCAGGCACGGGCAGGTACAGTTTCAGGAGGTGCAGGCGGAAAATCTGTTCCTGTATCTGAAAAATATGTTTCAGAACAATGAAAGCATGGAATTTGTGTATTCCTATGACAGGGCTCCGGTATGGGCGGAGAGCAACATGATTATTACGGTTTTGATCAATCTGCTGGACAATGCCTGTAAAGCGTCGGAACCGGGCAGCGTCATAGAAGTAAACGGCAAAAAAGAAGAAAAGGGCTATCGGTTTACCGTGAAGGATCACGGAATCGGAATACCGGAAGAGGAACTGCAGAAGATCACCAAGGCATTTTATATGGTAGACAAATCCAGATCCAGAAGCAAAAACGGAGCGGGGCTGGGACTTTCTCTCTGCACGGAGATCTTATCCCTTCATGGCAGCAGTCTTGAGATCGAAAGTACTTTGGGAGAAGGAACCAGAATCAGCTTTGTACTTCCCCACAGGGAACAGGAGGAAGGATGACATGAAGAAAACAGCGATTCATTTGGCATTTTTGAGCTTTACGGTGCTGGTTATCGTTTTTTCCATCTGGGGACCAAAATGGCTGGCGGGATATAAGGACAGAACCGTATTGGATCGGATCAATACACAGACCTCGGAGATAGAAGGAGAAGGTTACCGTTACAGACTAAGCAGCAATGAAAAGCTTTATATTCTTTCCAGAGCGCTGAACGGACAAAGCATCCCGGAAAGTGAGCAGAGCGCGCTCACAAGACCGGAGGAAGAGGGAACGGATTATCAGGAACTGGATGGAACCTATGCTTTTGTGATCAACCACAGAGGTCCTACGGGAAAGGAAATCACCGATGAGCAGATTTTTGCCACCTGCAATGAAATGCTTGCTTCCTTAAAGGAGATGGGGATTCTCCCGGATACGGTAAAGGAGGTCAGAGGAGGCGAATATGACGCAGTGCTTTATTCGGCGATCGACGTGCTGGAGCCTCGAAACAATGTTGCCGTATGGAAGGTAAGCCTTTCTACCAATATCAAAAATGCGGATAAACGCAACCGGCTCATCGACGTTTATCTGGATGGCGAAGACGGAAAGGTGTACGAGTTCTACGCCCGGACAGAGTTAAAATGGGAGGACATCGATCCTGATGAGCTGATCGAAAAATGGCGGGGGTATATGGGACTTTCCAGCCCGGAGGTCTATGAGACCGAAAATCCTCTGCTGGAATCCACGCCCTACTATAAAAAATATGTGTTTTCCGGAGGAGGAGAGGAAAGATGTATTGTAACGGTGGGTTTTTATGAGGGAATTAACGAGCTTTTTCTGAAGATTTCAAAATGATGCAAAATTGATGCAAAAATGATGGAACAATGATGCAAGAATGATGAGAAAATGATGCACCGGCTGTGTACACTGATGATAAGCGGTAACACAGGAAAGGGGCGTCATTTTTTTATGTACGAAAGAAAAAGTTTGGATAAAAAGCTGAGAGCAAAAAGAAACCACAGAGGAGGGCTTTTGCTTGCGGTGCTGTTGATTGCCGCTATAGCGGCAGGCATTCCGTCTTTTACCTCCATAATGGTATTTGCGGCGGCGGAAAGCTCCGCTGTGGAGGCTGTTACAGAGCCAAAGCACAGGGAGGGTAAAATTGTTTCGGACAAAAAACTTAATCCCAGGGAGCTTGCCGTAAGAAAAATGACAAAGCATGGTCCGGCTCTTATCGTGGTGGATGCAGGACACGGCGGAGTAGACGATGGCTGCCTGGGGGGAGGCTTATTGGAAAAGGACATCAATCTTCAGATCGCGCTGCTGGTAAGGGAAAAGCTGGAGAAAAAGGGTTTTCAGGTGATGATGCCCAGAGAGACGGACGAATATCTGGCGATCGAAGAGCGGGTAGAACTGGCGAACAGCTATCAGGCGGACGCCTTTATCAGCATCCATCAGAATACCTACGAGGGCAGCGATAAAAGTGTCTGTGGTATTGAAACTTGGTACGACGGGGCGGACAGCACAAGAGACAATGAAAAACTGGCAAAGCTGGTACATCAGGAAGCGCTGAAAAGCACCGGGGCAAATCCAAGAGAACTCTGGGATATAGCAGATTACTGCGTCACCAATAAAACCCTCATGCCCGCCTGCCTGATCGAAACCGGATTCCTGTCCAATCCGGAGGAAGGAAGAAATCTGTCAACGAAAGCTTATCAGGAAAGACTTGCAGAGGGAATTACAGAAGGCATTATGCTGTATTTTGCTTCATAATGCTTTTTGGCAGCAGTAAATCTGGTCGTCAGGCAGCAAGCCGTATGTACGAATATCCTCAGGGGAAAAGAATTCGCTTGCTGTAATACATTTAACAGAGAAACCGGCGGCTTCCAGATGTTTCTGATAGTCACGACCGTATTTTCGGACATGGTCGCACTGACCATAGTATTTTAACCGGAGAATATCCGTATTAATAGCAGGGTCCTCCAGGGTTTCTTCCAGACTGTTGTCAATGGGAACATTAATAAATGCCGTGCCGTCCGCTTTCAATACTCGTTTCAACTCAGATAATGCAAGCTGCTCCTGGGGAATATGCTCTAAAACATGATTGCATAGAATATAATCAAATTTATGATCTTCGTAGGGAAGATTAGTCAGATCAACATAGTCCCGCATTTTCTGCCCGCAAACGGTATAACCTTCCCATTTATCAACGGGATAGTAATCAATTTTCTCATTTTGGGAGAAAGGCAGGAAAAATAATTCCTCCGGAGCACAATGCAAAATGGAAATTGGTATTTTGGAATGTAAAATGTCCGTTTGCTGATTATAGTACAACCACTGCATTCTATGACGTTCATAGCTTTTGCAATAAGGGCATTGAACATGAAAGGATATATGATCCCCTGAGACGATGGGATAAAAATAGGGAAAAGAATTCTTACAAAAAGGACAGCGATGAGCTGTGGGGGGAGGTAAAATTTTTCCTTTTATTTTTACTAAAACAATTAGAATGTTGCGGACAATTATATCTAAAAAATAGTAATAGGATATTCGGAAAATATCTGAGAATTTTCCGCTTTTTAATAATTGAAGAAAGTGAATAAAACTTTTTTTTAACATAGTTTCACCTCTATAATAATGATTAACCGTATAAAAAGTATAGTATAAATCTGATATAAGTTCAAGCTTTACGCATAAAATATCCTTTTTTATCCATAATAAGTTATAGTTCAGATCGGCGCTCAGGTACGGAGGGGCTTTGGCTTCCAGCCTGGGTACGGCGGCGGAGCTTGGGGCTTCCAGCAGGTTTCAGGTCTGGTCTCCAAATCAGATTTCACTAACGGAATGGCAAACGATATCGAAAACTGGACGGGTCGGAGCCAGCGGCATCCGTGCCGCGAGGCTCCTGGTTCCGCCCTCCATGGCGGAACCTCCCTGTCGCATCACCATTCCGCAAGTGAAATGACTGATTTTCCGCCAAAGCCCTGAAACCTGCTGGAAGCCCCAAGCCCCGCCGCCGTACCCAGGCTGGAAACCAAAGCCCCTCCGTACCTGAGCGTCGATCTGAACTATAACCGGAATATGGCAAAATAAAAAGGAGAATGAAGGATGGCAGTGGATTTTAAAAACAGTGAAACCAAGGATAATTTGATGCGGGCTTTTGCAGGAGAAAGTCAGGCAAGGAACCGCTATACCTTTGCGGCGGCACAGGCAAAAAAAGAAAATCTCCATGTGATCGAGGCAGTGTTTACTTACACGGCAAATCAGGAAAAGGAGCATGCGGAGATCTTTTATAATCATTTAAAGGAGCTTTCCGGAGAGACCATTCATGTGGACGGCGGGTATCCGGTGGACATTACCGACGACGTATCGAAGCTTTTGCGTATGGCGCAGCACAATGAGTATGAGGAGCATGATTCCGTTTACAAGGCGTTTGGAGAAAAGGCAAAAGAAGAGGGCTTTTTGCAGGTGGCAAATTCTTTCTTCATGATTGCGGAAATTGAAAAAGCCCATGGCGACCGCTTTGGCAGATTTGCGGAGCTGATGGAACAAAACAAGCTGTTTTCCTCCGACAAAAAAGAACGATGGATCTGCTTAAACTGCGGTTATATTTACGAAGGCGAATCCGCCCCCGAAAAATGCCCTGTCTGCTCCCACGACAAAGGCTACTTCATCCGCCTGGACCAATCCCCCTATGAAAATTAACGGGGACTCTGTCCTTTCGCCTTATATTTTTGGTTTAGACCAGCGCATAAGCACGGCGCAATAGGGGAAGCGGGGATGGGTGGGGAGAAACAACTGGGTATTCAGGGGCTTGGCGAAAAATCGGTCATTTCACTTACAGAATGGCAGAATACCGAGGGAGATTCCGCCACGGATGGCGGAATCAGGAATCAGCGGCAAGGATGCCGCTGGATTCCGACCCGTTCGGTTTTCGATACCGTTCCCCATTCTGTTAGTGAAATCCGATTGAGAGACCAGCTTTGAATACCCAATTGTTTCTCCCCGCCCATCCCCGCTTCCCCTATTGCGCCGTGCTTATGCGCGCCCTGCCTACCTTCACTTTATAAATATATTCTTAATACTGCCGGCACCTAATTGACATATACCAATCCCCGGGAATATAATAACAGCATTACATGCAGTTAACGATTTGAAAACGGGGAAGTATATGGGAAAAAAGAAAAGATGGCCGTTGGTGTTGCTATTCTGGCTGATGTTCATTGTGCTGGTAGCAGGCGTTGCCTATTTATCCTTTCAGAACGGAGAGGATGCAAAGCAGCTTGGCAAGTCAATGATTACCAGGCTGGCGGAGGCACAGCACCCCCAGGGGGCGCTTACGGACCAGGAGATGAATGACTTCACTTATATGATCAGGCAGAATGGAAGGGTGATTGCTTTTTTGATGATCGGCATTGTGGGGACGATCACGATTCATATATCCTGCAGCAAATGCAACTGGTTTGTGAAAACCTGCATTACCATATTGATATTAGTGGCGATCGCCTATTTAACAGAATGGCTGAAAATCTATATTCCCAGCAGGCATTACAGCGCTGAGGAAATGATGATCAGCATGATGGCTGTGATAACAGGTTTTATTGTGGTATCAGCAGCCACGTTGATGATCAGAATTGTGAAAGGTTTTTTCCGCCTTGTGACGGCGGATCATAGCTTATAAGTTGTCTGTGTATTTTTCTTCGCAGTATTTGCAGCGGTAGATCTCCATATTTTCATCAGAGAGAACGAAGATATGGGGAAGCCCCTGCTCAATGGATGTGATGCACCTGGGATTTTTGCAGTGGATCACATTTTTTATTTCCCTGGGAAGCATCAGATCCTTTTTGGAAACAATTTCTCCGTCTTTGATCACGTTTACTGTGATGTTGTGATCGATAAAGGCAAGGATGTCAAGATCCAGCATATCGATATCGCATTCTACCTTTAGAATATCTTTTTTTCCCATTTTATTGCTTTTGGCATTTTTGATAATGGCAACGGTGCAATCCAGTTTATCCAATTGAAGATGATGATAAATGGAAAGACTTTTTCCTGCCTTAATATGGTCTAAAACAAATCCTTCTTCGATTTTTCCTACATTTAACATGATGCTTCCTCCTAGTCTACCTGAATATCCAGTAATGTTAAGATGAGAGCCATTCTCACATAAACGCCGTACTGTACCTGCTTAAAGTAAGCGGCTCTGGGATCGTCGTCCACTTCCACGGAGATCTCGTTTACCCGGGGAAGCGGGTGGAGCACCAGCATATTGGATTTTGCAAGCTCCATTTTTGCCTTGTCAAGAATGTAAAAATCCTTTAACCTTACGTAATCCTCTTCGTTAAAGAACCGCTCCTTCTGAACTCTGGTCATGTACAGAAGATCCAGGGAGGGCATAACCTCTTCCAGCCGGATGACCTCCTCGTAGGGAATTCCTTTCTCTTTCAGCATATCTGTGACATAGTCCGGAACCATTAATTCCCTGGGAGAGATAAAAACGAATTTAATTCCCTCATAGCGGACCAGCGCGTTGATCAGGGAATGGACGGTGCGTCCGAACTTCAGGTCGCCGCAAAGCCCGATGGTAAAATTGCTTAAGCGTCCTTTCATGGAGCGGATGGTAAGCAGATCGGTAAGGGTCTGGGTAGGATGCTGATGTCCTCCGTCCCCGGCGTTGATCACCGGAATGGTGGATCTGCCTGCCGCCACCATTGGCGCTCCCTCCTTGGGATGGCGCATGGCGCAAATATCCGCGAAACAGGAAATGACCCGGATGGTATCCGATACGCTTTCTCCTTTTGCAGCGGAGGAAGAGTCTGCATCGGAAAATCCGATAACACTGCCTCCTAAGCTTAACATAGCCGATTCAAAGCTAAGCCGGGTGCGGGTACTGGGTTCATAAAAACAGGTGGCAAGCTTTTTGCCCTCACAGGCATGGGCGTATTTTTCTCTGTTTGCTTCAATGTCGTTTGCCAGATCAAACAACTGATCCAGCTCCTCCACGGAAAAATCCAGAGGGTTCATAAGATGTCTCATAATTATCCTCCTATAAAAAATCGAAGAGAACAGGCTCTTCGATTTTAATTTTCAATATTCATTTTGAAATGACAATAATTCCTCCACAGGTTTTCTTCTGGGAGCAGCAGGCTCTTCATCCGGATAGCCAACGGCAATGAGAGCGGCAAGCTCTCTTTCTTCAGGAAGCTTTAATAAAGAAGCAGCTTCTGCTTCGTCAAATATGCCAAGGATTACACTGCCAAGCCCCTTTTCAAAGGCGGCAAGGCAAAAGGTCTGTGTGGCAATGCCGGTATCAAACATCTGCCAGGAACCTTCCTTGGGAGTGGAGTAGGAGCCGTCCCGTTCAAAGCCGCTTCTGCCCTTTATGTAGGTAACGGCAATCAGCAAAGGCGCCTGAGCAATAATTTCGCCGTTTTTGGGATATGCGGGCGTACATTGGGAAGCGATCTTGTCTTTTAATTCGCCCTCAACTGCAATGTAACGAGTGATCTGGGTATGCTTCCAGCTGGGAGCATAGGATGCGGTTTCGATAATTTCAGAAAGTAATGCGTGATCCACGGGCTGAGCCTTGAATTTACGAATACTTCTGCGTTCCTTGATACAGTCTTTGACAGTCATATGCACACTCCTATCTTTTATAGAATCTATGAGATCGTTATTGATAACATCATAGCATATTGAGACCCGGCTTTCAATGAAGAATATATAAGAATTTATTCTGGCAAATCGCCCACTTGCAATCTCCCGGTGGATTTAGTATACTACAAA
>CAMWCA010000045.1 GCA_947172705.1 uncultured Lachnospiraceae bacterium
TTCGAGGGTCAAGCTGACAATAAACTTAACTTAATGACATTGGCACGGATGCCGTCGGCTCCGACCCGTCCGGTTTTCGATATCTTTCCCCATTCTGTTAGTGAAATCCGATTTTGAGACCAGTCCTGAAACCATGGGTGCCAATCCCCCGCTGCGTCTGCCATACAGTGCCCTTCCATCCCCTCCTGAACATAATGCCTCGCTTTGTCATTGCTGTGAAATTATTCCCCTTGAGCACTGCACAAAATTAGTCAAATATTCACATGAATGACAATACCGCAAAAAACCCCCAAAAGCTATAATGAAATTAGTAGTATGATAGCATTATGCTGAAAAGGAATAGAAGAGGAGGAATCATCATGCAGTACGGGCATTTTGATGATAGCAAACGGGAATATGTGATAGACAGGGTTGACCTGCCCACATCATGGACCAATTATCTGGGAGTGGAGGATACCTGTGTGGTAGTGAACCACACGGCAGGCGGTTATATGTTTTATAAAACGCCGGAGTATCACAGGGTCACCAGATTCAGAGGGAACAGCATTCCCATGGACCGTCCAGGTCATTATGTATATTTGAGGGATGCCGGAAGCGGAGATTACTGGAGTATTTCATGGCAGCCGGTAGGCAAGCCGCTGGATGAGGCAAAATATACCTGCCGCCACGGGCTTTCCTATACCACTTACGAATGTGATTACAGTAAGATCAAGGCAAGCCAGACCCTATCAGTACCCATTGGAGATGCCCTGGAGCTTTGGGATGTGAAAATAAAGAACGAAGATACAGTGCCCAGGTCTTTGCAGGTATTTTCTTATTGTGAATTCTCCTTTCATCATATCATGATCGACAATCAGAACTTTCAGATGAGCATGTATTGTGCCGGAAGCAGCTGCGAGGATGGCATTATAGAGCATGATCTTTTCTACGAAGAGTTTGGATATCAGTATTTTACTATGAATGAACAGCCGGACGGCTTTGACTGTCTGAGGGATAAATTTATCGGGCTTTACCATACAGAGGACAACCCGATTGCCGTTGAAAACGGGAAGTGCAGCGGTTCCTTTGAAAAGGGCAACAACCATTGCGGCTCCCTTCAGAAGAACATCGTTCTTGCGCCGGGAGAAGAAAAGAGAATAATCTTTATTCTGGGCGAGGGCAACCGGGAGGCTGGAAGAAAAGCAAGAGAAAAGTACAGTGATTTTGAGACGGTGGACGGAGTTTACGATACCCTTCGCGCTTATTGGAAGAAGAAGCTTGACAAGCTGCAGATCAACACCCCTAACCAGGGCATGAACACTCTGATCAATACATGGACCTTATACCAGGCTGAGATCAACGTAATGTTCTCAAGATTTGCTTCCTTTATAGAAGTAGGAGGAAGAACAGGCTTAGGTTATCGGGATACGGCACAGGATGCCATGACCATTCCCCATTCCAACCCCGGAAAGTGCAAACAGAGGATAGTGGAGCTTTTAAGAGGATTGGTTTCCGCGGGCTATGGGCTGCACTTATTCCAGCCGGAGTGGTTTGAGCCGGATACAGAGGTGAAGCCTTTTAAGTCCCCTACCGTAATACCGGAATTTGACAAGAGCAATATGATCCACGGCTTAAAGGATGCATGCTCAGACGATGCGCTATGGCTGGTTTCCGCCATTGTAGAGTATGTGAAGGAGACAGGGGAAACAGAATTTCTGGATCAGGTGATTACCTACGCTGACGGCGGCGAGGGAACTGTTTATGAACATATGACGAAGATCCTGGACTTTTCCAATGAACAGGTGGGGGCAACAGGCATATGTAGGGGATTGAGGGCGGACTGGAATGATTGTCTGAATCTGGGCGGCGGTGAAAGCGCCATGGTATCCTTCCTTCACTATTGGGCAATTGAGAATTTCCTGGAGATTGCAGAGTATCTGAACCGCAGGGAAGATGTGGATAAATACACGGAAATGGCACAGAAGGTACAGAAGGTCTGTGATGAACAGCTTTGGGATGAAGAATGGTTTATCAGAGGCATCACCCAAAACGGCAAAAAGATCGGAACCAGGGAAGATCAGGAAGGAAAGGTTCATTTGGAATCCAATGCATGGGCGGTTCTCTCCGGAGCGGCAAAACGGGAAAAAGGACTGAAGGCAATGGACAGCGTAAGAGAGTATCTTTCCACTCCTTACGGCATTATGCTCAATGCGCCCTCTTATACGGTGCCGGACGATGATATTGGCTTTGTTACAAGGGTATATCCGGGGGTAAAGGAGAACGGAGCGATCTTCTCTCATCCCAATCCATGGGCATGGGCGGCGGAATGTGAGCTTGGCAGGGGAGACAGAGCAATGGAATACTACAATGCCCTTTGTCCCTATTATCAAAATGACATGATCGAGATCCGTGAGGCGGAGCCTTATTCCTATTGTCAGTTTGTTATGGGAAAAGATCATACTGCTTTTGGCCGTGCAAGACATCCCTTCATGACAGGTACAGGAGGATGGGCGTACTTCAGCGCCACCCGATACATATTGGGAATCAAACCGCAGCTGGATAGTCTGGAGATCGACCCCTGTATCCCAGCCGATTGGGAAGGATTTCAGGCGGATCGGGTATGGAGAGGCGCCTGCTTCCATATACAGGTGGAAAATCCGGATAAAGTTATGAAAGGCGTAAAAGAGATCTGGCTGGATGGACAAAAGGTGGAGAAGATTCCGGTCATGGAAAGCGGCTCAGAGCATCAGGTAAAAGTGATACTGGGCAGATAGCATAAAATGGAAGGCAGAAGGTTGAAAACCCTTCGGAATGGAGGAAACAATGATTAAATTTGGTACTGGTGGCTGGAGAGCTATCATCGGTGACGAGTTCACCAAGGAAAACATCCAGATTCTGGCAAGGGCGGTTGCCGATAAGATGCGTGCGGAAGGGGTGGAGAAAAAGGGGATCGTACTTGGCTATGACAGAAGATTCCTTTCCAAAGAAGCCATGCAGTGGGCAGGGCAGGTATTTGCAAGGGAAGGCATTAAGGCATACCTGATCAACAAGTCGGCGCCTACGCCGCTGATCATGTTTTATGTCATGAAGCATGAGTTCCCCTACGGAATGATGATTACGGCAAGCCACAATCCGGCAATTTATAACGGCATTAAAGTTTTTACAGCCGGAGGCAGGGATGCGGATGAGGTACAGACCGCGGAGATCGAAAATTATATCAGAGATCTCACGGATATTCCGCCGGAACAGATGGAATATGAGGAAGCGGTGGAGAAAGGGCTGATTCAGGAGATCTATCCTTTAAACGAATATCTGGATAATATCATCTCTGCTGTAAACATGGATATTATACGGGAAGCGGGATTGAAGGTTGCGCTGGACCCTATGTATGGTGTCAGTGAGACTTCCCTGAAAACCATCCTGCTTACTGCAAGATGTGATGTGGAAACCATTCATGAAAGACATGACACATTATTTGGAGGCAAGCTTCCGGCGCCTACGGCAGTTACCTTAAGGGCATTGCAGAATTATGTGATCGATAAGAAATGCGACATTGGAATTGCCACAGACGGGGATGCCGACCGGATCGGCGTCATCGACGATACCGGAAGATTCCTGCATCCCAATGATATTTTAGTATTGCTGTACTATTACCTTGTAAAATACAAGGGATGGAGAGGACCCGTTGTCCGAAACATCTGCACCACCCATATGCTGGATATGGTAGCGGAGAAGTTTGGAGAAAAATGTTATGAGGTTCCCGTAGGGTTTAAGCACATTTCGGCGAAGATGTACGCAGTGGATGCGGTGATCGGAGGAGAATCCTCCGGAGGACTTACGGTACGCGGACATATCAAGGGAAAGGACGGTATCTATGCGGCGGCGCTTTTGGTGGAAATGATCGCCGTGACAGGGAAAAAGCTGTCGGAGATCGTAAAAGATATTGAAGCGGAATGCGGAACCATCTCCATGGAAGAGAGAGATTATAAATTTAACCAGGAGAAGAAAGACAGTATACGTAAAATTTTGCTTGAGGAAAAGAAACTGCCTTGTCTCCCCTTTGCAATTGCAGATGTTTCCTATCTGGATGGCAGCAAGGTATATTTCGAAAACGGCGGATGGGTAACTGCACGATTCTCCGGCACGGAACCGTTGCTTAGAATTTTCTGCGAAATGCCTGCAAAAGACGATGCGATAAAGGTGTGTGAGATATATGAAGATTTCTTGGGGCTCAAATAAACAAAAGAAAGAAAAAAGCAAAAAACTAAATAAGGAAAAACCAACAGGCGGCAGAAAAATCAACTTTAAGATCAAAGGCTTAAATACCATAGTGGGGAAACTGATCATCAGCTATGTGGTTCCCATTATACTGATCGTGGTTCTCGGCATCATCTCCTACAGGAAGGCGGCAGATACGATTATAGCCAACTATGAGAACTCCATGGAAAATACCATTCAAAAAACCGCGGAGTATTACGGGCTTATGATGGATACCCTTGGAACCAACTGTAATCAGATCGCCATTGACAATACCCTGCAGTCCTATTATCGGGGGGTATACAAGAACGATCCGCTGCAGGAAAAGAAGAATTTCCAGGAAATTAAAAAGAGCATGTTTAAAGATGCTTTTTCCGGAAACTTTGTCAAGGGGATATATGCCTTTGGTGAGTATGGAAGTGTCTGTGTTTCCTATTCCGATGTAAAGAAACTGGAGTATGGGACTTATGCGGAAGCGGAGGAAGGAACCCAGATGACCGGAATGAAGGAAAATATTTTGTATGCCGGTTATCATAACGATCTGGACGCTCAGACAGGGCATACTTCAGATGAATACGCTTTTTGTGTGAAAAGAAATATTACCAATAAATCGGCAAAGCCCATCGGCGTTATTGTGATGGATATCACCATGGATGCCGCAAAGGAGCCGCTCCTTCAGATGGAACTTGGAGAGGGAACCGTCTGCGCATTGATCTCTCCTGATGGCAGGCAGATCTCCAATCTGGAAGAGGAGGGTGAAACTTCCTTTGTTGCAATGGAGGCGTATCAGAATTTTGTCGCTGGGGAAGAGGTCAGCAAAGCGGATTATATGAAGTATAACGGGAAGAATTATTTATTCCTGTTTTCCAAAGTGGGGGATACGGGATTTTCGGTCTGCACCATGATTCCCAGGGCGCTGATCACCTCCAGGCTGAAGGATATTCAAACTGCAACTGTGATCATTGTGATCCTTGCGCTGCTCATATCGGGATGCACGGCAACCGTAATCTCTACAGGAATGAATTCCTCCATTAAGAATATCAGTAAGGTTATGAAGTCGGTAGCAGAAGGAGATCTGACAGTATCTGTCCATGTGAAGGGGGAGGATGAATTTAAAAAGCTGGGAGACCATGCAGGAGATATGCTTTCCAATACAAAGGAACTGATTCAAAAGGCAGGAACAGTTTCCGGACAGGTGCTTACATCTGTTTCCCATGTAACAGACACATCGGGGCAGATGATGGTGACCACCGACAACATTCAGGATGCCATTGTGAAGGTGAACGAAGGCGTTTATCAACAAAATGGAGAGGTGGAAAACTGTCTTGCCAAGATGGATGAGCTTGCAGAGCAGATCGAACAGGTAGATGAAGAGACAGACGGCGCCATCAGACGCGCCGATAAGAGTAAAGCCGTAATGGAAAGAGGAACAGCCGCCATTGATCTGTTGGAAGAGAAAGCAAGTGAGACGGCAAGGGTAACAGGACGCGTGATTGAAAAGATAGAATCCCTGGCGGAAGAGACAGAGGCGATTACGGACATCATCAATACCATCAGAGGAATCGCCTCCAGAACCAACCTGCTGTCCCTGAACGCCCGGATCGAGGCATCCCGTGCAGGCAGTGCAGGCAGCGGATTTGCAGTGGTAGCGGAAGAGGTAGGAAAATTATCCGAGGAGTCCATGCAGTCAGTGGAACGCATTGGAGAGATCGTCAAGAGAATTGAAAGTGAAACCCATAATACGGTGCTGGTTGCAAGAGAATCTGAAAAGATCGTAGAAGAACAGGAAGCTGCAATGGGAGATACAGTGGAAGCATTTCGTGAGATGAGCGACAGCGTAAACGGTCTTGCCAGAAAGATTGAGAAGATTGCAGGCAATATGCGTAATATGGAGAACAGCAAAAATATGACCAAGGACGCCATTGCCAATATATCTGAAGTGTCCAGACAGACGCTTGATTCCACCAATCAGATGAAGGATGCAGTGGAAGTACAGATGGAGGCTGTAAAGGAGTTGAACGATGCCACCGGACAGCTGGATGAGGAAGCGCAGAAGCTGACCAGGGCGATCAGTAAATTTAAGGTGGAATAAGGAAGAGATCCTTTCTATAAGAAGAGAAATTCTTCCGGAGGGACAGGCAGGGATTGCAGAAAGCGATCCCTGCCTGTTATACTTATGGTACAAGCAATCATTTTTATGAGGAAGGGGAAGCCTTGAAAAAAAGACGTCAATTAAAATGGAGTATGATCGTAATGCTGCTGGGAACCTGGTTCATTCCATTGGTGCTCTTATCCATGATCCTTTTCTTTGCAGTGGAGCGCCAGGTAAGCGGACAGGTGAGAGATACCATTATTCTTTCGGCAGATAAGGCGGTGGAGGTTTGTCAGATGAAAATAGACGATGTGATCGTTGCGTCTAAAAATTCGTCTTATCTTCCTACCGTCAGAAACAGCTATGTAAAGTATCTTACAGACCATAATAAACAGAGATTGGAGCAGGACATCTCCTACTTTATGTCCCAGCAATACCGGTACAATAAGGATATCAATATGACGGCGATCTATTTTACCAGCAGCCCGGAGGCGATCTGTTATTGCTACAGCAATAATAACACTGTTACTTATAAGTCGGTAAAAGCTTTTCGCGCTTACGCAAAGGATGCCGTTCAAAAGCGTGCTCAGGAGATCGACACGGAAACAGCGTTTATGCGTATTAAGGGAAGGGTATATCTGATCCGGAATATTGTGGACAGGAATTTCCATCCCTACGCAGTGATCGTAATGGAACTGAACATGGAGCATATTATGGAAGGTTTCAGCAGTATATGGGGATTCCAGGAGGGGGATCTCTTTGTGGACGGGATTTCCATGATGGGCTTGTATGAGACAGATCCCTATCAGGAGAAATATCCCCAGAGAATCATGGAAAACAGCCGTTTTGAGAAAGGATCGTCAGGCGCCTATGTGTATAAGACGGAGGAGAGTAACCGACATCGTTTTTCCTATCTTGTCAATATTGATTCCACAGTAGTGGTCAGCGAAATGGACACGATCAAGTATGTGTTTTTCCTGCTGTTTGCTTTTATGATTCCTTTGCTGGGCATTATTTTCTGGTTTTTTCATAAACGTGTCAATATGCCTATTTATGTGCTCAGGAATTCCTATAAAGAAATTGAAAGGGGAAATTATGGCTATCAGATCAACATAGAGGACAGCGATGAAGAGTTCTATGCGCTTGGAAATGCCTTTAACAGCATGTCCAAAACCCTGAAACTGCAGTTTGAAAAGAATTATCTGGAGGAGATTGCGCTCAGAGATGCCAATATTATGGCGCTTCAGTCCCAGATCAACCCTCACTTTTTAAACAATACCCTGGAGATTATTAACTGGGAATCACGGCTGAGTGGAAATTATAAGGTCAGCAATATGATCGAAGCACTTTCTACTATGCTGGAGGCAACTATGAACAGAAAGAAGGAGCATCTGATCCCCCTGGCGGAGGAATTGAGCTATGTGGAGGCATACCTGCTGATCATTGCCCAGAGATATGGGGAAAAACTGCAAGTAGAAAAGGAGATCGATGACAGCCTTCTGAGCGTTAAGGTGCCAAGATTGATCATACAGCCTATCATTGAGAATGCAGTGGAGCATGGTATGGATATCAGACGCAGAGGGAAGATCAGGCTTACCATCCGCAGGGAAGGGAATATGCTTTTGATCGAAGTTATGGATAACGGTCATCTGACACCGGAGGCAAGGGAGAAGATAGAAAAGCTGCTGCAGTCAGATGGCACAACGGAAATTTCATCCCTAAGCCTTGGCATTCGCAATGTCGACAAACGATTGAAGATCATTTATGGGGAAGAATGCGGTCTTACCATCAAAAGTAACAAGGAAGAACATACTGTAAGCACAATTATAGTTAAAATTGACGAGGGACAAGAGCAATAAAAGACAAATAATAACAACTCTAATCATTAACCTTTTGGGTAAATTATTATAAGATATATACAGATGAAACACAAACATCCAAATTAAACCCAGGGAGGAAAGAGTATGAAGAAAAGAATTTTGTCACTTGTTCTGGCATCTGCCATGGTGCTTTCATTAGCAGCATGTGGAAGCAAGGATACGGGAAGCGCAAGCGAGGCACCGGCTCCGGCAGAAGCAGAAGCTGAAGCGCCTGCTCCGGCAGAGGAAGAAGCTCCTGCAGAGGCAGAGGCTCCGGCAGGACCTGTAGAACTGAATGTAACAACAACGTTCGCAGGCGAAGACGGAAATGCACAGAACTTTAAGACAGCGGTTGACGCATGGTGTGCTGAGACCGGCAATTCAGTAGCAGATACATCCGCTACATCCGATGAAACCTTTAAGACACGCGTAATCACAGACTTTGAAACAGGTTCCGAGCCTGACGTACTGTTCTTCTTCAACGGAGCAGACTCCAACAGCTTTATCGAAGCAGGCAAGGTTGTTTCCATTGACGACATCCGTGCAGAGTATCCTGACTACGCAGCAAACATGAACGATGACCTTATTACAGATTCACTGGTAGACGGCAAGAAATATGCAGTACCTGTAAACGGATTCTGGGAGGCAATGTTCGTTAACACAGAAGTTCTCGACGCAGCAGGCGTATCTGTTCCCGGCGCAGGCTATACATGGGATCAGTTCTTAGCAGACTGCCAGAAGATCAAAGATGCAGGTTATGCACCTATCGCATGTGCACTTGGCAACATCCCTCATTATTGGTGGGAGTTTGCGATCTTCAATCACACATCACCTGCAACACATTTGAACATTCCTGAGTCAGTAGACAGTGAGCAGGGTGCAGCATGGGTAGCTGGTATGGAAGATATCAAGGCTTTATATGAAGCTGGTTTCTTCCCGGAGAACACCTTATCTGCAACAGATGATGAAACATTCGCAATGTTCACAGAAGGCAAAGCAGCATTCCTGATCGATGGTTCCTGGAAAGTTGGCGGTATTGTAAATGCATGCCAGTCCGATCCTGAAGATCCTTCTACATTAGATGCTGAGAAGCTTGCAAAATTTGATGTTACATATGTACCCGGTATGAACGACAGAAAAGCAACTGACCTGATCGGTGGTCTGTCAATGGGTTACTACATCACCACAAAGGCTTGGGAAGATCCTGAGAAGAGAGATGCAGCTGTAAGCTTCGTTTCCTACATGACTTCCGATGAATTAGTACCTGTATTCGCACAGCATACAGCTTCCGCACTTAAGAATGCACCTGCTGTTGACGAATCCGCTTTCAATCCTTTACAGGTAAAGGCAATGGCAATGATGTCTGGTGTTACTTCCTTAACCGGAGCAGTACAGGATATCTTCCAGGGTGACTGCCGTGTATCTACATTCGACGGCATGCCTGAGATCGTAACAGGAAGAGTTGATGCAATCGATGCAGTAGCAGAAGGTATTGACGCATACAACGCACAGTAATAAATAATATGCATAAAAGTAAGGGCCGGGAGCATAAGGCTTCCGGTCCTTATAACAAAGAGAGGAGGCTGTTATGGGCGCAAATATTTATAAAAATAAAAAACCGTTGATTGTTTTTCTGCTTCCCGCATTTCTTTTTATGTTCGTTTATTTGTATTATCCTTTTTTTCAAAACATAATAAATAGCTTTCAGCAGATTAAGAGACTGGGGCAGTCAGGGACAGGATGGAATGACCCATGGTATCTTAACTATGTGGAAATGGTAAAGGATCCGGTTGTATGGATTTCCTTGAAAAACACTTTGATCATGATGCTGGTAACCATCGTAGGTCAGGTGGGAATCGCATTGATTTTGGCTCTTTTAGTGGATAATATACGGATAGGAGCAAAATTCTTCCGTACAGTATACTTTTTCCCCATCGTCATTTCGGCAACTGCTTTAGGTTTACTGTTTAACCTGATCTTCCTTTATGATAAGGGAATGCTTAACCAGATCCTGGAGTCTTTAGGAAAGACTACTCTTACGGACTGGAAGGGTGAGGGGATTGCATTGGTTACCATGATGCTGCCGGTTATGTGGCAGTATGTAGGATTTTATTTTGTAATTATGATAACAGGTTTGAATAATATCTCTGAGGAACTTTATGAGTCGGCATCCATCGATGGCGCTACCAGGTTCCAGAGAGTTCGATATATTTCACTGCCCCTTTTACATAATGTACTTTGTACCTGCGTAGTATTGGCGGTGACAGGCGCACTTAAGGTATTCGACCTTCCATGGACCATGTTCCCTAAGGGAATGCCCATGAAGACTACATTTCTGACTGGTACTTACATGTATTACCAGACCATGGAAGCAAAGAACGTAGACTATGGTTCAACCCTTGCGATCCTGCTGGTAGTTCTCGGTGTCCTGACCTCTAAGATCGTAAACGCGATCTTCAAAGAAAAAGATTATTAAAAGGAGGCTTGTAAAATGAAAAAAGAAAAATTTAGAGTGTCCTCCGTTTTTATCTATATTGTGCTTATTTTCTGGTCGCTTACTACGATCTATCCCATCATATGGGTTATTCAGAACTCCTTTAAGGCAAAGGATAAGATCCTGGCAAATTCCTTTGCTCTGCCTTTAGGCGATCTGTTTACCACGGCGAATTACAGGAAGGCGTTTAACAACCTGAATATTTGGGGCGCATATAAGAACAGTCTCTTTATTTCCACTATCGTTGCCGCTGCAGTGGTAATTCTTGCAGGTATGGCATCCTTCGCTTTGGTTCGATATGTCTTTAAATTAAAAGGAGCATTATTGTCGCTGGTAATGGCGGGTATGATGTTCCCCGTATTTGCAACGGTAATTCCCGTATACAGTATGGAGGTTAAGTGGGGGATCGCATCTACCAATACATGGGGATTGTCAATGCTGTCGGTGATCCTTCCTCAGGTGGCGGGTAACCTTTCCTTTGCCATAGTGGTGCTTACCGGATTTATCAAAGGGCTTCCGGTGGAATTGGAGGAAGCGGCGTTTTTGGAAGGCTGTAATGCTTTTCAGATCTTCTTTAAGGTGGTAGTGCCGTTGACAAAACCTTCCTTTGCAACGGTTGCGATATTCTCCTTCCTTTGGAGCTATAACGATCTGTTTACCCAGATGTTCTACTTGAGAACGCCTCAGGTGCAGGGTATCACAGTGCTGTTGAACCGATTGACCTCTCAGGAAGGTACCAACTATGGATTGATGGCGGCGGCAGTAACTCTGGTGGTAGTACCAGTGGTTATTGTATATATTTTCCTGCAGAAGTACATTATAAAAGGTATGACCGCAGGAGCAGTCAAAGGATAAAGGAATTGGATTTGTAAAAGAGGACAGCTAAGGCTATGTATAAAGTTGTGATTATTGATGATGAACCAATTATCGTAGAAGGCTTAAGCAGAAGCATTAACTGGAAAGACGCGCAGTGCCAGGTGGTAGGAATGGCATACAGCGGGGAAGAGGGATTGAAGCTGATCAGAAGCGAAAAGCCTGACATTATTTTTTCGGATATCCGTATGCCTTACATGGATGGGCTGACTATGATTGCGGCAATCAAGTCTGAATTTCCGAATACACAGATTACCATTCTGACGGGATACCGTGATTTTGATTACGCTCAAAGGGCGATCAAGCTGGGAGTGACCAGGTTCCTTTTAAAGCCGTCCAAGATGGATGAGCTTGAAGAAGCGCTCTGCGCTATGCTCAAAAAGTTGGATGAACTGGAAAGACATCATCTGGAAAGCAAAGGAGAATCTTCAAATGAGGAATCTTTGCCGGAGAAAGAGGAAAACAAAGAGGCTTCTGAAGATAGCGTAGTAGACAGCAATGCAAACAACTACATTGTGAAAAATGCCGTCGGCTATATTGAAGAGCATTACCGGGAAAAATTGAATCTTTCAGATGTGGCGGATCAGGTATATGTGAGCCAGTGGCATTTAAGCAAGCTTATGAATCGTTATCTGGGACAGAATTTTTCGGAAATATTAAACGGTGTGCGTATTAATAAGGCAAAAGAACTGCTGAAAGATCCTTCTTTAAGGATTGGAGATATAGCAGACGAAGTAGGATTCCTGGATATGGCGCATTTTTCAAGAGTATTTAAGAAAATGGTGGGAATTTCCGCCAATGAATATCGGAATCATTTATAAAATTGGGTTAGGACCTTCCATGCAGACAGAGCTTGCATGAAAGGTCCTGTTGTTATTCTTCTTTATGATTTTGATCGAAGTGGCTGGCAATGTAGGATCTGACCTCATCCCGGGATTTTCCCAGTGCAATGGCTAACTCACCGTAGAGAGAGGATTCTGCAAGATTAAAGTATCGATTGTCCAGGGCGGTAACTTTGTACCCCCTCATAAGCCGGTTTTCTTTTCGCAGATAAATGGTCTTGATTAATTGAACCCATGCTTTGCAGTTGTTAGAGCGCATATATTTTTTATAAGTGTTTTCCAGTGCTTTTTCATCAGGGAGGGTAATCAAGGGAATATCGGGAATGGACTGGATCAGGTTGTCCGCTTCTTCCCGTGAAAGTGCAGGGCGAAGAGCGGCAGCCGCCGTGTCAACAGGGGTGTATACGGTACTCCCTGAGGAATATACCGGTTTTAGCAAATAGTATTTTCTGTTTTGGTCAATGCCGGGGATATTCAGAGTGGTGATATCCTGCACCAGACAGATTCCGTTGCTGCCATAGATTACATATTCTCCTTTTTGAAACATATTGCACCTCCTTTAAAAAACGACTATATTATTAGTATACCAACTTTTTCGAGAAAATGTCAGTAAGGATAGAAGAAATAAAGAAATTTGTTTGTTCTGCGCAGAAAAGCGGCGCCGTATATTGTGCAGGATGCGCAGGAATGGAAAGGAAAAGAATGAGGTTATATCTGGTAAGACATGGTGAAACGGATTGGAATATTGCAAGCAGGATTCAGGGGCAGACAGATATAGCTCTGAATGAAAAGGGCAGACAGCAGGCGGAGGAATTTGCTGCAGCAATTTCAGAGCAGGGTTACCAAATTGATTGTATTTACACCAGTTTTAAGCAGCGTGCCCACGAAACCGCAGAAATTATTGGAGAAGCATTGGGGATCAAGCCCAAGGTACAACCAGGTCTTGAAGAGATCTGCCTGGGAAAATGGGAGGGTTATACCTGGAAGCAGGTAAGGGAGCTTTTTGGAGAGGAGTATCAAATGTGGCGGGATAACCGCCGTTATCAGCAGCCTCCTTCCGGAGAATCTTATCAGCAGCTGCTGAACAGACTATTACCGGCGCTGGGGGATATGATAGGGAAAGAAGAGGGGAATGTTTTGGTCGTAACACATAGCGCAGTGATTATGACATTATTGTCTTATTTGTACGATACCCCCTTTGAGGATATGGCAAAAAAATATAAGACAGGTAATGCGCAGATCGTGGAAGTTGATGTTCAGCTGCTCCAAAAAATGATCAAAGAATGGACGAAGGCATGAAAAAACTTGTAATAGGAATACTTGCCCATGTGGATGCAGGGAAGACAACTTTATCGGAAGGTCTGCTCTTTGCAGGCGGGAGCATCCGAAAGCTGGGAAGGGTAGATAAGAAGGATGCGTTTCTGGATAACTATGCCCAGGAGAGGGAGCGGGGGATTACCATATTTTCCAAGCAGGCGGTTCTGAGAGGGAAAGCGGTGGAGATCACGCTGCTGGATACCCCGGGACATGTAGATTTTTCTACTGAGATGGAGAGAACCCTGCAGGTGCTGGACGGTGCGGTTCTGGTGATCAGCGGCAGTGACGGTGTGCAGGGGCATACCCTGACCTTATGGCGGTTGCTAAAACGTTATCAGATACCGGTTTTCCTTTTTGTGAATAAGATGGATCGGCAGGATATCGATAAAAGAGCCGTTTTCCACGGCATAAAGGAGCAATTAAGCGAAGCCTGCATTTCTTTCTCACAGACGGATACGGAAGAGTTTTATGAAAGTATTGCGGTTTGCGATGAGGACGCTTTAAACGCCTTTCTGGAAGAGGGAAGGATCGGGAAGGAACAAATGCAAAAGCTGATCAGGGAAAGAAAGATCTTTCCCTGCTTTTTTGGGTCAGCGTTAAAATTGACAGGCGTGGAGGAACTTTTAGATGCTCTGGGGGAATATATACCGGAGAAAAATTATCCTTCGGCATTTGGCGCCAGAGTGTATAAGATCACACGGGATGAGCAGGGAAACCGTCTGACCCATATGAAGATCACCGGAGGCTCCCTTAAGGTAAGAGATGTGCTTGCAGGAGAGGAAAGAGGACAGGCAGCCGACGGAGAGCAGCGGAAATGGGAGGAGAAGGTCAATCAGATCCGCGTCTATTCCGGTGAAAAATTTGAGACGCTGCAGGAAGCGGAGGCGGGGACGGTCTGCGCCGTGACAGGGCTTACTCATACCTTTGCAGGAGAAGGGCTGGGGATGGAAAAAGAGATTCTTTATCCGGAGCTTGCGCCGGTGCTTTCTTATCGCGTGTTGCTGCCGGAGGGAATGGATGCGCTAAAGATGCTTCCCAAACTGAGAGAGCTTGAGGAGGAGGAACCTCAGCTTCATCTTTTGTGGGATGAGAAAAATCGGGAAATCAAGGTTCAGATCATGGGTCAGGTACAAATAGAGGTATACAGGAATCTGATCCGGGAGAGATTTGGAGTAGAAGCGGACTTTGATGCAGGCAGTATCGTGTACAGGGAAACCATTGGGGATACGGTGGAGGGAGTGGGACACTTTGAGCCGCTTCGTCATTATGCGGAGGTGCATCTTTTGCTGGAACCAGGGGAGCCGGGCAGCGGGCTTGTGATGGCATCAGATTGCAGTGAGGACATTCTTGCCCTGAACTGGCAGAGGCTGATTCTGACCCACCTGAAGGAAAAGGAACATTTGGGAGTGCTTACAGGAGCGCCGATTACGGATATGAAGATCACCTTGAAGTCAGGGCGCGCCCATCCCAAGCATACCGAGGGGGGAGATTTCCGGCAGGCGACCTATCGGGCGCTGCGTCAGGGATTGATGCAGGCGGAAAGTGTTCTGCTGGAGCCTTATTATGCCTTCTGCCTGGAGATACCGGATCAGTCGGTAGGACGTGCCATGACAGACCTGGAACAGATGCATGGCGCCTTTTCCCTGGAACACAGTGGGGAGGGAAGAGCGGTTCTGCGTGGGACGGCTCCCATGGCGCTTTTGCAGGAATACCAAAAGCAGGTCATCTCTTATACAAGGGGAGAGGGGCAGCTATATTGTACCATGGCAGGTTATTTCCCATGCCATAATACCGAGGAGGTTCTCAGGGAGAAAGCCTATGATCCCCTTGGGGATGTGGAAAATACGCCCCATTCTGTTTTTTGCGCCCATGGCGCAGGGGTCATAGTGGAGTGGGATCAGGTATCCTCTTATATGCATTTGGAGAGCTGTCTTCTAAATGAAAAAGATTTAAAAAGCGAAGAAGAGTATCCTGTATACCGAAACTGGGAGAAGAGGGAAGGAAGAGAAGAAATTTGGCTGGGAACCGAGGAGATCGACGAGATCTTAAGCCGCACTTCCCATGCAAACCGGAAGGAAAATCACAAAGGCGCAAAAGCGGGCTGGAAAAGAACCGGAACAAAAAAAGAAGCCGATATGCCCCGGCAGGTGAGAACCTACAATCCGTTGCCCAGGAAAGAAGCCTATTTGTTAGTAGACGGCTACAATGTGATCTTTGCCTGGGAAGAATTGAAAGAACTTGCGGAGACAAATTTAGACGGCGCCAGAGGAAAACTGCTTGATCTTCTGTGCAACTATCAGGCAGTGAAAAAATGCAACCTCATTGCAGTTTTCGATGCCTACCGCCTTACCGGGCATCCCACCGAAACGCTAGATTACCATAATATTCATGTGGTATATACAAAGGAAGCGGAAACAGCCGACCAATATATTGAAAAATTCGCCCACCAGAACGCCAGACAATACGATATAACCGTTGCAACCTCCGATGGTCTTGAACAGATCATTATTACCGGAGAGGGGTGCAAATTAATTTCCTCCCGGGAATTGCGGGAGGAGATCCTGCAGACCTCCCGGCAGGTCATGGAAGAGTTTGGGCGTACCCGGTCAGGGGGGAAGACTACCCTGGGAGAGTTGCTGTCTGGAGAACAGATGAAAGAGATGGAGAACAGAGTCCGCCGTTTGTGATTAAAGGTACGAGTTGCTCTGTATTTTCATAAATTCAACTCCGGTAAAGGAATTCAAAATCAGACCATATAGCGGTTTAGTTCTGCTGATATCCATGTTCTATTGCCCAGGCAAGAAGTTGCCTCTTTTCAGAGGCAAGGACTTCGTTTTTGGAAGAAAGTTCCTGTACCCTGTCAGTAAGTTCAGCGGTGGAAGTTTTCCATTTATCTATTTCATGCTTAAGTCCGAGCTGGGTGCGATAGTAATCTTCCTGAGCTTCGCATTGAAGGCGGATCAATTCATCCTGACTGAGTTGATAAACGGTGGAAGCAGCGTCAGCGATATAGGAATTATCTTTAGCGAGCATTTTAATTTCCTCCCATGTAGCGGATTTAAAGAGCAGAGCCCAATAATCGATCTGGTAAAACTTGTCCTCATCGGTTGCCAGATCTATACGACTTAAGTCTACCACACAAAGGCGTAATTTGTCACTATATAGATGATGATTTTTGACATTTCTGAATTTATAAGTTGCATAAAATTCCGGACATTCAGAAAACAGGGTATAGTCTAGAAGACCAATCTGTACGACAGGTTTCACCAGCTGATATTCTTCACCGGATTTCAGGCTGTCGAAGGTTCTGCACAGATAGCTTAAGGAGCGTTCCGTCCAGTTATATTGATTGACCACCTGCATTTCCAGATGGACTATGGACTGATTATTGAGGGAGATTTTAATATCTAGAAAAAATTTCTTTGCATCCACAGGCGTACCCAATTCAATGGGATTTGTGATACGGACGGAAGTCACATTCTTATCGTCAAGATGAAGCAGGGAGCAGATGAGCCCTTTCAAGGCAGAGTTGCTGCGCTGTAAAAGAGCGCGGAAAAGATAGTCGTTGGTCATACGGATAGGAACCGGACCGGTGGCGGACAATCAGCGAATATGCTCCTGAGGAGCATCGTCCTCAAAGTCAAAAACGCACCGCTCGTAAGCATTGATGATATGAGTATCCATATACTTATCATAACGTTTGTGCATCCGCCCGTAGGACATGTGCACATGTCCGTGGAGATAAAATTTGGGTTTATACTTTTCAAGGAGGCTGCGGAACACCTGAAAGCCTTGATGAGGCAGATCCAGCCCGTCGTTCAGCTGATAGGCGGGGGCGTGAGTCACCAGAATATCAAAGCCCCTGTGGCGCAGAAGCTGAAACCATAGCTTTGCCACCCGGCGTTTCATGCCCAGCTCCGTATATTGATGAGGACCCTGGCGGTACCGCATGGAGCCCCCAAGCCCCAGAATGCGGATACCGTTGTGCACATAAATTTGATCTTCAATGCAGATGCAGCCTTCCGGCGGAATCTTTTCATATTTCCCATCATGATTTCCGTGAACGTAAAGAACGGGTACGTTGGAAAGGGTTACAAGAAAAGAAAGATAGCGGGGGTCCAGGTCGCCGCAGGAAATGATCAGGTCGATTCCTTCCAGCTTACTTTTCTCAAAAAAGTCCCAATAGTATTTGGATTCTTCATCTGCAATTGCAAGTATTCTCATATGTAGGTCAGCCTTCCTCTTTTCTTACACCCTGCTGATTGATAACAGGCGCTGCCTGCTCTGTCAGATCTTCTTTTTTGGGAATGATCCCGATGATATTTTCCGCCAGCCAGTCCATGTTCATGATTTCTTCCGGCGAAAGCTTCTGATCAGGGTCATCTATCACAGTTCCCGTCTGAGAATATAAAATACCCGAAAAAGGATTAAATAATTCAGAGCTGATGGTAGTTTTCAGCAGATCCACCAAACGCTTTGTGCCGATCGGCAGATGGCTTGAGCAGGCTACATCGATCACCCCTGCGGACATACCCCACCAGTAGTTAATTGCCTTTGACGGGGAAGTTTTTTCATCGTTTTTCCAGGTGCCGTCCATAATGGTGCGGATCAGCTGTTCGTAGAATTTACCCCAGTGGCACAGGGGCAGGGCAAGATTCCGGGTGTGGTCGCCGTCTACATGATAGATTCCGAAGAAGCGGGAAGCTTCCTCAGGAATTGCCATATCCTTACCGGAAATACAGGAGGACTGATTTTCACGAATTTTTTCATCTACATCCACGCCCTTCATGCTGGACCACTCCAGATAAACCTTTGCCCTGGGATTGATCATTTTTGCACCAAGGGCAAACGCGTTGATGTTGGCAATGGTACCCAAAATAGGGTAGTCTGCAATGTAGGTGAGACGGTTGTTTTCCGCCATGGCGCCTGCAATGGCGCCCATCAGAAATTTCGCCTCATGCATTCTTGCATAGTAGGTACGGATATATTTGTGAGAGGTATTCAGGGAACAGTTTAAAATCCGCACATTGGGATGGGCGATGGCGGCTTTTACGCTTGCCTGTACAAAGGCGGGGGTGGTTGTAAAAATCAGATTGCAGCCTTCTGCGATGGCGGCTTCGATCAGGTCGTCTGCGTTTTCAGTGGTTCCGTTTTCGTAGCAGATGGTCTGCAGTTCTTCAGGGAAGGTCTGCTCAAGGTAAAGCCTGCCCAGCTCATGGGTGTAGGTCCAGGAGGAGGTGCCGGAGGTCTTCTCATAAATAAACGCCGCTTTCAGCTTAGGGGAGCTGACAGGAAGCAGAATGCTCAGCAGGGGCTTTTTCTCCTGACTGGGATTCATTTTCAGGTCAATATCGCCTTCCTCCTGAAGAAGCTCAAACTCTTTCCAGCTTTTGGCGATCAGGGCTTTCAGGTCATTGGTGGTTTTGTCTTCTACTTCCTGGTAGCCGTGAAGGGTAATAAAGGCAAGAAAAGCGTCTCCCGGTGTGATGTGCAGTTTATTTCCGCCTTTTGCAATGTATTCGGCTTTAAAACGGGTATAAAGGGCGCTGAAGGTAAGGAGATCTTCGTCACTCCAAATTTCCCCAGGCGCTTTCCCTACGGCTTTTTGCAGTTTTGCAAAGTTGCCCTCTTTGGAAAACCAGATATAGTTGATAGGGGCAGCCTGATAGAATTCCATAAATTCGTAATAAATTTTGTTTTCTTTTTCCTCAGTGCGCCTTGGAACGATTCGGGTCACAGTTCCGGGAATGGAGACGGCTTTGTGGTATTTCATAACGCTGACTCTTTTATTTCCCTCCAGAACATAAAATTTGTTCATGTATTCATAGGCGACAATGGGCTCTCGAATGCCTTCCTCTATGTGGCTGGTGCTGAGGGCGGCCCATTTGCCTGCAAATTCTGAATTCTCCTTCAGAATGGGCATAAAATTCCCGGCAAAGGAATTGCTTCTGCCAATGGTTTTGGTTCCGGCG
The DNA here is from genome assembly GCA_947172705.1 of uncultured Lachnospiraceae bacterium. Taxonomy (GTDB): domain Bacteria; phylum Bacillota; class Clostridia; order Lachnospirales; family Lachnospiraceae; genus Suilimivivens. The sequence goes on from CAMWCA010000045.1 coordinate 19,686, forward strand.
ATCTGTTCTGTGGGGATTTGGACTAACCCCAGAGGCACTTCGTAGTAAGAGCCTCTTTCCGGCATAATATCGTCTAAAACCTGCAAAGTGGGTTTTTCACCTCGCAGCATTCTCATCTGATAGTCTCTTTTTCCAAGCTTAAACGCTCTGCTGTAATCTTCTCTTCCCATGATTTCCTCCATCATTTCATTTTCAAATATTTATAGTTGATTTGCTCTATTTACCATCGTTCCCAAAAAACGTAAATTGTCGTAATAAATCCCAGCAGGGCAAGAATGCCGCTGTTGATTATGTGCATGGATACCCCTTTTGCCGTGGCAAGCCGGTCGTTCCCCCAATGAAAAGAAGGGGAGAGGCAGTATTTGTTTCCCAGCCCCAGGGCAATGGCGATATAGACCAGACAGATCGCTACATAGCGAAAATCGCTGCTGCAGGTGTAGGGGTAGATGATCACAAACACCCCAAAGGAGATCAGCATAATAATGTAGCCTGTGAGAAGGAAAATGGCATCCTCCCGGCGGGTTTTTCTGTCAAGAAGTACAGCGATCAGCAAAATAGCGGTCAAAATGCCCAATACCACAGCAAGCACAAAGGTGATCTGGCACAAAACCAGAAGGATGTGGGGCAGGTCTGTAGGGTACTCCTCGGCAAACAGGGAGGTGTGGAACATAATGACCCAGGTATTGTGACATGCCTTTGCGCTGATGGGGTGGAAGGGAAAGGCAAAATTCCAGTCGGAAAATGCCGGGATACCCAGTCTGCTCCACAGGCTGTAGGTGTCGGTGTACATGGGAGAGGTTACCCCCGGAACGGGAACGCCGGGTTTTTCTCCAAAGAGAATCAAATTGCGGACGATCCAGGACAGCCCTATGGGGGCAACGATCAACGCAAAAATACTGTAATTTTTAATCCATTTCAGGATGAGGGGCTTTTTCCCGGAGCGGATTACAGAGATAAAATGCATCAGGAAAAGGATGCCCAGGGGAATGGCGAGCACTGCGGAATTCAGTTTGGTGATCATTCCAAAGCCAATGCACAGAGCCAATCGCACCAAGCCTGCTATATTTTTATTGCGCAGCCATTTTAAAGATTCCAAAATGATCAGACACATGAACAGGATGGTAAGCATGTCATTGTTTACGCTTCCTGCCATGACGATGGTGGCAGGATGAAATACCATAAAGGCAAGTCCCACATAAAGCCCGCTGCCGCTTATTTCAAGAACCTTTAAGATGCGCCAGGTTACTGCCATGCACAGGCAGGAGTAAAGGAGGGTGAGAATCTGTAGATTTTCAAAGGCAAGATCCTCCGCCACCCCCAGCCAGATGTTCAACTGCAGCCACAGGCAGGAGACAATATGGTGGAAAGGAGGATGATAATAGGCAAACAGTTCATAGGGGTTTAAATCCGGCAGTTTATGAAATTTGTACAGGTATTCAATGTAGCCGATATGCCCCGGGTTGACAAAGTCAGTACCCATGCCAGTGTATGCGCCGGCATCGTGCTGGCGGTCATAAAGCCCTGATAGAAGCACATAGCTGCACCGAAGCAGGACGCCCAGCAAGATCATCATATAGACAATGACATTTTCATTCAGCCGCCGGGACAGTTTCAGGAAGATCAGTACGCCTCCATAGACACAGAAAATGCAGGTAAGCACCAGAACCTTGGTATAATGGCTGGCGTAAAAGAAGCCGGTGCCCTGTCCTGCTGCCGTAAAAAGACAGCACACAAGGATGGTCAGTATCAGACAAAGCAGCGTCCTCACAGTATAAGGGCGCTGAGCGTCATCTGTATTTTGGTATAACAGTGTTTTCATTGGCAGATCCTTTCGGTTTCTTAATAAATGGAAGTCACATCGGTGATCTGGTTGTCGGTTACCTGAAAACGCCAGATAGAATGACCTGGAACGCGGTGTTCCGTGAGATACCAGAAGTCATCAATGGAGGTCACATAGTAAGGGGTGCCGCCTCCGATAAAGTAGTGATAGACGTCTTCATAATCTCCTTTTGCAAGATCCCTCAGATCCTTCACCCGCAGTATGGTGGCGTAATCCTGATTCCCGGTGTCATCCGTGGAGATGGTAATGTAATAATAATCCTGTATAAGGGTGAGCTGTACCATGCCGGCAAGCTCTGGCGGAACAGCGTACTCCTTTTTTACCTGAAAGCTGTAAAGATCCGCTTCAATGATGCTGGAATTGCCGGATACAAAGTAAATGCGGTCGTCTATAATGGTAAAGGAGCGCACGTACACCTGAGCAAGAGAAGGAATGGCATAAATTCCGGTCAAATACATACGGGAATCCCCTTTGGGATGCCGGAAAAGGTACATTTCACCACTCTGAGAGCTCCAAACATAAAAAGTATCTGTGTATGGATCATAAACGATATAATGAGGGCGGTTTCCGATTTCTGTAAATTCCTGAGTGGGGACAAAGATCTTTTCTCCGTTGGCGTTCACATCTTTCTCCATGATCAGGACCCGGTTGTTTTCCGTATCGTCAATCATATAGACCAACCCATCGCTTGCCAGGGTATGTCCCATGGAAATGTCGGTGGTCATGATCTGCCATTCATATAAAGGGTCTGTCAGATTATCATGATAGATCACCTGGTTGTTATAGCAGTCCACGATGAAGAAGGTGTCTTCCACCTTCGTAATATAGGTAGGGACATTGAGCGTGGGATTGGGATTGTTCGGCACGGCATCCAGAAGAGAGCGGTCAAAATCGATCAAAGTTGATGCCTGCAAATAATCCCTGGGAATATATTCCCCGGCAGGAGCAGGTCTTTTAGCGCCGCATCCTGCCAGAAAAAATATGTAAGCGCCAAGCAATGCGCCTTTTTTCATCAAATTCCATTTTCCTGTTTGTTTTTCATTCATACAGCTATTATAAATTTTTTGCTTTTAATATACAACGTTTTTTTGTATACTGAAAATAGATTTTATGAGATTGGGATATCCATAAGGTAGTAACACCATTTCAGAAAGGATATTGGGATGAGGGAGTATCAGGAAAATAAAGAATTTCGTATTTTGTCCGCTCTGGGCATTATTTTTGTAGTGGCAGGACATTTGGGTTATAACGTTTTTGAGATCGGAGATCTGTTCCCGTACTATTCCTTTCATGTATTTATTTTTTTATTTGTGTCCGGATATTTTTATAAGAAGGAGGCGGAGGAAAGGATCGGAAGCTATATTCTGGGAAAGCTGATAACTCTCCTTGTGCCTTATTTTATATGGAATCTTTTTTATGGTATCCTTGCAACGTTTTTGCATGGCGCGGGCTTTTCTATGGGGGAGAGTCTGTCCCTGAAGACACTGTTCCTTTCGCCTTTTCTGGACGGGCACCAGTTTATGTATAATTTCCCGGCGTGGTTTGTTCCGGTGCTGTTTATGCTGGAGGTACTCAACGTATTGATGCGCAGAGTGCTCTCATTCCTGCATATGAACAGAGAATGGCTGATTTTTGCCGGCTGCCTGGCTGCCGGCATACTAACCGTATGGCTTGCCATAGGCGGGCATGTGTGGGGGTATTATAAGCTGCCGGGAAGGCTGCTTTTTATGATGCCTGGATTTCAGATGGGCAGGATTTATCGGGAAGAACTGGAAAAAAGGGATACCCTGGGAAACGGTCCTTATTTCCTGATCGTGATGGGAATACAGGTATTGATTACCGTTTTATGCGGTGGGCTTGCCTTCAGCGCTGTCTGGGTGGGCAGCTTTGCCAACGGTCCTTTTGTCCCTTATTTGACAGTCATTACAGGAATCGCTTTTTGGCTGCGGGTAGCAAAGATGATAAAAAATATGCCTTATCTGGCGGAAAAGATGGTTTATATAGGAAGAAATACCTACTCTGTGATGATGCATCACGTGGGGGGATTTATGCTTGTGAAGGGCTTTTTTTACCTGTGCAGTTTGTATACGCCGCTGTGCGGGGAATTTGACACAGAAATGTTTTTTCATGAAATTGGGTTTGTCTATCTTGCCGGAGGAGCGGAGGCGAGCAAATGGATCTACTTGTTTGTGGGAATCGGACTGCCTCTGGCGATCGGGGCGCTGCAGCAAAAATTATTTGACAAAGTCAGAAGGGTATGATAAGCTGAGTTCACTTACCGCTTAGAAAATGAATGAAATCAATTATGAATTATGTACAGGTGACCTGTCTGTGGAGATACCATGGGCAGGTTTTTTGTATATTTTTTGTACAATGGAGGAAAGGTTGAATAATCAGGAGGAAAGAATGAAAAAAAGAGTTTTTAAGCGGAAAAAGAACGTGATCGTAAGAAAAGTGCGAAGGGCGGCAGGAAGAGCCGCTTTGTGGGCGGCAGCAGCAGGTCTTGTCTTAAGCATCCCTGCACCGGCTTATGGGAAGGAAAATCCTAAAAGTGTTGTGACCCATATCTACCACAGGCATGTGGGAAACGGGGATACCCAGGGAGGCTGCTATGGCAAAGCCATAGAGCATATCCACCAGGGAAGCAGGGAGACGGGAGGCGCCTGCTATCAGATCCAGGTGCCCCATACCCACCAGGGAAGCGAGGAAGCCGGGGGAGGCTGCTACACGGTACCTATTACTCATACACACAAGGGAAATAAAACCCAGGGCGGGGAATGCTATGTACCGGATCAAATTCACAACCATACGGAAAGCTGCTATGAATCGGGAAAGTGCACGGTGTATTTTACCCAGGAGAGCGTGATCGAAACCCTGGACGGGGATTGCCCCAGCCATCAGAAGACTACGCTGGTTCGGGCAGGCGGAACCGAGGTGCACGAAAACTGCGGAAAGGGAACCATCACCGGCGAACGGCTCTACTGCCAGAGCTGCGGCGTTATGCCTCCTACCCGTCATTCCTACAAGAATGAGATCTGTGGCTTAAGGGATGGACAGGTGTTGGAGTATCGAATCGATTGCGGCAAAAAGATAGACGGCTATAAAATCGGCTGTGGAAAAAAGAATGGAGGAATAGACCATTATGACCGCAGTTGTGAAAAGGAAGTGGACGGATATGAAATGAATTGCGGGCTTACGGAAGAGGAACCTTGCGGAAGGCTGATTCTTTCCAATGAAACGGAGGGAAAAGGGGAACAGGTTACTCTAAAGGTATGTTTGGAGGATCTTACAGGCGGGAAACTAAAACCTGCGGAGAACCCCTTTTGCTGGCTGAACGAGCAGGGGGAGGAGATTGGCGCAGGCGATCAGGTTCAGGTGACGGAAAACGGAACCTATGGCGTGAGGGTACGGCTGAAAAATGAAGACGTGGACCCCGCCGGGCTTTACAGCAGCATTTTGGTGGACAATATTTATAAGGAAGAAGCGCCTGTTGTATCCCCCTCAAGTACACCTTCGGTTATGCCCACAGGCACTCCCCAGCCTTCGGCTGTACCCTCGGCAAAGCCTTCGGTTGCGCCGACAGCCGTGCCGGAGAAGAGTCCCAGCCCCGGGAATACCCCGGAGCCTTCGGTATTGCCCGCGAAAAGTCCCGATCCTGTCAATACCCCTGCGCCCTCCCGGACGCCTGAGATCGTACCGGAAATTTCGGAAGGCTCCGGCGGAAATGACACAGAACAGGGCGGTGCAGAGGAAGAAGAGAAAACAGAAGAAGTGCCTCAGGCAGATAAAAAGCAGCCTTCCCCGACGCCCGGCAATCCTGAAGTTTCTGCAGAAAAGGAAACAGGCAGTTTGGGAAGGAAACGCCATAAAGCTTCCTCTGAGACAGAGCAGCTTCCCGTCCCGGAGGACGTGCAGGAGAGGGAGCCGATGGTGAAAGAGATCGAAGAGATCTCACTGCCGGAAGTGAAAACGGAGGGAACCTTATCTTATCAGGTTCATCAGAAGGAAAAACCAGGGGGATTTTTTGCCCTTCCTGCCGTTAAGATCATTTCCATCACCACAGGGAGCGCCCTGCTGTTTCTGGGATTGCTTCTGCTGCTTCTATATTTGCGGCGTAGTGTAAAAATATACAATGATGACGGAGAAGGCAGAATGCTTTACCTGGGACGCTGCCCGGTGAGAAAAGAGGAGGAACTTTATGAGATCACCCTTGAAGAACAGATGATAGAGCGGGCATACACCAACAGATATTGTATCAACCCCGGGCTTTTCAGGCTTGGAAAGAAAGAGGGAACACAGCTTGCCATACACAAAGAAGGGAAAACCCTTGTCCTTGTACTGAGCAGAGAAATGATTGCAGTGTTCTAAGTAAAAAACAAGCGCTTCTTTTTCAGAAAAACCTTGATTTTGCATAATGAACGTGATAGACTCATGGTGTTTACAAAAGTAATGCATAATTATGCATAAGGAGGAGAATATTATGAAAAAATTAGTCGCATTATTATTGGCGGCAGTAATGACCATGAGTCTGCTTACAGCTTGCGGCAATAACGCCTCTGAAGAGACGGCTAAAACCGATACAGCTGCAGAGCAGGGAGAAGAAGGGGCTTCTCAGGCATTGGCTGACGGTGTGCTTACAGTAGGAACCAATGCAGAATTTCCGCCCTTTGAGTATGTAGATGATAATGGAGAAGCCGATGGCTTCGATATTGCATTGATCAGGGCAATTGGTGAGAAGCTGGGTGCAGAGGTAGTCGTAGAAAACATGGAGTTTGATTCACTGGTAGCATCCATTGGCAGCAAGATCGACGTTGCCATTGCAGGTATGACCGTTACAGATGAGAGAAAAGAGTCTGTTGACTTTTCAGATTCCTACTATGAAGCAGTGCAGTATGTAATTCTTCCGGCAGACTCCGAAATTGCAACAGCTGAGGATCTGGTTGGAAAGACCATTGGCGTTCAGTTGGGAACTACCGGAGATTTTATCGCAAGCGATGACATTGCAGACACCACGGTACAGCAGTATAATAAGGCAGTAGATGCAGTGAACGATCTGATCAACGGAAGACTTGACTGTGTGATCATAGACAAAAACCCTGCGCTTGTATTTGAAAGCAGATTTGAGGGACAGGTAAAGGCGGTTCCAGGCGAGCAGTTTGCATTTGGCGTTGAGGAATATGCCATTGCATTGCCTAAGGGAGACGCTGCGCTTGCTCAGCAGATCAACGGAGCATTGGCTGAAATTAAGGAAGACGGAACCTTTGACCAGTTGGTAAAGACTTATATCGAAGGTGAATAAGAGGGCGTAAGCTACCAGATATAAGAAATGATTCAGGGGATAGCATAGCAGTGTATATGCTATCCCCTTTTAGGGAGAGAAAGGAGCTTGTGAGATGCAGGCATGGTTTGAGAAAGTCGGGAAAATGTTTGAGATGGCATTTGTCACCGGCGACAGATGGATGCTTTACCTGAAAGGATTAAGCGTTACCCTGGAAGTCGCCTTTTTTGCGGCGATACTGGGTCTGCTCATCGGCACTCTGGTAGCGCTGATGAAGCTGTCTACCAGAAGAAACGGAAAAAAGACCCTGTGGGCGCGGATCGCCAATGCGTACATAGATGTGATCAGAGGGACGCCTTCTGTGCTGCAGCTGTTAATTATGTGGTTTATCGTTTTAAAGAGCTGTAAAAACGGGGTGCTGATCGCCGTGCTGTCTTTTGGCATTAACAGCGGCGCTTATGTGGCGGAGATCGTGCGTGCCGGAATTCTGGCAGTTGACAAAGGGCAGACCGAAGCAGGAAGATCCCTGGGGCTTTCCAAGGCACAGACCATGATCTACATTATTATTCCTCAGGCGATCAAGAACGTGCTTCCCCCTATTGGGAACGAGTTTATAGTCCTTTTGAAAGAAACGGCAATCGTTGGCTATGTCAGCCTGACGGATCTCACAAGAACGGCAAATCAGATTTCTTCCAGAACCTACGAAGCGTTTATGCCCCTGATCGGAGCCGCTGTTATTTATTTTGTGATCATAAAGATACTGACCATTCTGCTGGATAAATTGGAGAGGAGGCTGCGTAAAAGTGATAATCGTTAAAGACCTGCATAAAAAATTTGAAGATAACCACGTGCTGCGCGGGGTAAGCTATCATATACATCAGGGAGAAAAGATCGTGATCGTAGGTCCTTCCGGTTCCGGAAAGAGTACCTTTTTACGCTGTCTCAACCTTCTGGAAACGCCTACGGAGGGAGAGATCTGGTTTGACGGGCAGCTGATTACAGACCCCAAGATCAATATTGACAAGATCAGAGAGCATATGGGAATGGTATTTCAGAATTTCAATCTTTTCAATAACCTTTCCATTATGGATAATATTACTCTGGCTCCGGTGAAATTAAAGCTGATGAATAAAGAACAGGCAAGCGAAAAGGCGCTTCAGCTGCTTGCCAGAGTAGGGCTGAAAGAAAAAGCGGACGCTTTCCCCAGCCAGCTTTCCGGCGGGCAAAAACAGCGGATCGCCATTGTCAGATCCCTTGCCATGAATCCCCGGGTGATGCTTTTTGACGAGCCTACCTCGGCGCTTGATCCGGAAATGGTAGGAGAGGTTTTGGATGTAATGAAGGAACTTGCGGAAAGTGGCATGACCATGGTGGTGGTGACCCATGAGATGGGATTTGCCCGGGAAGTGGGAACCAAAGTGCTGTTTATGGACGAGGGAGTTATTATGGAGGAGAATACCCCCGGAGAGTTTTTCGGGAATCCCCAATGCGCCAGGCTGCAGGACTTTTTATCGAAGGTGCTTTAAGAGGAGCGGGAGCGTCAGAAGGGGATAAACGCCATGCCCCGTGATATCCATAGGCAGTGCCCACGCAGAAAGTACACCCTTTACAGCCCTGTCTTTAAATCGGATTTCACTAATGGAATGAGAAAAGTTTTCAAAAACTGTACGGGTCGGAGCCGACGGCATCCGTGCCGTGAGGCTCCTGATTCGTATGACGGGCATGCCCGTGCTCTG
>CAMWCA010000046.1 GCA_947172705.1 uncultured Lachnospiraceae bacterium
AAAATCGTCTTCTGCCAATAGAATTTTCATACCTTTTCTCCTTTACATTCTATTTAATACTGCATATGTTCTTTTTGCAATATCAGATAACTTTTCCTGATGCTCCACGGCGCCCAAATCATAGGCAACCTTAGGCATTCCATATACAACACAGGTGGATTCATCCTGTCCAATGGTTCTTGCTCCGGCTTTTCGCATCGCAAGAAGTCCCTTTGCACCGTCGCCTCCCATCCCGGTCAATATGATTCCCACTGCGTTTGCCCCTGCGGATTTTGCCACAGAATCAAACAAAACATCCACCGACGGGCAGTGTCCGTTCACTCTTGGTCCTGCTTTACATTCCACCTGGTAAACACCGTTTACCTTCAAAAGCCGCATCTGCCTGTCTCCGCCTGGCGCAATCAACATACGTCCCGGTAATACCCTGTCTCCCGTCTCAGCTTCCTTCACCTGTATCCGGCACTGGTCATTCAACCGCTTGGCGTACATGGACGTAAAGCCAGGGGGCATATGCTGTACCACCACCACCCCCGGAATGTCTGTTCCAAATTCCTTTGCCACCTCAAAAATCGCTTCTGTGCCTCCCGTGGAAGCACCTATTGCCACGATCAGATTATTTGCCTTAACATTCAGGTGTTCCATTTCCTGACTCATAACAGTCTTCTTTATATTACTGATTTTGGCAGTAGAAGCAATTTTAATTTTTACCAGCAGTTCATTCCTGATAAAATCTTCCAACTGCATACGATTAGATACGGCAGGTTTCGCCACAAAATCTACCGCCCCTGCATTCATAGCGTCAAACACCTTTTCACTCAGCGAACTGATCACTACTACCGGCAACGGATACTGAGGCATCAGCTTTCGGAGGAATTCAATTCCACTCATTCTGGGCAATTCCACATCCAGGGTCATAACATCCGGCTTATACTCTAAGATAGCGTCTCTCGCTTCAAAAGGATCCTTTGCCGTACCCACAACCTGTATTGCCGGGTCCTTGTTCAGGTTCTGAACCAGCAATTCCCTGAATACAATGGAGTCCTCCACAACTAAAACTCTGATTGGTCTCATACCTTACCTACTCCTCTCCCCTTTCCGAAAAATGGACGGCTGAATGATCTCAAAGGGTGTATTGCTTCTGTCAAGAGTCTCTGTTGTTCCAATAAATAAATAGCCTCCTGGCTCCAGCGCATCATACACCTTCTGAACCACCTCCTGTTTAGTCCTCTCATCAAAATATATCATAACATTACGCAAAAATATAGTATGCATTTTTCTTTTGAATGGAAAAGGGTCCATTAAATTGAACTGCCGGAAGATCACTTCCTTTTTTAATTCATCCTTTGCCTGATACTGCATGCCGCCGTTTATTTCCTTAAAGAAATGGCGTTTCCACTGTTCCGGTATATTTTTCAGCTGATCAGCCGTATAGGTTCCCGCGATCGCCTGCTGTAACGCTTTCGTAGAAATATCAGTTGCAAGAACCTTGGTATCCCACTGGCTTCGATCCAGCCCAAAGAAATCAGCCAAAACCATGGCGATCATATAAGGTTCCTCTCCTGTGGATGCTGCGCCACACCAAATACGCAGATCCTTGCTGGCGCTTTCTTTGGTCCTCAGCCAGGGAAGCACCACTCCCTTAAAGAAATCAAAATGTTCAAACTCCCTCATGAAATATGTATGATTGGTGGTAAGATAGTTTACCAGCATTCTTTCTTCATTCCCGCTCTTGTCGCTTTCAACCGCATCCATAAATTGGTGAAAATTACTCCAGCCTTTTCTTTTCAGATAATTCTCCAATCGGCCGTTTACTATGACTTTTTTCTGGCTTAAATCAATGCCATAACGCTGTTTTACGTAAGTTGAGATTCTTATAAATTCTTCATCTGTAATCAACTTTCCTTCCTCCCATCACAACAATGAAATTTCACGCTCAGCTAAATTGGCGTGATATTTTACAACAAATCTCAAAAATGTCCGGGTTGAATTTTATGCCCGCTTCTCCTCTCATCATTTCAAGTGCTTCTGTCCTCGCGTGCGCCTCCTCTCCTGTCAGCCTGCAGTACCTGTCCATAATGGAAACGATCTGTGCTCCAAGGGGTATTTTTTCATGGGCCAGCCCTTCCGGATATCCGCTTCCATCCCAATTTTCATGATGGTATCTGGCAATATCTTCAGAAATATGGATGAACTCATTATAATCGCTGTTTACATGCAGATCCCTCAAAAGCTCGGCGCCTATGTTCGTATGATTCTGTACCGTCTCCGCCTCCTCTTCCGTAAGATTTGTTTTCTTTTGCAGGATCTCCTTGGGGACCCCAATATTTCCTATATTACACAAGGGCGCTGCCAGCTTGATGGTATCAATATACGTATCGGAAATTTGATCCTCGAACAATGGGGAAAGCTGCATCCCCTGCGCCAGGATCATACAGTTGTGTCCCAGCCGTTCCATATGCTTCTTCTCATAATCAGAATTCTGCGCTGCTATGTTCGCCATGGCATAAAGTATATTTTTCTTTTCCAGTTCTATTTGCCGCAGCTGTTCACTGACTGAAATCTGCAGCCGCCGGTTCATTTCCATCAGTTCCCGCTTTGCTTCATGAAGGCGGAGCTGAACCCCCACCCGTGCCTGCACCACTTCCGGAATAAAAGGCTTGGTGATGTAGTCCTCTCCTCCCAGGGAGAAGCCTTCTATAATATCCATTGGATCGTCAAAAGCGGAAATAAAAACAACAGGGAGCTCATTTGTCTCTTCATTCTTTTTCAGAATTCTGCACAGCTCATATCCGTCCATTCCCGGCATGGAAATATCTGTCAGCACAAGTTGCAGCTTTTCTTTCTTGATAAGTTCAAGAGCCTCCTCCCCGCTTTCTGCAAGAACAGCCTCTTCTCCCATATTTTTTATGATCTCTTCCAAAATGATCCGATTGGTTTCCACATCGTCCACTATGAGAATCTTTGCTTTGCCGGAATCTCCCTCTCCATAAATCATGTTTCCGCCTCCCTTCGATCACAGGAATTGCTGCAGCGTCTCAAATTCCGCCGTTACTTTTTCATAATTTTCTTTTTGGATCGCCATCTTCAGTCTTAAAATCACGCGTTTCACTTCCCAGGGGGCTTCCTCTGTAAGCTGCCGGACTGTTTCCATAAACATCTCCGCCTTCTCCCAATTCTCCATCTCCACACAGAGGATCAGCTTAGACAGTGTTCTGTTAATGTTTTCCTGGTTCGCCTTTGTCCCGTATTTTCTTGCCTCTTCCGGATCTTTTCCCTCAGGGGACATTCCTGCCAACGACATATTCAAAGGATTTTTGATATCGTCCGGTCTTTGCAGGATATCTTCCTCTCCCTCGCAAATTCCAACCCATATGGAAAAGGAAAAGTTGCTTCCCCTGTTTTTCTCACTTTCAACATCGATCCTGCCGCCCATTAATTCCACGAGCTGCTTACAGATGTTCAATCCCAGACCTGTGCCTCCGTATTTTCTGGAAATGGACGCATCTACCTGTGAAAAGCTCTGAAACAGCTTTCCCTTGTCGCCCTTATCAATTCCCACACCTGTATCTGATACCACGAAAAACAACTCTATCTTGTCGTTCACCTGTGCCGTTCTGAACGCTTCCACTGTAATCTTGCCCAGAGAAGTGAATTTCTGGGCATTGGATAAAAGATTATTCAAAACCTGTACGATTCTCAGTTCATCGCCAATTATATATTCCGGTATCTGGGGCGATACCGTCATGAAGAAATCCAGCCCCTTTTCTGTGATCTTATTGATGTGGTTTGCCTTTACATACTCCAGCATATTCCTGAAATGAAACCTGCGGGGTTCCAGAATAAACTTTCCAGCCTCCAGCTTGGAAAAATCCAGAATATTATTGATGATCTTATTCATATCATCACAACAGCGCTCCACCAGATTCAAAGACCTGGCGATTTCGTCATCCATTTTTCTGTCCTTCAATTCTCGAATGTTTCCCAATATGCCGTTTACCGGCGTCCTAAGCTCATGGGTTACATTGGCGACAAATTCTGATTTTACCTTCATCGCCTCTTCTGATTCCTGTTTTATCCGTTCTATTTCTCTGCTCAGGAATTCCCTTTCCAGTATATCGCTTGCCATACAGATATATACTTCAGGACTGCCGTCGCTTTTTACAAACCTTGCCTCCACGGGAAAACAAGTGGTATTTTTACGGTAGGCTACAAGATTCTGAAGCTCCGCCTGCTGAAAACACTCTATTTGCTGCTCTTCCTTTCCACTTTGAAACGTATTGGGGAAAACATCGCTGATCTGCCTGCCGCACAAATCATCTTCGTACTCAAGCTTCTGCCTTGCCGCAGCATTCACGTAAAGAATCTTCCCGTCTCTGTCAAACATCAGTATCATTTCCAGTGCCGTTTCTACAGGAAAAGCATTGTTGTATGTATTATTCAGGGTTTGTTCCATTCTCTTCCTCCTCAGACACGGTCTAAAAAAACGGGCAGCAAAAAACATCACATCTTTTTGCTGCCTGCTATCCGTTTCATGATGAAAAATCAAACATCTTAATCACTTCTACAATGTTAAAGAAATCCTCCTTGGCAAGCGCGAAACACTCTAATACATCCGGTGAAAACTGTCCACATTCCCCATTCATAATCATATCATACGCTATGTTATTTGCATATACGCTTTTATATACTCTGGGACTTACCAATGCATCATAAACATCCGCAACAGCAACAATCTGCGCACTGATTGGAATTTCATCTCCAACCAAATGATCCGGATACCCATTGCCATCCCATCTCTCGTGATGGTAGCGGCAAATTTCATAACAATATTTATAAAACTCACCCAGCTGGTCTCTCCGAAGCCGTTCCAGAAGATCACAGCCTATGGTCGTATGGGTTTTCATGATCTCAAACTCTTCCGGTGTCAGCCTTGCCGGCTTTAAAAGAATAGCATCCGGAATGCCGATCTTACCGATATCATGTAATGCTGAAGCTCTTGCGATCTCATCCACCTGCACAGGCGTCAATCCGTACTTGGGGAAGTATTTCATCAGATATTTCAACATAATCCTTGTAAAATACTTGATCCGCCTGATATGTTCACCTGTCTCAAGGCTTCTGAATTCCACCACGGAGCTGAGCGCATCGATCATAAATTCATTGCCTTCACGGAGCTTTTTCTCCTGTTCCCTGATCGCCTCTTCCTGCTCCTTTAAGCGCTCCTCCATATGGTATTTATTCTGATACAGTTCAATAATATTTCTCGCCCTGCGTTTCACAATATGAGGATAAAACGGTTTATGCATAACGTCCGCCACGCCGTAGGCATACGCTTGGTCGTCGCTGTCTATAACCGTCTCCCCGGTAATCAGGATTACGGGGATCTTTTCCAGGAGGTCGTTCCCCTTCATGTAATCCAAAACTCCAAAGCCGTTCATAACCGGCATAACAACATCCAGCAGGATTAAAACCAGCTTGTCGTGATTCTTAATCTGAGCGATTGCTTCCTCGCCGTTCCCTGCCTCCACAATTTCATACTCATCCTGAAATAACCCCCTTAATATGACGCGGTTTATTTCTTCATCATCAACGATTAATATCTGCTGTTTGCGCATAACCTCTCCTCATCCAAATAGTATTTTCCTACATATTCTAAATTATCATTTTTCAATATAAATGTCAATTCATTTTGGCTTTAACAGATTTCTATTTTTTCACAATTACGGAAGCGTCCATATGGGCAATATCATAGCATCCGGTTCTTGCCATTGCGCTTTTCAGTTCATTGTTCAGCATCGTGATGGTTTCCGCAATTCCCGCTGCTCCCTCCTCATCCGAAGGAGGCAAAATGGTAAAATCTGCAAGTACTGCCGATGCCCCAAGGGCAAGCGCCTTAAATACATCCAATCCGCTGAAAATACCGCCCTCCAAAAAGATCGGTATTTCCTTCCCTACTGCCTTTACAATTTCCGGCAGGATCATAAGAGGCGGCACCGCATAATCCGCAGCATTCCTGGGCTGAGATACCACAATTCCCTTCGCGCCGGCATTCACGCTTTTGTATGCGTCTCCCTCGCTTAAAACACCTTTTACAAGAAAAGGCACCGTGGAAGCACTGGCAAATTCTCTGATTTCCTCCACACTTTTAGGCGCCAGCTCATAGCCGCGCACACTGCTGCACTCTCCCCTGCCGTTAAAAACACTGTCGATCTCTATGCCCACTGCAAGGGCGCCGCATTTCTCCGCCGCCTCGATCCGGTCAAATATCAGCTTATTATCTGCATAAGGCTTGATCAGCTTTACACATTTTGCTCCGTCAGCTGCTTTTTCCGGTGTTTCTGTTTCCCCTATGCCAATCCAGCTTGCTGTCTCCGCCATTGCAGCGCCTTCTGTCAGGTCCGCCCTTAAAGCCGCATCTGTACACGCCGAATCCGAAAGCGCCGCTGCCATAATCGGCGTTTTAAATGCTGCGCCATACATAACAATGCCTGTGTCCGGCTTCCTGCCGTCTATGTGACGCATTTTCAAATACAGGGAATCAAAATAGTCCCTCATTGTCTGATCTGAATAAGTCCATCTATCTCCTTCCATATTACACCTCTCCTTCCAATTATACTCTATCTTATCGAATTTTGACGAAAAAATCAATCCCATCCCACTGTTGATAGTGATTTACTATATTTTCCTGCTGCCGCATCGCTTTCATCAGGTTTTTCCCAAGCAGTTCTACCCGTTCCGAGGAACAGCTGAGTCTGTTTGAGAAATCTGCATCGGTTTTCATATAGCGTGGAAACTGCCGCGCCGCCTCCCTGATCTGCTCAGAAATGATTCCCACATTAACAGCTATTTTTTCCAATTCCTGCACCTGCACCGAAAGCCTTCCGCAATCAACCTTGAGTACGGTATTGGGGCACTGCCTTTTCAACTGTGCTCCGGAGCTTCCCATAAGACTTAAAACCCTTCTCCCTTCTTCTTCCCATAAAAGGCTCCCTGCAATCAGAGGAATTCCCTGAAAAGTAAAATCCATCAGATCCAACAGGGTCAGTTTTTCCCCATTGATTCCTTCTTTCTGCCCGCTGGCAGCTTCCATTAAATGCATCATAACCGCCGCACAGCCATCCCGTTTTTGAGGAGGAAGCCCCATCACCTCCCCGGAAAGCAGCGCCGCATATTCCCCCAGTTCACCTCTCTGTCCTGCATCGCTGTTCTTTCTGCCATGAAAATCAGTGACATAGCTGTCCTTCCCCGGATCGTAGGCGAGAGAAGCAAACATATACTTAATATCATGATAACCTGCAAAATTGTTTTTTTCCACAGGTGTTTTCACATACCTGATGTGCTCCTCAGGAATTATGGCATTCCCCAGGGGGCTTACATAATCGTTCTCTCCATTGATTCCGTAGAGCTTTTCTCTTCGCTTTTCATACCCTATTTCTCCGTATTTCCCTTTCCATCTTTCCATCGCCTGCTCTGAAAATCCCTGCCCGTCTACAGAATAGCAAACATCCAAAAGCTCCTGATATTTTGTCTCCATTGTAATAAATTGCGCCTTGTTTCCTCCTTTGGAATGCCCCGTCACGATCAGCCTCTGTTCTTTTCCGATCTCCATCGTTTCCACCACCTGCTCAAAATAGTCCAGGGCTCTTTTCTGCTGTGTGGTGACAGCGCAGGTCATACCCATGCCATTATCCGGCCACTCTCCGTCTCCCGTACCCCGGTATACCACATAAATGCTGCTCTCGTCCGGGGTTGCGAAAACACATGCTGCCGTTCCTGTATCATATCCCATATCGCCGCTTTGGCAGCGGATTACCAGTTCCCCTGCCTGTTCTCGCCTGACCGCCTCTTTCAGCACAGTATATTCTCCCCCATGAAGTCCCCCTCCGCCATAATCGGGATGGTGCTCCAGTTCAAGAACAATGTCCTTTAACGTTACGCCGTCCCTTGACTCCTTATAATCCAGATACATAAACGTATCCAGTATCATACTGATCTCCATCTCTGAAAGCTTTTCGTCCATTCTAAAGCGCTCCTTTCCACTCAAGATAAAGAAGCTTTCCGTTCTCATCCATGGAAAAGACCGCCTCCGCAGCGCATTCATACCCCTGATAAACGTCTCCCCTGAAATTTTCTTCCGTAATCATTCCATACATCACCTCATCCAGCGGATAGCTGATCACGCCGCCTACCACATATGCCTGCCGTTGAAGCAGGGCAAAAAATTCCTCTACCTGCTTTTGTCCGTCTGACGGAAGCTTTTCCACATAAATGTAAACTTTCACCATGGAGCCCGGATGCCTTAAAAAGGCATCCGCATCCATATCCGCCGGAAAATCTTCCGGAAAGACCAGCTCGGGAATTCTGTAAAACACCTTGCATTTCCCAAACACCGGCTCCGCCAGCTCTTCCATTTTTTCTTCTATTTCTGCCTTTAAGAGATAAGCAAGGTAGTTGTCCTGACAGATCACAGGTTCCCTGCCGGAAGCCCTCACCAAGATACCCTCCAGCTTTCTTGCTGGATTGCAGACTCTGCGCATGGTATAATCCTTTCCATACTGTCCCCCCAGGGCTTCCTCTTCCGCAAAAGATTCTCCGTATTTTTGTTCCATATATGCCAGCATTTTATCTTTCCCTCCTTTCCGGCATGGACATCCGCTCCATGCAAAAACCAAAAACACACACAGCAGGACGCTCTGTATCAGTCGTCTACACAATAACATTGGCATTGAGCCCGCCGCCCTGATCTGCATTTCCGCTCTCCGCTCTCTGATATTGCGCCGCCATCTCCTGAAGATCCTTTACATGCTCCTGTACCATGCGGTAAAGCTTGTCCATATCTGTCTGGAGAGACTGAAATCTGCCTCCATAGGCGCTTGCCGCCTCCCCCTGCCAGATTCCTTTCATTCCCTGAACCTGCCCCATCATCTCGGCAGTTAAACTCTTCATCTGATTTCCTGTGGTGGAAAACTCCCCTGAAGTCTGAATCAGCTTTTCCGGGGTAACTTTTAAAATTCCTTCCATAATTTTTTAACTCCTCTCTTAAATTCTTTAATAGGTTCTTGCGGCTGCTATTTCCCTGTTTCTCGCCTCCGCCCGCTCATATCTTACCGCAATTTCCAAAAGTGCCTGGATGTACTGCTCGATCAGACGATGGAAGATATCCATCTGCTGTCTGTCCCGCAAAAACGCCTGGTGAAAGGCATTTTTTGCCTGCCCTTCCCACATACTGCACAGTGCGGTTTCCTGCTCGCCCAGTTGAGAGGCTTTTGCCTGAAACTGGCTGTTCAGTTCCGAAAGCTTTCCTGCTTTTCTACGCAATTCTGATGATGTTACCTGAAAAAATGACATAAATTTCCTTCCTTTCTGTTAGTAAATTCTTGTTGTGCCACGCTGTATATTTGCCAGTTCGGATCGATACATTTTCTCCGCCTGCCGCTTTATTTCCCGGGCGGTCTCTCCCAGTCTGTTAGCTTCAAGCTTCAGCCCTAAGCCGATCTTCATCTCCTTCCCTGTCAGAATATCTCCGCACCGGCTGTTCCAGCATGCTCTATTTTCACAGACGATCCGCATCAGTTCTTCCTCTGAAAGATTTTTCAATGACTTTGCCAACAGCTCCAGCTGTTCTGCAAAATGCGTGATCTCTGTAAAATACAATTCAATTTTGCCTGATAAAATCCCGGTTCCCCCTTTCCGTCTGCTGATAAATGCCTGCAACCGTCTCCAGCTTTTTTATATGCGCTTTCAGTCCAAGAAGAACTGCTTTCCCCTTTTCCTGCTGCGCCATAAGTTCCTTTCTTATGACCGTTACCGGCGCTCCGCTAAAATGAAGCTGCAAAGCGTCTATTCCCTCTGCTATCTCCAAAAACAGCTTTTCTCCCTGGGCTACCAGCATCCCCCAGTCTTCCCCTTTTTTCAGCAGTTCCTCATCGGCTGCTCTGATCTGTTCATTCATATGTATTTTCCTTTCTCTCACTCTATGGAAAGCTTTTCCGCCTCATCCGTCATTTCCGCTTCCAGCTTTGCCAGGGCATAGGCGCTTTCATTTATTCCTGCCAGAAGCTCTCTTATTTTCCCAAAGCATTCCCGGAGCTGCTGCATAAGCTCTCCAAACCTTCTCTCCCACTGCCCCATGGCTCCGCCGTCCCAAATGCTTTTAAGCCCCTTCTCCTCTGTTTCCAAAATATCCAGCAGATCTCTCAGCGCCGTAAGCTTCTGCTCCATATCCTCAATCCATTTTTCCAATGCTGCCGAATTTAACCTGATCTCCTGCTCCATGCTCTTCCCCTTCTAAATCAAAATCAGCCTGTCCCCCTCCCTTACGCCCTGCTCCTCTAAAGACTGGTCTTCCTTCAACACCTCTCCCAGCCTTACGCTGTACAGGCACATGGAATCACTGCCACCCTTAAGCTTCTCTTTTCCGGTGAGCAGTTGACAAACCTCCCTTAACAGTTCCTCCCCCCTGCTCTTTTCATCCAGCTCAAAATCATATACCTGATCCAATGCAGGCACCTGTATATCCACCAAGATCATACGTTCTTCTCTTCCTTTCCGTATTGTGGCAGCAGCAGCCTGCGGGTCTTTGCCCCTGTTCCTTCTTTAAAAAAGCCGATTCCAGGCGTCTGGCGCAGATTCTGTTCTGTATAAGAAAGATCGTCAAAGGACAGCGCTCTTTGTTCCCCCGCATTTCCCCCCAAATGAATTCCCTGCTGCCAGAAAGTGAATTCTCTGAAAAAAACTGTTCCTGCCGCCTCATAATCTCTCATCGGGTGATAAATTCCCACAAGCAGCAAAATATCCGTCTTACCTCTGGCGGCATGTTCCCAAAAACCACATCTTTTTTCCTTCCCCTCTCCAAAGCTGTAGAGAAGTCTGCAAAATCCGCCCATATCTCCAATAAAAACGCAGTTTCCTCTCTTTGTCCCGCTTTCCCCCTTATCCTCCTGACCTTCAAATTTCTTTTGCAAGCCTTCTATTTGAGATAATTCTGTCAAATAAAGAAGTCCTTCCCACTGCTCCATATCCTTCCATCTTTTTTCTGTGTCCAGAAGCGCCGCCTGAAAACCTCTTTCCAAAACCCCCGCTATCATACATCTCAGCAGCGTACTTCTGCCTGTTCTCTCCGTACCGGATATTAAAAAACAACTTTTTTTCTCAAGGGACAACATCTGTCTTTTTCCTGTGGTAAGGCAGTATCCCAAAGGAATACTGTCCTTCTCCTGCCGAAACTCCTTTGCCAGCATTTCATAATCAGCATTCTGAGGAATGACAGGGATTTTAGCAGGCAGTCTTTTGCCCGCTCTCAGCAGTTCCCTTTCCCGCTCCCCGCCCTTTTCCCGGATCATCCGGATATAGGCATGGTCTTCCTGTTCCTTTGTCCCAAGAGCCGTCTGAAATTCCAAGATCCGATCCTGCACTTTGCAGAGTCCTCGTCCCTTCTGGTTTTCTTTGGGCAGCACTGGAATGTAATACTGCCTTAAAACATCGCCATACTGAAAGCGGTCGCTCATCTCCAAAGCTACAGTTGTCTTGATCTTCTCATAGAGCCGTCCGCCGATCTCCCCTGCCGCCCCGGCGGAAAGAATCAGATATACGCCAATCCCCGGTCCTTCTGCTGCAATTTTATGTAAAAGCTCCTGCTCTTCTTCCTCCAGTATTTTATTTAAACTGCCAAAATCATCGATTACCAGGAAAATCCAGGGAAGCCGCTCTCTTTCCGATTTGTTATACTGCTCGCAGCTGATTCCCGAAAGCAGCTTTTTGCGTTCTTTCAAAAGCTTTTCCAAATGATAAAAAAAGATTTCCTTTCTTTCCTTTTCCTCCAAAACGCCCAGACATCCGGGCATCGAGCTAAAGCATCCCAAGCCGCCACGCCCTAAACTGACTGCCAGCGTCCATGCCTCCCAGGGTTCAAACGCCATTGTCAGCTGCCATAAAATTGTCTTTAAAAATGTAGTTTTTCCCGTTGACGGACCGCCGCAGACAGCCAGATGTCCCTGTGTCCAGGGTCTGTAGGCAAACACAAGCCTGCATTGATTTTCAGGGTCGTCGCACAGCCCCAGTAAAATTCCCTTTTGCGCTTCCATGGTCTGAAGTTCTTCAAGCAGCACCCTTTCAGGCAGCTCCGGAAGCCAAAGAGACTGCGCCGGCGCATATTGCTCCTCCTTTGCCACTTGCTTTATATAATTTACCAGCGCCTGTATCTGACTGACCTCCCCTTCTTTCGTTTTCCCCCGCAGTTCCAGTCTTTTTCCTGTGTTTTCTACAAGAGCCGCCCTGGGCTTTTGCATTTTCTCTCCTGCATAGCTTCCGCCACAGTATCCTGCCTGAAAAAGCTGATAATGCTCATAATTTCCCATCTGAAAATAACACTGCCCCGGTGCGGTAAGCATTGCCGCGTCCCCGTTATGGAGCATATCCATACTGTCCTGTCTGTCCTGAACCCGCAGGCACAGTCGAAACCTTGCATTGCTCCATATTTTGTCATCTACCGTTCCTGCCGGCTTCTGGGTAGAAAGGATCAGATGTATTCCAAGGCTTCGCCCCACCTGTGCCAGAGAGATGATCTCCTGCATAAATTCCGGCGCTTCTTTTTTTAACTCTGCAAATTCATCCACCACCAAAATAAGATGAGGCATAGGAATTTTCGTCTTTTTTTCTCTGTACAATCTGGTATATGCATCGATGTGATTTACCTGACAGCTTGACAACAGTCTTTGTCTTCGCCTGTTTTCACTGATAATTGCCCACATGGCACGTTTGATCTGATTACCCGACAAATTAGATATGACCCCTGCGCAATGGGGAAGTTCTTTCAGGGCGTTTCCCGTTCCCCCGCCCTTATAGTCGATCATGAAGAAATTTACATCAGCGGGAGCAAAAGACACTGCCGCCGACAGCAAATACGTTTGAAGAAGTTCACTTTTACCGGAACCTGTGGTTCCTGCAATGAGCCCATGAGGTCCGTGAAATTTCTCATGGATGTCCAGATTGACCATGCTCCCGCCGACGCCGCACCCTATGGGTACTTTCAATCGTCCTCCTGCTTCAAAGCGTTTCCACCTTCTCCCGCTTTCCAGCTCTTCCACCCTGCTGCATCCATAGAGCTGTAAAAAAGATACCTTCTCCGGGATCATCCCATCTCCCTCTTCCTCCCGCACCCGAAATCCCGCCGTACTTCTCACATAAGCCTGCCCCTTCTCATAACTGCAAGCTTCCAGGCTGACCTTTTGGCGGGTAATCTGCTCTTCCCCTAAATCCAGTATCTCCCCTGCCCCTTCGCTGCCGCTGATCAAATATCTGCAGCACTTTGGCAGTTCTTCCCGTTCCACGCCGGCATAAAGAACACTGACCGGATAACGTCCTTCCGGATCTGTCAGATATTGGTATAAAGTCTCCTCCCGTACCAGTTCCTGATCCAGCAGGATAACCATATACCATGGGATGCTGATTCCCTTCTCCCCCTTTTTCTCCTCTCCAAGAAGCTCTCTGGTAAGCACAGGTAAAATTTCTCCTGCCTCCTTCTCATTCCCTGCAAGATACCGTATCTTCCGGCATGGCGACCAGCTATGGGACATCCACCTGATACAATCCGCAATTTTACGATCCCAGCTTCTTTCTTTTCGATAAAAGCAGACTATCTTTACCTCCGTATAACAATGGCACAGGGCAATCTGCAATATAAGCTGCAGCAAGAGTTCTCCTTTCCCATCCCGATAGAGGGAACCTGTAAGCCCTACCTGCCTGTTTTCATAAAAATCCACCACTACAGGCACCTGCTTCAGGATCTGAAATTTTTCCGCCATTTCCCGTCCTTCCATTGCCAGTTTTCCCTGTACGATATGCTGCCGGGAAGAAGACAGCCTTACTTTTACCTGAAAGGGCATCTCACCTCTTCCAAGGCGGAGCGCCAGAAATCCCTTCTGCCTGTAATAGCGGTTCCACAAAACCACAGCTTCTGTGTCCTGATTGCCTCCCACCTGAGGCAGGGGCGGATAACGCTCCTCCAGTATTTTCCTGTTTTCCCCGCTCCACTCTGAAAGCTGACGCTCCATGGCGTTCAGGTATTCCCTGTACTGCCTCTCCTTTTCCTTCCCTTCGTTTCTTTGCATTTTCTTTGTATACCAGTGATTTACCAGTCCCCAGAAAAGAGCCAGAAATGCGCTGCTTCCGCTCATTGCCACGGACATATAGTAAAAGCTTCCGCCCACATCTCCTGCCATGGTTTTTCCCAGCTGCGCCATCAAAAGCACAGGCAGAACCATAGTCAGGGAAGGCCCCAGACCGAGGAGCAGCGGCGCTCTACGCTCCGTCCCCGCCCTCTCAGGCAGCATGATCTCCACTTCTCCTCCATAAAGCTCCCTTTCCCTGTTACATGGACGTTCGATCCATGTTTCCTTTTCCGTCTTCCCGGGTCTGCTGCTTTCACTTTTTTCCTGTGTCCCGTATCCCTCTGCAACCCTGCAGATTCCACAAAAGCAAACACATACCAGCAGTTTCTCCAGAACAAGAATATGTAACCCGTAAAGATCGATACAATCGTTTGCCTTCAGCCTGACCTTTCCCCAAACTGCTTTTCCATTCAAATACATGGTTCTCTCATCATATCCCTTTATGACCCAGCCTGCCCCTTCAGGGGCAATCGTTACATGACAAGCCTCTACCAATGAATAGCACTGGTAAAAAATCTCATTGTGGAAAGCGCTTCCGATCTGAATGACACGCTTTTGCGTCAGGCTTATCTGCCCTGCCGGATGCAAGGTTTTTGCCTTTTTTCCAAGCAGCAATAACAGTTTTTCTTTTCTCTTTGTATGAAAATAAAAAGGAGCTCCCTCCCCAAATGTTTTTCCCATGATCTTCCATTCCCCTGCATCGTAAATAAGAGGGAGCACAAGATCTTCCGTCAAGCCTGTTTCCTCCCTGGGAAGGAACACCCCGCCTTTCCTTTCGGACACATCCGTCAGCTCTTTTCTGATACCCGCCGCCTTACTGAAAATCAGCAAAATTCCGCCCTCAGAGTTTCTATTTACATTTTCCCCCAACCAAAAACCTCCTGCAAAACTTCACATACTATTACTTGTTTGTAGCTATAATGGAATTTAAATATTGAAATAAAACTGGATTAAAAAAGAAAAAATCAGAATAAAAAACTTTCCATTCAGAACTGAATTTTTGAAAGTGATATAACAATAACAGATCCGGCATATCCTGTCAATCCATTATCTTGAGTTTATAATTATTTAAGAAAGCCTGAAGAATCTTTAAAATTCCTCAGGCTTTCCATCTCCTATTACCCTAATGCCACGTCTAAAATCATCATAATCAAAAATCCTGCCATTACGCCAATGGTTCCCATATTAGAATGTTCTCCCTGATTTGCCTCCGGTATCAGTTCCTCCACCACCACATAGATCATGGCTCCTGCGGCAAAGGCAAGAAACCAGGGCATATAAGGCGTAATCTGGGCTGCGATCAACGTAATCCCAACCCCGAAGAGCAATTCTACCACCCCTGACAGACTGCCCAGAACGAAAGCTCTCACTCTGTTCATCCCCTCCTGCCGAAGAGGAAGGGAAATCGCCGCTCCCTCAGGAAAGTTTTGAATTCCAATTCCAAGCGCCAGGGCAAATGCCGATGCATAAAGCGCCGGTTCCTCCGGGTGCTGCGCCGCCATGGCAAAGGCAAGCCCCACCGCCATTCCCTCGGGAATATTGTGCAGCGTCACCGCCAGCACCAGCAGCGTCGTTCTGTGAAAAGAGGTTCTGATCCCCTCAGGTCTTTTTTCTCCCAAATGTAAATGGGGCATCAGAAAATCCAGCAAATATAGAAACAAACCGCCCAGCACAAATCCCCCCGCGGCAGGAACCCAGGGAACGCCCCCCATACCTTTTGTCTCGTCTATTGCCGGAATCAGCAGCGACCATACAGAAGCCGCCATCATAACCCCCGCGGCAAAACCCAAAAAAGCCCTCTGAATATTTTTTCCCATTTCCTTTTTAAAAATGAATACCACACTGGCGCCAAGAGCAGTCATCAGGAAAGTAAAACCTGTGCCTCCCGCAGCCCACGCAATTGCCTGATTCATATTTCCCTCTTTCCGCATCCGGCGGTTAACCGGATGCTTCCCTCTATATTTATTATTATACAATTTCCTTTTTCTGGTGCATGGCAATCCTGATTCCTGCTTTTTGATACCAGCACAAGAATAAAACCACACTTGCCCCACACAGACCCGCACCCAACACCCACGCCAGGTTCAGGCTCCTTCTTGCCAAAACCCCAAACAAAAGGTTTGTCCCCGCTCCTATGGCATTCATGATCATTTCGTGAACGCTCAGGGCTGTCGCCCGATTTCCGGTATGAACCTGCCGGTTCTGCATTTCCACCCGAAAAGGGTCAAAAAGGCTGTTTGAAAACCGAAGCAGTAAAATACCTGAGACAGAAGCAACGCCAGATCTGGTCAGCATGAGGAGCATGCAGGAAAGAACACCCGCACCGCCAAAAAACAATACAGAGCCTTTCACACCGATTTTTTGGGTTAATCTCAGGGAATATATCCCACATCCTCCAAGAAGGGTTGCCACAATATAAATATACCCGATAGCTTCATGATTCAAACCGCATTTTTCATACTGCAGCTGACCAAGAAAAACAGTAATAGTCTGATGCGTCTCCGTCAAAAATGCTGCCGCTACCAAAAACAAAAGCAGTTCTCTATTCTTCAGCGTCTGTGTCAGGAGTTCTCTCAGCTGCCCTGAATTCTTTTCAGACTTTATTCCCTTTTCGCCCTTTTTCACCTCTTTAAGCCCTAACGATAAAAGGGCGGCAAAGCCATAGCTGAACACCGTAAGCAATCCGGAAAGCCGATAATCTTCCTGTACAAAAAGCGAAAAAACCATAGCCGCCACCAAAAGCCCCGCCATCTGAAGGCTGTTATATATTCCAAATATCTTCTGGCTTTTTTTACCTTCGCAGGAGAGATAAAGGACACTGGTATCCACACCGGATAAACCGGCAAGAACAACACTGATCATCACCCGCTCTGTCAGAAACCAGCTAAAACCAGACGCCCGCCAGAATACCACCTTGGAAACAAAATAGAGGATACAACAAAAAACCATCGTACTCTTATAGCCAATCCGATCCGCTACAATTCCCCATGGTAGTTCCAGTAAAATACACAGCATAAAAGAAATGCCTTCAATTATCATAATTTGAAGAACAGATACCCCCTGGCTCTGCCGATACAGCGTCGCCACGGGACCATAAAACACCATTCCCTGCAAAAAAGCAATGGCATACATCAAATAAATATTCCGTTTCATAATAGATGAAAAGTCCTTTCTTTGTATTTTAATAGATTTTATAAAACCTTAACCTACGTGGGACTTTTCATGCCGCTTCTACCGATCAGTCAGAAAAAAGAAACGCTCTGGCTGCTATTTGATAAAATAAAACTATTTTCCATATAATACCTCTTTCTGTTTTTCTCTGATTCATAATAACAGTTTATGTGCATAAAAAATGGAAGCAATGGGGCTCGAACCCATGACCTCTCGCGTGTGAGGCGAACGCTCATCCCGGCTGAGCTATGCTTCCATATAAATTCATTATAGCACCTCAAAATAAAAATACAACTTATTTTAAAAAAAGAAGCCCCATTTCTAAGGCTTCTTCTCATGCAGGAAAAGAGACTTGAACTCTCATGGTATTGCTACCACACGGACCTGAACCGTGCGCGTCTGCCAATTCCGCCATTCCTGCGAACAAATGATATTTTATCTTTTTTTTCTTTTTCTGTCAACCACTTTACCTAATTTTTTTATTTTATTTTTTACATGGTTCAGCCCCATGCCAGGCATCCTGTTCCCTGCATGGGGCTGAGCGGCTCCGTCACCACCGGAAATTTCCGGATTTGATATTCTCCAGCAAAATATCAAAAAAGGCATGCGCCGTCTTCTGAATCCCTTTTCTGGTTGTATTATCAATTCCCTTCGCCGCCGCTATGATATTCTGCAGGCATTTTTTCCAATCCGCCCCAAATTCAAACACATTGGATGCCTCTGAAGCGGAAACCACTTCATAGAGGGTATCCACAAAGGCATGGGTCTCCTCCTCTGTAAGAGAAAGTATCCATTCATTTAAAGAGGCATCACGCATGATCTTGCTTGCCGTCATATTTTTTGCCCGTACAAAAGATCCGCCGTCCGTTTTCCAGCTGTAAGCATTGTGTTGCAACAATCCGATGCCCTTGCTTTCCACGATTTCATAATCGCAGTGATCTTCCAGGATCATCCCTACCAGAGAAGAACGGGGAATAAACTTCACCACCCGGTCTGCAATTGCCTGGAAGTTCCCTTGTTCCCGGATCTCCGGACGGAAGCCCGGTCCATCGTTGTTAAACACCTTTAAAAGCTTTTCTCTGGTTTTTTCATTACAATTCATTGCTGCATATACGGCAAGATTGCCCCCTTTGGAATGACCTCCCGTATAAAACTCTCCCGCCACATAGCCCGCCACCCTTTCCATGTATTCCACTGCAAGCTGCTGGCTGTGAAGGGGTTTGGAAAAAGCAAGATTCATATCTTCCTTCCAGCCTACGATGGTGGCATCGGTTCCCCGATAGGCAATATAAATATTTTTATCCTCCAATACATAAGTCATTGCCGAAAACTGGGTTTCCTGATCCTCATTGATTATATTCACATAATAGTTCATTTTCAGGGAACCGAACCGCACCGATTCCGCTGCTGCCGCAAACAGTTCTCTGTTATTTTCCCGATACCAGTAATCATCCAGAATCCTGTCTCTCTCCGGATCTTGATAGATGCTTTGAATGCTCACCGGCATGTTTCTCTTCTCCACTCCCGGCACAAATTTCTCATAATGAAGATAAACCAGCTGACATAGAACCAGACTGTCCACCTCATTTAAAGGTCTCTGGGAAAAGGTTTTATCCCCAAATTTCTTTACATAATCAATGATATTATCCATAAGCCTGTCTTCCTTTTTATTATTTCATAATTTAATAAAGTTTTCCGTCATAATATTGTAAAAGGAGTTTCACAACTCTGCTGTAGCTTACCGTTCCGTCCGCCACACCGTTTAGGGTAAGGGTAGTATCCAAAAAAGTGTCCGCCGCCTGCTTTACCGTCTCCGTGCTGAGAACCGCCCTGCGCTCTACCTGCTCCCACGCTTCGTCTGTTAAAAACATCCTATCCTCCCACACCCGCTCGCTTATCTGAGGGTGGGAAAGATAGACATCCACATCCTCTCCAATTGCCTTCCGGAAATCTCTGTCCAGATACCCCAGCACACTTAAATATGCACTGTATTGAAAAAGCGGGTCCTCCGAATCCACACAGGCAAGATAACCGATAAAGTTTGCCTCATCCTCCAGAATAAACCCTTTCAAATGGGACAGCTCATGGCACATGGTCACCGGCATATTGGCGATATACATTTTGGGATTATAATTGGCTTCCATAGAAAAGGGAAAATAGTACCCCATAATATACTGCTGGCTGTAAAAATCTGACCAAAAAAGCTTTTTCGGTCTGGGGTAATAGCCTCTCAGGCAGTCAAACCTCTCTCCCAGCCTCTGCATCTGCCTCACCGCCTCTTCCTCCAGGTCTTTTTCGTAAAGCAGATATCCCCTTTCATCTCTGTCAAATTCCGGCGCAAGCTCATTTGCCCGAAGCGCCACATAGTCTCTGAGCGCTCCAATCTCCTCTGCGCCATACTCCTTTTCCGGGCTTCCCCCAATATCAAATCTCAAATATACAGGAGACGCCTGATACAATAAAAAGCAGTTCAGCATCATAATGACACACACAATGCCAAAAATCCAATAGCAAAACAGCCCATAGCCTCTGTAGCTTCTTTTTATGCGTTCTCCCAGCCTGTTCTTCAAAATTCCATAGCATATTCCCCCCAGCGCCAGTGCAAGGAGCATACAGGCTGCCAGATAAAGCATCCATTCCCCAACAGAAAAGGGAAACAGCCCCGTAAACCTGCCGTAGGTTTCCACCCATATGGGAAATATATGGTTTACATAAAAATCACTGAAGCTCCGGCCAAACCTGCTGATGATATTTAGCAAAACAGCAAGCAGCGCCATCCCCGCCGGAACCCAAAGCTTCCATTTTTTCAATCTTTATCATATCCTTTCCGCCAATCTACTATATTTAATAGTAAGACAGCCTAAGGCGCTACGCCTGGTCAGGAAATTATGCAGTCGATTCTGAATTTAATCCAATCTACCAATCAGTTTTTGTGGAGCGGTCCCCTTTTATTCCTGTTAATGGGTACGCATCTTTATTTTACCATGAAATTACATTTCCCGCAGAAAAATATTTTAAAGGCAATCAAACTTTCCGTAACGCCCTCTTCAGACAGAGAGGGGGAAAATCTTTCTGTTTTTGCCACCCTCTCCACTACCCTAGCGGCGACTCTTGGAACCGGCAATATCATCGGGGTTTCCACAGCGGTGGCTTTAGGCGGTCCCGGCGCCATCTTCTGGTGCTGGATCACAGGAATCCTTGGAATGGCAACCGCCTATGCGGAATGCTTTTTAAGCGTACGCTTCCGGAGCCGGGATCAAAACGGCGCTTATCAGGGGGGACCGATGTATGTGTGGGAAAATGGTTTACATAAAAAGTCCGTAGGGAAATTTTACGGTCTTCTTACCCTCATAGCTGCCTTTGGCGTAGGCTGTACCACCCAGTCCAACTCCATCACCCAGACCACCTCCCTAAGCTTCGGTCTGAATCCTCATATTGCGGGGTTTCTTGCCGCCTTTGCCGCGGGACTGGTGATCATAGGGGGCATTCGTTCCATCGGCAATGTGTGCGTTAAAATTGTTCCTTTTCTGGGCATCCTTTATACGGCAAGCTGCATTCTTCTGCTGTTCTTGAACCGGCAGGCGCTTCTTCCCGCCATACGCCTGATCCTTACCCATGCCCTTGCCCCCAGGGCGGCGCTGGGCGGCGCGGCAGGCTCTTCCCTGATGCTCACAGCCCGATACGGCATTGCCAGAGGACTTTTCACCAACGAGGCAGGGATCGGAACCGCCGCCATAGCCGCAGCCGCATCAGAAACCCCCAATCCGGCGCATCAGGCATATGTGTCCATGACAGCCGTTTTCTGGGATACGGTAGTGATGTGCCTTTTAAGCGGTCTGGTGATCGTCACAAATATGCTCCTTCATCCGGACTCTCTTGCCGGCGTCAACGAAGCAGGGCTTACCGATGCGGCGTTTTCCTATCTCCCGGTATTTGGAAATGCCTTTTTATCCCTCGCCCTGGTTGCCTTCGCCATCACCACCCTGATCGGCTGGTCTTATCTTGGGGAGCAGGCTTATCGGTATCTTACCGGGAACAAGGGAATCTCCTTTTACAAAATCGCCTATATTGTTATGATTTACGTAGGCGCAGTGCTTCCTCTTAATCTGGTATGGGAGTGTACGGACCTGATCAATGCCTTTATGGTAATTCCCAATGTCGCCGCCCTGTTTCTTTTACAAAAGCACCTTCGCTCCACTTTATAGATTGTTTATTTGCATCTTTTCCGGCAAGCCGCTATAATAGTAAATTATGTGTTGAATCGGAGAAGCTTATGAAGAAACAATATGCAGGATATATTTTCCCTTCCATGCTTTCTTTTTTGTTAACGGGAATTTATTCCATTGTAGACGGAATTTTTGTAGGCAGGGCAATGGGCGACCCCGGGCTTGCCGCTATCAATATTGCATGGCCTCTGGTGGCGCTGATCATTTCCCTGGGAACCGGAATCGGTATGGGCGCCGCCGTAAATGTATCCTTAAACACAGGCGCAGGTCACAGGGAAAAAGCAGCAAAGGCAGAGGGCAACGCTTTCTTTCTGCTTCTTTTCTGCTCCCTTTTACTGGTGTTTGCACTCTTTTTTCTCGGCACGCCGCTCCTTAGGCTGCTGGGCGCCGAAGGAGAACTGCTGCCCCTTGCAGTCACTTATTTGAACTTTATTCTCCTGGGCGGCGTTGTCCAGGTGCTTGCCTCCGGGCTGGTTCCCCTTATGCGTAACCACGGCGCATCCTTCTATGCCATGTGCGCCATGGCATCCGGCTGTATTTCCAATATTCTGCTGGATTACTATTTTGTAATGGTTCTGGATCTGAAGCTTCAGGGCGCCGCCCTTGCCACCGTGCTGGGGCAGGTATTGACCCTGATCTTCTGCATTGCCTTTTACATCAGGAAGAAAAATCGTATTTCCTTCTCCAATATGCGTCCTTCCAGAGCCGTGATTGGTTCCATTCTGCGGGTTGCCATATCCCCTTTTGGGCTTACCTACCTGCCCTCGATTACCATCATTTTCATGAATTTACAGGCGTTGAAATATGGCGGTTCGGAAGCAGTCAGCGCCTACGCAGTGCTCGCCTACATCATCTCCTTTATGGAGCTTCTGGTACAGGGCATTGGCGACGGGAGCCAGCCGCTGTTCTCCTTAAGCGAAGGAAAGGGCGACCCAAAAGCGTTGAAAACCTACATGCGCTGGACCTTTTCACTGGGTATTGGTTTTGGCACGGCAGGCGCCGTCCTCTTTCTCCTGGTGCGGGATCTTGTACCTGTTTTTTATGGCACCTCCCCCCAGGCGGCTTCCTACATCATCTACGCAGCGCCTCCCTTTGCGCTGGTAATGGCGCTTTACGGGCTTACCAAACCTGCCGTTTCTTACTTTTATGCCACCCATAAAATTGTCCGTTCCGGTCTCCTGGTATACGGCGAGATTCTGCTGACGCTGGTGTTGATATATGTCCTGCCTTTGTTTATGGGGCTTAACGGCGTATGGTACACCATACCCAGCGTGCAAGTAATCCTGGGTATTTGCAGCCTGTTCTTTTTGAAGCAAAAAGAAAAAAGTGTGCGTTAACCGCACACTCCTGCCTCAATATCATTGCTCCCCACATCCTTTTCCTGCTTGAAACGGACACCGGGCAAATAGCAATTCCACCGCGTTTTCATAATCCGCCAGGCTCTGCGCCTTGCGGATCTTTTTCACATATTTACCACTGTCCTCAAACATCAGCTGCATGTAATTCCACAGCTCTTTCATTTTAAACAGGGTATTCCTGTCCCCTGACATGATCTTCCTGTAATCTTCAAGCAGCCGGTCATGAAACCTTTTCAGTTCTTCCTTTTTCACAGGCTCCCCCGTTAAAATCTCCGAGAGCAGCCCTGGATTGGAAAGCAGGCCTCTTCCCAGCATAATCCGATCCAGCCCGGGGAATCTGGTTACAAGCCGTTTGTAATCTTCCAGCGTAAAAATATCCCCATTATAGCAGACCGGCGCTCTGCTCTCCTTAAAGGCAAAATCAAATGCTTCCAGATTGGGATGATGATCGTAAAAATCAGCCCGCACTCTTGGGTGCACGATCAGCTCTGACAGGGGATATTGGTTATAGACTGCCAAAATCTCTTCAAATTCCTCCGCCTTCTCCATTCCGATTCTGGTTTTCACAGAAACCGCCACCGGGCAATCTGCAAAAACATCGTCCAAAAATTCTCTTAAAAGCTTCAGATCCGAAAGCAGCCCCGCCCCCTTCTTCTTAGACACTACCGTCTGATAAGGGCAGCCCAGATTAAGATTGACCTCCTGATATCCCATCTCCTGGAGCCTATAAAAATAGGCGCTTACTTCTCCCCCTTTATTTCCAAGAAGCTGGGGCACAACAGAAATCTGTGGATTATGTTCGGGACTGACGTCGGCAAGCTCCCTCGCTTTGGTCAGCCCGTTTTGACTCACTGCAAGAAAGGGGGTAAAATACTTGTCAATTCCACAATCAAAGAAATCATGATAGGCATTTCTGTAAAGATATCCTGTAATCCCCTCAAGAGGCGCAAAATAAAATTTCATAAACCGACTCTTCACCCCATCTTAATACTGATCTCTCCGCTGGAGAGAAATTCTGTCCTTCCATCCTCATATTGTACATGAAGATGACAGGATTCATCAATTCCCAATACCTTTGCATACACAGGATCGGCATCCGGCTTACCTCCAATCTCCGATGGCGCGCTCCCGGGCTGCATAATGCGTACCCTTTTCCCTATCACAAAACAGCGCTCTCTGTATGCCTCCAGATAAGCCCTCTCCGGAAAGGAGCTGTAATATTTCATAAAATTGGTTAAAAACGCCACTGAAAGACGGTTGCGCAGGTTTTCTCTGGTAATGTGGCTGGTAAACACAGCCCCTGCCACCTCTCTGATCTCCTCCGGGAAGCCGCCCTTTGGCTCATAAAGATTGATGCCAATACCCACCACCACATATTCCAGCTTTCCTTCCTCCATAGAAGCGGAGCCTTCGGTTAAAATGCCGGAGATCTTTTTTCCCCGCAGCCATACGTCGTTGACCCATTTGATCTGTACCGGCTCCCCCACAATTTCCTCAACTGCCTCCGCCGCCGCTACCGCCGTCAAAGTGGTGAGCAGCGTTCCTTCCTCCGGTCCAACATTGGGATGAAGCAGAAGGCTTAAATAAAGCCCGGTACCCTCCGGGGAATAGAAGGAACGCCCTCTTCTGCCACGTCCTGCGCTCTGTTCCTCCGCCAGCAATACCATGTCCCGCTTTTCGCCCCCTGCACCGTACTGCTTCAACACATTGTTGGTGGAATCCACCATCTTTTCCGCCTGTACGGAAAGCCGTATCCCTTTCTCCTGAAGCTTTTGCTCAATAAAAGCTGCCGACAGCACATCCGGCGCTTTTTCCAAAGTATATCCCTTGTTGTTTACTGCTTCTATGGCATAGCCTTCTTTTTGAAGCGCCTTTACCGCCTTCCACACACTTGCCCTGGTGACGGCCAGCCGCTCCGCCACTTCCTGTCCGGAAAAGAACTCTCCTCTGTGTTCTTCTAAAAGCAGCAGCACCTGATCTTTTATCTTCATCCTTCTTCGTCCTCTTTTTGAAGCTCCGCCTGCACTGCGGCTTTCTTCTGCTGCTCCAGCCGCTCCTCCAGCATTGCTTTCAGCTTATCCTGGGCGGAGTCAAAGGAATCCATCAGTTTATCCCATTCCTTTAAGGTAAAGGACTGCCCTCCGATCTGAAAGCTTTCCTCCAGTTCTCCCTTTTGCGCCTTTTTATACAATTCTTCCTTTGCTTTTCCGATCTCCTGCATCAGCTCCTGGGTGGTCATTCCTGAGACCTCAGCAATACTCTCCTGAAAGCTTTTTCCCTTTTCCGGCTGTGGTTTCTCAGGCTTTTGCAGCCTATTGTTTCCGACTTCCTTGATTCCCGCAACATTCATCCGCTCTTTTCCTCCTTTATGAATCTCTATCCTAAAATCCGTCCTCTCAGATCTGTACCAGGAACATATACAACACCGTTCCCAATGCAATGCTGAGCAACGTATTCTTTTTCCATAGATGAAGGAACACCACCGTTCCCCCTGCAATCAGCTCCGGCAGCCCATAGGGCGCCTTGAACAGCTCTGTCCCCCGCAGACAGTATACAATCAGCATCCCCATGATTGCACAGGGAAGCACATTGGACAAATATGTAATAAAAGCCGGAGTCTTTCTTTTTCCTCCAAAAATCATGAAAGGCAGCGCCCTCAACAGCAGGGTAACCAGCGCGATCACAGCTACCAGCAGCCCGGAATGCAGATCACTCATTTCCTTTTTCCCCGCTTTCTTCCTGTTTTTGTTCCAGCGCTCCTCTTAAGAAAGTAAGCGCCGCCGTGATCACCACCATGGCGGGAATCAGGAAATTGTCCGCGCCAAAAATCACCAGACACAATACGGACGCCCCCACGCCAATCAATGCGCTGGTGTGATTTTCAGTGCTTTTCCACTGTTCAATAAACACAACGATAAAAAGCGCCGTCATGGAAAAATCGATCCCAGCAGTATTGAAAGTGATCATACTTCCGATCACGCCTCCCAGGGTGCTTCCGATTACCCAATAGAACTGGTCGAAAAGAGATACCCAGAAGAAATATTTCTTCTGATCGATCCCCTCGGGTACATCTCCGCTGCAAACCAGCGAGTAAGTCTCATCTGTCAAAGAAAAGATCAAATAGGGCTTTTTCTTTCCGGTTCCCCTGTATCGGTCAATCATGGATATCCCGTAAAAAAGATGTCTCGCATTGACCATTAAAGTCATAAGAGCTGCAGAAATCAGAGAAGCGCCTCCCGCCAGCAGATCCACCGCCACATACTGCATGGAACCTGCGTAGATCAAAAGACTCATAAGAAACGCCCATCCTGCGCTGTATCCTTTGCTTGTAAGCAATATTCCAAATCCCATCCCCAGCACAATATAGCCTGCCATCACTGGCAACGAACGCTTCAGCGCATATCGAATGTTCATCCCTTTCCTCCATTCCAAAGCATAAGCAGAAATAACGGATGCCACGCGCCGCGGGACATCCTTCTAAAAAATATGCGCCGCCTTCCATCCGGATCTGCAGGCGGCGCACACGATGCTGTGAACCATAAATTAACTGCGGAAGTCAACATGCTGACCGATCATCTGCTCTTCTTTTGTCTGCACATAATTGCTTCTCTCCGCAAACATATAATCATCGATCTTCTGCATCAGCTCCTCAATGGAATGACCGGTAATCACAACGGCATCTTCATCTTTCTCCCACCATGACATTCTATCTCCTCCAGGCCTCAATTTTTCCTGAAGTTCTTCCTCCCGGTCTTTCCTTTCCGCCTTTTTCTCTGCCGCTTTTTTCTCTTCCTTCTTAGCAACGGCTCTCTTCTGAATCCGCTCCCTCTGCTGCGCGTTGACCTTATCCACCACTGCAAAGAAACTCATGGTGCCGCCGTCGTTTACCTGCATTCCGTAGCCTTTTACGTTGGCGCCCGATTTCTCCAGCCGGGCTTTCAGATTGGATAGCCCTGATCCGGCGTTGCTAATGATCTTTTCATACTGCTTTCGGAAATTTTCATCCGTCGCCATCTTCTCGATCTTTTCTTCGTCGATGAGGACCACCGTCTTATAGGGATTGGCAAAGCTTGCCGCATGTGCCTTTGCCTGCTCCTTCATGTCGCTGCTTACCAGGATGAAATCCATGTTTCCATATTTCTTTTTCAGCTGCTCATAATACTTTTCTCCCTCTTCACTTAAAGAAGGATTCCCAATCTGCTTTCCGTAATGATTGGGGTTTTTGTTCGTTTTGGTGGCTTCTGTGTAAGCAGGGGATACCTGACTGCCCGCTTCCACTCCACTGGTTCCATTGCCCATTGCCATAACCTCCTTGTCCGCCTGCGCAAATCCATTTGCCTATTTTTTCAGTTATAGTCTATATCGGCAAAATTCTTGAAAAGCTTTAACTACTTTTCCAAAATACCAGCCTTCCATAAACATTTGCGGACAGGAGATGCCACCAGCATGGTGATCACGATCTTGGCAAGGTCTCCTGGAATAAAAGGAAGCACGCCTGCTCCAAGCGCTGCCCCAAAGCTCATATTGGCAAGCTTTGCGAGCCACCCGGTGCCAAAGAGATAAAGCGCCAGCGTTCCGAGAAGCATTCCCGCAAAAATAAGCCCATAATTTGTTTTCCATCTGTCCACGAAAAAGCCGCAGATCAGCGCCATGAAAATGTATCCCACCAGATAACCGCCGGTAGGTCCCATCACCTTTCCAATGCCGCCGCTAAAGCCTGTAAACACAGGAAGCCCTACCAGTCCCAGCAAAAGATAAATACATACGCTGATGGTTCCCTTCTTTAAACCCAGTATGTAAACCGTAAGATAAACCGCAAAAGAACCTAGGGAAATGGGCACCGGGCTTACCGGGATGGGAAGTGCCAATGGTCCCAAAATACATAAAACAGCAGACATCAAGCCAATAAGCGCCAGGTTTTTCGTTTTCATAATTGTATATCCTCTCCTCTTCGATGTGTGAATGTAAACCTTGTTTCGTTAGAAGTATACAATTATTGCACTTCGATTGTCAACATATTTTTATGTTTAGTTTACATTTTACATAGCATCTTAGCCTGCCGCAGGGAGCAGAAGCGTATCGGTATCCGGGCTTTGCACCTGGGGGACATACATCCTTCCCGGGCTTTAACGGAGAATTGGTAATTTCACTTACAGAATGCTCCTGTAACGAGGGCAAAGGGGCTGTTGCAAAAGTAGATGAATAATCTACCGGAGCAACAGCTCCGTTTTT
>CAMWCA010000047.1 GCA_947172705.1 uncultured Lachnospiraceae bacterium
CCAGGACGGCGGTTTTAGAAACCTTGCGGCACGGATGCCGCTGGTTTCGACCCGATCGGATTGAAAAGATCTCCGCATTCTGTTAGTGAAATCCAATTTGCAGATAAGTCTGGAAAGGATGTATGTCCCCCAGGTGCAAAACCAAATTGCCGATACGCTTCTGTTCCCTGGGGCAGGCTGAACTGTTAAAAGAGAACTGCTAAGGGAGTCTTTGTGTAGAAAAAAATGGATGAACGTTGTATAATAAAAAGCAATATTTCATTTAGATTACGATAAATGGCGAGGGGCAGGAAGAATATGAATATAAAAGACATTGCAAAGTTATGCGGGGTATCTCCTTCTACAGTATCGAAGATTTTACACAATAAAGATTCGGATATCAGTGTTGAGACGAGAAAAAAGGTGCTGGAGATCATCAAGGAATATCAGTATGTGCCCTACTCCAAGGTGATCAACAGCGCTGCGCCTAAGACGAATATGATCGGGGTTTTGGCTTCTGAAAATGACTATGAGGTGCAGCAGTTTCTTTATGCCATAGAGGAAGCTGCTGCCAGAAAAGGTTATAGCGTTATTCTTTGTAATGCCAAAGGAGAAAAGGAAAAGATCGATAAATATTGCCGGGTGCTTGAGAATAAGGGAGTGGACGGTATTATTTCCGTATGCCAGAAAGAGGAGCTGCCGGAGGGGCTTAAGGCGGCGCAGGTACGGATTCTGGATGAAAAAAAGGAAAATCAAAAAAGCGGCGGAGCGGATATTTATTTTGAACTTCAGGAAGCAGGCTATATGGCGGCAAACTACTTGCTGGAAAAAGGGCACAGAAAAATAGCGTGTCTTTTGCGAAAAGAAGATGCTAACATTGAAGAAGGTTTTTTGCTTGCCTATAAGGAGAGATTTATTTCGCCGGAAAAGGAATGGATCTTTTTTGGAAATGATGAGGATATTGTAAATATTGGGATTGCCAAATGTTTGAATCAGGATGTAACTGCTGTTATTTGTTCAGATCTGGAGATCGGTAATATTCTCTATGGGAAGCTGAGGGAGAGGGGAGATACCATTCCCAACAAGATTTCTGTAATCAGCGTAAGGGATCATGCAATGGCGGAGAAGGTTTACCCGCAAATGACGGCGGTACATATTCCGGCAAGGGAGATCGGGGAAGCGGCGGTAGATGCCCTGGTTGAGATTGTGGAAGGAAGAAAACCGGCTTATGAATGTCGGAAAAAAATTGAACTTGGTATCAATGAAAGAGGAAGCGTTATGAAGCCTGCGAATCACGATCAGGGAAGAAAGATCGTGGTGGTAGGAAGTATGAATATGGACTGTATGATCAATGTTTCTCATATCCCCACAGGGGGAGAAACAGTGAGAAGCGGTAATATCGTGTCTCTTCCGGGAGGAAAGGGGGCAAACCAGGCGGTTGGAGCAGGACGGCTGGAGGGGCTTGTATATATGATCGGACGGCTGGGA
This sequence comes from uncultured Lachnospiraceae bacterium, assembly GCA_947172705.1. Classification (GTDB taxonomy): domain Bacteria; phylum Bacillota; class Clostridia; order Lachnospirales; family Lachnospiraceae; genus Suilimivivens. The sequence continues at coordinate 1,468 of CAMWCA010000047.1, forward strand.
AATGACAGCGACGGAAAAGTAATATACAACAGTTTGGTGAGCAGCGGAGTGCATACCGATGGGGTGGTATTTGACGAAAATGTGCTTACCGGAAAGGCATACATCAATGTGGCGCCTGACGGGGAAAGCACCATTGTCATTTATGGCGGAGCCAACGAAAAGCTGGACAGAAGCCAGGTGAAGCAGTTTGAGCAGCTTCTGGATGAAGCGGCGTATTGTCTTTTGACGCTGGAGATTGCAGAGGAAACGGTGGAATATACCATCCAGAAATGTAAGAAGAAAAATGTGGAAGTTATTTTGAAACCCTCTTCCGTGGAGAAAATGAAAGAAAGCCTGTTTGAGAATATTGATTATTTCATCCCAAATGAGAAGGAAGTTAAACAGTTGATCCCCGGGGATACCAGTATAGAAGAAAAAGCGGAGATACTGCTTTCCAAAGGCGTGAAAAATGTAATTATCACCTTAGGGCATAAAGGGTGTTATCTGAAAAACGCCCGGTATGAAAAGTATTTTCCGGCGGCGGATTTTTATCCTTTGGATACGACAGGAGCGGCGGATGCCTTTATCAGCGCCTTTGCGGTGGCGCTGAGCGAAGGGAATGATATTTTGTATGCGGTAGGGTTTGCCTCCTACGCGGCGGGAGTGAGCATTACAAGGCAGGGGGTTCAGCCGGCGATGGTAGACAGAAAGGGTCTTGCCCTGTATCAGGAAGAGATAAATGGATTTGCCTGAAGTTAATAAATATGTGCCATAGAACTGTGTGGAAACTCAGATCGCCAAAATGCCGAAAATTGTAATGCCAAAGTGCCGAAAAATAATTAGCCAAAATCCGAAATATGACGCAGTGGTTCATTTGCGTAATGATCTCTATGAGATGATAGAACCTTCTTTATTTAATGGTGCTTATCGGCGTGGGGTATTATGCTTATCGGAGATACAATAAACATAATACCCCTGCCTGTTTTTAACTCATCTGATCCAGCAACTCAATTTTAATATCATAAAGCTTTTTGGATAAGTCCACATACACTTTATGGGGATTTACAAAACGCCGGGTCTCATCCCAGAGGGTATTCAACTCCTGCTGGCAGTAGGAACGGATATCCATTACTTTAGGAGATTCATAGCAGCATACGCCTTTCTGGAAAACAGGAACCATGATCTCCCGGAGGGTAAAGGTTCCGGCGGCAAGCTTTGTCTTTTTCCAGGGTTCAAGAGGATCAAATAAGAGCAAAGGCTGATCTTCCCGGAAGGTTTCTCCTACCAGACAGATGAGATCGGCTTTGATCTTGCCGCTTTCTTTTTCATAGACCCGGTAAACGGTTTTATTGCCCGGGTTGGTTACTTTTTCTGTATTTTCTGACAGCTTGATCTTGGGAATAAAATTCCCCTCTTCATCCATGATCGCCGCCAATTTGTAGACGCCGCCGAAGGCAGGATTGTCTTTCGCTGTGATCAGATTGGTTCCCACTCCCCAGGAGGTAATAGCCGCGCCCTGTGCTTTCAGGGATTCAATAAGATATTCGTCCAGATCGTTGGAAGCGGAAATAACTGCATCAGGGAAACCTGCGGCATCCAACATTTTCCGCGCTTTTTTGGAAAGGTAAGCAAGGTCGCCGCTGTCCAAGCGGATGCCGTAGAAGGTAAGAGGAATGCCTGCCGCCCGCATTTCCTGAAATACCCGGATGGCATTGGGAATACCGGATTTTAAGGTGTCATAGGTATCCACCAGCAAAATGCAGGCGGAAGGATACAGATCTGCATAGGCTTTAAATGCGGTATATTCATCAGGAAAGCTCATAATCCAGCTATGGGCATGAGTTCCCTTCACGGGAACATCAAAAAGCTGACCGCAAAGCACATTGGAGGTGCCGACGCATCCGCCGATGACAGCGGCTCTTGCACCGTAAATTCCGGCATCGGGACCCTGGGCGCGTCTTAGTCCGAATTCCATAATGCCGTCTCCCTTAGCCGCATAGCAGACTCTTGCCGCCTTGGTTGCGATCAGGCTTTGGTGGTTGATGATATTCAGAATCGCTGTTTCCACAAGCTGCGCCTCCATAATGGGGGCGATCACTTTTACCAGGGGTTCTCTGGGGAAAACAACGGTTCCTTCGGGAATGGCATAGATATCACCGGAGAACTTGAAATCTGCAAGGTAATCCAGAAAATCTCTGTCAAAAATATTCAGGCTTGCAAGATAGTCTATGTCTTGAGGGGCAAAATGCAGTTCCTTAATGTACTGGATTACCTGCTCCAAGCCTGCGGCGACTGCATAGCCTCCGCCGCAGGGGTTATTTCTGTAAAAAGCGTCAAAGACTACCGTTTCATTGCAGTCTTTGTGCCTGAAATAGCCTTGCATCATGGTAAGTTCGTAAAGGTCTGTAAGCAGGGTTAAATTTTGTCTGTCCATGGAAATCTCCTTTAAAAATAATCTGAAAAATATGCCTTTTCTACAGGGATCAATCGTTCCAGCCAGGTCAACATGTAGTATTCTGTCTGGATCTTTTCGTGTTCATACAGGTAAGAAGGTCGTTTATAGCCCATTAACATAGCAGTTAAGGTATTCACATCCAGCTCCACCACATTGATGGACTGGTTATTTTCAACCTGTTCGCAGGCGGTTTCGCCATCGTGCCAGGAAACCATGTAATCGCCTTCATTCCAGGGAGCCATCTCATCATGGACTTTGAAATGGATCTTAAAATCCTCAGGCTGTACCTGATAGGGATAATCCTCCAGAAAATCTCGCACATTGATAATTCTTGCCATGATATAAGGGGAGATGGTTTCTGTGATCTCGCTGTCTTCAAATAAATAAGCCATTGGTTCACCGGAATAATTGTCCCCCTGCACCTGGGTGATCATGGAGAAGTGGGCGCTAATGTAATTCCAGAGACCGTAATTCGCTTCTATGTTCAAGTAAACCATTTCTTTAATATGGAAAATTTCATTGGCGATATAGTAGACCACATAGCCCAAGGGCTTATGTTCTTTGCTGTAATAGACAGCCGCGATCATGTCGTCGTTGTCCCAACGCCAGTATTCCTCCCAGGACAGAGCGTCCCGAATCAGGCAGCCGTGGCGCTGGAGGGCAAAATAGGAGTGTACATTGTGGTAATCTTCAGAGTCCAGGCTGACACGCTCCACCATGCCGGAAACAGGTCTGGCTTTGGGAAGCTGGGTGTCTTTTACGGTAAAGGACAGTTTGTCTGAAACGATCTCCCAGCCCATTTTTCGATAGAAAGGGATGGAATAAGGATAAAGAAAGGAAATAGGCATTTCCTGATCGTGGATATAGTTGAGGGCATGTTTCATAAGGGAATGGATCAAGCCCCTTCCTGTATATTCGGGGTAGGTGGCGACGCCGGTAATGCCGCCCATATCCATGATCTCATCGTGAATATTGACTTTCATGGAGTAGACGACGATCATAGAGGCGAGGCGGTCTTTGTAAAACCACCCTATCACATAAGCTTCTTCCAGAATGGGACGTTTGGCGTATTTGATCTCTTCCTGTTTCCATCCTGTTTGAAACAGATCGTATGAGGTTACCTGAAAGGCGTATTGAAGCAGGGCGTTGAATTGCTCCAGATCGCTTTTGTCCAGCTCTCGCATTCGGAAATCTCCGTTGGTTTCAAGGTAAATAGGTTCTTCTGTTTTGTCTGCCATAGGTACATGCCTTTCTGAAGCAGACAAAGAGTGCAGGGTCTGCTTCCTGTTTTATTTTACACCAGGAAAAAGGATGCGTCTATGGGTTTTGCATCTAAAATTACCTCAGGTTGTCAAGCGGGATTGATATTCGCTGGGAGACATCCCTTTGGTCTGTCTGAAAACATAAGAAAAATGTTTTACGCTGACATATCCTACCTTTTCTACTATGTCGTAAATTTTCATTTGAGGGTTTTCTTTCATAAGTTGTATGGCATGGTCTATACGGACGCGGGTCAAATACTTAATATAGGATTCCCCCATTTCCCGGTGAAACAGGGAACTTAAGTAATTAGGGGTAATACCCAGTTCGTCTGCTACCATAGTCAGGCTTAAGGGCTGGGCGTAATTTGCAAGAATATAGTTTTTTGCCTCGGTAATCAGAAGGTTCTCATCTATATTTCCTGTGCCGGAATTCCCGGAACCCGATAGAAGCTGCGCTATGGATAAAAAGAGTCTCAGGGCGGATTCTCTGGTATCGTCGGCGTAGTTTTTCGCCAGTTTGAGGATCGCCTGTTCACAGAGTTTTTTATGTTCGGAAATTCCTTCGTCCCATTTGGAGAAAATGCCCAGAATCCAATGAAGACCAAAGCGTAGAACCTCTGGCCTTGCATACCGGGGCATTAAAATCAGTATGGAGGAAAGGGCAAGCTCCTGATTGACGGCATTGGGGTCGGAAACCGCCGCCCACAAGGAGGAAACTGCCTGATGCAGGGAAGCTGATTTCTGGCGGATCTCAGGCGTATAATCCGCTGCACTGTAAAAACTGCCGGGTCTTAGAAACACCTTTGCATTTAATAGGGCAACGGATTGGGTATAGGCTTTATCCGCTTCAAAAATGTCGGTAAAGGGTTCACTGACAGCGGAGGAGAGAGAAAGCTTCATCTGACTTTGTAATGCCTCCGAGACAATGTGGTAAAGATCTTTGCACTTTTGCAGGGAGGCATCCGCGGTATCCGCCGAAAGTAAAACCACAGTATGGCTAAAGCGATCCAGTACAGTCCAGACAGGATCTTTCTGGTTTTCGGAAATTTCCAGAACCATCTGATAGATCATGTACTGATAGAGAGCAATGTCCTGAACAGGCAGTCCGTTGTCAAGTAAAAGCTCCATATCCAGATCAAATACCAGCAAACGTGCCGCCCCTTCCAGCAGGCTGATTTTCATACGGTGGATAAGGGGATACAGGGATCTTGTTTCCGGCTCTGCGCGGTCAATGACTCCTTTGACGAAACGCAGGGCAAGCTGTCTTTTTCCGCTTTCGGACATATTAAGGAGACGGGCGTATGCCTGGGATTCTATTTTTTCTTTTTCCAATATGCTTTTCATCTCAGACAAAGCCTTTCTTAAATCCTCCAGGGAAATGGGCTTTAAAAGATAGTTTTTAACGCCGTATTGGATCGCCTGCTGGGCAAACTTAAAATCGTCATAGCCGGAAAGAATGATGATCTTCTGGTTGGGATAAAGCTCTTTCACCTTGCGGGAAAGCTCTAAACCGGTCATTTCCGGCATTTTAATGTCTGTGATAATCAGATCGATCCGGTGATGGGCAAGCCATTCCAAAGCCTCTATGCCATCGGAGCATGCGGCGGCGACCTGCCAGTCAGAATCCTGTTGAGGGATGGTCATTTTAAGGTATTCAAGGGTAAGCTTTTCATCGTCCACTAACATCACGCTGTACATTGTCGGCAACCTCCTTGCTCAATAAAGGTAATATGATGGTAAATTCCGTTCCGATATCCGGTATGCTGGAAACGCAGATGCCGTACTCCGATCCATACCGCAGTTTAATGCGCGTATTCACATTTTCCAGACCGATGCTGTGACCGGAGCCGTCTTCGCTCACCGGATCGGCTGTGCGGTCTAATTTTTCCATAAGGCTGTGCAGGACGGTTTCTGGCATTCCCTTTCCATTGTCCTTAACCGAGAAATAGCTTTTTTCTTCTCTGCAATAGCCCTCTACCAGTATAAAAGTATGGCTTCGCTGATTTTCGCAGCCATGAATCACGGCGTTTTCTACAAGAGGCTGGAGGATCAGGGTCAGAATATACCGCCCCTTCATAGCCTCGTCTAATTTTAGCTGATAATCAAGACGTCCTTCAAACCGGCTGCTCTGCAGGGCAAGATAATCGTTTAAAAGAGAAAATTCTTCTTCCACCAGAGCTTCCCGGTCAAGCTTTGCCATTCCCCTCAAAAGGTTATGGAGGCGTTCAATATTGGAAACTGCATGGGCGGTTCGCCCTACTTGGATCTGTAAGCTGATCATATTTAAGGTATTGTACAGAAAATGCGGTTTGATCTGGTTTTGCAGGGCGTGGAGGCGGGCCTCCGTATGGAGGATCTCTGTCTGGTAGATCTTTGTGGTCAGCTCCGTGTTTCGCCGGATGTTGCGGGTTATGGTTTCCGTCATTTTATTAAAGGAATCTCCCAGATAACCGATCTCATCGTTTCGTTTTCCCGTAAAGGAGACCTGGAAATTGCCATTGCGCACTTCTTTCATAAGCCGAACGATCTCCATCAGAGGATGGAGAATTCTGTGGGTAAAAAACAGAAGTACAAGAATGGCGGTGCAGGAGCTTAAGGTGGCAAGTATAAAGGTAAAGTTACGGGTCTTCTGGGCGTTTTTCGTCAACTCCCGGAGAGAGTTGACGGATACGATGGTCCAGTCAGGATCTTGCACCTTTACGGTATTGATCAGATATTGGGAGCCGTTAATTTTTTGCGTCCATGCGCCGGGGGAGGAAAAAACGGCTTGGGATAAAAGATCGGTCTGAGGGGAGGGAATGCTGTTGTAAATCAGATTTTGATTTTCGTCTATTATATAAATACCGCCGTCCTCTCCCATATCGACCTTTTGAACGATATCCGAAATACCCTCATAGCTGGCGTCTACCTTGATCACGCCGATCTTTTCATCTATATTTTTAACGCTTTTAAGCTGTTTAACAATGGAGAAGACCGTGTCCTTGGGATAGGACACCAGCTGTTCCGTGTGGGGCGGCACGAAAATAGGTTTACTGTCTTCCAGGGCGTCCTGATACCAATCATAAGCGGTATAATCGGTGTAGAGATTTACGCTCTTGGGCATTTTTCCGCCATAATAAATACTGTCGGTTATGACAAAGATATTTAATACGTCCTTACGGGGAAGGATCATGATCTTATCAAGATAATTCTCAATGACCCGACGGCGGTTCAGCCTGTCCATATCCGAGCCGCCTGTTGCTTCCATGGCGTTTACCACCTGGTCGTCATAATAGAGATAGGTGGTAAGACGAAATAATTCGTCAATATAAGCGCTTAAGTTGATGGAAAGCTGCTCCAGGGTCTGCTCGATCTGTTGGGAGGACTGCCGTTGAAAGTCTTCCGTATAACGATAGTAGGATAAAACGGAGGTAAAGAATACGGAGAGCAGGATCAAAAGGGCAACAACTGCGGTCAATAAAAATCGTATACTGTGAAATTTTTGATTTTTTAAGGCGTTCATAGCTTGGCACACTTTCTGGAAAATGACCTGCGTTTCTGGCAGGTATCGGTTTTGTTTTATTATATCACGGTTTTTTAAATCTACAGGGGGGAGCATAAAAAATCGAACCTGTATCGTAAGTTTTGAGGATTTTAAATCATTTTTTCTCAGGCTATACTGAAAATGTAATAAATAACAAAATGGGAGGGCAAAAAATGATACCTATGAAAAAACGAGTATGCGCCGGAATTCTGGCAGGAATAATGTTTCTGGGACTGACGGCGTGCGGACAAAAGGAAAGCAACGAAACCGGCACAGATACGCCAAAGCCGGTGCAGGAGCAGGAGGAAAAGAATTCCGAAGCAGCGAAAACAGAACAAGTCACCATCAAGTTCTTTAACGGAAATGTTGAGATGGTAGATTGGTATAACGAAGCCATCGACCGTTTTAACGCACAGAGTGACAATATTAAAGTAGAGCATGAGTTCCAGAAGGAAGGAACCTCCGCCTTGCAGACAAAATTTGCTGCCGGAGATATTCCTGACATTACAACCATGGGAACACAGCAAATGATCGATGCGGGCAAATTTGTGGACCTCACAGAGGCGAAGTGGTGGGACCGGATCGATCCTTCGATCAAGGAAATATCGGCGGACGTTAAAACCGGTAAGAACTTTTATATTCCCACCAATACCATGATCACGGCGACTATTTATAATCAGAAAATTTTTGAAGAATTGAATTTACAGCCTGCCGCAACGCTGGATGAATTTACAGAAAATCTCCGGGCGGTCAAAGCGGCTTATCCGGACAAAGATCCCCTTTATTTCTCAGGAAAAGAAGCATGGACCATCGGCATGTTGTTTGGCTATCTTCCGGATGCAGTGGAACGCCAGCGGCTGGGGGAATTGGAGTACAGTCGTGCCGCCCTGGAGGGGGATATCAGCAAGCTGAAATTTTCAGAACCGGGCGGTCCTTTGGAAACCTATATCACATGGCTGGGAGTTCTTTGGGAAGAGGGGTTGATCAACAGCAACGTATTGACCGCCACTTATGACGATGCCATCAATGCCATTGCAAAGGGAGATGCGGCGGTTATTTTCCAGGGGATGTTTACCATTGGCAATATTTTGTCCATTAATCCGGAAGCGGAAGAGGAGCTGCGCGTATGCGCTTTCCCGGCGGTTGCTGAGGATGTAAAGCCCGCGCTAAATCAGGGACCTGACAGTACCTATTATATTACGGCGGATTCTCCTCATCAGGAGGAGGCAAGGATCTTTTTGGATTGGCTGTTTGAGGCTGAAAATCAGGCTTCCTTTACCACGACCCGTAATGCGCCGTCCGCCTTTTCGGATGTTACCTCTGATATCGGAGCGATTTATGGAAGTGCAGTGGAAGCTTCCAAAACAGCGGCGATCATTGGACCGGCAAGGGAACCGGCTGGTTTTGGCGGCGATGCCACAGGAGTGATGCTCCAGGAGTTTTTTGCAGGGCAGTATACGCCGGAGGAATTTGCCGTTGCTTATGAAGAAGCCTGGAAGGCGGCGTTTGACGCACAATAGTAAGTAAATAAGTTTGTTTGGGAAAAAGATAAAATGAAAAAAATAAGAAATAAAATAAGTTTAAATCTGCATAAATTTATGATAATGCCTGCGGCTGTTCTTTTTCTGATATTTTTTGTGCTCCCCCTTTGCCAGGGGGCAGGAATCAGCATGACAGATTGGAACGGTTTTTCCGAGGAAAAGAATTTTGTAGGATTTGCTAATTTCATACGCTTTTTCTCAGACAAGCGTGCTCTTCATGCCATACAGGTAACGGTAATATTTGGCTTGATCAGCCCGTTTCTTCTGAATGTAGCCGGGCTTCTTCTGGCGCTGCTGGTGGATTCCAAAAAGAAAAGCCGGGTGCTGCTGCGGATGGTTATATACCTTCCATCGATCATCAGTCCGTTGATTATGGGGTATTTGTGGACGCTTATTTTGTCCCCCAGAACCGGAGTGCTGGATCAGATCTTGCAGCGGTTTGAACCGTCTCTTTCCTTTGACTGGATGGGTGTGCCGGATAAAGCCCTGTGGCTGATCATTATCGTTAATGTGTGGCAGTTTGTTGGGGGACCTATGATGGTATATCTGGCAGGTCTTCAGTCTATTCCAAAGGAGCTGTACGAATCGGCAACCATAGACGGCGCGGGAAAAGTACAGGCGTTTCAAAATATTACATGGCCTCTTTTATATCCTTCGGCAAAGATCAATATTTTTAACAATATAATCGGTTCCATGGCGGTGTTTGATATTATCATGGCGATCACCCTGGGAGGTCCCGGTTATGCCACGGAATCCCTGAGTATCTATATTTACCGGCAGTCCTTTAACGGCTTTGCAGGGTATGCCACGGCAATCGCTCTTATCATGTTTCTCATCATTGCCGTGCCCATTGGGCTTACCCTGGGATGGATGAGGAATAAGGAAATTGAAATGTAGGAGGCGGCGGAATGAAGACAATGAAAAAATGGGCGGCGGCAATTGTAGTTTTGATAACAGCCTTTATATTCCTGATACCCTTTTACATTATGTTTTATTTATCTTTAAGCAATCCAGGAGATTCTATTGCAGAAGAGTGGTTTCCCAAAGCCCTTGCGTTTCAGAATTTTCTTGAGGCATGGAAAAAGGCAAATATGGGACGCGCCATGGTCAATTCGTTTATCATAACGGGAGGGGCGGTACTTTTGCTTGTCTTTTGTGCGGCGTGCGGAGGATACGCGGCTGCAAGGGTAAAAAATAAAATCAACCGGATCATCTTTTACATCATGGTGTTGAGTATGATGGTGCCGGGAATTATCAATACGGTTCCGCTGTATATTATGATGCGGAGAATAAATGGGATTAACACTTATTGGGGAATGATCATGCTGCTTGCCTGTCAAAGTCTGCCATTTTCCGTTTTTTTGTACGAAAGTTTTATCCGTACCATGAATTCGTCTTTGGAGGAGGCGGCAATTATGGATGGGTGTACCAGATTTCAGGCATTTTGGAGAATCGTTTTTCCTTTGCTAAAGCCAATAACGGCGACTGTGGTTATTATGCAGGGGGTGGGGATCTGGAATAATTATGCCCAGGCTGTTTTTTTCCTTCAAAATCAAAATTATCATACTATCCCCCTTGCAATTTCCACTTTTTTTCAGACTTACGGAGCAGATTATCATCTTCTTGCCGCAGGGGCGGCAATGGGGCTCGCCCCTATTGCAATGGTTTTTCTGATTTTCCAAAAGCAATTTGTCAAGGGGCTGAGTTCAGGGGCGGTAAAAGGATAGGAGAGAAGAGCAGATGGAAGAAAAGAATAAACAGGCGCAGGAGGCATACCGACCTCAATTTCATTACACGGCGCGGGAACATATTATCAATGATCCTAACGGTCTGGTGTATTATGAGGGTGAATATCATTTAATGCATCAATATAACGTACATAATCAGATTTATTGGGGACATGGGGTAAGCCGGGATCTTCTTCACTGGAAGCGCCTGCCTCCGGCTCTGGCGCCGGATGAGATCGGTCAAATATGGTCGGGAAGCGCCGTGGTGGATTGGAACAATACCAGCGGTCTTCAGGAAGGAGAGGAAAAGATACTTGCAGCGCTTTTTACTTACAACGAGCATGTGGATGTGCGGCAGAGCCAGGGGCTGGCGTATAGCTGTGACAGAGGCAGATCCTGGCGGAAATACAAGAATAACCCTGTTCTGATTCCGGAAGAAGAAAATGGAAAGCGCAAGGATTTCCGAGATCCCAAAGTTTTCTGGTATGAACCCCTCTCCTGCTGGATTATGGTGCTTGCCTGTTTCGATCAGGTTGAATTTTACCGTTCCCCTAATTTGATCCAATGGGAGTTTTCCGGAAAATTCGGACAGGGACAAGGAAGCCATGAGGGCGTCTGGGAATGCCCGGATCTATTTGAAATGCCTGTGGAAGGTGAAAAGGAAGAGACAAGATGGGTTCTGACGGTCAGCATCAATAACGGAGCGCCTGCCGGGGGAACCGGAATGCAATATTTTATTGGGGAATTTAACGGGAGAACTTTTCGGAATGAAAATCCGCCGGAGCAGGTTTTATGGATGGACTATGGAAAGGATTTTTACGCCGGAGTTACTTGGAATGACATTCCCGAGGAGGACAAAAGACGGCTGATGATCGGATGGAGCGATAACTGGTTATATCGGGATGCGCTGCCTACCGCTCCCTTTAAGGGACAGCTTTCCTTTGTGCGAGAGCTTTATTTAAAGAAGACAGGAGAAGGGCTCAGAATCTTTCAGCAGCCTGTAAGGGAACTGGAGAACTGTAGAAATTTAAAACTGCGTAAAGAGAAGCATGTTTTAAAGGCAGGGGAGGAAGAAAAGCTTCCGTTTCGGTTTTCTGCCCTGGATTTCTCCTGCGAACTGGAAACGCCGGAACCCGGCAGGGGAAAGGCGGAGATCCGATTGTCCAGCGGAGAAAAGGAATTTACAAGAATCGGCTATGATTTTCAAAAGGAAGCGCTCTATGTAGACCGTCGGTACTCCGGCTTAAACCCTCATGAAGCATTCCCGGGCGTTTATGAAGCGCCTGTAAAGGGGGGCGAAGGAAAGATAGATCTGCGCATTCTGATCGATGTGTCCCAGATAGAAATTTTTGCAAAACAGGGGGAAAGGGTTATGACAAACCTGTTTTTTCCTGAGAATTATGATCACGGGTATGAGATCAGTTTGCATGCCGAGGGCGCGCCGGGGATTCTTGCAGAGTATGAGGCATGGGAAATTTTAATTACGTTAGATTAGGCAACCTTTTTACCATCTTAAACCGTGTGCCTTCATCGCTTAGGATGGAAAATCCCAGTCGTTGGTACAATTTAAAAGCCGAGGTATTTGATTTCTCCACATGAAAAAGTATGGTGGAAATGCCTGTTTCTTTGGCAAATGCCTCGGCAATTTGAATGAGCCTTGTGCCGATTCCGTTGTTGCGGTATTGTCTGGAAACGGACAGATCGTCCAGATAAAGAAAGTCTTCCTGTTCATGGTGCACTTCTATGGAAAGATAAGCGACAACGGAACCGTTTACCTCTCCCACACAGATCCAGTCCTCACGCTGGTCAAAGAATTTATCCAGATACCCGTCTTCGTATCCATCCACGTTATCTTTGGAATAGATTGTCTGAAGCATTTCAATAAATAATGCTCTTATTCTGTTTTCGTCTGTTTTGGTAGCTTTTCTTGTTATATATTCCATATTTCACCTCATGTTCTTGTTGCATTTTCAATTATAAATAAAAGTGGTTTTACAGTTAGTTGTCGATTTGGTAAATACAAATTATTACGTGACAATCTGATTCATGATATGTTCAACTGAATTGCATACATCTTCGAAAGAAATATCTTTTGCATAATCATAGTTTCGTTGATATTTTTCCCATAGATTTTGCATTTGAATATTATTCCTGATTTCCTTAATGATCTCCAAATAATTTTGCATTATCTGATTACTGCCCCTCTTTTTACTTGTTTGTGCTACTGCCTGTTTTAAAACATCTTTATCATATTCATGTTCGTGTAAAGCCAGTATGATATATATATCATAAAAATCTCGTGGACGGGTATTGGCAATACCGCGCGATAGAACAGTTTCTATTTTTTCTGCCAGAACAGTTTCCAGATTATAAGCCAGTATGCTAAGAGTCCGGTTATCAAAGAGAAGTTGAAATGTATATTTAATTTCTTTGGGTGTGATAATGTCTCCGGTGGTAACATCTACTGTTAGAGGCACGCTGATTGGAGGGTAGTTTGCTTTCAGAGAAACACGTATTCCCGGATAATCATCCATTTCGCGGATATCGGAAATATCTTCTATAGTAAAATTTACATCATCTTTTAGTTCAATTGTACATATTTTATTAAATATTTTCCTGATCGATTCATGGGTTAAGGTGAATCCTTTTATTGTTGTGTCTAGATCCATAGTTGCTCTTGTATCCAATCCGACAATTGCTGAAATTAAAAATCCGCCCTTTAATATAAAATTATTTTTATATGGTGAGAGTGAAATCCTTTCTAATAACCGCTCTAACATATAATTTTGCATAACAAGCTGGGCGGAAATATTTTTCTCAATAGCTTTATTTTTAATAAACGCTTTAAGCTGCATTGGATTTTTTGTTATCATAACAGCACCTCCATATAATGTAATACTTTTGGTTTTACTCTTAATTGTTCTGCATATTTCATTAATCTGTATATATCTTTTTCTTTAGAAGTTGCATATCGCTTCATAGCGCTATTTATCACTTGGATATCACAGCCACTGCCACGTACAATATCACACAATGTTTTTTCAAGATTGTATATTTTAATGGGATTACCGTAAGGCGACTTTATTTCAATAGTTCCAAATGAGTAATTATCAGGTACAACACGTTTCACGATAATATTTTCCTGTTTAAGAGAGGGTGCATTATAACCTTTTGGAAATGTCATTGTAAATTTTGCCGGTGTCCTATCTGAATATCCCAAGAGATATAATGCTGTGTCATGAGAATAAATACCACGCCCATATTTACATTGCAAAAGATAGAATTCATCTTCCCAGGTATCGCTTTGCACATAAAGTCCTCGTCCATAACGATATAAATCTCCATCCTTTACAAGTTTTTGTAATACGTTCCGATGCATACCGGATTCTGTAACCTGCTTGGTAGTAATAACACCGTGTGGGGAATTATCAAAGAGAGTTTTTGCGGCATTTTTAGATTCCATAAAGATCACTCCTTTTTACAATGACACATTATATTATATATAAATAATGTGTGAATGTCAATAATCCATTGTATTCAAAAACAGTGCATATTCAAATAGGGACTCATAAAGAAAAATAGGATTTAAGTTTCCGTAAGTTTCAGAACAGCTGTTTTCTTTAGCTACAAATAACGCACCCTAAAGCGTTGAATTCCACGGTTTTTACATATTCGACTAAAATTGCTATATAAACCGTCGAGGGAAGAGGGCAGATCTCAGATCTCCCTTAAGGATGATACCGGAGACAGTATTGGAAGCAACGGAAATATTTTGATTCAGGCAAAGGGAAAGGTGCAAATTCAGGGGACAAAGGTAGCGCTGAATGCTCCTCAGGAGATCACAATGGTGAAACGGGGCTGGGGAGGAAGAAGAAAGGAAAAAGCGCAGATTCGAGCTGCAGGAACTGATGGAGCAGGAAGAAAAGGAAAGCCGTTATGAGCTGGGAGAGGCGGTTCTGTGGGTGCTATCTGCTGTTCCCCAACACACAGGGAAAGATAAGCTGTCCCAGATTGCGGCGGGATTTCGCCCCATTCTGGGACGGATGAACGGAGAAAAAGGAAAAGGGGGAAAATAAAATGTCATCTTCCATGATAAACGGAGCCATAGGGAAAAGCCCGCTGATCGACAAAATCAACGGACTGACGGCGGAGGAAATGAAGATTAAAACGGTAGGACGGATGGAACAGCAGGTATTGGGAGCAGGAAGGGAAAAATATCCGGAGGTTCCGATTTCCTTTCCCCGATGCAAGGAGGAAGCGGCGAGGCAGGTCGCCGCATACAGGGAGGAGAAGGATCATGGAAATACAACTTTTTGAAGGGCAATTGATGGTGGAGCTTCCGGATTCCTTTCAGGAAATGGCGGAAGAAAAGGCGGAGGAAATCTATCCCTATGAGGCAAGACCTCAGATCCTGTGGGAAGATGAGGAAGAAAACCGTTTTTGCAGCTTTTCTCTTCTGGAGGAACAGGAATTGCAGGATGGACAGGTGGAAAGAGCGCTGGGCGCAATGGAGAAAGCCGTCCGGTATTTATACCCCTCAGGCATTCTGGAAGAGCCTCAGGTGATAAAAAAGGATAAGAGAACCTACGGCTGGTTTTCTTTCGTATCGCCAGGGGCGGAAGGGAAGCTGTTAAACAGGATGTATATTTTCCCTGTAAATGGTTCCATGATGCTGGGAACCATGGTCTGCGGCTTAGAGGATCAACAGGGGAAGGAACAGATGGAAGGGATCATGGATTCTTTGCAGGCGGTAAGAAAAAGTATGATTTCCCGTATGTCAGTCAGAAGATGGTAAAGGAGGAGGGTATGAAACAGGGAGAATTTGTGGATCAGGATATTATTCTGCTCAGGCGGAAATACCGTGAGGGTGCGGGAGAGTACGATCTGCTCACAGAGGAGATACCCATTTGCGGGCGGAGGGTACGCTTTGGGTGGTTTCCGTTGTTTGGGGAAGCTTTTCGAATGTTATTGCCGGAACATTTTGAACCTATGCCGGAGCAGGCGGCAAAGGTGAAATATATCAGCATTTACCGTCCCCCTCTTATTCTGACAGGACCCGGCTATGAGGAAAATTTTGGATTTCATCTGTTGGAGGACGAGGAGGCTTCGTTGGAGGAGCTGATTGCAAGGATGGAAAATGCGGTTTTGCGCCATGCGCCCGAGACGGTGATTTATGACAAGGGCGTCATTGAGGCGGAGGGGATGGAAGGAAGATGGTTTGAGTATAAGAACTTTACCCTGGACGAGGAAACCTACAATATGCAGTTTTTAATCCGCGGCGGGGGACGCCTGCTTGCGGGGACATTTAACTGTAGGATGGAATGTTATGACCAATGGAAAACGCCGGTGTTAAAAGCGCTGGAAAAAATAGAAGGAGGAATTCCAGAAGATGAAAGCAGATAAAATACATATTTCAAATTTTCAATTTCTCTCCATTGACAGGCTGGAAATTGACAGGGCGATTGGAGACCACGCAAGGGCAACGGTACGGGGCATTATCGGAGACGATGAGGCGGAAAAATACAGAGGGCTTGTATTTGGAAAAACCTGGGTGGAGATCGTGGCGGAAGACGAAAAGGGATTCATGCGGAAGCTGATGACGGGCGTTATCGCAGGCTTTTCTCTGGAAAAACTGCCCCATGAATATGTGCTGGAACTGACCCTGAAAAGCGGCACCTGTCTGATGGATGGAACCAGACATTTCCGCTCCTTTCAGGACAGCTCGCGGACTTATCTGGATGCGGTGGAGGGGATCATCAGCGCTTACGGGGAAGGGGGAACGGATGGGGAAAAGGGCATGGAAAGAGCCGTGGATTTCCTGTTGCAATATCAGGAAACAGACTGGGCGTTTATCAAAAGGATTGCAAGCCATGTAGGCTTGGCGGTTACGCCGGATATTACAAGAAAAGGGGTCTTTTTTTCCATCGGAAATCTGTACCGCAGTAAGTACCGCCTGCCTCCCTCGGCGGAGTTCCATGTAAGTAAATATGTGGGGACATTTATGCGGCACAATGCAAATGGGGAAGGCTCCCCGATGGAACAGGACTATCTGGAATATCAGGTAACGGAGAGAGAAATTTACGATTTGTGGGATTTCCTGACGGCTTCCTATGGGAGCGGTTATATTTACCGCATCCACAGCGAATACCGTCAGGGAGAGCTGGTCCATACCTATTGGCTTTGTCAGGAAGGAAGGTTAAGGGAGCAGCGAAGGTTTAACGAGAGTCAGCAGGGCTGCTCCTTCCTGGGGGAAGTGCAGGCGGTTGCGGAGGACAAGGTTCAGATCAGATTGATGGAGGATGAAAACGGCGGACAGGAGACCGACAGATGGTTTCCCTATTCCACAGGCTATTCTTCCCCGGAGGGAGCCGGATGGTACTGTATGCCGGAGATTGGGGACAGGGTCAGGCTTCAGATACCGGATGATATGGAGGAGCATGGCTATGTGATCAGTGCGGTACATATGGAAACTGAAAAAGACCGGAAACAGCCGGATCATAAATCCTTTAAAACCAGATACGGGAAAGAGCTGCTTTTTACCCCGGACAGTCTGGAACTGACCAATAACCAGGGCATGAAAATCAGGATTCAGGACGGAGAAGGCATACAGGTGGTAAGCGATAAGGATATTTCCATCATAGCGGGGGGCAATATGACGATCTCCAGCGGGGAGGCGTCCCTTTCCATCGCAGGGACAGAAAGCGTGGACATCCGTCAGGGCGGAGCAGGGCTCCATATGGATCAGGACATTTTATTTACCGGAGGGAAATTCAGAATACAATGAATGAGCGCAGGGAAAAAATCATGGAATATGCAGAGAGCCGGATGCCTGAAGTGTTTGAAAAGAGCAGCAGGGAAACCGCCCTTCTCTGCGAAAAGAAAAGCGGCGAAATGGCAGCAGGGTTTCTGGAAGCTTTCCGTAAAGGAATGAGGCGGTTGCTGACGGAAAAGGAAGACGGGAGCAAAGGCGGCGGGGAGCTGTCCTACATTGTCTTTTCTACCCTTCACAGCAGTATTTTCCTGAAAAAATACCTAATCCAGATCGCATGGATGGGAGAGGGATTTTACAGTGAGGCGCCTTTGGCGGAGGAATACTGGGATGCAGGGGAGCTTTACAGCTTTTTTGAGCAGGACATAGAAGCGATCAGGGGCGATTCATGGAAAAAGGTTCCCCGAATCCGGGAGTATGAGGTGGATACCATACGTTTGGCTTATGCTTCTTATTACCACCGGATGGCAAAGGCATTTATACGGGAAATGCTGGAGGCAGTGTTGGAAGAAGGGCGGAATGCCGCCGGAGAGGGGGAGGAGGAAAAGAAAGTAAAGATACTGTTTGGGGAATACATGGGGGAAGCGGATGTGCTCTTTGAGACAGGGAAGGAGGCGCTGTATGCGGTATTTTAGACTGCACATGGGACGGGGCGGGGTACAGCCCGGCTTCGGGGACTGGTATACGAAGATAGGTCCCAGCGTGAGCGAGGAGAACACCTACGGGAAACTGGAAGAGAAGACTTACTGGAAAGTGAAGCTGGATAATCAGGAGACTGCATTTATGGATGTGCTCACGAAGCCCTGCTTTATGGTTTCCAGGGAGTTTTTCAATCTGATCCGGCTGTACTGCCCGGGGATGGAGTTTAAGTATATCGCCTTATTCGATGAGAAAAACGGGCGGATCGGCTCCTACTTTATCCCCAATCTGCCTGAGGTGGACTGTCTGGATGAGAGCAGCGAGTTTGACTGGACAAGGACACGGATTATAAAGGGCGCTTTGTGTGAAGAAAAAATAAAGGGGCAGCATATCTTTCGGTTGAAGTGGGAGAAGGAAAGATGCATCATTGCGGACCTTGACCTTGTGGAAAGTGCGTTCCGGCGTGAGGTAAGGGGTATGGAAATTGAGGAATATGTGGTAAGATAAAGGAGGTGGGATTATGGATTTTCTTTCAGGTTTATTTGGATGGGGGAAGAAAAAGGAACCACTGGTGTTAGGGGCGGAGCTTAAGTGCCCTTATGGGTCAAAACATAGCTTTCTAATGCTGCCTATAAAGGAAATGACCAATGGCAGTCTTCCGTGTGGATGTGTGAAGGACTGCAAGGCGGGAGTGAATATTTTCCCTTTTGGAGACTGTGAAGAAGGCGTACCTTGCGGGGGGTTTATGGATCTTGCCGATGAGTGGGAGAATCTGGAGCCACAGGATATGCTGATAGACGGTGAGGAGGTTATTACTACAGAGTCCATATTGATGTGTAAAAAGTGTGGTGTAGGGATAGAGGCAGTTACATCAGGGCAGGATGGAGTGGTAGCAGCGAAGTGGATGGAGGAAGCTGAACTGCTGTATGAAGTAGAGCAAAAATATCCCGGGTTGGTAGGAATCATCACGGACGCAGGTGGCAGCGTATATTTAAATGGGGACATGTATAAAGATGCGATCAATTTTCTGGAGGATTGTATAAAAAAGAACAATGGGGAGATCCACATAGGAACTTTAATTGTTCCGGACAATCTGGAAAGTAATATGATCCGGATCTTAATGGATTTATTGTTGCCAGGATGTGATGCGTCAAGACCGGAAGGATACCTGACTGTGCTGGAGGAAAGAGGAGTTGCAACGGGGATGTATGATACCCCAGGGTGGGACCCGCATTTGCTGAATGCACAGATGATCCAGATGTTGCGAGTAGATTGTGAGCAGACAGCGGAGAAGGTCAGAACAGATCCTGTAGCAAGGTTTCCGGAAGAGCATAAAAAAGGTATGCGGGCATTTTCGGAGCTGGTGATGGGGATTGGGTATGGGCTTGTGATCTATTATGCTACGACGCCGGAAGATACACTTGAAAAAGCAAGGGAAGCGAAGGCAAAGTGGTCAGCGAAGTTAAAAGCATCTAAGAAATGTGGTAAAAGTGAGAGTGGTAAGTATTCAGGAGATTTAATGTCAGCTGAGGAGGCAACTCGGTATAGTGAGCACTGGCGTAAGCTTGGTATAGGATCAGATAATACGTGGAGAGCCTTTAAGGATGCCAACCCCAATGGAACTATTGACGATTATTTCGAAATTGTACAAAAGCAGAGTCCATGGCCATTAGGTCAAACAGGAACTCCAACAATATTAAAAGCAGGCGATAGATTTTTTATGGCAGTAGAAAATAATACACCTGAAAACATAATTGGAGGATTTGGAGTTAAAGAAAGAATAGAAAGCACGGAGTTTGTGAGAAATAATCTGGCAGTAAAATATGATTGGAAAACTTCTTGTAATGTCATACGTGAGTTTGAAGTTAATAGTGGTATTGAACTGAATGTAAATGCAGGTCCAGTTGGACCACAGATTGATTTAGGAGCAGATTTGTATTTAAAAGGTGATACAACTATAACGCAGTATGACCTGTTTTCAAACTTAGGAAGTGGGATAAAAAGAGAAGATTATGTCCATATTGTTGATGAATATTGGGTAGATTAAAAGAAAGAGGATAATTAGATGGATGTGTGTGTTAATAAAAGTAAAAAAACAATAGAATGGAATGTAGGAAATAGAACAATTACCATTTATAACGAACATGTATTATATGCTTTTAAACATGGGAAAAATCTTCTGATGGTTAAGGAAAAATATGAGTCATTAGAAAGCGGATTTAGTATTTATGATAAAAGTGGAAATTTAGTATTCTCATATAAGTATTTGGGAGATAGTCTTACCTTTAGAGAAATGAATATTACTGATATTGATGGTGCAATAATTTCTGCTGATTATGAAGAAGAAAAAAGAAAGTTAGTTATTTTAAAAGAATTAGAAGAAACAAGATCGTTATCAGTATACGATGAGCGTGGTGATTTCATGGCAGAAATAGTATCACCGCAAGGCTATGCGTTTATTTCATTAAAAAATAGTGATGGTAATATTATGGTAGTTGCCCAAGGAACAAGCGACATAACCAGAGATTCTTTTGGAAGAAATGATTGGAATTTTTCAATTAATTTTGATAACTTTTATGTTCAAAAAAAATCTATTACACAGTAATATTTTGGGGTTATCAGAGAGTGTACAAATTAAGTAGAATAGATAGGAATTATGGTATGAATGCACAGATGATCCAGATGCTGAGGGCAGATTGTGAGCAGACGGCGGAGAAGGTTAGGACAGATCCTGTGGCAAGGTTTCCGGAAGAGCATAAAAAAGGTATGCGGACATTTTCGGAGCTGGTGATGGGGATTGGGTATGGGCTTGTGATCTATTATGCTACGGCGCCGGAAGATACACTTGAAAAAGCCAGGGAAGCGAAGGCAAAGTGGTCAGCGAAGTTAAAAGTACTTAAGAATGGTGGTAAAAGTAAGGGTGGTACAGTACCTGTAGTAAAGACTCAAAAAACGTAGAGATGCCTACATTACCAGAAGGGTCACAATGGGAAAGAAATGTCTTGAATTCTTTTGCAGGTGGAAAGTCTAATCCGGCTACAAAATATCAATGGAGAGTAGATTTTGTAATCGAGCAAGAATTTTGCAATGATGCATCTACTTTATATAAGATGACAATACCGGAAGGCTCATTTCTGTCGGGACTAGAAGGAACTGTAGGAACACAAGGTATGGGGTTGCACGGCGGAGCACATCAGGTTTATATTGATTATAGAGCGGTGCCATCTGATTGAATTGAAATATCACCAATAAATTGGAAGTGAGGTAATTATTGTGAATATTATTAATAATGAGCAACATGATGAACTAATAAAAATACTGAGTGAGTTAATTGAGACTATCGTCATAATGAGAAAAAAAGAAAAGGATTATGTGCTTGCTCAAAATGAAAGTGAAGCAAGAGAATGGCTTTCCTTTTTGAAAGAGCATGAAGATAAAGAAGAATTGAAATCGTTAGAAGATGAGATATCAAATAGATTTTTCTTTAAATTTGATGTACAGATTGGAAATTCCGAATTGGACAATAGGCGAGCAGAACTTATGAAAATGTATATATTAAAATCAAATGCCTTTCTTAAGTAGGACGCTGAAAGGGGAGAATTTTTTAAAATTTAAAATATCCTGCTTGATGATTCTCAAACACCCATATTACGATGGCATTCACCAGAGGGTATAAGGGGGATGAAAATTCCATTCACAACTAAATAAAACACACTATCAGTGGTATTTTTAAGACTTCAGAAAGTCATGAAATACCGCTGATTTTCTGTCCATCCTTATAAGTTAGCTAATTGCATTAGCAGAAAAAAGCAGAATTGCATACTCATACGGAAAACATTCTTTCACACAATCTGATAAAAAATCATAGAGAAAATAAAGCAAAAAGGATGCGGCTTATAAAGGGCACTTTGTGTGAAGAAAAAATAAAGGGGCAGCATATTTCCGGTTGAAGTGAGAGAAGGAAAGATGCATCATAGCCGACTGTGACTTTGTGGAAAGTGCATTTCGGCGTGAGGTAAGGAGTGCGGAAATTGAAGAATATGTGGTAAGATAGAGGGAGAAGAGGTTATAGTTTCTATCAAAGATGTATCCATGTTTCCGATGGATAATGCAGGTTTTTTGGGTGCTGAAAGGAATCTATTGCAAAGTAGAAGGACGTACTTAAATGGGTATTGGTATCCGCCAAAATAAGGAGATATTATGACTCAATTTAACGAATTAGTAAGAGAATATTTTAGTTTTTTGTTACGATATGGATATATATATTTAGAGGAGAACTATGAGAATATTGTAAGTTTTGTAGGGAAAAATAATCGAATAGATATAATTTTTTCTGCAGTTGGATATGAATTGACATGCCAGTTTGTTGACAAAGATAAAAATACTTTTACATTACAAGACGGATTAGGATATGTAAACATAAAAAATTTTAAGGGTTTGTATCAAATAGCAAATACAAAAGATATTGAAAAGGGAATTGCTTATTTGGCAAATACTGTTAAAATTCTTTTTGATAAAATTAACATATCAGATACTATGAATTTTAAAAAAATATATCAGTATAGGCTTGATATGCACAAAGAACTGTTAGAAAATTATTATTTGAAAACTGATATAAAAAAAGCAGAGGAGTATTGGAAAAAAGGAGAGTATATCAGAGCGCAAGAATTGTTTGAGAAACATATTAAAGGTTTATCAAATGCACAAGTTAAAAAATTAGAATATATTAAAAAAACAGGAGTTCAAGACAAATAATGATACCATCGCTTCCGGAGGAGCATAAAAAGGGTGCGCGACGAACGGGGAAGGGTGGTTTTTTACATGGTAGCTCAAATAAAATTAATAATCTTTTAGGAGAAAGAACTGAATTAACAGGTTCTACAAGGTAGAAATTATTAACTATGGTACAAAATTCAGAATTACACAGAATAATAAATGAACTTTATAGACCTGGTGCGACTGTTGGGGATGGCGGTACAGCAGCTATACTTGCTGAAGAATTTTTTAAAAAAATGCAAGAATTTCTTCCTTCAACAAAGGAAGAATATATTAAAAGTGTAAAAGAGTATGGGGAGATATTGGAAACAGTTGTGATAGAAGATATTTTTATGCCTCCGATATTAAAATTGTTAAATGAAAATAAGGAACATCAATTATTAGAAAATATATTTACGTATTTTGAAGAAATAATAGATAGTGGTGATACACATCTAATAAATATACTTTCAATTACTGTTTTAGAAATTTTAGGAAATGATAGGATGATTTTAAAGAAAGCCAAACAATATATGGGAACAAAGACTGTAGCACTTCAATTAAAAGCGGATGAAGAATTGGGAAGAGTATAAATCAATATAGTTCAATAGCATAATAATAATGGGTGGGGGAAAGAAAAGGAACCGGCTCAGCTTTTAGTGTTGGGAGCTGAGTTTAAATGCGCTGTATGAAATAGAGCAAAAATACCTCGGGGTGGAACCCGCATTTGTTGAATGCATTTAAAAATAGTGGTAAAGGTGGTGCATTAACACAAACTATTACCACTAAGTTTCCTAATGATAATCAAGCAGGACGAACTTTCAACTTTTCTATTAAAGATTTATATTGAAAATGGTATTCAAGAAATTGATTTTGTTATTGATATGGATGGTAATTCGCAAATTGGAAGAGGACATTCTTATTTGGCAAATGGTAAATCGGTACAAGCGGCTGTAACTCAAGTCATGAATTATCCAGATCTTTTCAGGAGTGCAGGAATAATTGTTGATAATGCATGGATTAGGGTGAATGATATTAGCGCATCTATGTCAAATTATGTTATAAATACAGATATATTCTATGATGGACCAGTACAATATATGCCCAGATAGAGAGGAAAATATATGGAAAAAGTGAGAGAAATGAATAAAAAAATTTTTCGTGATAATTTATTAATGACAATTCGTGAAGTGATGGGGGAAATATGTGTAGATGAAAATGATATTAGATTTAACATTATTCCGGTTTATGAGAAAGATAAATCATTTAACGGATTAGATAATATTATGCGTTTAGTTCTATTAAGTGAAAAAAACGTAGGAAATAAATTGCTTACGCTGGATGAAACTGTAAAATTAGTAGCATGGCATTCGCCTTTTGTTCCTATTTGGATTAATATTTCATTGAATGGAAAGAAAG
Organism: uncultured Lachnospiraceae bacterium; assembly: GCA_947172705.1. GTDB lineage: Bacteria > Bacillota > Clostridia > Lachnospirales > Lachnospiraceae > Suilimivivens. The sequence continues at coordinate 25,537 of CAMWCA010000047.1, forward strand.
AAGAGAAAATTATTTTTGATTTTGAAACAAGTTTACGCCTTCGTAAACCATCACTCTTGAGGAATGCGGATACTGGGCATGCTCCGTTTAAGGCTATTGCTAACAATTCGGCAAAATCATTTTCGTAACAAATTTAAAATACTTTTCCAGACTCTTCCAAATGCGTTATGTTATATTGGCACATATCAATGGTGTAAAGGGATAAAAATTCTATAAAATATGCAAAACGAAACATAAAATCGAAGATACACCATGGGTTGAAGGTGTCATAGAGTATTTTTGATTTTGGGTTATGGTGATTGTGTTTATACATATGATGAATTACTTAAGTTGTTAGAGAGACGGGTAAAATGGTAAAAATCGAATGGATAATTACATATTATTTTGCAGAGTGCTATAGAGTGAAAATTGAGTATGTAGTTGAATGCCCAAGGACAGAGCCTCGAAGGAACTTACGCTCTCTCAAGTCCCATATTTCATACAGGATGTAGAATTAAAAGAGATAGAATTATATCAAAAAAAATATATGGAATTTAAGATAAATATGCATCCTGTTGAACTGCTAATAGTCTGTAAAAAATTTAATATTTATTAGGGTTATACTCTCGGACTTTCAACAACCTATAATTCTTACAAGTTTTATATAATGCGCTGGGTAGGTGATTGTATATGAAATATAATGAATTATATAAAATCTTTAAAGAAGAAATTTCAGAAAGTTATTCTTTTTTTGAGGTTAAGGAAAAGGAGAATTTAATAGATGAAACTGATGGAATACACATAGTGTTTGGGATGGTTATTGTTCCATATATTCTTCATATTGTCCAGAATGATAAAATGTATGAAATAAATAAAGTATTTTCATTTTTAGAAAATATGGCAATATGTGAAGATGTAAAAATTAAAGAGGTTTTGGATTTCACAGTATTAGAGCAATTAGCAGATGAAGGGCATGATATTCGTAAGCGTCAAATCCAACGCCTTGGATAGTCAGCTCTTTTATGCCATA
>CAMWCA010000048.1 GCA_947172705.1 uncultured Lachnospiraceae bacterium
TTCCCAGCCCCATTGCCCTGCGCCACCTGTCCTCCCGCAAACCCATCTTGTATGGTGTCATATCTTGCCCCGTGGCGTGGGTGTGAAATGTATAACAGGTGTTTGACAGGGGGAAATAAACATTGTAAAATAGACACGGAAGTTTGAAGAATTTTCGTTCAAAATTTCGCTTAGAAATGTTTTGGAATAAAGCTCCTTTACAGGAATTGGCAGAGAGGTTTGTATGAAGTCATTTTATGGCAAATGCTCTTTTTATAAGGTTAAAGTTATTCTGTTGGTGTTGCTGACGGCTTTTTTTGTATGTATGATTTATGGGCTCAGCGTTGATGGTGCGCCCAGGCAGGTGGTAGTGAATGAGGTATGCAGCAGCAATTTTACGTTGTTTCAGGATGAAAATGGCGGGTATCCGGATTATGTAGAACTGTACAATGCCAGCGGACAGCGGGTTTCAATGGATGGCTGGTTTTTATCGGATGATGAGAACCAACTGGAAAAGTATCCTTTAGAGGGGATCATACTGGAACCTGAAGCGTATTATGTGGTGTGGCTGGACGGCAGGGATGATGTGGATGCGGGAAAAATCGGATTTAAGCTGTCAAAATTCGGCGATAAGGTTTTTTTAAGCAATGCCGATGAGAAAAAAATCATAGATTCCGTAGAGATTCCGGCACTGACTTACAATACCGGATATGGCAGGGTTGAGGACGGGCATGAGCAGTGGAGGATGATGGAGGCTACGCCGGGGGCTTCCAATAACGGGGCGGAAGTATTGCCGTTAGTGGAATTGGAGGACCCTGTTTTCAGTGCGGAAAGCGGATTTTATGAGGAACCCTTTGAACTGACAATTACGGCTTGCGAAGGTGAAAGGATTTATTATACGTTAGATGGAAGTGACCCGACTGCATCATCCACCCGTTACAGCGCGCCTGTTACAGTGGACGATGCCAGCAGTCAGGAAAATGTGTATGCCGCCAGGACGGATCTGTCCCCTACCAGAACCTATGTACCTCCCTTTAAGGTAGACAAGGCGGCTGTTGTGCGGGCTGTGAGTATAAATGAACGGAACCAGACCGCCAGCAGAGTGGTAACCAAGGTGTATTTTATAGGATATGACAAACGGCGGGAGTATGACGCCCTTCCGGTTATCTCCCTTGTAACGGACCCGGATAATCTTTTTGACAGGGAAACAGGGATATATGGAAATGGCGAGGCTTTTGAAAGCTATAAGGAAAACGGAGGTCTGCAGGATGGGGAACTTTTGCAGGGGTTCGTGGATGAAGAGGGAGAAGAACATAGCCTTTATATGGCATCCAATGCCTTTCAGGATGGAAAGGAATGGGAGAGGGAGGCGGCTGTAACGTATTTTGACGCTGAACATAATTATTGCTTCACTCAAAATGTGGGTATACGGATTGCGGGGCAGTCTACCCGCGCTACGCCGAAAAAATCTTTTAGTTTATATGGAAGAGAGATCTATGACGAAAATGTTGTATTTCCTTATAATTTTTTCCCGGAAGCGCCTTATTCCACTGTGAAGCTGAGAAATGGGGGGAATAATAATTCTGAGTTAATGTTCCAGGATGCATTTTTGGAAGAAGTGGCAGGGGAACGAAACGTGGCAATACAACGGTCAACGCCATGCGTTTTATTTTTAAACGGGGAGTATTGGGGAATCTATAATATTCGGGAGCGGTACAAGGAAGAATATTTTAAAAATTATTTTGATTTAAATGAAGATAATGTCTGGCTGATCGATGCCGGATTGGCAAATGAGGGGAACCAGGAGGCACAGGAGGCATATCAATATATGCTGGATGTCATAACGGAATGCGATCTGTCTTATGACGACGTCTATGAAATGGTGTGCGGACTGATCGATGTGCAGAGTCTGATAGATTACTGCTGTATTCATTTTTACATTGATAACAGAGACGTTTCCTTTGGACAGAATACGGCGCTGTGGAGAAGCGTTGAAGTCAGCGAAAAGGAATATTGTGATGGCAGATGGAGATGGATGCTGTATGATCTGGACGTTACCCTTTTTGAATATAGTGATGATTCCGCTGTCAGAATAAAGGACAGCGATCTGTTTCAGGAGCCGGTATGGCAGAGCCTGATGGACAATCAGCAGTTTAGAAAGCAATTTTGTCTTACTTTTATGGATATTGCAAACACCACCTATGCATATGACAGAGTGCATAAAGAACTGATGGAGTGGAAGGAACTATACCAGGATCAGATGGTCAAGGGACAGCACAGATTTTTTGATGAAGCTTTTACGGAAGCGGATCTTGACAGATATATTGCTCAGGCGGATGATTTTTTCAGGCAGAGACTTCCTCATGCGGCAGAGGATCTGGCGGAAGCGCTGGGGCTGTCAGGAGGTTTGGAAACCGTTACCATTCATACGGATGCTTCGGAAGGGCAGGTAATGGTAAATACCGCTTCGGTCGAAGGGGATTGGAGTGGACAATATTTCACGGATTACCCCATTTCCCTGAAAGCAATACCGGAGAAGGGGTATCGGTTTGCGGGCTGGCGCGGGGATGTGACGAGTTTGGAGGAAGAGCTGGAGGTTTCTATTCCGGCAGGCGGTCTTAAGATTCAGGCGGTATTTGAAAGGACGGATTAGAAATTGCGGAGGCTTGAAAGACAGGTATGATAAAAGGAAGAAGCAGGTATATGATAGGGCTTTGGCTGGGGATGATCTGGCTTTCCGGATGCGCCCAGGTATTGGAAATGCCGGTGGGCATACCAGACGAGACAAGCCAGGAGGCAGTTGTAAAGGGGGCTGTGGGCGAGTATGAGATTACAGCTTACGACAGGGAGACCCAGGGTGCAGAGACGGTGGAGATCGATCTGGACAGCCTGGAAGCCGGGGCGAAGGAAGGCTATGGATATGATGGCAGGCAGTTGACTATCAATGCAGAGGGGACTTATGCTATAAAAGGAAAAATGAATCATGGAAATATCGTGATCCATGTTTATGAAGATGAGATGGTCCATCTGATTTTAGACGGGGTAGAGATTACTTCTGTGCAGGGACCTGCAATTTATGTGGAAAAAGCAGCGAAGGTGGTCATCACTGCAAGAGAGGGAACTGAGAATGTCTTAAGCGATGGGGTTACAAATGGAAAGGAACAGAAAGCATGTGTTTTCAGCAATTGCGATCTCACATTGAATGGAAGGGGAAGACTTTCCGTATTTGGCTATCATGCAGATGCAGTGCGGTCGAAAGACCAGTTGAAGATAGTGGAGGCTAATTTTTATGCCAAAGCAAAGGAAAATGGTATCAGAGGAAACGACGGGGTGATTTTGATCGACAGTGATACGGAGGTGGACTGTGAGGGAACCGGTATTTTTGCAAGCAGTGATAAAGATATGGTAGTCGTGGAAGGCGGAAGCCTGAAGGTAATTGCAGGAAAAAATGCGGTTTTTGCAAGTCAATGTGTATCTATTACCGAAGCACAGACAGATTTATATTCCGTATTAGAAACGGTACAGTGTGAGGGTGTTCGGGAATTTGATGAGGAAATGATAAAATGACGGAGCAGTCAAACAAAATAAAATACCGGCATGAATATAAATATCTCACAGACAGTATGGAAAATGCCGTTTTAAAAACAAGTGTAAGCGCTCTTTTGAAGCCGGATGCCCATACAGAAGGCACTGGCTGTTATCGAATCCGGAGCCTGTATTTTGATTCGCCGGAAGACGATTGCTATTATGAAAACGAGGGCGGTATTGGGGAGCGGGACAAATACAGAATCCGTATTTATAATGAGGATGCGGGACGAATTGTTCTTGAAAAAAAGAGTAAGCGGCGCCAGATGACCCTGAAACGTTCCTGCCCTATTGACGAGGCGCTTTGCAGACAGTTAATGGCTGGAAAGTATGTACAGATTACCGCCGATATGCCTGGGGAACTGCAAAAGCTGTTGTGGGACATGCAAAAGAGAGGTATGAGACCTGTGGTGATCGTAGCATATCTGCGATATCCTTTTGTGGAATCCAGTGGCAACGTTAGAGTTACATTTGATGAAGGAATCTGCTCGTCCAATGATATTTCCGGTTTTCTGGATCAAAATATTACCGTCAGGCCCCTTCTTCCCAGGGGAAAGTCAATTCTTGAGGTAAAATGGGATGAATTTCTGCCGGATTATATTAAAAACCATATGCAGCTGGATGCTTTGCAATGGTGCAGTTTTTCCAAATATTACCTGTGCAGGAAATTTAATACTTATGGAGGAATCAGAATATGAGCTTTGCAGACATTTTTAAAAAATCTTTTTTGGAGGGATATGCTTCTTCGACCCTTTCCGTGCGGTCGATCCTGATTTGTATAGTGGTTACAACGCTGATAGCCGCTTATATATTCATTCTGTACCGCATGCTCAACCGTAACTCCTTTTATAATAAAAACTTTAATTTATCCCTGCTGGCGCTTGCCGTTATTACAGCGGCAATTATTCTGACCATTCAGTCCAGTATCATTATTTCCCTGGGTATGGTGGGCGCCCTTTCCATTGTCCGGTTCAGAACGGCAATCAAGGACCCTATGGATCTGGTATTTCTATTTTGGTCCATCAGTGTAGGGATTATATGCGGAGCCGGCTTTGCCGTTATTGCGGTGATCGCGTCTGTTGTACTGACTTGCATTCTTCTTCTGGCAAATCGACTTCCCATAGCAAAAGCGCCCCAGATTTTGCTGGTAAATTCCGGGACTTTTGAAAATGAAGAAGAAATTATGGAAATCGTGGAAAAGCATTGTATGCTTCATAAGGTAAAGGCACGGAATCTGACCGCAGATCATCTGGATATGGCCATTGAGGTAAGGGTAAAAGAAGAAGCGGCGTTGGTAAAGGAACTGATGAAGCTGGAACATGTCACCTCCGCCTCTCTGATTGCCCATGATGGGGAAGTGACATTCTAGGGAAGCCTGTCAGACAGGCTTTGTGATCCTGTAGATCTGGAAAAAGAGATAGCCAAATTGATATTCGCCGAAAGCTTCTATGGTTAGCCCTGCGGCTTCCAATTCTTCCCGGTTGAGATAGTTTCCGTTGTCAAAGAACCAAAATTCGCTGCGGCTTTCATCCTCCAGAATCAGTTGGGCGTTGAAAGCGCCTACATAGTATAACTCTGCCTGGGGAATGTAGTAGCTGGCGCAGTTGTAGAGATAATCGTCACCGCTTACCAGGACGATTTTATCCTGCTCTTCAATGTGCTCCTGGGCAAAATGAAGGGTGTTGACAGTCTGATCTTCCTTCAGGGAGCTGGCGGCAGATCGATAGCGTATGCCGCCGATCAGGGCGAAAGCAAGGAAAAGCAGTAAAACAAGGTACTTAGGAAGATGTTTTACTGCAGGGGTAAGTCCCAGAAACAGAAGGCATACGGGCATGATCAGATACCGGCTTAACATAACGGGCTTTACCAATTCACCGAAAACAATGCCAAAGGCAGTAATGCCCCAGATGGCGCTGCAGCAGACAAGGGACCAGTAATAGGTCACTTGTCTTTTCTTTAGAAAGGCGACCAGTGAAAAAACCGTAAATGCTGCCATAAGAAGCAGGTAAAAATATTCGGAATAAGGGATCTCACTGACGAACAGTTCCTTCAGAGGTTCTAAACGGGAACCGGGTTTTTGAATCCAGTTGCCATTGGACTCTTTGATCTGGGCAATGGCGATCAACAGAAAGGGGAAATAAGCGAGCACAGTGACCGCGCTGCAGATCAGCCAGTTTTTCAGTTGCTTTGTGTTGCGAGTTCCCAGCTGGTAAAATAATATGCCAAGGTAGAGAAAGACCATGGTCAATACTGCGTAATAGTGTGTGTATGCAGACAGAAGGCTGAAGAGCGTAAAAAAGGTCCAGTTTTTTCGGGTAGGAGCCGTTAAAAGCAGGTAGCAGAAAACACCGCTTAAAAGGGTAAAGGCAGTTGCCCAGAGATACATACGGATCTCGGTAGATTTCTGGAGCATAAAGGGATTCAGGTAAAGAATTCCAAGATAAAAAAACATGGCTTTTTGCCCGAAGTGTTTTTTGACGAAGCCGGTTCCGATCAGAAAGAGAATGCATAATGCCGCCAGGGAAAAAAGACGTGCCATAAAAATATTCTGTCCTGTGAGAATGGCAAAGGGACGTATCATAAAATAATAGAGAAAAGGCGATGTGTCATGAAGAACTTCATGGAGAAAGTCTGGCAGGCTGCTGCGGCACCATTGCATGGTATAAAATTCGTCAAAATTTATGGTATACCGGGAACACGCGGTGACAGACATGAACATAAACAGGATAATCAGTAAAATCTCATATTTTCTTTCCCAAATCTTATTCTTCATAAAATAGTTCCTTTTTTATTTTCTATCTCCTAAAAACACGACATTCATTATAACAATAAAAACAGTAATTTTGCAATAGAGAAGAACATATAATTGCCCGGAATGGTATAAACTATAATAATATATGAATATTTTTTTAAGATTTCTTTTAGGATAATCTAAAAAATCTTAAAATAAATAGATGCAATTGGAATTTTGTACCGAGTATGTTATTCTGGATATTGCAAAATGGACAGAAATGGAATGCAGCAAAAGAAATGCTGCAGGAGAGGAGTGGTTTTATGATTCCAAATGGGAAGAAAAAACGGAAAGCAGCATTGCTTGCCGTGGTATTGTTTGTTATGGCAATGACCGGATGCCGCCAGAAATATACAGATGATATGATTAGAGAAAACGAAGCGGAAAGCAATATACTGATTACAGAAACGGGAGAAGAAATTGAAAAGCCGGAGGAAATTCATCCTTCGGAAAGCGCTTCACCAACGCCGGAGCAGCCGGAGAAACAGACTGGACCAATTGAATTTGATATTCCAGTGCCAGATCAGACAATGGTGGATCAGGAGCCGACGCCAGCGCCGGAAGAAGAAAACAAGCTGCAACTGGTGTTTTTGGGAGACAGTATTTTTGACAGCTATCGGGATGGGACGGGGGTTCCCTATCTGACGGCTAAGAAATGTGATGCGAATCTTTATAACCTTGCCATTGGCGGCACCTGTGCAAGCATTGAGGAGGATGAGGTGTCCTCCTGGGAGGAGTGGACATCTACAAGTTTGTGCGGCGTGGTGAATGGAATGCTGAAGAGAATTTCCCTGGACATTTTTGATGGAACCAGAGCAGGTGAACTTTTAAAAGATCCTGATATAGATTTCTCAAAAACAGATTATTTCATTGTGGAATACGGTACCAATGATTTCTTCAGGGGCGTCAGACAGAGCGATGACGACGGCTATAATCTGAAAACCTACGGCGGAGCTTTGCGCTATGCTGTGTCGAATTTAAGAGAGGTGGCGCCTGATGCGACCATTATTCTGTGCTCGCCCATGTATGCCCAATTTTACCATAACGGATATCTGGTAGGGGATGGAAACATGACAAATAATGGGAATGGTACATTGTTTGACTATGTGGGAACCTGCAATTATATTGCCAATGAGCAAAATACATTGTTTCTAAACGCTTATTTGGATCTGGGCATTGACGGCTATACAATTGATGAGTATCTGGAGGACGGCGTACACTTGTCGGAAGCGGGCAGAATATTGTATTCGGACACCCTGTCCCATATGATCCTGTCTTATGAGGAAACCAAAAACAACTAACTGGCAGGGGCTTAGAAGAGCAGGAGAGGGAGCATCGCAAAATAACTGATTTCCGGTTGTGGAGCGATGCTCTTTTTTTGGGAAAATATAAAATCAAATATTTAGCAGGCATTGACAGACCTGCCTGAATTGTATAAAATTAAGTACAATCTATGTATTATGTATACAAGAAAAGCGAGAATCAAAGGATGAAAAAGATAGAGCGAAGAGCCTACGCAAAGATCAATCTGGGGCTGGATGTGATCAGACGGCGCCCTGATGGATACCATGAAGTGAAGATGATCATGCAGACAGTGGGCATTTATGACGTGCTGACCTTTAAAAAGATGGAAGGGACAGGTAACAGTTCTCTTATACGGATTCAGATGGAAAAAAAAGAAAATCAAGGGGAAAGTCTTCCCTGCGATAAAAGCAACCTGATCTACAAAGCGGCAGACCTGATTATGGAAACCTGCGGAATAACGGAAGGGGTGGAAATCACCCTTCAGAAAAATATCCCCATTGCGGCGGGAATGGCAGGGGGCAGTACAGATGCGGCGGCGGTATTTCATGGGCTGAAGGAATTATTTGGACTTTCTATGAATGTTGAGGATATGAAAAGACTGGGCGTTCAGATCGGTGCAGACGTTCCTTACTGTATCATGGGCGGAACGGCTCTTTCCCAGGGCATTGGGGAGGTGCTGACGCCTGTGCCGGCGCCCCCGGAGGCGTATCTGTTGATTGCCAAGCCGGATATCAGTGTCTCTACGAAATATGTGTATGAGAATCTCCATGCGAATACGCTTACCTGGCATCCGGATATTGACGGGATGGTGGAAGCCTTAAAGCTGGGGAGCCTTCAGGGGATTGCGGAACGGATGGGAAATGTCCTGGAAAAGGTGACGGAGAAGGAGTATCCGGTGATCTCCAGACTTAAGGAGGAGATGAAAGCCCATGGCGCTTTAAACGCGCTTATGAGCGGCAGCGGGCCTACGGTGTTTGGCATTTACAGGGAGAAGGAGACGGCTGAGAAAGCATATGCCGCTGTTGAGAAGCTTGGACTTGCAAGAGATATTTTTGTGACGGAATTTATCTCGCCTTAAAAAAGATGGAGGAAAAATGGGAGAACAATTTCAAATTGATATGAACGAATTTCTGCCTCTTCGGGATGTGGTGTTCAATACCCTTCGAAAGGCGATTTTAACCGGGCAGTTAAAGCCGGGAGAGCGTCTTATGGAAGTGCATCTGGCAAATCAGCTGGGCGTCAGCAGAACGCCCATCAGAGAGGCGATCCGAAAGCTGGAGCTGGAGGGATTGGTCATTATGATTCCCAGACGGGGGGCTGAAGTGGCAAGAATTACAGAAAAAAGCCTGAAAGATGTGCTGGAGGTAAGGCGTGCCCTGGATGCCCTCAGCGTGGAGCTTGCCTGCGACAGAATTACAGAAGAGGATACAGAACGGCTTTTGGATGCATGCCATGAATTTGAGCAGGCCACAAAAGGAAAGGATGCGGCAGTGATCGCAAAAGCGGATGTGGCGCTTCATGATATTATTGTGGAGGCAACAGGAAACCAGAGACTTATGCAGATGGTGAATAATCTTTCCGAGCAGATGTACCGATATCGTTTTGTCTACATCAAGGAGGAGAGCAGGCATGACAATCTCATAGCCGAGCACAGAGAGATCTATGAGAGCATCGCCGGGCGGGATAAGGAAAGAGCGGCTAAGGCTGCCAAGCTGCATATCGACAATCAGGAAAAGTCCATTATCCGGCAGATACGTCTGGAAAATGAAAGCCGATTGAATAAGAGGCTTTAAAAAGGCAACACTCTTACCATGGAACATGACCACGATGGTGTCATGGAAAGGGTGAGAGCGGAAAATGAGGAGATTATATGAAACAGCGGTAATATTGATAGGAATCCTAGGCTGGTGGGGGTTTGTGTACCCGGAGCTGTGCCTCACGGAGGATACCTGTGAGGTTTATGAGGAGGACGCTGCGCCCCGGGAGCCTGCGTGGGAAATCGGGGATGTTCGTATAAAAAGCCGTGTGATAGAATATGTATATCAGAAAAGAAATGAAAACCAAATAGAAAAGAGATGCAGATATGATCCATAAAAATGCGCCCATAGGGGTGTTTGACTCCGGTGTGGGGGGACTTACGGTGGCAAGGGAGATCATGCGGCAGATTCCCAATGAAAAGGTGGTTTATTTTGGGGATACGGCAAGAGTGCCCTATGGCGGCAAGTCAAAGGAAACGGTTACAAGATATTCCAGGCAGATCGTTCGTTTTTTACAGACCCAGGAGGTCAAAGCGATCGTGGTAGCATGTAATACGGCAAGCGCCTACGCGCTGGATGAACTTGAAAAGGAAGTGGACATTCCCATGATCGGGGTGGTAAAACCCGGGGCAAAGGTGGCGGCGGAAACCACCGTAAACGGGAAGATCGGCGTGATCGGTACGGAGGGTACCATTGGCAGCAGCATTTATTCCAGATACATAAAAGAAATCAATCCAAAGGTCAGCGTAGTGGGAAAGGCATGTCCTCTTTTTGTACCCCTTGTAGAGGAGGGGCTGCTACAGGACCCTGTTACAGACGAGATCGCCAAGCGGTACCTTGCAGAACTGATCGATATCGGTATTGATACCCTGATATTAGGCTGTACCCATTACCCGCTGATTCGTTCTACACTGGGACGGATTCTGGGGGAGGAGGTAAGACTGGTAAACCCGGCATATGAGACTGCAAGGGAATTGAGGGAGCTTCTTGTGGCAAAAAATATGCTCAATGACCAGGAGGCGAAGCTGGGGGATAACAAGTACCGCTTTTTCGTAAGCGATGGAGCCGAAAAATTTAAGCATTTTGCCAATTCCATTATCAAGTATGGCATTTTATCAGCAAAGACAATTCAAATAGAGGAGTATGAGGCATAGATATGACAAAAGAGATACTGCTTTCCCTGAAGGGGCTTCAAATGGAAAAAGTCGATGAGACACAGGAATTGGAAACCATTACCCCGGCGGACTATTATCAAAGGAACGGAAATCATTATATTGTCTATGAAGAGATGATGGAGGGTTTTACAGAATCTATTCAAAACCGGATTAAGTTTAATGAATCAAGCCTGATCGTTTCCAAAAAGGGGCTGGTGAATGTACAGATGATTTTTGAAGAAAACAAAAAGAATATGACCAGCTATATGACCCCCTATGGGAACATATTGATCGGGGTGGACACGGAATTCATCTCCCTGAAGGAAAAAGAGAATCAGATCCGTGTGGAGGTAGGGTATGCCCTGGAGGCGAATTATCAGCATCTTGCGGACTGCAAAATAGAGATGGAATTAAGACCCCGGGAGGAAGGGGTTCATTTTCTGTAGCATATGCGGGCAGAATATAAAAAAGGATGCTCCATGGGAAGCATCCCTTCAATCGATGATAAAAGCAATGATAAAATAACAGTTATTTTACCGGTTTGGCGCCGGCTCTTTCCTGGGCTTTCTCAAGGGTACGCTTGAAGAAGCCTTTTTTCTTGACAGGAGCGGGAGCGGTTTTGCCATGGAGCCCTTTTACATCGGTGATGTATATGCCGCTTACAACTGCTTTCACTTCCTTCTTAACGGGAACCGAATCAAAAATCTTTTCCTCACAGACAAGGGTCATGATCTGAGGACCTACCTTCGCCTTTACAATGGGAAGCTTGGAGCCTCGAAGAAGCTTGGGCGTCTGGTCTATGACCATCTGGGGAAGACCGGATTCCTTGATCTTCATTCGTTTTTTGTCAATGATCAACATGGAAACAGTCTGTTTCATAGCGTTGATCTGCTCCTGCTGCTCATCCTGGCGCTTCTGCGCCTTTTTCCCAAGGAAATATAAAACAACCAGGGCAATCACCAAAACTGCCAGAATCACTAATAAAACAATCGCTAATTTACTCACGGTAACCTCCTTGCCGTCTGTAATATTGCAAAATAAAGCGACGGCGATACGAGTTTTATTTTAACATTCCAGGAAGAAATAGGCAAGCCATTTCATTGAACTTAAGGGGAAATTGATATATAATTGTAAATTGGAAATATAAATTTATTTTAAATAAAACAGGGAAGTGCTTTTGTTTACCCCTGTTTTATGGTATAAAAGTAGAGTACCCGTTAAGGGAATTTGATAAGGAGCATTGGTGATGAAAAAAAATATAGTGATAATGGTCTGCACCCTCATACTTGCAGGGGTGTTTGCCGGATGCGGAAATCAGGGAAAGAATGAGCCGGAAGGGCAGACGGAAAAAACCGGGCAGGAGGCAGGCAATGGAGCGGAAGAGGTTTATCTCTCAGATTTTACAGCCGGCGATTATGTTACCCTTGGAGAATACAAAGGGCTTGAAGTTGAAATAGCTGCCCCCGAAGTGACGGAGGAGGACATTGACCGTTTTATAACCCAGGTGTTGGCGGCAAACCCTGAATTGGTGCCGATTACGGATCGCAGCATTGCAGAGACAGGCGATGTGGTAAATGTGGATTTTGAAGGAAAAATTGACGGCGAGGCTTTTGAAGGCGGAACCGCTGCAGGCTATCAGATTACGCTGGGAGCAGGCGGCTTTATAGACGGTTTTGAAGAGGGTATTATCGGCATGGAAGTGGGAGAGACGAAAGACCTGGATCTGGCTTTTCCGGACCCTTATCTCAATAATCCTGATCTTGCCGGTACACCGGTAGTCTTTACCATTACCCTGAATAGCATCAATACCCAGAAAGAGGCGGAGCTTACGGACGAGTATGTTGCAGGACTTCCCATTGAGGGCTGTTCTACAGTGGACGACTTCAGGGAATATGTGAGAGACGGGCTGGCGCAGCAGGCGCAGGAATATTATGAGGTTAATAAAGAGAACTTTAAAATAGACGCTGTTATGGCAAAGGTGGCGGAAAATACATCTTTTGAGGAAATTCCACAGGGAATGCTGGACCGTATGAGGGAAGCCGTGACGGAGACCATGACCTCCCGGGCGCAGATGTATGGTCAGGAGCTTGCAGATTACGTAGCGGAAGCATATAACTGTACGGCGGACACCTATGAGGATGCAATTCTCCAGCAGGCACAGCAGGCGGCGGAGCAGTATCTTATGGTAGGAGCCATTGCGGAAGCGGAGGGAATCCAAATTACAGATGAGAAGCTGGAAGAGCATTTGGCGGAGGAAGCTTTACAATACGGATTTGAAAGTGCAGAGGAATATAAGGATGCCATAGACGCGGAATCTTACAGGGAGTATCTGTTGCTGCAGGAGGTAATGGAACTTCTGACAGAGAGCGCCGTGGTAAAAGAATAAAACCTGAGGTAAAGGACACAAGGGCGGATAGAAGGCGTGACGCCCGGCTGAAATGTGAGTGTGAGACAGGAAGATGCATAAAAGGAACAGAAAACAGATCAGGCTGCTTACCCTGGTGCTGGCGTGCGCAATGATGTTTATGATGGCGGAACCGGCAAGAGCGTCAAGTATTTCTGACCTGGAAAGACAAAAAAAAGAATTAGAGGATCAGAAAAGAGAAGCGGATGCAAGGAAAAGAGAAGAACAGCAGCGGTATGACAATGCTTCCGGAAAAGTAAGCTCCATTCAGTCTGATGTGGATGAGGTGGCGGATGAGATCGACGAGATCGATGCCGCTCTTGTGGAAACCATTGCCAGCGTAGAAATGATCGAGGAAGAAATTGAGGAGAAGAAAAAGCAGATAGAAGAAACCACTATAGAATATGAGGCGGCGAAAGAGAATGAACGGCAGCAGTACGAAGCAATGAAGCTCCGTATCCAGTTCATGTATGAAAAGGGCGATACCACTTATCTGCAGATTTTGCTGGAAAGCCAGAATTTCGGAGATATGGTGAATAAGGCGGAGTATGTGGAAAGACTCTACGAGTACGACAGAAAGATGCTGGAGGACTATCAGGCGGCAAGAGAAGCGGTGGAGGCGCTTAAGGCGAAGCTGGAGGAAGAGATGGCGGAGCTGGAGGCACAGGAGCATGAGCTGATAGAGGAAAAGGAAAGCCTTGAAATTATTTTAGCTGACAGAAAAGCAGTCTATGAGGATTACGAGGTTCAGCTTGCCCAGGCAAAGCAGGAAGCGGCTGTATACAAGGCGAATATTCGAAAACAGAACGATGAGATCAAAAAGCTGGAGGCTGCGGCTGCAAAGAAACAGTCGGAAATCGATGCGGCAAAGCAGGCGGAGGAAGAGGCGAGGAAAGCACAGGAGCTGGCGCTTCAGAACCAGGCGTCCCAGAGCGCTTCAGGGCAGGGACAGAGCACGACTTCTTCGGGAAGCAGCAGTTCCTCGGCAGGAGGAAACTATGCCTCCGCTTCCAGTTATTCGGGAACCGGAAGTAAGGGGCAGCAGATCGCCAATTACGCCTGCCAGTTTATTGGAAATCCCTATGTGCCAGGCGGTACAAGCCTGACAGAGGGGGCGGATTGCTCCGGCTTTGTATGGCGTGTGTATAAAGATTTTGGCTACAGTGTCCCCAGAACCTCATATTCTCTGCGGAGCACAGGGACAGGGGTTTCTTATTCCGAGGCTCAGCCCGGGGACGTTCTATGTTATGCAGGACATGTGGGCATTTACATTGGGAACGGTCAGATCGTTCACGCCAGCACACAGCGGACGGGAATCAAGATCACCCATGCCACCTATAAGGAAATTTTATCCGTAAGAAGAATTGTGTAGCAGAAAATCTATTATGCGCAGGAATGTGCAGAAACGAGGGAAAATATGTCAGATTTTGATGAAAAGGA
The DNA here is from genome assembly GCA_947172705.1 of uncultured Lachnospiraceae bacterium. GTDB lineage: Bacteria > Bacillota > Clostridia > Lachnospirales > Lachnospiraceae > Suilimivivens. The sequence goes on from CAMWCA010000048.1 coordinate 14,416, forward strand.
TCAGAGCGAAGAGAAAAAAGAACTGGAAAGCACAGATACGGAAGAGAAAAACAGCGGGGATAAGAAAGAAAGCGAATATGAAGACGTTTGTTTTATCTGCCGCCGTCCTGAGAGCAAAACAGGTAAAATGTTCAAACTCCCCAACAATATTACAGTGTGTAATGACTGTATGCACAAAACAATGGATACGGTGAGCCAGTTTGACTATCAGGGAATGCTGAATAATCCCTCTCTGATCGATGATCTCAATAAAAGCATGAGCGATAAAGGTTATTCCGGTATCCGGTTTGTAAATATTGCCGATCTTCAGGGGGAAGGAGGGATTCCCAACAAGCAGCGGCTTAGAAAAAAGAAACCCAAAGCAGAGGAAGAACCGGCGCTGGATATTAAGAATATTCCGCCGCCCCACAAAATCAAGGAACAGCTGGACGATTATGTGATCGGTCAGGAGCATGCCAAAAAGGTTATTTCAGTGGCGGTGTATAACCACTATAAAAGAGTTGCCACAGGAACCATGGACGATATTGAAATTGAAAAGTCCAATATGCTGATGATCGGTCCTACAGGCTGTGGCAAGACCTACCTGGTAAAGACCCTTGCAAGGCTGCTGGATGTGCCCCTTGCCATTGCAGACGCCACATCCCTGACAGAAGCAGGATATATCGGAGATGATATTGAAAGTGTGATTTCCAAGCTCCTTGCGGCGGCAGATAATGACGCGGAAAAGGCGGAGAGGGGCATTGTTTTTATTGATGAAATAGACAAGATTGCGAAAAAGAAAAATACTACCAGCAGGGATGTAAGCGGCGAGAGTGTGCAGCAGGGAATGCTGCGGCTACTGGAAGGGGCGGATGTGGAGGTGCCGGTAGGCGCCAACAGCAAAAACGCTATGGTGCCCCTCACCACCATCAATACCAGAAATATTCTTTTTATCTGCGGCGGCGCCTTCCCGGATCTGGAGGAGATCATCAAACAGCGGTTGAAAAAGCAGACCTCTATTGGTTTTAATGCGGAATTGAAGGACAAGTTTGATAAGGAAAAAAATATTTTAAGCCGCGTTACCGTTGAAGATCTGAAGAAATTTGGCATGATACCGGAGTTTATAGGGAGACTTCCCATTATTTATACCCTTGCCGCATTGGACAAACCCATGATGGTGAAAATCTTAAAGGAGCCTAAAAATGCAATTCTCAAGCAATACCAGAAGCTTTTGGAGCTGGATGAGGTAAAGCTGGAATTTAATGACGGCGCCCTTGAGGCGATTGCGGAAAAAGCAATGGAAAAGGATACCGGCGCAAGAGCCCTGCGGGCAATTATCGAGGAATTTATGCTGGATATCATGTATGAGATCCCCAAGGACGACAACATTGGTCGTGTGATCATCACCAGAGAGTACATTGAGGGAACGGGGGGACCCATCATCGATATACGGAGCGTTGGCGGAGAAAATCCGGATTACCTGAAGGTGATTGAGGATAAAAAAGAGCTTTAAGGGAAAATGCCAGTGATGACACTTTGCCCGGGCGCGGCATATATTAAAAAAAACAGCAATGAGATTGTAAATGACAGACCGGGAAAAAATACTTTCAAATGATTATTACGATCTGCTTACGGATTTTTCGCTGCCGGAAAAACTGCGTGGAAGCATAGGAGCGTTTGTTTACCAGCCGGTCAGCGGTGAGATCGCCGTGAGTTATATTAAGCGGACAGATATTCCCCTGCCCATGAGCGTAAGCAATTTTTCATATCCGGTTATTCCGGGGATTTACGGATTGATGCAGACAGGGCAGATGGAAACCTTTGACCCTACGCCTCTGGTGAAGAGTGGAATCACCCAGGTTCAGGGGGGGACTTTGAACCTGACAGGAAAGGGAGTTGTGATAGGTTTTTTGGATACGGGCATACGTTATGAGGAGGAAGTTTTTCGGAAACCGGATGGAAGTACCCGTATTCTGGGTATATGGGATCAAACCATACAGACAGGGCAGCCTCCCGCAGGTATTTTGTACGGAACGGAATACAGGAGAGAACTGATCGACCTGGCGCTCCGGAGCGAAAATCCAAGAGAAATTGTTCCAAGCTATGATGAAAACGGACATGGCACGGCGCTTGCCAGTGTGGCGGCGGGGAGCATTCTCAGAAATGGATTGGGGTTTGTAGGGGCGGCGCCTGATGCCGATATTGTTGTAGTGAAATTGAAGCAGGCGAAACAGTATCTGAAGGATTTTTATCTGGTACCGGAGGATGTGCCTGCTTACGCGGAAAGTGACATTCTGGTGGCGCTCCGTTATCTGGAAAGCTACGCCATATCTTTGGCAAGACCCCTGGTGATCTGCTTCGGCATGGGAACCAGCATGGGGGATCACGAAGGGCATTCTATTATGGCTGATTTTCTGAACCAGATTGCCACCAGACGAAGCAGGGCGGTGGTGGTATGCGGCGGCAATGAAGGAAACAGCGCCCATCATTACATGGGGGCGGCTTCTGATGGGCATCAGGATCTGACAGATAATGTGGAGATCCGGGTGGACGGTAATACCAGAGGCTTTATTGCAGAGCTCTGGGGATGTCCGCCTACGAAACATGCCATAACCATTCGGACACCAGGGGGAGAGGTGACGCCCAGGGTGGATTTCAGGGAACAGCAGAGCAGGGAGTTTGAGTTTGTGTTTGAAAGATCCAGAGTCCAGGTGGATCATGTTCTGGTAGAACCCAGCTCAGGGGAGGAATTGATCTTTTTCCGATTTATTGATCCCACGCCGGGTATATGGACGATTCAGGTAGTAAGCAGCGGAGAGCGGGAAGGGAATACATTTCATATCTGGCTTCCTCTTACGGAATTTCTGGACAGTGAGACTTATTTTCTGCGTCCATCGCCGTATACCACGTTGACGGAACCGGCAAACGGCAGGGAAGTCATTACAACTACCGCTTATAATGACGCCAATGGAAGCTTCTGGGCGGAGTCGGGAAGAGGCTATACCAGAACAGGGCGTATTAAGCCTGATATTTGCAGTCCCGGCGTGGACATTGATACCATCCTGGGGGTAAGAACCGGCTCCAGCATGGCAGTGGCATTTGCCGCGGGCGCATCAGCTCTGTTCCTTCAATGGGCAGTGGTAGAGGGCAATCAGCCCAGGGTGGAAAGCAGAGAACTGAGAAACTACCTGATCAGAGGAGCAGACCGTTCCCAGGGGGAGACCTATCCAAGCCAGGAATGGGGATTTGGAAGACTGAATCTGGTGGGAACCTTTAACGTGTTGGCGGGCGTATAGGGAAGTGAAAGCAAGGAAATGCTTTCAGGGAAAAGGTTGGCAGGGCGAAATCTGACATTTCGCTCGCCTTCCTCAGCGCAAAACGCTTTGGAATGGAGGAAAAATGAAATATCTGGCAGTTATTTTGGGGATTTTTGGCGCAGAATGGAAGCTGAAAAACCATATTGAGGAGACAAAAGAAGAAGGACAGGCAGAGAAAAAGTGCGGCGGATTTTTAGTGATCGGGAAGCACCACAATAGAGGCGCTTTTCTGAATTTCGGTGAGAGCAGGCAAAAGTGGGTGGCGGCGGTGTCCGTTCTGTTTGCCGCAGCGCTCACCGTTTTGTTTGTTTTAACGCTGGGAATGAGAGGAAGAGGACTTTTGAAATGGGGGCTTACGCTGCTCTTGGGGGGCGCTTACAGCAACACCTATGACCGCCTGGTGCGTAAGTATGTAGTAGATTACGTCAGTTTTCACGTACCTGGGGGGCTTGGAAAGGTGGTTTTTAATATTGGCGATTTTTGTATTATGATCGGAGCATTGCTGAGCGTGATCGGCTACAGTAAATAAGTAAAAAATAGACTTGACAAAATCCTCCAATTGTATTATTGTATCATTAAACTAATACAATTAAGAAAGGGGGATATTCATGGCATGGAATTTAAATTCTGACCGTCCCATCTATGCCCAGATTCTTGAGGAAATACAGCTTCGGATTATCACAGGGCTGTATAAGCCGGGAGCAAAGATTCCAAGCGTGCGGGATCTGGCAACAGAAGCAGGCGTAAATCCCAACACCATGCAGAAGGCGTTGGCGGAACTGGAGCGCAGCGGGCTGGTGATGGCACAGAGAACGAGTGGAAGAATGGTGACGGAGGATATGGCAATGATCAGGGAGACTCGTAATAAAATTGCCCGGGAGCAGATCAGGGATTTTGTGGATAAAATGCAGAAACTGGGTTTTCAAAAAGAGGAAATTATTAAGCTGCTGGAGCAGACAGAAGGGGGAACAGTATGAACGAACTGGTAATCGTAAATAACCTGACCAAGGTTTATGAAAAGAAGAAACTGGCGTTGGATCATATGAATCTTGCAATACCCAGAGGAAGAATTATTGGGCTGCTAGGTCCTAACGGAAGCGGCAAGACCACTCTGATCAAACTGATCAATGGTTTACTGACAACCACAGAGGGAGAGATTTTTATCAATGGGAAAAAGCCGGGATCTGAGACAAAGGCATGGGTTTCCTACCTTCCTGAGAGAACCTATTTTCAGGAGAGCATGCAGGTAAAAGAGCTGATCAGCTATTTTTCGGATTTTTACAGTGATTTTCGTCCTGAGAAAGCGCAGCAGATGCTTGCAAATTTAGGCATCGATGAAAACGCCCGGTTGAAAACGCTTTCGAAGGGAACTAAAGAGAAGGTTCAGCTGATTATGGTCATGAGCAGAGAGGCACAGCTTTATATTCTGGATGAACCTATTGCGGGAGTAGACCCTGCGGCGAGAGATTATATTTTGAAGACCATCATCTCGAATTATAATGAGAACGCTACGGTGCTGATTTCCACCCACCTGATTTCTGATATTGAAAAGATCCTGGATGAAGTGATTTTCATTCGTGACGGAAGAGTCATTCTTCAGGACACGGTAGAAAATATCAGGGAACGTAAAGGAAAATCAGTGGATTCTTATTTCAGGGAGGTGTTCGCATGTTAGGAAAGCTGTTAAAGCACGAATGGAAAGCGGTTTGGAAGGTGCCGATGCTGATGTTTGGCGTCTTAATGATTATGGCGGTGCTGGCGGGGCTTACCTTTTCCCTGCCGATCTGGGATAGCGAGTGGATTGGGCTGCCTCTTTCGGGGGTGATGCTGCTTTTAATGTTCTATTTTTCCATGATTGGCGTTACCGTAGGCGTCTCCATTTATTTTGCAGTGCGTTATTATAAGAATATGTTTACGGATGAAGGCTATTTGACTCATACGCTGCCTGTTACCACCCATCAGCTTTTGATCAGTAAGGTGATTACCATGTGCGGCTGGGAACTGATTGCAAGCCTTGCGGTGATACTGAGCCTGATTCTTTTTGGATGGGTTACGGTATTATCCCTGATTCCAAAGGACAGCAGCTTTGCAAGGGAAGTGCTGGAAGCATTTGGCGAGCTTTTCAGAGCCATTCCCGAGCTTTGGAGGTCGCCTGAGTTCCGCGGTATAAACGGATTTGGCGCAAGTATAGTGGTAATGATGATAACGTCTGTATTTAGCAATGCAATGGTGATGATCGGTTCCGTTAATTTGGGGCAGATGGTGCGCAGGCATAGAATACTGGGGGCTGTGGGAGCATATTTTGCCATCCAGATGGTTATGCAGATCGCCACTACATTATTTGTCATGCCTGTTATGATGATGCAAATAGAAGCAATAGACTATTATATGGAGGTATCTCCTTTTGCCGTTATGACACCGATGTATTATATCATGGCAGTGATCTTTTTGGCGGTAGGGATCGGACTGTACTTTTTGAGCGAATATTTGATCCGCAGGCAATTGGAATTAGAATAGTAACCAGAAATGAAAGCATCGGTCAAAATGGCGGATGCTTTCTTTCAAAATTATATGGAAATGAGGAAAATATGCAGAGGGAAGATATTGTAAAACAGGAAATGTGCGAGATCGGAAGAAGGGTCTATGAAAGAGGTATGGTGGCGGCAAACGATGGCAATTTTTCCGTTAAGCTAAATGAAAATGAATTCCTTTGCACGCCCACAGGCGTCAGCAAGGGCTTTATGACACCGGAATTTATTTGCAGGATCGATGACCAAGGAAAGCTGCTGGAGGCGAAGGAAGGTTTTAAGCCTTCCTCGGAAATGAAAATGCATTTGCGGGTCTATCGGGAACGTCCGGATGTGCAGGCGGTAGTCCATGCCCATCCCCCTTATGCCACCACCTTTGCAGCAGCAGGGATTCCTCTGGAGCAGCCGGTTCTGTCGGAGGCAGTGCTTACGCTGGGGAAAGTGCCCGTGGCAAAGTACGGGACGCCCTCTACCCAGGAGGTACCCGATGCCGTGGCGGAATATTTATCCGGCTATGACGCCATGCTTCTGGCAAACCATGGGGCGCTTACCTATGGGGATTCTTTGATGAATGCCTACCATAAGATGGAGTCGGTGGAATTTTATGCAAGAATTCTGTACCAGACCAGAATGCTGGGCGGAGCGAAAGAGCTGACCCGGGAGCAGGTGGAGGATATTTATGAGATCAGAAGGAGGTCGAAAATGACAGGGAGGCATCCGGCGCTGAGATAGTTTATAATGGGAATTTAGTGGTTGCGGAGTTTCGGGTTCTGTGTTAAAATATGAAAAAGCATATTTTCTTTAAGGCAAATCCGATATTATCTATTTTTCTAAAAATTCAGAAAATCCATGCTTTTATTTCAACTAATATTTAATACAAGCGGGAGGTTCTGAAGAGCGCCTCCTGTGATATGTGATCCTTTTTGGAGATTGTGTCGGGGAGGGCAGAGAATAGACATTAAAAGAATACGCGCAATATGTGGAACAGGTGCGGATGTTAGCAAAGAAACTGCCATTTCCGGAAGCGGTGACGCAGGCGGTTGACTACTGTATTCTGAATGGAATTTTGGCAGATTTTCTTTCTCGGAATCGTGCGGAGGCGATAGCGATGAGCATATTTGAATACAATGAAGAAGAATATCTCAAAAGCGAGAGAGAAGTGTGGAGGAGTGAAGGGATTGCACAAGGAATTCAGCAAGGAATTGAACGAGGACTTGAGGAAGGTGAGAATCGTTTTTCCAAATTGTTACAAATGTTGAAAGAAGCGGGAAGAAATGAAGATCTGGATCGTGTTATTTCAGACCGCGCATACCGGGAGCGGCTATATCGGGAAAACCATATATGAAACAGACAAAGCAGAAGGAACAGGAGAATCAGACATGTAAGATACCTAAAGAATAATATAATTATGCCGATAAATATATCGAGAACATAGCTTAGGCATATAAGTTCAAATAAAAAGCATAATTATGACAAGGAAGGTCAGGTAACTATCATGGAGGATAATGCAGGGGTAAGGATTGATGAGAAATGTATGGGTAAGATCAATTTTTACCTTTGTTTTTTTATGCAAGAGGGCGCGGATCTATGAGAAGAACACAGAAAAATCAGGCGGAAAGTTTCCTTGCGCTCCTGAAAGAGGCGCATGAGGAAATAAGACAAGCCATTAATAGAAAAGAATACGATCTTGTCCTGGAACTGCTGGGACAGTGTCAGGATGGCGCCATCAAGCTGGGAGAAATGATCGAAAGTGCGGAAGGAGAAGGATTTCCGACGATTTCTTTGCTGGAAGGATACTGTGAACAGGTTTACAGTATTTATGAGGAGATCTGTCAAGGCGCAGCCTCTGATGTATGTGGTCTTCTTGAAGGTCTGTACAAGGAACTGGAAAAGATTGAAAACAGCGTAAGAGTTGATATCAGGATACGCAGGGAAGCGGTTTTTCTTCCCTACAAGGTATCCATGTGGGATTCTTTGGAGAGCATCTGGCAGGCGGCAAATGATGATCCGGACTGCGATGCTTATGTGATACCGATTCCCTATTATGACAGGGGGAAAGACGGAAGCCTGAAGGAGATGCACTATGAGGGCGACCGGTATCCGAAGGAGGTTCCGGTTTTGAAATATGATGAATTTGACTTTGGAGCCCATCATCCGGATATGATCTTTATTCATAATCCTTATGATAATGCCAATTATGTGACCAGTGTGCATCCCTTTTTTTACTCGAAGAATTTAAAGAAATATACGGATTGCCTGGTTTATGTGCCTTATTATGCCACCACAGGAGGAATGAGCGAGGCGCAGTCCCTTTGCCCGGCATATCTTTATGCAGATTATATTGTGATCCAATCGGAAAAATATAAAAAGTTTTTTGATCCCATCATACCAGAAGAGAAGTTTCTGCCTTTTGGCTCCCCTAAGTTCGACAGCGTGATCAGGAAATGTCAGAACCCGCCGGAACCGCCGGAGAGCTGGAAGAAAAAAATGGAAGGCAGAAGGGCCTATTTTTACAATACCAGTATTAACGGAATGCTGGAAAATACGGAGAAATTCCTGAAAAAAATGGAGTATGTGTTTAGATGCTTTCGGGGGAGGGAGGATGTATGTCTGTTGTGGCGTCCTCATCCGCTGATGGAATCTACTTTTGAATCTATGCGGAGAGAATATCTTCCGGCTTATAAAGAACTGAAAGAGAAGTTTATTCAGGAGGGCTTTGGAATCTTTGACGATACGCCGGACATTGAAAATACCATTGCTTTGTGCGATGGATATATTGGTGATGCAGCTACAAGCGTCACATCGCTGTTTGGCGTTGTGGGAAAGCCTTTGTTTATTTTAAACAACTATATTCACCACGAACCGGAAGAAGAGGATTGGCGCGGGGAGATCATAAAGGGATTCTGCATGAACGGGCAGGATGAATGGATGGTCACCCAGGGGAATAAGCTGTATCATGCGCCCGACTGTGATTATAGATACGAATATTACTGCGACCTTTGTGAGTATGCAGGGGGCAATTACTATTTGCGGGCGTGGGAGATCGACCATAAAGTATATGTGTGCCCGGCAAATGCGCAGGAAATATTGGTGGCGCAGGATAGAAAAATTACGAAGAGAATAGAGTTAGAGCGTTATTTGGAGAACCCTGGGGCGTTTTATGATGCATGGCAGGTGGGAAGATATCTTTTTCTGATACCAAATCAATATCCGGCGATCGTCCGGTTGGATACTGATAATGATGAAGTGTCGTATATTACTGGTGTCAATGAAGTATTTTCTAAGAATGTAGATGGTCAGTGGCGGGTAGGCGGTAGTAATGTGTACGGACAATATTTAATGATAGCGTCTCCTGACAACAACCAGGTGGTTGCGATTGACAGCGATAGTATGCAGATACAATATTTGACCACCGAAGCAGAAAATCATTGTGGATGTGTGACAATGGCAGTTATAGGCAATGGCATATGGCTTCTTCCTTATAGTGGGACAACTGTTACCAAATGGAATCCAAATACAGGAGAAGTGAAAGAATATACGAAGATTCCGGATCAATTTAGATGTTATGATAGAATGAGCGGAGTGGTATGTGAAAAAATGCCATTTAGTGCGGCAATACTTTGTGGAGATGAGGTTTTACTTTCCCCATGTCTGGGGAATATGTTTTTGCTGCTTGACCAGAAATCTGGTGAATTTAAGGAGTGGAAGCTACCATTCGATGCGTTCCATAAAGAAAAAAATGAGTATTTTCTATCTGCAGTGGCTGGTAAGTTTGTACGGGAAACAAATTCTTTAGGCTCACAGACTTATCAATATTTTGATGGATGGAATAGAAGAATATATGATATTAATGTTCAAACCAAAGAGTATAGAGAAAGTATAATTGAATTTGAGAAAAGAGAATTGGAAATACATACGGCAGGGTTTGACAGGGAATCGGATTGGCTTTTGTATTGTTGCAGAGAGGACGCATTTCATTCGCTGGTGGATTTTTTGGAACAGTGTATTATGGGAAAGCCCTTTAGCCGGGAAATTCAAATACATGCTTATCAGGAGATTGCCGCAAACAATGATGGGACATGTGGGGAAAAAATATATCAATTTGTTTGCAGCAAAAGCTGACAGGCGAGGGAGGCAGGGATATGGTTAAAGTAATTACATATGGGACGTTTGATCTGTTCCATGAAGGGCATTACAGACTTTTGCAAAGAGCGAAAGCACTTGGAGATTATTTAATTGTGGGAGTGACAACAGAGAAGTATGATATGGAAAGGGGAAAGCTAAACGTAGTGGATTCCCTTTTGACGCGTGTAGAGAATATCAAAAAAACCGGATTTGCAGATGAAATTATCATAGAAGAAACGCCGGGGCAAAAGGTTAATGACGTTAAAAAGTATAATATAGATATTTTTACGGTAGGCTCTGACTGGACAGGCTCCTTTGACTACATGTCGGATTATTGTAAGGTAGTCTATATTGAGAGAACGAGAAATATATCCAGCACGATGCTGCGAGAACAAAACAAGAAGATCCTGAAAGCAGGAATTATTGGAACCGGAAGGATTGCTAATCGGTTTATGCCGGAGGTAAAACTTGTAAGCGGGATTAGCCCGCAGGGAGTGTACAACCCCCATAAGGAAAGCGCAGATGCTTTTGCACAAAAGTGGGAAATAGATGCTTACGATGATTTGGAGACATTTTACGGGGATGTAGACGTGGTTTATGTGGCAGCTCCTCACCAGTTTCATTATGAGTACGTAAAATCGGCTTTAGAACATGGAAAACATGTGTTGTGTGAAAAACCGATGGTACTGCAACGGGAGCAGGCTGAAATTCTTTTTACTTATGCCAGGGAGCATAAATTGGTATTGGTAGAAGGAATTAAAACGGCGTATTGTCCGGGCTTTGAAAAGTTGCTGGGAATTGCATGCAGTGGAACCATTGGAAATATTCGTTATATTGACGCTTGTTTTACCAAGTTGGAGGATGCAAGCAACAGAGAATTAACGGATGAAGAGTATGGGGGCAGTTTTACGGAGTTGGCAAGCTACTGCGTGCTTCCCATCATTAAGCTATTTGGGTATCAATATGAGGATGTTCGGTTTGACACGATACAGAATGAAAAAGGTTTAGATCTTTTTACCAAGGTGTCTTTTTGTTATCCCAGAGGAATTGCAACGGCGACCTGCGGTTTAGGTGTAAAGTCAGAGGGAAGGCTTTTGATTGCAGGTACTAGAGGGTATATTGTGGTGGAAGCACCATGGTGGAAGACGGCTTATTTTGAGGTACATTATGAAGATACAGCACGGGTGGATAAATATTCTGAGCGGTTTTTTGGGGATGGGCTTCGGTATGAAATAAAGGACTTTGTCAATATGATCAATGGCAATGATAAGAGTGGTTTTAAGCTTACTAGAGGGGAGTCTATTACAATAGCGGAAATTATGGAGAAATTTCTGGTAAAAGAAAGAGGCTGAAAATGGGATTATCAGAAAACTGGATAGCTACCATTGTTGATAAAGTGTATGAATGCTACAGAGGGCGTCAAGTAGTTTTGTGGGGAAAATACTCAGTGTCTGAGTCTATCAAAAATGAGTTGAAAGATAGACATGGTATTAACATTGCATTCTATGTAGACAGTAATGCTGAGAAGACAGATAATGTGCAGGTGTTTTTGCCGGATTGCCTGAAAGGAAAATCACAAGAATATTATGTAGTGATTCCGCTTGCTTTTTATCAGTCAGTAAAAGATACAATGATTGAAGGCGGATATAGGGAAGGGGAAGATTATTATTACTTTAGCGATTGTGCACTACGTCAGGAAGAAGATTATTATGAAGATGCACATGGAAATAAAATAATAGGAAAATATAGAGGACTTAAATTTGCATTTTCAGGATATGGGTCGGTGATAGAAATTGGAGATGGAGTTCATTTTCAAAATGTATGTATCTATACTGGTAACAATGGTAAAGTTACGCTTGGAAATGATATTAATTTGATAGAAGGTATCATATGTGTTAACGAGGATGCGGAATTAAGTGTAGGAGGCAGATGTAGTTTTGAATCCCAGGAGGGTACATTCCCCGATGCTTGCATCGCAACAAACTTTTCCCT
>CAMWCA010000049.1 GCA_947172705.1 uncultured Lachnospiraceae bacterium
AACTCAATATATCTGCTTGGCACAAGCGTAAATCCCTTTTCTTTTACCTCGTCAAATCCAGCAGAATAACAAAATTCTGGTATATTCTCATAAGTATCTTCATATCCTGCCTGTTGCCAGTTATGGTACGTTTCAACCACTTTTGCCCTGTCCGCCCCTGTCAATTCTATGTATTTCTTTTCATATGGACTTCCTATCTGTCGCAAATCCATAAAGAGTATTTCCTTTTCCCGATTGCGATAATGTTTCTCTACTCCATTCATATCCACTGTACGCTCTTTTTTATTCTTATTCAGAATCCAAAGCGTTACACTGATATCCGTCGTATAAAAAAGATTCCTCGGCAATATCAAAATTGCTTCCACCAAATCATTTTCAATCAATCTTTGTCTGATTTTCAACTCTGTTCCATCATCCGACAATGCACCATTGGCAAGCAAAAAGCCTGCCACTCCGTTTTGTGACATTTTTGACACAATATTTAATATCCACCCATAATTAGCATTACTTGTTGGTGGTACTTCGTATCCATCCCATCTTGCATCATCTGTCAACTCATCAGCGGCACGCCATTCTTTTTGATTAAACGGTGGATTTGCCATGATATAGTCCGCCTTCAAATCTTTATGCTGGTCATTTGTAAACGTATTCGCTGCCATTTCCCCAAGATTCGCCGATATTCCTCGAATTGCCAGATTCATTTTCGCCAACTTATAAGTTGTATTTGTATATTCCTGCCCATAGATGGAAACTTTCTTTTTATTCCCATGATGTGCCTCAATAAACTTTATGGACTGTACAAACATACCGCCCGAACCACAACATGGATCATATAATGTTCCATCGTAGGGCTCTATCAACTCTGCAATTAAATTTACAATCGTTTTCGGCGTATAAAATTCGCCTTTCCCCTTTCCCTCTGCAATCGCAAACTTACTTAGAAAATATTCATACATACGCCCAATAATATCGTTTTCTTTATCCTTTGTAGTGTCAATCTTATTGATTTCATCTAACAAAGATGCCAATTTGATTGTATCAATCTGTAAACGAGAATAATAGTTATCTGGCAAAGCACCTTTTAAAACGGGATTTGTTTTCTCAATTGTAAAGAGCGCTGTATCTATTTTTAAAGCAATATCATCTTGCTTAGCATTCTCCATAATATAAGTCCATCTGCTTTCCTGCGGCAAATAAAACACATTGTCTTTTGTATAGAACGCAATATTGTCCACAAATTTTTCCATACCATCTGCAATGATTCTTGCTCTTTGAGCCTCAAATTTATCACTTGCAAACTTTAGAAAAAATAAACTTAAAACTACATGCTTATATTCAGATGGTTCTACCGAACCCCTTAATTTATCCGCAGACTTCCATAGAGCTTCTTCCATAGAAATTTCTTTTGCCTTTGCTTTTGCTGTCACTTCTATATCCTCCTCAATCTTTTGAAAATTCCAAAATATCGTCAACACCACATTCAAGCACATCACAAATTTTCGCAATCGTTTCCATAGAAACAAACTCGTCTTTATTGAGCCTTGTAATGATATTTCCGCTTATCTGCGCTCTCTTTTGAAGTTCCGAATTTTTCATTTTCTTATCAATCATCAATTTCCACAAACGATTATAACTTACTTTCATTCGCCGTTTCCCTCCAAATATATTTTACATTATATCACTATGTCGTTGTGTTTTCCACCATTTTTGTGTTTCTCATCATACTTTACCCATATTTGTCTATTTCAAAGTCTCAATCAAAAGATTTAATGCTACCGCTATTTCTTCATTTAATTTCTTTTCACCTTCACTCTTAGCATGTATGTCAGCTATCTCGTGCATAACATCTATAATGATATGTGCATCTTCTTTAGTCGGCTTATCTGCACTTCCATTATTTAATACCAATTGCACGGATTTTAAGAAAATTATAGTAACCGAATATCGGTTCTCGTTAACATCAAAGTTATCTTTTATAAACTTAATTAAATACGCTGCTGATTTCAACATTTGTGATACCGTCAAATTCTCTTTTCCATTTGAAGCAAGCACAGTGCTGCCCTGCAATTTTCCATGTGGAACCACAAATAACTCTTTAATTCCTATTTTTTCCATAAGGTCTTGTGTCCTTTTCTGCATCAGACTCCCTCCTTTACCATTCAAATCATTATAAATACATAATACTCTTTTCCTAATGATAAATCAGCACATAAATGATAAGAAGGCTTTCGGAGGAACCCCCGAAAGCCTTAATTTTACTAAATAAATTATAATTACTCAACAATAGCAGCCACACAACCAGCCCCTACTATACATCCGCCCTCACGGGGCGCAAATCCCTCATGCTGACATTTTTTATCTCTTAATCCTGCAGAATTCTCACCATCTTATGGGGCGTCCTGTAGTTATACCCCGAGATCTTAATACCAGTCTTAGGGCTGCTGGCGTGAATTACCTGACCGCCCCCAATATAAAGCGCCACATGGTTGATGGTACCGCCCTTGGCATAAAATACCAGATCGCCGGGTTGCAACTCAGATGCGCTGATGCTTGCCCCCATATTTGCCTGCGCTCTGGAAGAGTGGGGCAGGGAAACCCCATACTTGGCAAAGACACTGAGCACAAAACCGGAGCAGTCCGCACCGTTTGTCAGGCTGGTTCCTCCCCATACATAAGGATTCCCCAAAAACTGCTTGGCGTATTGACAGATATCCACTCTCACATCCGATACGCCCTGACCATACAGAAGTTCTGTCATGGTGATGGCTGTCTCCAGATCGGATTTCACCTCAACATAATCCGCGGATACATAAACCTCTTCATCATCCAGATAAACCCTAATCCAGCCGTCGTCCTGAATTTCTACAATATCAAGCGCCTCGCCTGAAGCCACCTGGGTAACGATCTCCGCATCCGTACTGGGATATTCTCTGATATTCAAGCTGTCCGCTGTTGCCACCGCAAGGGCGGATGCAAGCTCCTCGCCTTTCTTTTTGGCATCAAAACCGGTAAGAAGATATTCTTCCTTCACATACCCTTCCACCTTGCCGGAAGAAATATGCGCCCAGCCGTTTTCGCTGCTTAAAATCTCACATGCCGCATTTTTGGGCAATTTGCCCACCAGCTTCCCCGACTCATCCGGCTCCTGTCTGATATTCAGGTTGTTTTCTTCTACATTACAGATACCAAGATGCGTGTAGCCCCAAAGAGCGCCCTCCGCTGCCTTGGCAATCTCCAGATATTCAATTTTTGTGAGGGGAGAAATAAATAATTCTCCTATGCCTGCCGTCAACAGTTCTTCTGTATTATATACAGTTACGTCAGTTTCCGTCTCGTCAATATCCATTTCCTCATTTTCAAATGTATCTTCTATGGTAGTCTGCACATTTTCATCTTTCATTTCCGCTGCATGAACCGCTATAGGATCTCCCAGCATCAGCAGAGAAGTGAGAACACAGACACCGCTTACGATCTGTCTTTTCATGTTGAGCCTCCGAAGTTATTACGAATTTGTTACAATTCTTACATGGTTATTATAACAACCATTCCTTCGGATGTCAAACCTCTATTTCTATTTTCTAAATTTTCACAATTTTCGGACATTATGGTAATTTCGCCCCTCTTCAATGTCCTTTTCCATCTGAAATTTCAATTCCTGCACGTTTTCAAAGCGTTTTTCAGATCTTTTAAATTGTAATAATTCTGTTACAATTTCTTTTCCATACATATCTTTATCAAAATCATAAAGGTAGGTTTCCACGCTGATAATTCCGCTTTCATTCACGGTCGGCTTCTCTCCAATGTTAGTGATGCCAGGATAAATACAATTCTCATAAAGCACTCTGGAAAAATAGACCCCTTTAGGAGGCAAAAGCTTTTCCGTAACCGGGTAAAGATTTAAAGTAGGCATCCCCAGCTTTCTGCCCAGCCGGTTGCCTTCCCTGACTCTGCCCTCAAAACCGTAATATCTGCCAAGAAGCTCCTCTGCTGTAAGCATATCTCCTTTTTCCACCGCTTCCCTGACATAGGTGGAGCTGATCTCCCTCCCTTTATAATACACCTTATCAATGATCTGCACCTGATATCCATATTCTTTGGACATTTGGATCAGAAGCTCCTTATTTCCCCTTCCCTGATAACCAAAGGACAAGTCTGCACCTGCCGCAACATATCCCGCTTTCATCTGCTCCACAAGAATCTTTTTCACAAAATCCTCCGGTGAAGTTGCCGCAGTATTTTGATTTAAAGGAAATTCAATCAGCAGATCAATCCCCATTTCCTCAAACAGCTTTCTTTTCTCATCCCGGGTGGTCAGTTCATTTGCCGATGCCTGTCCAAAAAAAACGGAAGCAGAGGGATAAAAGGTAAACACTACCGCGCTCATCCCCTGCTCTTTTTGTTTTAAAATATGAGAAATCAACTGCCTGTGACCTCTGTGAAGCCCGTCAAACTTTCCAATGGCAACAGCGCTTTTTTCCTTTAGTTGAAATTCTGTTGTATCACAAATAATCTCCATGTCATGCTACCTATTCCGCAATAAACATTTTCACCGGGGAAAACATCTTCCTGTTCTCTTCATAGCGGTAAATGCCAAAAAAACTCCCCTGATGACTGTACACCCGCACCTGCTCTCTGTCTGAAACCAAATTTTTTTCCGCCGGACCGCCTGCGATATCCTTCCATTGCAGCTGATTTCCATTTTTCAACGCCTTATAGGCGCCTTCCTTTACCTCTACCGCCGGATACCCCTCAAACATCCGGTCTACCGGAATAACCGCCTGAGAGAGGGTTCCCTGATCCGCCATCTCCTGAAGCCTGTCCAGGGTATAAGCATGCCCTAGCTCAAATTCCCCCACTCTGGTTCTGGTCAAACTGGTCATCACGCCGCCGCATCCAAGGCTTTGCCCTATATCATGGCACAGGGTTCTGATATAGGTTCCCTTGGAACATGCTATCCTGATACGATAATCAGGGTGTCTCTCCTCCAGAATCTCGATTTCATAAACGGTAATTGGGCGGGCGGCTCTTTCCACCTCTTTCCCCTCTCTGGCAAGCTCATAGAGCTTTTTTCCGTTTACCTTCAGAGCGGAATACATGGGCGGAATCTGCATGGAGTCCCCTAAAAAGGACAAAATCACATTCCTTGCCTTTTCCGGCGATGCCAAAACCTTCTTTTCTTCCAGTATCTGTCCCGAGATATCCTGGGTGTCTGTGGTTATGCCCAGCCGCAGCCCGGCAACATATTCTTTGGTTCTGTCCGTCAGCATATCGCAAAGCCTGGTTCCGTTTCCAAGGCATACAGGAAGAACCCCCACCGCATCCGGATCAAGGGTTCCCGTGTGTCCGATCTTTTTTTGTCTGCAAATGCCCCGAAGCTTTGCCACTACATCGTGAGAGGTATAGCCCGCTTCTTTATAGACATTGATAATTCCATGATACATGCCATAACAACCCTTCTCTATGCTTTTAACTGCTCCGCAATCTGTGCCGATAAATTATTGACAATATCGTGGAAGGTTCCCTGAATGGTTGCACCGGCAGCTCTCACATGACCGCCTCCTCCAAAAAAGGATGCCACTCTTGCCACATCCACCTTTTCCTTGGAGCGAAGGCTGACTTTATACTCCATGGTATCCGTCTGATACATAAAAATGGCGCACTCCACGCCCTTAATATACCTTAACTGGCTTACGATTCCCTCCAGATCATGGGGAACCGCCCTGTAAAAATTCATGGTCTTTTTATCCACCATACTGACCACGCATTTGCCATCCATAAAGGAAATGCTTTCCAGAAGCGCCCTGCCAAGAATCTGGTTCTGCACATAGGTTTTCTCATAAAAAGTCTCATCAATCAGCTTTGTAAAATCAAAGCCGTAACCGATCAGCTCCGCCGCCGCGCGTAAGGTGGAAGGCGAGGTATTGGAATACTGGAACACCCCTGTGTCGTGTATCATTCCAATATAAAGCGCCTTGGCGATCTCCACATCCAACAGACTTTTATCCTCTATCAAGTCATAAATCAACTCGCTGGTAGAGCTTGCACCAGGGACGATATGGTTCACATCCCCACAGCCTTTGTTGCTGATATGGTGGTCGATGTTGATTTTCTTTTCCGCACGGTCAAAATATGCTTCCGCTCCCCCTATGCGATCCTTTGCTGCATCCAGCGCAAAAAACACCTGAAAAACTTCCACATCAGAAGTAAAATCCGTATGTATCTCCTCAATTCCACTGATGCAGGAAAAGACCTCCGCGGGCTTTTCCAGCATCACCTGTATCCTGGCATCCGGGCATACCTTTTTCAAATACAGGTAAAGCCCCATAACGGACCCGACGCAGTCTCCGTCGGGTCTTATATGCCCGCTGATACCAATAGTCGCAGCATTTTTTACTTCCTCATAAATAGTCATAATGCTCTCCCATTATCTCATTTTACTTTTCTATTCCTTCTGCTCCTGACTGCCGTTCACCTCATCGATCAGTCTGGACATCTTTACCCCATAGGCAATGGACTGATCCACGATAAATCGAATCTCCGGAGTATTGCGCAGATTCACCCTGCGGGCAAGCTCCCTGCGGATATAACCCTCCGCACTTTTCAGCCCTTCCAGGGTATCCTTCTGCACCTGTTCGTCGCCGTATACGCTGATCCATGCCTTACAGGTCTTCAGATCAGGCGCCACCTCCACTGAAACTACCGAGGTGAGAGAGCCGATTCTGGGGTCTTTCAGCCCCGCCCTTATAATCTCGGCTAACTCTCTTTGCACCTCCCCGTTGATACGGGTATTCTTCATACTGTTCTTTCTCACCTGGGAACCTCCACCATAATATACGCCTCTACAATGTCAAGCTCCTGCATCTGGTCAAAGCCCTCAAAGACAAGTCCGCACTCAAAGCCTGCTTTCACTTCCTTCACATCGTCCTTAAAACGTTTTAAGGAAGCAAGGCTGCCTTCGTAGATCTGCTCTCCTTCTCTGGTAATGCGCACCTTGCAGTCTCTCTGGAAAGTACCGTCCAGAATATAGGAACCTGCAATATTTCCCACTGCCGACGCCCTAAAGATCTGTCTTACCTCCGCATGACCGATCACCTTCTCCTCGAATACAGGATCAAGCATGCCCTTCATTGCCGCCTCGATATCTTCAATTGCCTGATAGATCACCTTGTAGAGTCTGATGTCAACGCCTTCCCTCTCTGCAATGGTCTTTGCCATGGCATCGGGACGAACGTTGAAGCCGATAATAATTGCCGCTGACGCAGAGGCAAGGGAGACATCCGATTCGTTGATGGCGCCAACACCGCCGTGAATGCATTTTACTACCACTTCCTCGTTGGAAAGCTTCATAAGACTCTGCTTTACAGCCTCCACGCTTCCCTGTACGTCCGCTTTTACAATAATGTTCAGTTCTTTTAAGTTTCCTGCCTGGATCTGGGTGAAGAGATCGTCAAGAGACATTTTTGCCTTGGTCTCCTCCAGCATCTTCTCCTTATTCTGTGCAAGATAGGTTTCCGCGTAGGATTTTGCCGTCTTGTCGTTTTCATGGGCAATGAATACCTCTCCTGCGCTGGGCACATCGGAAAGGCCCAGAATTTCCACAGGGGTAGAAGGGAACGCTTCCTTTACTCTTCTTCCCTTGTCATCGATCATGGCTCTTACCTTGCCATGGCTGGCGCCAGCAGAAATAAAATCTCCCACATGAAGAGTTCCTTTCTGTACCAGTACCGTAGCAACAGGTCCACGCCCTTTATCCAGCTCCGCCTCAATTACAAGCCCTCTTGCCCGTCTGTCCGGATTTGCTTTCAATTCCAGAATTTCAGCCGTCAACAGAATGGTCTCAAGAAGGGTTTCGATTCCTTCACCGGATTTTGCCGATACAGGAACGAATTCTGTAGTTCCGCCCCAGTCCACAGGAATCAGCTCGTACTCTGTCATTTCCTGCTTCACCCTGTCAATATTGGCGCCGGGCTTATCGATCTTATTAACGGCAACGATTATTTCAATACCTGCTGCCTTGGCATGATTGATCGCCTCAATGGTCTGGGGCATCACGCCGTCGTCTGCGGCAACCACCAAAATAGCAATATCCGTTGCATTGGCGCCCCGCATACGCATTGCTGTAAACGCCTCATGTCCCGGCGTATCCAGGAAGGTAATGGACTGGCCGTTAATATTTACAGTATACGCACCTATGTGCTGTGTAATACCTCCGGCTTCCTTATCCGTTACATTTGTTTTCCGAATCGCATCCAGAAGAGACGTTTTTCCGTGGTCAACATGCCCCATAACACAGATAACGGGAGGTCTGTTTTCCAGTTTCTCTTCCGCCTCATCGTCCTCCTTTAAAAGCTCTTCTATTACATCTACCTTTTCTTCCTTTTCGCAGATAATATCATATTCGATCGCCACATTCTCAGCATCCTCGTAAGAAATCTCTGAGTTCACCGTTACGATCTGCCCCTGTAAAAAGAGCTTTTTAATGATAACGGAGGGCTGCATCTTCATCTTATCGGCAAGTTCCTTGATGGTAAGGGAATCGGGAAGGGTGATAACCTTGATCTGTTCTTCCACAGCTTCCTCCACCTTCTTTTCAGGCTTAATAAATCTGCCTGCTTTGTTCTTATTCTTTACAACTGCCTCGTCCTCTTCGTAGATAAAGTCTTTCCTCGACTTTTTATCTCTTTCCTGGCCAATTCTGCGCTTTTCATCATCCCTGCGCTTTTCATCCTTGACCGGAGCTTCCTGGGCAAAACTCTTACCCGGTTTTTCGGGACGCTTAAATCGATTGTCCGGTCCCTGAGCGCTTCTTTCACCGCGGCTATTATTGTTGCCAGGTCTGTTATTATTCCGATCACCGCCATTATTCCGGAAATCGTTCCTGCCACCCGAAGCGCCTGTACGATTAGCGCCTTCAGATCTGCGAAAGTCGTTCCTGCCATTCCTTTCGCCCTGATTGTTCCCAGTATGTCCCTGAGTTCTCTCATTCTTCTGATACCTCTCATCCCTTGGCGCTGCGGCAGGGCGGGCATAATTTTCCCTTTGGGGTGCTGCCGCAGTGGTTCTTTCTGGACTTTCCACTGTATTCTGTTTCTGTGCCGCCTGGGCATTCTTTGCCGCAAGCCTTTCGCTTTCCATTCTTCTTGCGTTCTGCTTGAAATCCACCTGGGTGGTTTCCGGTACAGAGGGCGCCGTCAGGGGGCGAATGATCTTATGAGGCGTCTGCTGCTGAGGCCTTCCCTGATTATTAGGACGATTCCCATTTCCCGGTCTGTTTCCCTGGGGAGGACGTCTGTCATTTCCAGGTCGATGTCCAGGCACATTGCTGTTATGAGGATTACTTACCACGATAATCTTCTTTTTCTTCTTAGGCGGTTCCCCAGAATTCTGGACAGGACGCCGCTGATTCTCTTCCGTTCCCGGGCTTTTCCTCTCCTCCGCCGCTTTTTCTTCCTGCACCGGTTTTTCTTCCCTTGCCGGTTCAACCTTTACCTCCGGCGCAGCTTCCGGTACAACAGGCGCTTTTTCTCCTTTTCCAAAGGCTTTTCTCACCATATCGGCAACCTCATCCTCTACAGAACTCTGGGCTGCTTTCACTTCAATTCCTTTATCCTGGAGAAAAGCAAGGATCTCTTTACTTTGCTTTTCCAATTCTTTTGCTATTTCATGCACTTTAATTTTGGCCATTCCATTACCTCCGTGTTAATTCCTATGCCTCTTCCAAATGTTTTATTATGTTTTCCGCCAATCCCTGATCCGTAACCGCTGCCGACGCTCTCATTTCTTTTCCTATGGCTTTTCCCAGCCCTTCCTTGGTGCCGTAAAAGTAAATGGGCGTATGGTAAAACTCACACATATTGGTAAACATTTTCCTGGTATTCTCGGAAGCCTCGCTGCTTACGATCACCAACGCCGCTTTTCCGCTTTTCACCGCCTTCTCCGTGGAAAACTCACCGCTGACCAGGTTTCTGCCTCTTGCTGCCAGCCCTAAAAGGGATAATACTTTATCATTCATGGGAAGCATCAAACTCCTTTTCCAGTTTATCATAAACTTCATTTGGAATACTCATCTTAAAAGACCGCTCAAGCCCTTTATTCTTACGCGCTTTTACCATACATTCCCTGTTTTTGCAAAGGTAGGCGCCTCTTCCGTTTTTCTTTCCGGTTACATCCAGCAGGATCTCATCCTCAGGGGTTTTCAGAACACGCATCATTTCTTTTTTACTCTTCATCTCTCCGCATCCTACGCACTGCCTCATGGGAATCTTTTTTGCCATAAAAACGCCCCCTTATTCTGTAAGTTCCGGCTCGGATTCTTCATATTCATCCTCGCTGAGCCCTTCCTCATACTCCGTGGAATCCTCCTCCTCATATTCCTCGTCATACTCATCGTACTCGTCATATTCATCCATATAATCTTCATAACGGAATCCCGGAGCGTCCTTCGCCTGAGTCTCACTCTTGATATCTATTTTATATCCGGTAAGCCTTGCCGCCAGTCTTGCGTTCTGACCTTCTTTACCGATGGCAAGGGAAAGCTGATAATCAGGAACCACCACTTTCGCAGTCTTTTCATCGGGGTCTGCAAACACGTTTACGATTTTTGCCGGTGAAAGTGCATTTTGGATCAGATTACCGGGGTTTTCATCCCAGTTGATAATATCGATCTTTTCACCCCGCAGCTCTTCCACAATGGAATTGACTCTCGCGCCATTTAAGCCTACACAGGCGCCCACCGCATCTACATTGGGATTGTTGGATCTCACAGCCATTTTGGTTCTGCTGCCCGCTTCCCTGGCAATGCTCATGATCTCCACGGTGCCGTCCTTGATTTCCGTAACCTCCGCCTCAAAGAGACGTTTTACCAGTTCCGGATGGGTACGGCTGACTAAAATTCTCGGTCCCTTGGGCGTATTCTTAACCTCCAGAATGTATACCTTAATTCTCTCCGTAGGCTTAAATACCTCTCCCTTTACCTGCTCGCTGTCATTTAATATACCGTCTGCCTTTCCTAAGTTAATGCTGATATTCCTGCCGATATAGCGCTGTACGATACCTGTTACAATATCTTTTTCCTTCTCGAAATACTGATTATAGATTACGCTTCTTTCCTCTTCGCGGATTTTCTGTAAAATCACATTTTTCGCATTCTGTGTAGCGATCCGCCCAAATTCCTTTGATTTGATTTCCACATTAATAATGCTGCCAAGTACCGCATTGGACTTGATCTCCCGTGCATCCGGAAGGGAGATCTGGAGGCATTCATCCTCCACCTCTTCCACTACTACCTTTTCCGCATAGCAAAGGAAATCACAGGTTTCTCTGTCAATTTCCACTTTTACATTGTCTGATTTTCCAAAATGGTTCTTACATGCCGTAATCAGCGAATTCTCGATCGCCTCAAAAAGCGTTTCTTTGCTGATCTCCTTCTCCTTCTCCAAAATATCCAGTGCTTCCATTAATTCCTTATTCATTGTCCCTTATCCCTTTCTGCCCGTTATTCTTTGGACCAATCTAAAAATCAAGCGTCAGTTTCACTGATGCAATCTCTTTTCTGTTAAACGTCACTTCTTTTTGTTCTCCTCCGGAAACCATTTCCAGGGTAATGCTGCTCTCATCAAAATTCTTTAAAATCCCCGTAAATTCCTTCACCCCATTAACGGGCTTATAGCACTTAACATCCACTTCCTTAAGGAGACTTTTTTGAAAATGCTTATCCTTTTTCAGCTGTCTTCCAAGCCCCGGAGAACTGACCTCTAAAATATAGGCATCCTCAATAAAGTCCGTCCTGTCAAGCTCATCTGACAAGGCGCGGCTGACTGCCTCACAGTCGTTGATGTTGACCCCCTCTTCCTTGTCAATATAACAGCGAAGATACCAGTCGCTTCCCTCCTTCACGTATTCTACATCATAAATTTCCACGTGATGAGCGGCAGCAACAGGCTTTAAGAGTTCTTCTGTTCTGGTCTCATAATTTTCTCTTTTTGACATTCCTTCACCTCATACCCTCAAAAAAGAGTGGACCGACAAGTCCACTCTAGCTTAGCATCATCATTCATTCTACTGAATCTCATTGTAGCACCCTATTACCGGAATTGCAATAGGAATTTACGAATTTTCACTGTTTTTCCGTATCAGACAGATCTCTCCGTCAGAAATTTCAAAATCCGCCATCAATTCATCATCGGACATCTGGCTGTAGGTGATGGTATAGGTGTCCTTCGCCAGGATCAAATATACCAGCTGTTCAATTTCCCCGTCTCCATCCACCTTGTAAGAACTGCGTATTTTATAACCCGGAATACCGTCCATACGAATTTCTTCAAAGGATATCACCTGAAGCTCTATTTCCTGCCCTGCATTTTGGTATGCTTCCTCCACAGTCTCTTTATATATCTCCTCCGTAAGCGCTGTGGATACATTTCCTCCATCTCCTTCTGAGACAGTGTAGTAAATATTGGAAGAATCCAGGGGGCTTCTCTCATGAATATACATTCCCGGGATCTCCCCGGATTCCTGATAGCCGGCTGGAATCAAAACCGCGCAATGATGCACCTCTTCTCCGGCGGCTTCTTCCTCCTGAGTCTTCAGTTCAAATTCCTGCATTTTAATATATCCGCCCTCATCCTCCTCCAATCCCTGGATTCCGGCAACCGTTACCGCTTCTTTGCCGCACCCTCCTAAAAAGAAAGCTGCTAAAAGAAGGAAAATCATTTTTCTTTTCATCATGAATATGTACCCTTCCATTCTGCCATTGGATTCTCTTCTGGCAAAATAAATGCCCCGCCCAGGGACAGACACGCACTGTCCTGATCTGCTGCGGGGCATTGCAATTATTTTTCCGTAAAAGTGGCGCATGCCGTCTCACGGCAGTTGTCCGCACCGCATCCCTTAATGTCCACATGATCTGCAACACATTTATAGTTGCTGTTATACATGCAGTTTGCTGCTTCGCAGTCAATGCTGATGGTTTTGCTGGGATGCTCCAGGGCGCTGGTAAATCGATCTCTGCTCTCCTCTGAAAAGCTCTCGCAGCAGGTATCGTCATTACAGCAGGCATGCTTTCCTCCCACCATAATATCGCCCTTACAGCAGCATTCGCTCTTGTTATACGCACAATTGTCCACAGAACACTTTAAATCAGCCATATAATTACCTCCTTCATGATTATGACAGTAATTAGTATGACCGATTCCTTCCCGCTCTATTCCATCCTGTTTTTCATTATTTAATAAATTTTGTATAAATTGAACCAGTATCGCTCCACCATAACGCTTCCCTGTTCCTCTGATTCCATGCCGGCTTTTTCCCACTTTTCAAGGATTTCTTCTCTTGCATTTCCACTTCCCAGAAACCATACCTGTTTTCCTTCTTTCAGGAACCCCTGAATTGCCTGAATGCCCTTTTCATCTGAAAAGGTTCCTTCTACCAGACTATGGTTAGACGGATACATTTCCCTGATCAGCGCCTCCGGTTCTCCATACCAGAGATAGGTTTCATTTGGAAGATAAAAAGTCAGCACTGCCTGGGTCTGATCAAAATTAAAAAGAATCAGATCCTCTTTTTCAATCTCCAAAAGCGCTTTCTCCGCCTCCTCCATCTGCACCCTTTTCCACATTTCCTCTCCATAAAAAGAGCGGTAATTTCTAAATCCCACAACCAGCAAAAGAAGCAGCAGAGGTAATAACACAATTTTTTTTTCTTTTATCTCTGAAACCAGAAGGGCAAAGGCAAGCCAGAATACCCCCATTCCAGGCAGCATGTAGCGGTATACAAAAATGGGACGGATCAAAAAAGAAGCAAAAAAACCAAATAACACGATTCCTGCCAAAACCCCAATGCATCCCACTGTAAACCAGGCACTGCGTTTTTCCGTCCCCTGCCCCTGCTTCCATTTCTTTTTCCAAAAAAGAAGCAGCAACCCGCCGTAACACCCAAACAGAACCACCGCCAGCACAGCGTTTAACTTCTCATGAGAGAAAAAAGGCTGAAACAGGAATTTCACACAGCCGCCCAGACTCCTCCAGCTCAGGGGCTGTATCCAATAGTTTTCCTTTACCTGTCCTACCTGCCTGGTCACCACCGACAAAAGCCAGGGAAGATATCCTGCTGCGCAAAGCATTCCACTGCCCACAAGCCTTCCTGCTTTCCGCTTCCAGTTTCCTTCTCTCCAAAAAGCTAAAAACAGATACAAATAAATCATACATGCGGCAACACAAGCAAAATAGTGAGTATAACAGGCAGCAAGGGCATAAAGAGTAACTGCCGCCCAATTTCCATAGTTTTTCTTTTGCCCTGTTTTTTCTCCCGTCAACTCATAGGCGTGGAGCATCCCTGCCATAATAAAAAACAGCGCATAGCTGTACATTCTCACTTCAACGGTATAATCCGCCAGCTGGGGCATGGTAAGAAGGAAAAAGCTAAAAAGCCCCGCAGCAAACATGCCGAAATGTTTTCGAACCTTTGTCCCCGCATAAAGCAGACATAGAAAAAAAGGAAGCACGGAAGCCAGCTTTGCAATCACCACCTGCCCTGCGCCGTCCGCTCCTCCTCCAAGGAGCGTGAGAAACAGCTTTACAATCAGGTAGTAAAGAGGCGGATGCACATCTCTCGCCGTTATGGAAATCATTTTACCACAGGACTGGCTTGCCAGTCCCATGGTGAATAATTCATCATACCAGATATCGCTGCTGAAACATAAATACACGGATACGCCAAGGAGAAGCACACTGACTGCCAGTAACGCTATGCCTATGGTTTCATCCCACTTTAATCTTTGCTTCATGCCAGCCTCTTTCTTACTTCTTTTCCTGTTTCTTTTCTTCCTGAACTTCCACTTTCCGAATCTCCTTGGTTCTGATCTCCTTACAGATCTGATCCATAAATACATCCAGCGGCTTCACGCCCTCATCCCCTGCAAAACGGCTTCTTACAGATACGGTACCGTCTGCTTCTTCCTGCTGTCCAACCACCAGCATATAAGGGACCTTGGCAAGTCTTGCCTCTCTGATTTTAAATCCAATTTTCTCGGAGCGGTTATCCGTCTGGGCAAGGATGCCGTTTTTCTTAAGCTCCTCCTTCACCTTCTCCCCATATGCTTCGTATTTATCAGAAATAGGAAGCACTCTTACCTGCTCCGGGCAAAGCCATGTAGGGAATTTGCCCTCGTATTTTTCGATCAGCCAGGCAAGGGTCCTCTCATAGCAGCCCATGGAGGTTCTGTGAATAATATATGGACGTACCTTGTCGCCGTTCTGATCAATATAATACATATCAAACTGCGCCGCCAGAAGGGCATCCCACTGGATGGTGATCATGGTATCTTCCTTGCCATATACGTTCTTTGTATTAATGTCGATCTTCGGACCATAGAATGCCGCTTCTCCCACATCCTCCACAAAGGGGATCTGAAGTTCTTCCATGATGTTACGCATATGATTCTGAGTCTCTTCCCAAACCTCCGGCTCTCCAATATATTTTTCTCTGTTTTCCGGGTCCCATTTGGAAAGATGATAAGTCACATCCTCCTCTACGCCCAGGGTCTTCAGACAATACTGCGCCAGGGCAATACATTTCTTGAACTCCTCCACCATCTGATCCGGTCTTACAATCAAATGTCCCTCCGAAATGGTAAACTGACGCACTCTGGTCAGCCCGTGCATCTCGCCGGAATCCTCATTTCTGAATAAGGTGGAAGTCTCACCGTAGCGCAGAGGCAGATCCCTGTAGGAGTGCTGGGCTGCCTTGTAAACATAATACTGGAAAGGGCAGGTCATAGGGCGGAGGGCAAACACCTCTTTATCCTTCTCCTCATCTCCCAGCACAAACATTCCTTCCTTGTAATGATCCCAATGTCCGGAAAGCTTGTAGAGATCGCTTTTTGCCATAAGAGGCGTCTTGGTTCTGATATAACCCCACTCATTGTCCTCCAGATCCTCTATCCAGCGCTGCATGGTCTGAACCATCTTGGCGCCTTTGGGCATCAACAGAGGAAGCCCCTGTCCGATCACATCCACTGTGGTAAACAGTTCCATTTCACGTCCCAGCTTGTTGTGATCCCGGAGCTTGATATTTTCCAGATACTTCAGATAATCGGCAAGCTCTTCCTTTTTGTTAAACGCCGTGCCATAAATTCTCTGGAGCATGGTATTGTCTGAATTTCCTCTCCAGTAAGCGCCTGAGGAAGAAGTCAGTTTAAACGCCTTGATTCCTTTGGTGCTCATAAGATGAGGTCCCGCGCAGAGGTCCGTAAATTCACCCTGGCTGTAGAAAGATATTTCCGCATCCTCCGGCAGATCCCGGATCAGTTCTACTTTATAAGGCTCTCCCTTTTCCTCCATAAATTGAATCGCCTCCGCCCTGGGCAGGGTATAGCGTTCCAGCTTGTTGCCTTCCTTGATGATCTTTTTCATTTCTGCTTCAATCTTGTCCAGATCTTCCCTGGAAAAAGGCGCATGTTCAAAATCATAGTAATAGCCCGTATCAATACTGGGACCGATGGCAAGCTTTGCCTCCGGGAAAATCCTCTTCACTGCTTCCGCCATCACATGGGAGCAGGTATGTCTTACTACTCTGAGTCCTTCAGGATCATTTGCCGTGAGTATGTTCAGGGTGCAGTCCTGATCCAGCAGTGTCCGCAAATCCACTACTTCCCCGTTCACTTCACCTGCACATGCCGCTCTGGCAAGCCCTTCGCTTAAATCAGCGGCAACCTCATAAACGCTTTTGGCGCTGTCATATTCTTTAACAGAACCGTCCTTTAATGTGATCTTCATTTTTTCCTCCATTCCGAAGCGTTTTACGCTCATTTCAAAACATTTTACCTGAACATATTTCTCTGGGTGTCTGTATGCAATCGAGTAGGGAAGATTTTCTCCCTACTCGCCGCGCGGGGCGCGTGTTGCTTCAGCAACTATTTTCCTTACACGCCCCTGCGCATAAAAAGTCCCATGCACTAACCTGTGCATGGGACGTAGTTAACGCGGTTCCACCCTGCTTGCTTCCCGACGCCTGACGTCAATGGAAACCTCTCATTTGCCTGTAACGCTGGCATTGCGGACCGGATTGGGGTCGCTCCGAGGTAGTTTTCAGATGCTTCCTGCAAGGATATTTTCAGCACAGATCTGTCAAAAGCTTTCTGACTGATCCGATATCCCTCTCTGCTGCATTTCACAGCCTACTCGTCTCATCATCGTTTTTGCTTATTTCTATTCCATATCATATGACACTTTTTACAATCTGTAAATAGAAAATGTAATTTTCTAAAAACATTTTTTAAAGCAGCATTTCCTCCACGATCCGAGCCGCTGTGGCGATTACTTTTAAGCAGGGACGTTCCTCATAATACTGAGGCGTCCGCTCAGAGGGTTTGGCGCTTTCCTCCATCCCCTCAATTCCCAGCAGTTCCCTGCATATGATCGTATCATGCTGTTCTTTAAACTTTTCCGCCATCCTTCTGGTCAGCAGATAAATATTTTCTTTTCCCTCTTCATTGGCTGGATCTGTATTTCCTTCTTTTAAGCCTGCCAAAAGCGCCATTGCTGACACGGCGCCGCAGACCTCCCGCATTCTGCCTATTCCTCCGCCCATAGGACTGGACAATTTCAGTGCAGTTTCTCTGTCCATGCCGAACAGATCCGCATAGGTTACAAACACAGACTGGGCGCAGGTATATCCGGCTTCAAAGGTTGCCACAGCCTGCTCCACGCGGCTTACCATCAGCCTTTCCTTCCGCAGCATTTTTTATACTTCTTACCGCTTCCGCAGGGGCAGGGATCGTTGGGATACACCTTGTCCGGCTTCACAATGGTAGTGGAAGATTTCTGCTCTCTATAAAGCTCCTTGCGTTTATCCTCGTCAAAAATGGCTTCCCACTCCGGCAGCTCATACAACCAGTCGGCGCCTGCCGCAACCATATTCTTATAGAGAAGTTCCTTATCAAACGCAAGGCTGACAGAGGTATCCTCCTCCATCTCCTCAATAGGATTTGCATTTTTTAAACTGTCGTTAATCCCATCCAAAAAGCCTGTCATGGTCATAATGTCAACATTATATTTTTCCGCAAGCTCTTTTACCGTTTCCTTTACTTCCTCATCCGGATTCTTTAAAAGCTCTGCGTAGATCTCCTTTTCATCCTGAAAATATGCTGTCCAAAGTCTTTGCAAATCTCCCTTATTGGCGGTTTCTGAATATGCCATATCACGCCATTTTTTTAACAATGCCATAAATTGTTCCTCCTTACCTGTTGCCAGCAGATATTTCTATTGATCGTAATTCATAACGAACGCCTCTCTTTACCTGCATTCTTAACCATTATAGCCCATATCATAAAAATTGTAAATTTTTTTTGCCAGAATTGAATAAACTCTGATTTTGGGGCAACAATACTAATAATCAATGGACCCCCTCCTTTGATGATGTGGTTGACCACAGTGGGAAGCCACGCTTACCACAGATAAATTTTTAATACTTATCCTCCCTAGAGGGTAATGTCCTCCCTGGAGGATAATATCCTCCCCTAAGAAATCCCCTGGAACTGCAAAGGCGTAGTTTCAGGGGATTTCGCTGTGTACGAATTTAGTTCTTAACAGGTCTTTTGGGAACAAACTCCAATTTTAAAGTCATTCCCATTCCATCTGCCAAGCGCTTTAATAATTTAAGCGACGGATTTCTCGTTCCATTTTCCAACTTGCTGATATCTGCCTGATTAATTCCTGTCCTTTCTGCAAGTTCTTTTTGGGTAAGATTTTGTGAAATCCTTGCATCCACCATTGCACGAATCACATCCATTTCCGGCTGGATATCTTCCCACTCTTTCCTGAACTCGGCATCCTCCAATTGCTCATTTAGAAAATTCTGAAATTCACTCATTTTCTTTCACCCTTTCCAAATAATCTTTACGATATAATTTTGCCAATCTTATTTCCTGCTTTGGCGTTTCCTGAGTTTTTTTGATAAATCCATTTGTCATTATAATTTTCTTGCCATAATAGAAAAAATATAAAACCCTTGTTATATCTGTTCCCACTTTCCCCCGTATTTCAAATATTCCATCGTCTAGGTGTTTACTATATGGTTCTCTTAATTGATTTCCCTTTTCTTCCAGCACATTGATGATTCCTAAAACTTTCGCCCGCATTTTAATATCCAGACCAAGGATAAAATCTTTCGCCGGTTTTTCACCGTTATCCTTAGTATAAAATTCCCCTTCAAATTTATCCATCGTAATCCTCAATTTTCTTTCTACATTTAGTATATGGCAAATATGCCATATTGTCAATAAATTGCCTCTTTTCCAGAACCATCCTCCCGAATTTTATACTTTTCACCCCCTTTTATATAATAGATCCATCCATCTTCCATTCTTTCTATTTCATAATAGTAATCATCTTCCCCGTCCAATTCCACTCTTTCCGAACCGTCTTTTCTTGCTTTCATTAATCGATTGGTCACGTAATAAACCCACTCATTATCTCCAATATCTTTAAACACGATTTTTTCATAACCGTTTGCCGGCTCTCCAAATTCCATTTTAAACGTTCCGCAATCTACCCAGCCATCCTCAACTTTATAATCAAAGTGACTTATACCCATATCTATCCCCGATACCTCGTAAGCCGCCACCATGGAATCAGAACCGTCTAAATTCATTCTGTGCAATGCATGACCTTCCAAGCCTACGCCCACTGTGTCGTGCCGGTATGTATAATAAATATATTTTTCGTCTACAATTTGAAAATCATGTAATTCATCAGCCAATAATCTTTCATTTTCCCCGTCCAGTCTCGAGACATATAGCTCTCCATGATCCTGAACGCATATTGTTCCATCTAAATAATATACACAATCTCCAACGATTTCAAAAGAATAGCAGGCACGTTGATTGACTCGTTTCGCAATAAGCTCATCCTTCTGATATCGAAACAATGCCGGATAATTTATGATATCACCATTATATGTCTCCTCTATCATATACCGAAAATATACCCAATTGCCGGCTTGCCGGCTATCCATAATATCACTGCCGGCAGGATATATTACATTTCCATCATTCTCTATAACCAATTCTTTTTCCATTTGTTTCGGCATCTGCCCAATCTTCCGGCATTCGCTGCCATCCGTTTTCATTCGGTAAAAAGGATGGGGTTCATTCCCCACATATACCTCCGCAAAAATCTCATCCCTGCTGATTTCATAATTGAATGCCAGATATGGAATCCCATTTTCCACAATTTCCTGCTCCGGCTTCTCATAGCGGTATTCAAAAACCGTTTCCTTTCCGGTTCCATCCGGTTCTATTCTATTAAGCCTGATCCCCACAGTCTCTTCTTTCTCTGCTATCTGTTCGTCCCCATCCTGCATAGTCTTGTATGCTACATTTTCCACGATCTCACTAGAATAGTATATTTTTCCCTTATAGTACTGCAGATCATCGATCGCTGACTCTTCTTTCACCAATACAGACAATACTTTATCCTGCCAGCGATACATTGCAAGGTAATAGGGTCTTCTGCTTGTATCCGGATTGGAAGTAAATGCGTAGAGCATACAATCCTCATCGCAATAACCAACATATGCATCACCTGGAAGCTTTACCTCATCTTCTACAAGTTTCACTCCCGCTGCAAATACGGTTTCCTTCACTTCCCAATCCGTCACACGTTCCGGTGCAAGCCACCAGCGCTTTCCCGCCTGCTCAAGGGTCATGGGATCTTCTAACGGTATCTCGTACACCACATCGTATTCTGTTGATTCCCAGTTTTCCTCCATATCGTCAAATTCAGAGCTTCTTTCCTTCCTGATTCCTGTGCCGCTTTCCCAATCATTCTTATGGTAAGAGGTTATATGCTCATAATATCCATAAGTATCTTCTGATGCGGTGAGCCACCAAGTTCCCTTGCGATAGGTGTATGTCCAATCCTCCGACCACCTCCACGCACTCCCTCCATATGCATGTGTCGTGAAGGAAGTTCCTTCCGCCGTCAATGGCTGATAAGGATCTCCAAAAACGCCGCCTTCATCACTTGTACGTATTGAATTCACATCCTGAAAATCCAGACAATACCCCTCTGTCCCATCGCCTGCTATGGCAAACAGGATTCTGGGATACCGCTGGTGCACCCAATAGCCTCCCATATCTATCAATACCGGTTCCAATACCCCCACATAATCTGATACCCCGTCTTCATTGAAATCCATCTCGATACTATCTAAAAGCTCCCAATCCTCCGGTATGAAATCCTCAATCTTTTTGCCTGTATTGGGCAGTTTGGGAGCCTCTTTGGGCGTATTGTCCGTTTCACTTTCAGCTTCCTTCTGCTCCGGTTCTCCTTCTGCCTCCCTCTCGTTTTCCTCCGGCAGCGCGTCGGTATCTGTTTCTTCTTCCATTATGCCGTTCTCCACACTTTCCGTTTCAGGTATAGGGGTAACCTCTATGGGTTTTACCGTGGAATTGTTCTTACATCCTGCCAAATATATGATACTTATCCCCATTACAATTAATATCAAGCTATATTTTCTTTTCATCATATCCATTTCAGAGCTCCTTCTTAATATGGAATAACTTTATCATGTCATACGCCACTTTTCAATTCTTATCCCACTTTATCTGCATTCTACAAAAAAAGACAACCATTTCTGATTGCCTTTTTCCTGCCTTATCAATATATTTCTATAAACTTTTAAGAGTTAACTCCTGTAACTGTCATGACTTCTCCTTTTTGTCCGCCTCTAATTTTGATACCAGATCAGCCTTTAACTCTGCATCTGATTTTAAAATCAAATCCGAACTTTTGTCCCCTACCTTTTCGTCAATTTTGCTGGAAACCAACCTGGACAGCATATCAGAATACTCTCCTTTTTTTGTGTAGGTCGTTCCCTTTGTCCTTGCCGCTGCATTACTGATATTTCCAGCCTTCTGAGAAATTCTGTCGGCATAGGAACCATAGCCTTTGAACAACGATTTCAAAGTGACAATATCTGCCTTCTGAAACACTTCTTCATCCAATTCCAGCTTATTGCCTTTGCCAATGTTGATTCCTGCTTTTGAAAGCAGATTCTGCGCCTTATCCGTCATGTTTACCATCCATGCTGTGTTACGGAGCACACTTTGGGTTTCGGAATCCCCGGCAAGCTCTATTACAGAATTGTAATCCTCAATAAAGGATTTTACCGCTTTTGTAATAGCCTTCCAATCATAATCCTCTACTTCTGTTTTCTCCCCGGTTTCTTCATCGGTTTTTGTAATTTTTTTCTTTTCCCATAGATCGTCGCTGTTTAAAGTCTCCGCAGATTTTTTGAGGGAATCTGCGCTTGACCTCAAAAGCGTCAGTTTCTGTGTGCTGTCTCCCGATGATAACCCTTTCTCTTCATCCTGCTTTGCATAATACGCTTTCATCAGTTTTCCATAGCTTCCATTTTTAATGGAAGCATAATCTCCAAGCAGGTTGCCCGAAGAATTTGTGGTGCCGCCTAAAAGAGAAGAAAAATCATAACCGGCATCGTAATAATTTGCAAGCTCATTAAAATTAATTGATGACATACGCTCCACCTCCTGTTTAACTTTTCGGTTCTTCATTTTCCAAACTAAACAGGCGGTGAGTGGAACGGCCTTTTTCTGTTGTAAACAATCGCTGTCCAGCGCATATCAAAAAAGACAACCATTTCTGATTGCCTTTTTCGTCACCCTATATATTTCAATAATAAAATTATTTTTCCTCCACCAGCTCCAATAATTTGCCTGCCACATCCGCCATGTTGGAGGATACCTGTTTTGTATCCCGGGAAATCTGCACATTCTTTTCCACCACATCGGATATCCTTCCCATCCGATCCACAGCGTCCGCCACAATATCTACATTTCCCTTGACCATATTGGTGATCTCTTTCACATCCTGGTTTGCCTTTTCAATATTTTCAACCACTACGCCAAAGGCTGACGCCGTCTGGTCTGTAATCTTCTTTCCACTCTCCACGGCACTGATGGAATTGGTGATCAATTCGTTAGTCTCCTTTGCCGCCTGAGCGCTTCTTGCGGCAAGCTCTCCCACCTGGGTAGCAACCACGGCGAAGCCCTTGCCCACTTCCCCTGCTCTTGCCGCCTCAATAGAGGCATTCAGGGATAACAGATTGGTCTGTTCTGCAATAGAATTGATCTCGTTGATAATGGTTCCTATTGCCATGGACATATCTGAGATCTTCTGCATGGAATCCTTCAACAGATTCATCTGTGACTGAGTATCCTGGATCTTTCCTACCGTATTTTCCGTTTCTGCCATCACATTTTCCGACACGCTGGCGCTGTTATTCAATTCTGCCGTAAGCCGGTTCATAATCTGCTTCAGATCCTGCACTGCCTCTTCCTGTTCCCCTGTGCCGTGATAAATATTGTCGGCGTTTGTCTGTGTCTCTCCCGAAACCTGTTCCAGATCCCTGCAGACATTTTTAATATTCTGGATCAGGGTACGGTTCACGTCCATATCCTTTTTCTGACGTTCCAGAAGCTCCTCGTTCTCTGCAAGGCTCTGGCTTATGCTTCCCACCATTTTATTGATGCTGTCTGATAACTGAGAAAACTCAGGATTTCCCTGCTCATCCACGGAAACCTCAAAATTACCGTTGGAAATATCTTTCATCCCGTTGGAAATGTTATTGATTCCCCGAACGATCTTTTTATCAACCAGTCGATTGATCATAAATAACAGCACGCCAAAAATAAGGATCATGCTTATGGAAATGACCAGCGTCTGATTGCGGCGTTCGCTATAGTACTCTCCTGAGGGCATAAAGGTTCCGATGATCTGCCCATTATATTCTTCCGACTGGTAATAGCCCTTTTCACCGTTGATCACGGCTTTTCCGCTGCCCACGAAATTTGCCGGAAATCCCGCGTCTGTTGCCGGAGTTCCAATCAGTTCATCATCTCTGTGCGCTAAAATCGTTCCATCGGCAGCATCTATGGCATAGACATATCCCGTTTCTCCAAAATCAACATCCTTCAGAACTACGTCGATCTCTGTACTGGCAAGCATATTTTCCAGAACCTCCGGCTGTACGCCTACCTGCACAAGCCCTTTTGCATCGGTTCTTGCCACGCCGATATACTGTACCACAACGCCTTCCGCCACATTTACCTGAGGCTCCTGGACAATTTCAATGGTTGGGTCATCCACGATCACCATAAAGGCATTCGACTGCTCCCCGCTTTTCATGTCAAATCCTACATAAGCGTCTATGGTACTGCTGGTAATGATTCCCTTATCGTCAATAATATGTAACTCATTCACCATCAGTCTGTCTTTGATCTCATTTAATTTATTTTTATTCTTTGCAATGGACGGGTCCACAGCAAGCATATCCGCAAAAGCGCGTGTCTTGGCAAGATTATCCTCGCCTAAATTGTCCGTGAGCCTTTTGACATTTTCCTCATTACTTTCCAGTTTTTCTTTCACAGCTTCCAGCTTGTCCTGACCGGAAACCAGATTACTTCTCTGAATCAGAAAGGTCTGCAATCCGAATATCGCTATAATGGTTACCAAAAATGCCGCCAACATATAAGTAAACAGGCGCGTTGTAAAAATTTTTTTCATGACCATTCTCCTTTACGTCTGATTTTCCTCATTGTATTCAATTATACTTCCCCCGCAATATCAGGTCAATTGCAAATTGTCCCTCCGCAGTGCTTATTTGTCCCTTTTTGTACCGCTTTTCTTACTGGACTTTTTTCGAATACTCATAAATTCGTTTCAACATCCTGTCATTCCCATCTCCTTGTTGTAAGCCTATTGAATTTTCGAATCCCATATATGTATTAAACCCAAGCATATATACTGCCATCGCCATTGCCAAATCTTCTGATTGCCCTGCATATACCTCTGCAACCCTCCGCAATTCGTCCATTACCGTATCGTGCGGAACCAAAATGCCATTTGCTTCATTCACCACTGAATGAATAACTTCCGGAAGTACCATGCACATTTTATAAAAAGCATCATCTTCTCCGGTAATCATTGCATAAAATTGATCCATACTAACGCGACGTATCAGCCTATGCTGTACATTCTTCCCATCCACTTTTGTCGTCCACTTAATATTCTGGGATTTTTTTGCAATAGCCTCTACCAAAAAACATGCACAATCATCATCTTCAAGAATCTGTCCCTGCATCTTAATGTATGTTTTGGCAGAAGAAGCCGAATTCATTGTATTATGTTTATTTTTCATTTCTACATACAACGTATGGACAATATCTCCCTCCGGCATTTGTATTCCATCAATATTTCGGTATATAACATCCCATCCGGTCTGTGGAACCTCACATCCCCTAAAATAGTAAAAAATATTCTGATGAAAAATGTTGATTATCTCAAAAAACCTTGATTTACAAACATATAAGCAGGATTTCAAGCTGAATTTACTACCAAATTACTACTTTTGAGGGAAAGAGCCTTGATATGACATCCGAAACCCTGCAAGCCCAAAGACCAGCACACAATATTCATTTTATTGTATGTCTGAAAGAAAATTCAATATTTGGTAACAAACCACTAAAAAGACAAAAGACTGTCCTCTGTTCAGGGGCAGTCTTTTGTCATACACTTCCAAAATTCAATCGTTTCCTTCTGTTATTTTTAGAAGGTGCAAAAGCTCATCCGTTACTTTTTCTAAAGCTACTAATTGTGCATTTGATAAGGAGCTAATTTTGATTGCTATCTTTTCCGAATCAGGAACCGCTCGCTTTCCACAAAGCAACCATTCACTAGACACATTCAACACTTCGCATAGCCTGATAATCGTTCCTAAAGAAGCTCCAGCAACTCCCCGTTCAATGGTTGAAATGAATTGAGTGGAGAGGTCAATTTTTTCCGCTAGTTCTTCCTGCGTCCATCCCATATTTTCACGAGCTAATTTGATTCGACTTCCAATCGCAATATTTAAGGATTTTTTATCCATCTGTCTTTATCTCCTAACTAATAATGATATGCTTAATCTAATACAAATAGCTCTTGACATACACAATATATCATGCTTATAATACTAATACAGTTATAGATATTTTCTGCCAATTATAATCATAGATTGAAAGGAGCATTACCACCATGAAATCGAAAAAAGTATAATCTTATAAAAACTTTCCGCCATATAATTGACGGAAAACACGGGGATAAATTCACGCTCCTCTTTTTTCTTTTGTATAATTTAAAACCTAATTT
Organism: uncultured Lachnospiraceae bacterium; assembly: GCA_947172705.1. Lineage (GTDB taxonomy): Bacteria > Bacillota > Clostridia > Lachnospirales > Lachnospiraceae > Suilimivivens. Next base: position 26,208 of record CAMWCA010000049.1, read on the forward strand.
GCAACACAAAACAAATTAATTTAATATGGAGGTACATAACTTATGAAGAAAAATATTTTAAAGGTACTGGCAACAACTTTTGCAGTAGGTCTTTTTGTGGCTTCCCCTTCTGCAACCATCACAA
>CAMWCA010000050.1 GCA_947172705.1 uncultured Lachnospiraceae bacterium
CATCGTGGACTGTCACCCACGATGCCGCTTCTTATTATCCCAGGGCGGGGCGTTGGTAAATATTTCCGTTACCGCCGATTCTCACAAAATACGATCACCCGGGAAGGTGTTGTCTGAGGCGGAATGCTCCGTGTAGTAGCGGTATAGTATACCAACAGCGTCCGATTTCCCAGCCGGCAGCTAAACTGCTGGCCATTTGCCGTTCTGATCACAGTACTTCCGGCAATGTTCAACTGCAGAGAACCATTTTCTGCAAGGAGGTTCTGATCAAAACGGCTGATCATCACCTGTTCATTCCTGCCGACCACCGTAATCAACCGGGCCCTGTAACGCGGCGGAAAGATCAGGGGGATCGGCTGGCTGCCGTCATAGAAAGCGGCGATACGCATTCCCATTCGGAGCCGCACATCATCGATCACCTTGGTGTCAGCATCCACTAAAAAATTTACGATCCCATCCTCCGTGCGCAGCGATATCATTTGGCTGCAGCAATCATTTTCTGTTGCAATGTTTAAAATCACACCCGTTATTGGAATTAAATTTCGATATGGCATAAAATAACCTTTTTTGTTAAAATATGCCTTTAATGCAAAGAGGGTTCCTGATTGCTGGGCGGAAGGCAGGCATGATCCCTGCATACGTAATAGGTCGTCTTCCCATCCAGCAGCCTGTATTCCCCTGTTTCTTCCGAAAGAATCTGTACGTCAGCATAGAACGGCATTGCTTTCCTGATTTTTTCCATACTGTCTCCCTCCCCCAACACCACTACAATCTTTTGCGGCGGATCAAGATAAAGAAGCAGGGAGATCAAAAACATACTGTATCCTGATGGGTAGCCTTTTGCCTCGCCTGATAAAAAAGTAAGCTGTTTTTCCGCTGCCCACCGGAACTCTTCTTTTCCCAGGATACGGAAAAGGCAGACAAGATTGTACGCCATAACAGAGTTTCCACTGGGCAGGGCGCCGTCATAGGTTTCCTTAGGCCTTATGATCAGGCTGTCGTTCTCTTTTCCATAAAGAAAATATCCGCCTCTTTCCTGATCCCCAAACTGCTCTCCCGCTTCCCTGCAGATCTCCCGGGCACGCTCCAGATAATCCTCGTCTCCGGTCGCCTCATACAAATTCAACAGTGCAGCCCCATAATAAGCATACTCATCCAGAAACCCCTTTACAAAGCGAATATGCTTTCGGAAGCTTACGTAAAGGGCATTCCCATAGGCAAGATTCCTTTCTATAAACTGCTGCGCCCTTTGGGCGGCAAAAAGATAACTTTCTTTCCCGGTGGTACGGTAAAGAACGGCAAGCGCGCAGATCATAAGGGCATTCCATGAGGTCAGAACCTTATCGTCCAGATGCAGTCTGGAGCGGGATTTTCGATAGGCATACAGCAATTCTTTCTCATTTTCAAACCCGTCTTCTATCTCATTTCCATTTAAAAGATTCGGAAGATTTTTCCCTTCAAAATTACCTCTCTGCGTCATCCCAAAATGAGCGCAGAAACGCTTTCCTCTTTCCTCACCCAAAAGCTTTAATATTTCTTCATAACGCCATACATAAAATCCACCCTCTTCTCCCTCACTGTCCGCATCCTGTGCCGAATAAAACTCTCCTTCTTCTCCTGTCAGTTCCCGGAAAACATACGCCGCTGTTTTCTCAGCCGTATCTAAAAAAAGCGTATTCCCCGATTCCTTATAGGCAAGGGCGTAGGCAATAATCAATAAAGCATTATCGTAAAGCATCTTTTCAAAATGGGGAATAAAAAAATATTTGTCCGTAGAATACCTGGAAAATCCATAGCCAATATGATCAAAAATACCGCCTCTCCGCATTTTCTCCAACGTTATTTTTGCCTCCTCCAAAGCGCCGCCGTCTCCCCTGACTTCGGCGTATAAAATCAGAAATATCAGATCATGGGGAGAGGGAAATTTAGGCGCACCCCCAAACCCGCCATTCTGCTCATCAAAGCTTTCCGCCAAAAAGAGCGCCGCCTGGTCCGGCAGAGTATTATCAATGGTCTCCATCTTCCCGCTTTCTGTTTCCCGAACATGGGTCAAAATCCTCTCTGCTGAAGAAATCAACTCTTCCTGACCGGTTTTCCACTTTTGGGCAATGATCAGCAGCAGGTCATGCATTCCAGCCATCCCCCTGCTGGAAACAGGCGGGAAATAAGTGCCTGCGAAAAAGGGCTTTTGATCCGGCGTCATGAAAATACTCATGGGCCATCCTCCGCTCCCCGTAAGCGCCTGGCATACGGACATATAAACGCTGTCAATATCCGGGCGTTCCTCCCGGTCTACCTTCACAGACACAAAATTCTGATTCAAAATTTCTGCTATTTCTTTATTTTCAAAGCTTTCCTCCTCCATCACATGACACCAATGGCAGGTACTATAACCGATGCTTAAAAAAACAGGCTTGTCCTCCCGCTTTGCCTTTTCAAAAGCTTCCTCGCCCCAGGGATACCAATCTACCGGATTATCGGCATGCTGTAACAGATATGGGCTGCTCTGATCCTTCAAATGATTACTCATAACAGGTCTTCCTTTCTTTATACAAAAGCATACTTCCGAATATTTGTATTTTGTGTAATCATCTGTAATTTATGCGGTCATTTTATAATCGCAACGATACGCTCTGCCAATGATCCACCATTTGAAAAAAGGATGCTGCTCCATACATTGAACAGCATCCTGAATCATCTTCAACATTCCTGCAAAAGCATTTGCAGCAGCATAATATGATATTCTTCATCCTTAATAATTCTCTCCAGCACTGCATTGACGCAGTCATCGCGGATCATGCTGATGTGTGCCCGATACTGGTTCACCGCCTCTTTTTCCGCTTCAATATCCGCCAGCAGCATTTTTCTGGTATTTTCCGGAATCACCAGATATTCCGGCGTCCACATTCTTGCCCTTCCATTCTGGTATTTTGCCGTAAAGTCCACATTGCTTCCCAGAAGGCAGATCAGTTCCCCCAGCTTCTGTAAATGCATCATCTCCGCTACTGCAATTCCCAAAAGAATTTTCGCCATGGTACAATTTTCCGCTGACAGGCGGTTCTCATTGTTAATGTACTGGGTGATCGCTGACAGTTCCGATACGGCTCCGCAATAATCTACGCTTAACAGATTCCCATACGCCTGGTTTCTCTCCCTTACCTGAATGGGCGGATATGGCAGATCCACCATAATCGGTTTTACCCCTGAAAAGCTGCAGGTGTTAATAAGCGCACTTCTTTTTTCTTCCATCCTTATTCCTTCTCAAATATATCTTCTATAGATAGTATATTGTAGAAGAAAAAAAGTGTTCTTTTCATGGTCTGAAATGCTCTTTATCCACCACCTGATAAATATTTTCTCCCATTCTTTCTTCAAATTCTCTTTTCAGCCTTAAGTTGCTGTTCCATTTTTCTTCCGGATATGAGCCATATCTGCGCCTCACATCTTCCATTCTCTCTTCTATGTCCAGCACCCCTTCCGCCCCTGCGAGGGAATCGCATAGCTGAATCAGTCTGTCGTAATCGTCCATCTCCAGCCTCTCCAGCTCTGTTTGAATCATATTTAATTCTTCCTCTGTGGTGTCAAACCGTCCAATGTAGTCCCTGGTTGTCTGGTTGTTAAAGGAGTGTGTCAGGCAGACCCTTGCCGCCTCATCATATCCCAGGGACATCATATAGGAATAACCGTCCGATACATGTCCCAGATGCCTTACGCCGAATTTCCTTCCAATATCGTGCAATAAGCCTACAATATATGCCTTGCGGGAATCCATTCCCTGACATCTTGCGGCTATCTTCTCAGCACAGTGCGCCACTACCCTGCTGTGATTCCCCCATGGTCCGGGATTGCAGCTTTCGGCTTCCTTTAAAATTTTCTCTGCTTCTTCTCTGGTTGGCAGCATGTTCTATTCCTCCTGAAACCTTTTCTAACCAATTTCGAATCTCTAACTCCTGCTATCAGAATGTACTTTGTCGCTAAAAGAGATTCCTTTCTATTACCTGTCTCTGTTTCTTTTGCAGGAGGAAATCGCCATCATCTCATAAAAGCTTCTTTGTTCTTCTGTTTCCGCCTCCAATATAAGTTGCAAAGTATCTTCTAGCTGTAGTTTTTGTATATCCTCATAAATTTTTTCATATTTTTTAATATCACACATGGCAGCACTTCCATTATGAAATCTACATATCTTGTTTTAATCCTCATATTAAATCACATATGTATCGCACACTTGCTCCAGCAATTTAAAATCACAGCAAAACTTTTTAACCTTTCCCGTAGCCATCTGACTATTATACAACCTATTAGCTTTCATTAATAAATCTTCAGCAATTTTCAGGCAAAAAGAATATTCTTTATTCATTAAATCCTTATATTTTACTGTTTCTGGTGTATCAGCATTTTCTTTGTTCAAATTTATATCTTTATATACCCCCGATTTAACGGGAATCATTTTCTTAATGTCTATCACCGCCATGATATGTTTGACCATACTTTCCACATCATCTTGTACCCAAATATCTGCATCCCCCATTTTTGATTTTAAAGCATATTCATACACCAGATAACATTCCTGATTAATGTTTTTCCAGTTTTTATGCTTTTCTTTTGCAGAAGATAACGGAATGACATATGTCCGATTTTCTTCATTTATTAAAATACCTATGTATGGCTTATTATCATAGCCTACTGATTTATAATACACTTCTGGGCATGCCAGATTTAACTTTTTAATATAATTTGAATCTATGTTAATAAACTTCATATTCCCATCAAGTTTAAACACCTTGCAGCTCCTTTTCCAAAAAAATGTGGGAAGCTATGACAACTTCCCACTCGTTAATGTTCATCTCTTTACGGATTGATTACCGAAGGTTAATGGAGACCTTCTTTAATGTTCATCTCTTTATGGATTGGCTACCAAAGGTTAATGGAGACCTTCACTTTATTCATACTACCTAAATTAATTACAAAAAAACCTGCATTCGTACCTTTTCTATAAACGCTAATATGCAGTTTTGGTAGAATAGTAAGAAGCTCTTCCGAACTTCTTACTTATATTATACTCATTTTCTAATAAATATCTATTGGCATTTTATACAAAAACAGGAAAATCCCCAAAACATATCCGTTCTGGGGATGATATCCATATTTGATATTTTGTTTGCCTATCTCTTGGAGAACTGCGGTGCACGGCGTGCTGCCTTGAGACCGTATTTCTTTCTTTCTTTCATACGAGGATCTCTTGTCAAGAAACCTGCTTTCTTCAAAACAGGTCTGAAATCTGCGTCTACCTGAAGCAACGCTCTTGAAATACCATGTCTGATAGCGCCTGCCTGACCTGTATAACCGCCGCCGCGAACGTTAACCAGAACATCGTACTTGTCAACCGTTTCTGTTGCAGCCATAGGCTGACGAACGATTACTTTCAGTGTTTCTGAACCGAAATATTCATCTATAGGTCTTTTATTGATTACAATATCGCCTTTACCGGGCATTAAATATACTCTGGCAATTGATTTTTTTCTTCTACCTGTTCCGTAGAACCTTGCTGATTTAGCCATTTTCATCTTCTCCTTTCAGTCCCTCTTAAAAAGTTAATGCTTCAGGCTTCTGAGCTGCATGCTGATGCTCAGGTCCTGCATATACATGAAGTTTCGTATACATCTGTCTTCCTAAAGGTCCCTTGGGAAGCATGCCCTTAACAGCAAGCTCAACTACCTTCTCAGGCTTCTTGGCAAGCATTTCACGAAGGGTAGTTTCCTTCATGCCGCCAACATAATCTGAATGGTGATAATAAATCTTCTGATCCAGCTTTCTACCTGTTACTTTTACTTTATCAGCATTTACAATGATTACATAATCGCCGGTGTCCATATGGGGCGTAAAGATCGGTTTATTCTTACCTCTCAATACTTTAGCCACTTCTGAAGCCAAACGTCCCAGTGTCATATTCGCAGCGTCCACTACATACCATTTTCTTTCGATTGTAGCAGGACTAGCCATAAATGTTTTCATGATAATCCTCCATTCTTACTCGGTTAAACCTGTTTTCTCCTGATGGTTCTCCATTCACCAGACGGATGTCCGGGCCGCCGGGATCACTTCAAATCATATCAGATCTTCTATTTATTATACTCTGCCTAGGGATATGACAAGCTTTCTTCCTGTTTTCATTCAGTTCAAAGGCTTATCAGGCATAGCATAAACAAACGTCGCCACATTGAATAATTATATTATACGCTCCCGTGCGTGTCAACAGTAAATTTATATATTTTAACCGCAAATGCCTGCAAAATTACTTTTCACAAAAACTCATACCGGACTAGCGTCAGCCCGCACGCCGGCGCTGTAGGACCAGCCAGCTGCCGTTCCCGCCCTTCCAGGATCTCCTTCACCTGTTCCGGGCGTATGCTCCCCCGTCCTGCCTCCATCAATGTTCCCGCTATAATTCTTACCATATTATAAAGGAAGCCGCTTCCACATACGCTGATGATAACCTCGTTTTCCTCTTTTTCTACTGTCAACTGATAAATGGTTCTTACAGTCGTTTCCGCTGTGCCTGCCGCTGCGCAGAAGCTTTTAAAATCATGCTTGCCTACCAGGTAAGAAGCGCCTTGTCTCATTTTTTCCACATCCAAGGGCACATAGGCAAAATGAGCATATAACCTCCTGGTGGGCAGAGGAAAGGGCGTATTCAAAATCCTGTATTCGTATGTCTTTCGGCTGCTGCAATGTCTTGGATGAAAATCCGGCGCCACTTCCTCCGAGCTTTGAATCCGGATATCCTCCGGCAGGCGCTGGTTCAGGGCATAGGACATCTTTTCCCCCGGAATGGGAGAATCCGTATCAAACACCGCCACATTACACAGCGCATGAACACCCGCGTCTGTTCTGCTGGCTCCGATCACCGTAATTTTCTCCCCAAGCAATTCCCCTAAGGCACGATTCAATTCTCCTTCAATGGTGGGCGCTCCCGGCTGCAACTGCCAGCCATGATAAGCCGTGCCGTCATAAGCCACCACCAGTTTTACTCTTTTCATAATAAAATCTTTCCCAATGCAATACAAAGCGCCAGGTAACATACTACCACGCCATAGGCAATGCCGTCTCTTCTGTGATAAACCAAGGGCTTCATTTTGGTGCGGTGCTCCCCGCCCCTGTAGCATCTTGCCTCCATCGCCATTGCCAGGTCATTGGCGCGCCTGAATGCGGAAATAAAAAGGGGAACAAGCAAGGGAACAAGGCTCTTCGCCTTTTTGATCAGATTACCGCTCTCGAAATCCGCCCCTCTGGCAATCTGCGCCTTCATGATCTTGTCCGTTTCCTCCAGCAGGATGGGGATAAAGCGAAGGGCTATGGACATCATCATGGAAATTTCATGTACCGGCACTCTGATCTTTTTCAAAGGACCTAAAAGCTTTTCCATGCCGTCTGTCAGATTATTGGGCGTTGTGGTAAGGGTCATCACGGAGGAACCCATAATCAAAAACACAAGGCGGATCGCCATAAACGCCGCAAGTCGAACCCCTTCTTTGGTAATCCGCAGCTTCCAAAAGGCAACCAGCGTCTCTCCCGGCGTCAAAAACAAGTTGAAGCCTACCGCTATTATCAATAAAAATAAGATAGATTTCATTCCTCTGATCATAAACTTGGGCGGCACTTTGGAAAGCCTGATCACCAGCATCAGAAAAAGCCCTGCTATCACATAGCCTATGAAATTGTCTACGATAAAAAGGGAAATAATATAACAGATGGTAGTCACCAGCTTTACCCGCGGGTCCAGCCGATGAATCACCGAGTCTGTCTGATAATATTGTCCCAGTGTAATATCTCTTAACATAGTTCCTCTCTTTATGCGCTCAGGGCATATCGCTGCATAGCGTTACGCCTTAAGGGCGTTCAATATGGAGGTTTTTGCCTCCTGAATCGTTGTGATATCTGTGTCTACGGGAAGACCGCTTTTCTTAAGCGCCTGCATGATATAAGTAACCTGAGGCGCTGCAAGACCCACTGCCTCCAGTTCTTTATAATGTCGGAAAACCTCTCTTGGCTCATTGTCGAACATGATCTGCCCTCTGTTCATCACAATGATCCTGTCCACATATTTTGCCACATCCTCCATGCTGTGGGATACAAGCACCACCGTCATGCCCGTCTCTTCCCGAAGTTTGGCGATCTGATCCAGAATCTCATCCCTGCCCTTGGGGTCCAATCCCGCCGTGGGCTCATCTAAAATCAGCACCTCCGGTTTCATGGCAAGAACGCCTGCTATCGCCACTCTGCGCTTTTGTCCTCCTGAGAGATCAAAGGGCGACTGGTAAAAATATTCATCCTCCAGCCCTACCTGCTTCAGTGCGGCATAAGCCCTCAATTCCGTTTCCTTTTTATCCAGCCCCAGATTTTTGGGTCCAAAACACACATCGGAAAACACATCTATCTCAAACAACTGATGCTCCGGATATTGAAACACAAGCCCTACCTTACTGCGCAGTTCCTTCTTATTATAATCCTTGTCGTGGATATCCGCTCCGTTATAATACACATTTCCGCTGGTAGGCGCCAGGAGTCCATTTAAATGCTGTACCAGGGTAGACTTTCCCGATCCTGTATGACCGATCAGCCCGATAAACTGTCCTTCCGGTATCACCAGATTGATGTCCTTTAACGCGGCATACTCCATTGCAGTTCCCGCTTCATATATATAATTGACATGATCCAAGATAATTGACATTTTTTCCTCATCTCCGCCTGTTTAACTGTCCCAGCGCCGCCACCAGCTCATCGCAGGTTAAAATCCCCTCCGGAATGGCTAAACCGCTTTTTTTAAGCTCATGCGCCAGCAGGGTCACCTGGGGTACGTCCAGCCGCAACGCTTTCAACTTTTCCACCTGCGAAAAAATCTCCCTGGGTGTTCCCTCCATGGCGATCCTTCCCTTATCCATAACGAACACCCTGTTTGCGTGAATGATCTCTTCCATATAATGAGTGATCAGTATAATCGTGATCTCCTCCACATCGTTCAGGGCGCGGGCAGCGCGGATCACTTCTTTTCGTCCATTGGGGTCCAGCATTGCCGTGGGTTCGTCCAGAACGATGCACTTGGGGTGCATGGCGATCACACCTGCAATGGAGACTCTCTGCTTCTGTCCCCCTGAAAGCTTATTGGGGGAATGCTTGCGAAATTCGTACATGCCCACAGCCTTAAGACTCTCCTCCACCCGTTCCCAGATCTCCTTTGTGGGAACGCCCAGATTTTCCGGTCCAAAGCCCACATCCTCTTCCACTACCTGACCAATGATCTGGTTATCCGGATTCTGAAACACCATCCCGGCTTCCTGCCTTACATCCCACAGGTTTTCTTCTTTGGCGGTATCCTTTCCATCCACCCATACGGTTCCTTCGGTGGGATAAAGGATAGCGTTGATATGCTTTGCAAGGGTGGATTTGCCGGAGCCGTTATGCCCCAGGATCGCCACGAAATCTCCCTGCCTGATATTCAGGTTGACTTCGTCTACCGCACGGGTGATGCCTTCTACGTTTCCTTCCTCATCTCGTCTGATATATTCAAATACCAAGTCCTTGGTTTCTATGATTCCCATGGTTGTTTCCTTATATTTACAGCTGTTTTTTGTCCGCTTTATATTGTACAAGATATTGTTTTCATTTGCAATAGATTCTGATTTATCGTATGATACTTATGCAGGGAAGGAGCTTTGGTTATGAATAAATGGATTAAGCCTATTGGCTTTTTATTTCTTCTTATATTGGTGTGTTCGGTTTTGAGCAGGGTGCTTACGGCAGGGGAAACGCTTTCGGAATATGCGGAGCAGAATCCGGAAATTGCTTATGCTACGCCGGATCGGACCATAGCGCCAAGCCCTTTGGCGGATGCTGCTTCTACAGCTTTCCCTGAGGCTGACGTTGTGGCTACGCCTGCGCCTTCAGCTATGCCATCGGCTATTCCATCAGCTATGCCCACTGCGACTCCTGCGCCGTTGACAGAAAAAGAGACGGAGGAAAGCGTTCATTATCAGGAGGGATTTTTTTATCAGCCTTTGACGGATGCCGTGGTTGCACGGATTACGGGGATTTCTTATCCTGTCTCTGAAACCATTGCCCCTGCTTTGTCTTTGAATGCAGTGAATGTGGTTCCCGATGAGGAGGAGCTTGCCGTCAGCTATGATGATCTGCGGTATATGCAGGTGCTTTATTATGATTTTAACGGGGAAGTACAGACGGGAGAATTGATCTGCCACAGGGGAATCGCACAGGATCTTGCGGAAATTTTTTATGAGCTTTATTTGAATGAATATCAGTTGGAGAAAGTCAGGCTGATCGATGAATACGGGGGAGATGATACGGCTTCCATGCTGGATAATAATACCTCCTGCTTTAATTACCGGGTGGTAGATGGGACAAGTAATCTGTCCAAGCATGCATTGGGCTGTGCCATCGATGTGAATCCTTTTTATAACCCTTACGTTGTTTTCAATAAAGACGGAAGCGGTGAAACCTATATCTCCCCTGAAGGAAGTGAGATATACGCTGACCGCTCCCAAAATTTTCCTTATAAAATTGATGAAAATGATCTGTGCTACAAGCTCTTTAAGGAGCATGGGTTTACCTGGGGCGGGAATTGGAATTCCAGTAAGGATTATCAGCATTTTCAAAAGGTGGTAGATTAACTTTTTGTCGATTCCAATTGCTGTGTAGCTTCCTCTATTTGTTGCTGTAATTCCTGCTTTTGCTTTTCTATTTCAGCACTGTGTTCCGCCAGTTCACTTTCTCGCTGCTGTTGATATGCTTCCAGCTCTTTATTATGTTCATATGTTTGATATCCCCATCCTGCTGCTACCAATGCATAAAGGGCTATCCAGAATACAATTACTTTTGCCCAGCTTTTTTTATTCTTTTGCCTGACAGCCTGTAATTGCTGTTCAAACTGTTCCAGTTCTTTTTGCAGGGTTCCGATGCGGGTATCCTGTTTGAACATTTGCCTGTCATATGTAAGAGCCGCCTGTTCAGAAGCCAACTGCTGTTTTTTATCTTTGTAGATCTCCTCTATGCTTTTAGGCTGTTTTGGGGTTTTGGATTCGTTTTTTTTAGAAAATTTCATAATTTTGCCTCCATCAATCTGATAGAAATGAAATCACGGTATTTCATACAGTTTGTCAGAAATACGGATAGTTGCATTCGTACCTTTAAAAGATTTTGTTGCCAATGGTAATGTAAAGCTGGAATCAGGCTTCTCCAAAACATCTGCCAAGTTAAAAGCAAAGGACTCATCATTAAAAAATCCTGTCAGCGAGCCTGATTTGGAGGAATCCCAGATGAACTGAATTTCGCCTGTTGTCTCCCCCTTTTTATTAATTTGAATTTGATCCGCATTTACTACATAACCGATCGCGTTCACAGAGTCGGACAGGCGAAATGTCCCGGGCAGATCTCCTTCCAGAGATATTGTCATAAGACGGGCAACATCTTTTGAAATAATCGTATCGCTTATGATCGCTGTAGCCGGTACGCTGGTATTATCAGAAAGATAGTTTAAATGATATCTCAACGGAAGGGGATTTGTCAAAGAACTATCGCTGGTTATCATCTGATTGGCAGCGCTGATATCCTCCGCCTCTCCGTAAATTAATTTGTCCCACCATTGTTTCAATCCGCCGCTTTTTTCATCATTACTGATTGCCTGTAATGTCTGAGCAGAATCTCCTCCGTAACAGAATACCTGACAATCAGAGTCAATGTTCTCTTTAATATATCCAATATCTGCGCCGATATCGACTCCTTTTATATTAGCCGAAAGTTCCGCTTTCAAATCGGCTTCCGACAAATTGGCAGTCGCCAGCACAATGATCATTCGTCCATAATCCACCGAGGAAACATAAGCCGGCTCGTACTCCCCCAGGCTTTTTAGGTCACTTCCTGTTTGAAAGTATTTGGTAGCGCTACTTAACGGTTCTGCGGCAACAGAAAAATAAGTTTCCGTAAAGCTAATGGCTATTGTGGAAGTGGTTTCTGATAAGTTGATGCCACCGCTTGCACTAAACATTGAATTTCCAATGCCAAGGGAAGCATTCAGGCTAAACACATCTTTGATGGAGTGAAGAGAATACTCCCATTTTTCAGCAATTTTTTTATCTGAGGAATCCCAAAGCTGTTTGACTGCATCTTTAGCAGTTCCATAGCTGACATGATCCAGCTGGATAGCGTTTCCGCCAGAACTGCATACAAGCGTCATGGGGGTTCTCGGCTGTGAAACAAGGGCGTAGTCAGCAGTTCCCCGCATAAGAGAATCTCCGCTGACGATGGCGCCCGGATAAATCGCAGAATTTCCGGAATCGCTCAGCAAATACTGTCCCAAATCATATTTTTGTAAAACCTCATAATAAGAAATGCCGTCCAATTCCTTCTGTGTGACCTGCTTGGATGGATAACGGTTGAGAGAAGCAATATAGGCATCCAGCTCCTTTCCGTTATCTTCTGTCAAGATGGTATCCGCCGTATTGCGAGCAGATAGATGCATTGTATGCTTTTGCTGTATAAGAGTATTAGACACTTCCTTTTTTTGCTGTATAAGATCATTGAGCGAAAGATCCAAATCAGAAATCTTTTTATCATATTCAGCCGATATTGCATCCTTATCAGAAGAATCTTCTGATAAGAATAATGCAGTTGTAATAATTATGATAGATAGGATTGCGACATAATGAAAGAGGAGCATCCCCAGTACTTTTCCTGCTTTAAGCTTAGAAATAGAGGATCTACACTTCTTTTTTTGGCGGCTTAAAAGCGTCACCTCCTGCTCAAGAGCCTGCTTCTGAGCACATAGATTCTGCCGTTCGATGTTAATATCGTTTAGTTTATCATCTAACTCCTCTATTTTTTCCAATATCGTCTGCTGAGTATTCGCCGCAGATTCTTCCGTAATATTATCTTGAACGGCGTAATCTTGTTCGGTATTCATCTTCCAAATTCCTTTCTCTTAAGCATTTATATAGTCTTTAATGAAGCGAAATAATTTCGTTTCCATACTATTGGCAATGGCAACAATTCCTGCGCCTGCTATGCCGGACATGACAAATGGGGTTATGCCCGGGAAAATAACTATTGCGCCTACAGTGCCTGCAGATAAGAGTAAATTTAAAACCTTGTCTTTAGGGTTTCTTCTGTTTATTCGAAAGGCATCGGTTTCTATCTCTACCTTACAAAGCCTGTCTGTCAGGCAAATGGAGATCCGAGAGCATATGACCTTTGTATTACGCAAAGCCGGCTTTTTTTCTATTTTTATGGGTTCGGCATCTTGAACAAAGGAAATAGTATAAGTATTATTTTCCGATTGATTTTCAATCTTTGCATTTGGAAATTGTGCAGCCAGATAGGATGTAACAGCTTCAGCCAGTTCCCTGCCGTCAATTTCTGTGTTGATCGGGAAAGATTTACTTTTATGTCGCATTTTAGAACCTCCATATATATAAAGTAGTATATTGTAAATATTTTAAAACACATAACGTGTAATGTCAACTCATAATGTGTATATAAGCAGAAGAAAAGCCCATTTTCGTTAATATAAGAAAGGGAGGATATTCAATATGAAACTGGGTGAGAATATAAAAGAATTATTAGAACAATATGATATGACGCAAAAACAACTGGCGGAAGAACTGACGCTTTCTCCTTCCGCGCTGGGAAATTATATTCAGAATATTCGTGAACCGGACTATGCCACATTAGTTTGTATCGCTGATTTTTTCAAGGTATCCACAGATTTTCTATTGAATCATGAGATCAAAAACGGAAATACGCATAGTGAGCAGGTTCTTTTGCATATTTTTCGTTCTTTGTCAGAGGAACAGAAAGAGATTTATTTAGAACAGGGAAAGGTGTTTGTAAGACAGAATCGAAAAAAAGAATCATCCGGTTCCCGTGCGGAAGAAACAGAGAAGATTGATGTCTCATAGCATCTCTTGCATTGGTTTAATATCACCTTTAGGTAATTCATTGATTGCTTTTAACAGTCTTACTTTATCTTGCTTTGGAAGTTTTTTAATAAATTTCTGCGCTCTTTTTTCAATAAATATTTTATATTGGATCATAATGTAATCCCCTCTTGCCTTGCAAACTCTTCAATGGGCACTGCGTCATGTTTGCACATCCTATCCTTCGTATCAGCCTTTTCGATTTTTCCCACATTTTTTACATATAAATTCATCACTCACCCCGCATTGACAATCTTTCAAATGCCCTATGCTTTATAATTTTCCTTCCCCCGCCTCAATCTATACCGCTTTTTCTTCTTTATCCTGCTTTTCTAACGCCTCTGCACTGTCCGCCTTCTCAGTATTCTCAACTTTATTTTCCTTTGACGATCCAGTCTCTTCCCGATATACCTTACTTCTAAATTCTTCCTCCAATATCTGTCTGATCAGCCTGTTTTCTGCTGCTTTCAGCCGCTGTCTGTTAATGGCAATGCAGGTCGCCACGCACACCGCCGCCATAACCAGCAACACACAAATCCTGTACTCCATCCTGCTGTTCCCGGCAATCACAACGCCTCCTGCAAGCACCAACGCCAACAGCGATAAAACGATGGCAAGAAACTCTCTTCCGGAGTCTGACGTTCTTGCACAAAGAAAAAGATATTCCTCCTTACTTGTAGCCTTCCCACGCAGTTCCTCCCGCAACTTCTCCACCAATTCCGTCTCATCCTTCTGACAATCCAGAATGCTTTCTCTTTTTCCCTTCATCCCTCGCTTCACAGCTTCTCCAAGACTGCTCCGTCCGCTCCTTAACTCCGTATATTTATCCGATGCCCATGGACTTAACTTTTTCAATACAGACGCGATCCCATTGATCAATGACGTAATCAACTCAACCAACGCCACAAATAAATTTACAAAAGACTTCAAAAAATTCTTAACAGCCTGATATACCACATCCATAAAACATCGTCCTCTCTTTTGTACCTGCAATCTTATTTCTATTATCACTTATTATAGCACGAACTCTAACGCAAAGAAACCCCGCACTCTCATGCAGGGTTCTCTAACAGCTTCTTAATTAAACTAACTCCAGAACGACTTCCAACGCTCCATCGCCCTTACGCTGGCCAACTTTGATGATTCTTGTATAACCACCGTTACGGCTTGCGTACTTGGTTCCATACTCGTCAAACAGCTTTGCCACAAGGTCAACTTCCTTTGTGCCTCTCTTTCTTCCTGCCTTTGTAGCAGGAACCTCTGTTACAGGGTATAAAACCTTGAGCATCTGATGTCTTGCATGAAGTCTGGAAGGCAGATCCTTTTTGATCTGCTTGTCAACGGTTTCAAATTTGGTAACCTTCTTGCCGTCAACCACTTCTTTTACTCTCTTTCCGTCTTTGTCCTTTACAGGAACCTTTGCGGAAACAGTAACGGTCTCATAATTGTCTTTTTCTTTCACTGCAAGAGCGATCAGTCCGTCGGCGATCTTCTGAACTTCTTTTGCTCTGGCAAGTGTAGTGGTAATCTTACCCTTGTAGATCAGGGCTGTTACCTGATTTCTCAGTAATGCTTTTCTCTGGTCTGATGTTTTACCCAGTTTTCTGTATTTTGCCATCTTTTTGGCTCCTTTCTCAATGGGCTGTGCCCTTCATGGTACATCCGGCCACGCTCTTTGGGCTTACTTACCGAATGCAGTTTTCTTCCATTTATGAGAACGCAGACGAACTCTTTGGATTTACCGCCTTACGCTTCATCTAAATGTATTCAGCCTTCATCGCTTGGATTCAGCTGTAATCCTAACTCTTTTAATTTTGCAAGAACTTCTTCCAGTGATTTGCGTCCCAGATTACGAACCTTCATCATATCCTCAGAGGTCTTATTGGTCAGTTCTTCCACTGTATTGATGCCTGCACGCTTTAAGCAGTTGTAGGAGCGGACTGACAGTTCTAACTCGTCAATGCTCATTTCCAGAACTTTTTCCTTCTCATCCTCTTCCTTCTCCACCATCACCTCTGCGGTTTTAGCGTTCTCGGATAAGTCTATGAAAAGGCTTAAATGCTCGCTGAGCACCTTTGCGGCAAGGCTGACTGCCTCATCCGGCACCAGGGTTCCGTTTGTGTGAACATCCAGGGTCAGCTTGTCAAAGTCTGTGATCTGTCCTACACGGGTATTTTCAACGGTTACGTTTACTCTTTCCACAGGTGTATAAATGGAATCAATTGCAATTACACCAATGGGCAGATCCTCGCTCTTGTTCTTATCTGCACTTACATAGCCTCTGCCCTTTGTAATCGTCAGTTCCATGTAAAGCTTGGTATTCTTTCCGCTTAAGGTTGCAATTGTAAGCTCGGGATTTAAAATTTCAATATCCTGATCGCACTGAATGTCTGAGGCTTTCACAACACCCTCACCCTCATATTCGATATATGCGGTTTTGGGTTCGTTTGTATCGCTGTTGTTTCTGATTGCAAGGCTCTTGATGTTCATAATGATTTCAGTTACATCTTCCTTAACGCCTTCAACGGAACTGAATTCATGCAGAACGCCGTCAATCTTAACCTGGCTCACAGCTGCGCCAGGAAGTGAAGAGAGCATAATTCTTCTAAGTGAATTCCCCAATGTGATGCCGTATCCTCTTTCCAGAGGTTCTACGACAAATCTGCCATACTTTTTATCCTCAGAGATTTCTGCTACCTCAATATTTGGTCTTTCAAAATCAAACACTGCAAATACCCTCCTTTACGAAATAAAACTCTGCGCATCGTTTTACTTAGAATATAACTCGACGATAAGCATTTCATTTACGGGAACATCGATCATTTCTCTGGTAGGAAGGTTCTTAACTGTTCCCTTTAATGCCTCCTGATCCACCTCCATCCATTCGGGAACAAGTCTTCCGCCTGTTACCTCAAGGATGTCTTTGTATCTCTGTAAGGATCTGGATTTCTCTCTGATTTCGATCACATCCCCTGCCTTTACCAGGTAGGAAGGAATCTGAACCGGCTTTCCGTTCACCAATACATGCTTATGACCTACAACCTGTCTTGCTTCTCTTCTGGTCCTTGCAAAGCCCATTCTGAAGACAACGCTGTCAAGTCTGCTTTCCAGCATAACCATAAGGTTTTCACCGGTCATGCCTTTCATTCTGTCTGCTTTTTTGTAGTAATTTCTGAAGGGTTTCTCCAGCACGCCGTAAATGAATTTTGCTTTCTGTTTTTCTCTCAGCTGAAGCCCATATTCACTTACCTTTTTGCCTGCTCTTGCATTTGTTCTGTTTGATTTCTTGTCATATCCTAAAAATACAGGATCAAGACCAAGTGATCTGCATCTTTTTAATACCGGAACTCTGTTTACTGCCATTTTTATTTTCCTCCTGCTATTGTTTACAGCGCATGGCGCCTTCTTCCAACTTTCTATTCTTTGTTACTGTATTCACGTATTTTTCTTATTATACACGACGACGCTTAGGCGGGCGGCATCCGTTATGAGGAACAGGTGTCACGTCCCTGATACTGGTTACTTCCAGACCGCATGCGGAAAGAGCGCGGATCGCTGCCTCACGACCTGAGCCGGGACCTTTCACCATAACGTCAACTGTCTTCAAACCATGTACCAGTGCAGCCTTTGTAGCTGTTTCAGCCGCCATCTGCGCTGCATATGGAGTAGATTTCCTTGAACCTCTAAAACCAAGACCGCCGGCGCTTGCCCAGCTTAAGGCATTTCCTTCATTGTCTGTCAATGTAACAATGGTGTTGTTAAAGGAAGACTGAATATGTGCCTGTCCATGTTCAACGTTTTTCTTGACACGTTTTTTTGTCACTTTTTTGGTAACTTTTTTTGCTGCCATTTTAAACTAACCTACTTTCTTTAAATTCAAATGAAATTGTTTACAAGCTTCCTGCCAAAAGAGAAAAATAATCGGATTATTTCTTCTTGTTGGCAACTGTTCTCTTAGGACCTTTTCTTGTCCTTGCGTTTGTCTTTGTCTTCTGTCCACGTACGGGAAGACCTTTTCTGTGACGGATACCTCTGTAGCATCCGATCTCCTGAAGTCTCTTGATGTTCATGGCAACTTCTCTTCTCAAATCGCCTTCCACCATGTAACCAGCGTCGATCACTTCGCTGATTCTCTTCACTTCGTCGTCTGTTAACTCTCTGACACGGGTATCGGGATTCACCTTTGCCTCTGCAAGAATCTTATTAGAGCTTGCTCTTCCGATTCCGTAGACATAAGTCAAACCGATCTCCACACGTTTTTCTCTGGGTAAGTCAACACCTGCAATACGAGCCATTTACGTTTCCTCCATTTTCTTTTGCGCACTTAACCTGCGCTGATACTAATTGATTGGGGCGGTCTTCGCCCAATCGGAATTCACCGATCTTACGCGATTTTTCACGAACCAAGAAGTAATCTCTAAGGCTCCTTCGTACAATTATATTTATCAGTGCAGCTAAAATCAAACGCTGCACTGCAGCCGCTTCATCATAATTGGACAAGAACCCTCCTGTTTTAAAACAGCGGATTATCCTTGTCTCTGTTTGTGCTTCGGATTCTCACAGATCACTCTGATACGTCCTTTTCTCTTGATGATTTTGCACTTGTCGCAAATCGGTTTTACTGATGATCTAACCTTCATGTTAAACCCTCCTTTCAAAAAAGACCGTTTTACATTATAGCACGATATACCTGCAAATGCAAGTGTATTCTATTGCTTTGGCAAATATTTTGCTTCAGAATTTATTTATCTCTCCAAATAATCCTTCCTTTACTGAGATCATAGGGGGATAACTCCAGCGTAACCTTGTCGCCCGGAAGAATACGAATAAAATTCTGTCTCAGCTTTCCGCTGATATGCGCCAGCACTCTGTGCCCGTTTTCAAGCTCCACCTGAAACATGGTATTGGGAAGCTTTTCCACTACCGTTCCTTCAATTTCAATTACATCAGCTTTTGACATGCGTTACCTCCTTATTACATACCGTCATTTCACTGTTTGAATGCCCTGAGTTCATTCTTACCTTAATAGCATACTGGATTTCTTCATTATATATGATATTCTGATTTCTCATTTTTTCCAACAGGTTCTCATCAAGCCCCGTTTTTACCAACTGCAGATGCTTCTTCCGCTTTTTCTTGGGATGGTCAAGCTTCCTGGTTTTTCCGTCCACAAGATAAACAAAATCTCCCTCTTCTCTGACGATCAGATACATCTGCCCTTTGTCATGCCCCGCTTTGGATACGGCAAACATTCCTATCATTGTATTCCTCATTTCTGACCAGGAAGCAGTGTCAGGATCTCCGGTTCCCCTTCCGTAATCAACACTGTGTTTTCATAGTGTGCTGAAAGGGAGCCATCCTCTGTAACCACTGTCCAGTCGTCATCCAGCCATTCCACATAGCAGCTTCCCATATTGATCATAGGTTCTATTGCCAGCGTCATTCCCGGGCGAAGCTTAATCCCTCTTCGCCACTGCTTAAAGTTGGGAATCTGGGGTTCTTCATGAAGGCTGGTGCCGATTCCATGCCCTACCAGATCCCTTACGATCCCGTAACCAAAACTGCTGCAATAAGCATCAATGGCATTGGATATATCATACAGATGATTGCCTGCTCTGGCATATTTGATTCCTTCAAAAAAGCTCTGCCTGGTCACTTCTATCAGTTTTTCAGCGTCCCTGCTGACCTTTCCTACCGGATAAGTACGCGCCGCATCCGAATGATAGCCCTTATAGATCAGCCCCGCATCCAGACTGACAATATCCCCTTCCATCAGTATCCTGTCTTTCGAGGGAATTCCGTGAACCACCTCATCATTTACAGAAACGCAAATCGATGCAGGGTAGCCATTATAATTTAAGAAGTTAGGTACGCATCCATAACTGCGGATCAGTTTTTCTCCCAAAGCGTCGATATCCCAGGTAGATATCCCCGGTTTGATGGCTTCCCCCAATTGTCCGTGAACCTGGGCAAGAATCCGGCAGGATTCGCGCATAAGCTCTATTTCTCTTTCTGATTTGATCGTGACAGCCATTTTAAAACCTTGCCTTTCAGCCTAAGATCGCTACGATCGCCGCAAATACATCTTTCATATCCACTGTGCCGTCCACCGTCTTTAAAATGCCTTTTGCCTGGTAAAAATCAATAAGGGGCTGGGTCTGCTTATGATAAACTTCCAGGCGGTTTTGTACGGTTTCCGGTTTATCATCGTCACGAAGCACCAATTCTGATCCGCATGTATCGCAAAAGCCTTCTTTTTTAGGCGGAACATGCTCTATATGATATGTTGCGCCGCAGCTTAAGCAGGCACGCCTTCCGCCCATGCGCCTGACAATGTTTTCATCCGGCACATCCACATTGATAGCAAAATCGATCTGATCGCCAATTTCCGATAACGCCTTATCCAGAACCTCCGCCTGGGGGATCGTTCTGGGAAATCCGTCCAGCACATAGCCATTCTTACAGTCCGCCTGTGCCACTCTGTCAAGGAGAATTTTAACCGTAAGCTCATCAGGCACCAAAAGCCCCTGATCCATATATTTTTTTGCTTCCATTCCAAGCTCTGTGCCATTTTTGATATTTGCCCTGAAAATATCCCCTGTGGAAATATGAGGCACACCATATTGCTCTGCAATCATTTTTGCCTGCGTGCCCTTTCCTGCTCCGGGAGCGCCTAACATAATTATTTTCATTGTAATTTCCTCTCATGCTAATATAGAGGAAAAAGAAAAGCTGTCCTGATCCTTCGAGCTTTTCTTTAACCTCTAACTATATTTCATGTCAAATAACTGCTTTAGTCATTTAAAAAACCTTTATAATTGCGTACCAGCATCTGTGATTCGATCTGCTTCATTGTCTCAAGCACTACGCTGACAATAATGATCAAGCTGGTTCCGCCAAAGGATACCTGCGCGCCAAATACACCGTTAAATACAAAAGGCACTACACATACGATGGTAAGACCTACTGCTCCGATAAAGATAATATAATTCAGAATCTTTGTGAGATATTCGCTGGTAGGTTTTCCGGGTCTGATTCCGGGAATAAATCCGCCCTGTTTTTTCATGTTCTCTGCGATCTCTATGGGATTAAAAGTAATGGATGTATAGAAATAAGCAAAGAAAATAACCAAAACCACATATACGATCAATCCAAGGGAATAAACAGGCTCACTGGGCTTACACCAGTTTCCGGAATTCAATCCTTTTAAAATCTGTCCCCATACGCCGGTTCCGTTATATCCCACAAAGCTGCTGATCACAATGGGCAGCTGAAACAGGGATGATGCAAAAATAATCGGAATAACGCCGGCGGTATTGATTTTCAGGGGAATGGATGAGGTCTGACCTCCTACCATCTTTCTTCCCTGTACCTTCTTGGCATACTGAACAGGAATTTTGCGGACGCCGTCGTTTAAGATGATAACCATCACCACCATTGCCACAATAATCGCAATGATCACAATTGCCGCTACCGCACCTACTGCAATCGCCTTGCCAAAAACAAACTGCTCAAACAGCTGGCTGATGTCCTGGGGAATCCTGGAAATAATGTTGATAATAAGCACAATGGAAATACCGTTTCCTACGCCATTTTCCGTGATTCGTTCTCCCACCCACATCAGGAATGCACTTCCCGCCGTAAGCGCCGTGATCACCATGATCACATTAATCGCATTTACCTTTTCCATCACATTGCTGTTTGCAAAATAAAATGCCATTGCCGAGGACTCGATCAGAGCAAGTCCAACTGTCAGGTAACGGGTAATGGAAGCGATCTTCTTTCTTCCGTCCTCCCCTTCCTTCTGCATCTCCTCCAACTTCGGAATCGCAATGGTAAGCAGCTGCATAATAATGGAGGATGTGATATAAGGCGTGATGTTCAAGGCGAGAATCGACATATTTAAAAACGAACCGCCTGTAAAAGCATCAAAAAAGTTAAAGGCATCCCCTGTCTGCTGTGCAAACCAATTGGAAAAATAGTGACGGTCCACGCCGGGAACGGGCAGCTGCGATCCCAAACGGATCACAACCAGCATACCCAGTGTAAACAAAAGTTTATTTCTGATTTCTTTGATTTTTAATGCATTTTTTAGGGTTGTAAACATATTACATCACCTCTGCAGTTCCACCAACAGCTTCGATCTTTTCTTTTGCGGATGCACTGAAAGCATTTGCCTTTACCGTAAGCTTTTTGGTAATTTCTCCATTTCCGAGAATCTTAACGCCGTCTTTGGGATTTTTGATAATGCCGCAGTCAAGTAATGTATTCACATCGATCACTGCACCCTCTTCAAATTTATCATTCAGCACACTCAAATTGATTCCAACGATTTCCTTTGAGCTGGGACAGGTAAATCCTCTCTTGGGAATTCTTCTGTACAAAGGCATCTGACCACCTTCAAAGCCTACTCTGGGTGCTCCTGAACGAGCTTTCTGACCCTTGTGTCCTTTGCCGGCTGTCTTTCCGTTGCCTGAACCGTGTCCGCGTCCTCTTCTAAAATTATCACTGTGCTTAGAACCCTGCGCAGGTCTTAAATTTGATAATTCCATTCTTCTGACACCTCCTTATCTTTTAAACCTCTTCAACCTTGATTAAATGTCTGATCTGCTGGATCTGACCTCTTGTAGCCGCATTGTCCGGCAGTACAATTGATTTATTCAGCTTTCTAAGTCCCATAGAAGTAACAGTAGCTTTATGCTTGGGAACTGCACCGATAGGAGACTTAACCAAAGTAATTTTTAACATTTTCTGATCTGCCATTTTCCCATCTCCTCCTATGCCATAATTTCTTCTACAGATTTTCCACGCTTTTTCGCTACTTCCTCAGGTGTCATAAGTGCATTTAAACCTGCGATGGTTGCAAGCACAACGTTCTGCTTGTTGTTTGAACCCAGTGACTTTGTACGGATATTTTTGATTCCGGCAAGCTCACATACGATACGCGCAGGACCGCCTGCGATGATACCTGTACCTTCAGGAGCCTTCTTTAAAAGAACGGAAGCGGAACCAAATTTTCCTGTAAAATCATGTGTAATACTCTTATTCTCATCAACTGCAACGGAAACCATATGCTTAATGGCATCCTCCTTACCTTTACGGATCGCCTCAGGGATTTCTGTTGCTTTTCCAAGACCAGCGCCCACATGGCCATTCATGTCTCCAACTACTACCAGAGCTGTAAAACGCATATTACGTCCGCCCTTAACAACCTTGGTTACACGCTTAATGGAAACCACTTTTTCTGTTAATTCCATGCCGCTGACATCGATGATTGTATGTCTCATGTTAAGTTTCTCCCTTCCTAGAACTTGAGGCCAGCTTCTCTGGCCGCATCAGCTAATGCTGCGATCTTACCCTGGTATATAAAGCCGCCTCTGTCAAAGACTACGGTATCAATACCTTTTTCAATTGCTCTTTTTGCAATAACTGTTCCCAGGTATGCTGCTGCATCAACGTTATTGGTTTTCTCCAGCTGCTCTTTCACTTCCTTCTCAACGGTAGAAGCTGCAGCTAAAGTATTTCCAACTGTATCGTCAATAATTTGAGCATACATATGATTATTGCTTCTGAACACTGCAAGACGAGGTCTTTCAGCTGTACCGCTAAAGCGGTTACGTATTTTCATGTGCTTTTTTACACGAACTTTTTGTCTTGACTCTTTCCTAACCATCTTTACACTCTCCTTATCTATTTCTTACCAGTCTTACCAACTTTACGTCTGATCGTTTCATCGGCATACTTGATACCTTTGCCCTTATAAGGTTCAGGTCTTCTCTTGTCTCTGATTTCAGCTGCGAATTGGCCAACTTTTTCTTTATCGATACCCTTAACAATGATGATGTTCTGACCTTCCAGTACCGTTTCAATACCTTCAGGGTCGATCATCTCAACAGGGTGAGAATATCCTAAAGATAAGGTTAACTTATTGCCGGATTTTGCCGCTCTGTAACCAACACCATTTACTTCCAGTTTCTTCTCAAAGCCGTTTGTAACACCTACCACCATGTTGTTGATCAGTGTTCTTGTAAGACCATGCAAAGATTTCATCTTCTTCAAATCATTGGGTCTGGAAACAATAATCTCTGTTCCTTCCATCTTGATTTCCATTTCAGCCGGAAGCACTCTTTCCAGTGTTCCTTTAGGACCTTTTACAGTCACTTTGTTATTTTCTGCAATTTCCACCGTAACACCTGCGGGAATTGCGATTGGCATTCTTCCTATACGTGACATGCCCGTACCTCCTATCATAAATTAAATGTTTTACTTCAAACTACCAAACGTAAGCAAGTACCTCGCCGCCTACCTGTAACTCTCTTGCCTTCTTGTCTGTTATTACACCCTGGTTGGTGGAAATGATTGCGATACCAAGTCCGCCAAGCACTCTTGGAAGCTCATCTTTTCCTGCGTAGATACGAAGACCCGGTTTGGAAATTCTCTTTAAACCGCTGATGATCTTGTCGTTTCTGTCTGCACCATATTTCAGGGTAATGCGGATGGTCTTGAAGTTTCCTTCATCAATCAGATCATATTTTTTAATATAACCTTCCTCCAGAAGAATATCTGCAATAGCCAGCTTCATTTTGGAAGAGGGAACATCTACTGTGTCATGTTTTGCAGTGTTTGCATTACGGATTCTTGTAAGCATATCTGCAATAGGATCACTCATTGTCATTTTATTTCCTCCTATACGATTTCAATGCAATATCCTTTATTGTCATCCCGGTACACCTGAATTTGCCCCAGGCAAATTCTATAGGTTCGTGAAACGAACCGTTACCAACTAGCTTTCTTCACACCGGGAATCTGTCCCTTGTAAGCTAATTCACGGAAGCAAATTCTGCAGATTCCGTATTTTCTAAGAACAGCATGCGGACGTCCACAAACTTTACAGCGGGTATACGCTCTGGTAGAGAATTTCGGTTTGCGCTGCTGTTTAATCTTCATTGATGTTTTAGCCATGAATTTACCTCCTTCTATTTCGCAAATGGCATATTAAACAATCTTAATAATTCACGTGCTTCTTCATCTGTCTTTGCTGTTGTAACAAAGATAACGTCCATTCCTCTTACTTTATCGATCTTGTCATATTCGATCTCAGGGAAAATAAGCTGCTCCTTGATACCCAGTGAATAGTTACCTCTTCCGTCAAACGCATTGGGGTTTACACCTCTGAAGTCACGCACACGAGGCAATGCAAGGTTTACGAGGCGATCCAGGAAATCGTACATTTTCTCTCCGCGCAGGGTAACCTTACATCCGATTGCCATACCTTCTCTGATCTTGAAGTTTGCAACGGATTTTTTTGCCTTGGTAAGCACTGCTTTCTGTCCGGCGATGGTCTCAAGATCCTTCACGGCAGATTCCAATACCTTGGCATTGTCCTTTGCTTCGCCGACGCCCATGTTGATCACGATCTTGTCAAGCTTGGGCACTTCCATAACGTTCTTATATCCGAACTTTTTGATCATAGCATCTACGATCTCATCATTGTACATAGTTTTAAGTCTGCTCACGCTTCCAGTTCTCCTTTCTCAGAATTAATCGATCACTTCACCTGTTGACTTGGCAAAACGCACTTTCTTGTCGTTTTCAAATTTGAAACCAACTCTTGTGGTCTTTCCTTTGTGAACATACATTACGTTTGAAATGTCAATAGGCGCTTCTTTTTGAATAATTCCACCATTCTGGTTCGCTGCTGAAGGTTTTGTATGCTTTGTAACCATGTTAACGCCTTCTACGATCACCTTATGGTGCTTTGCGTCAACAGACATTACTTTTCCTTCTGTTCCATTATCTTTACCGGCAATCACCTTAACGGTATCGCCCTTTTTAATCTTTAAAGTTGCCATGCTACGCACCTCCTATAATACTTCCGGAGCCAGAGAAACAATTTTCATAAACTGTTTTTCACGAAGCTCTCTTGCTACCGGTCCAAAAATACGTGTTCCTCTGGGAGTCTTATCATCTTTAATGATAACAGCAGCATTTTCATCAAATCTAATATAAGAACCATCTTTACGGCGCGCACCCTTAACGGTACGAACTACTACAGCCTTTACAACGTCACCTTTTTTTACAACGCCGCCTGGTGTTGCATCTTTGACCGTAGCAATAATCACATCGCCGATATTTGCATATCTTCTTGTAGATCCACCCATAACTCTGATGCAAAGGATTTCTTTTGCACCTGTATTGTCAGCGACCTTCAGTCTGCTTTCCTGTTGAATCATGC
>CAMWCA010000051.1 GCA_947172705.1 uncultured Lachnospiraceae bacterium
CATGTACTGGTGGTGTGAGAGGGGAGATTTAATCTCCCCTACTCGATCGCCATCCATGGCGGAATCACCCTGAGCGTTCTGTCATTCCATAAGTGAAATAACCGATTTCGCGCCAAGGGCTGTAAAGGATGTACTTTCTGCGTGGGCGCTGCCTATGGATATCACGGGGCATAGCGTTTATCCCCTTCTGACGCTCCTGTTTCCCCTGTGAGGTGTCAATTTGTTCCCTCGGGAAGAGGGAGGATGGACGCCATAATGTAGAAGGGGAATGAAAGCACCATGAAATAGACATAGCGGAATTCGGTGGCAACGGGGGTGGCAATGAGGACGGTTAGCAGCAGGGCGATGCTGGGGAGGTAGAGGATGAGTTTCTTTTTCTCCCTTCTCACCAGGGTGTTTCCGATGCAGAAAATGAGAATCCAGCCTATGACACCCATGCTCCAGAGGGTGCCGTAAAGGGGGAGCATGCCGCCCAGCTTGATGGCGATTTCCTTTGCCTTGATTACCAGAGGACCCCGGATCAGCGGGGTGTGGGATACGCCTAGGGAGGTGGCGCTTACTCCTTCCGCTTCCGCCACCAGATAGAAGGAATCAGGATACCAGTAGCCATAGGTCTGGTGAATGTAGGCGGTAAGATAGTCTCCGGGATAGCGGAGCCCAAGGGTGAGCCATAGCTTCAGAAATTCTCCCTTGTGGGCGACAAGATATTCCTGATGCCCGGCTCTTACCAGTTCCTTGATGTTGTCGGCAAAGTAAGGGTCGTATAATTCTTTAATATAGGTAAGGTCTACTACCTGCTGGATCTGCTCCAGCTCCTGGGGGGCAAGGGGACGGTCGTTACACAAAACGGCGCTGACCTGCTGGATGGGGATGGATAGGGATTCCACCAGATCCGGCTGAGTTACCTGAAAGGCATTCATAACAGGATACTTGACGATCAGGGCACCAAGGAAAATACCGAAGACGGCAGGAAACATCATCCTTTTGCTTTTCCGGAAATGGAACAGCAGGAAAGGAAGACATAACAGGAAAGCATACCAGCCGTTGGAACGGAACAGGCACAGCATCAGTCCGGAGATGAGGAACAGAGACAGTTCCATGGCTGTCCGCCGGCATAACAGGCGAAGCAGGCTGCTGCTGAAAATCAGAACTGCCGCCGCGAAGAGAATATCCTTCCACACGGTAACGGAATAGACCCCATGATAGGGAACCAGCGCATAAAACAAGGTGATCGCCATGCAGATCCAGGGTTTTATCCGATAGAGCTTCAGAGTGCCTATCAAGTATGACACACTGAAGGAAAGAGCGCACATTTGAAAAAAGGTATAAAAGGACATGCCGATCAGCATACTGCCGGTGATCTGAAATCCCAGAGTATAGAGCAGCTTCATAAGAAGGGTATGTACCCAGGGATGATGGTTGCTGTAGGGGATAACGCCCAGAACCTGCTCAAACTGATTGATGCTGTCAGGGGTCATAATACCCGGATATTGATAAAGAAAATAGGGAAGCCAGCAGATCATACAGAGCAAAAAGGTGCAAAGGGGCGTGTGCTTCCGATAAAAAGAACGGATTGCATTTGTCTTTGATGCAGAGACGGTACAGGCATCGGAAAGAAGAATGGCGTTAAGCCGCTCTTTGTTTCCAAGGAGCAGAAATCCAAGGGTAACCAGAGCATAAAAAAGCGATACAAATCCCAGAAAAACAGCGCAAAGTATCCCCAGAATAAACAAAGGATTGGTAAGCGTGTTAATATAGTGGGGATAATCTACCGCCATATACAAGAGGGAAAAACAGCATCCGATCACAAGGGCATGGACAGACTGTCTGCGGCGGTTTGAAATGTCCTCTTTTGCAAGCTTTTCATCCACATAACGATAAAAAAGGAAGCTGAAGAGAAAGAGAATGATGGTAAGGACATTTCCCGGTTCAAAACGGCTGGCTTTCATAAGCGCCCAGGTGGTGAGGAAACTCTGAAGAAGCCTTATAAGGGGGCGGATCTTGGACATGATAATATCTCCTGTTCTAAAAATATATCCTGTGGTATGATATGGGTGTCAAAAGTGCTGGCTACGGAGTGCGCCTGACACTCATATCATGATATAAAAGATGTAATAAAAATACTATAGTGGATGAAAAATAAATTGTCAATAAAACGTCAGAGAGAATAAACAATCACTTAAGGGTTCTGTCCGGCGCACAGGTTCCGCTTTGGGCAGACAAGGGAACGGCGGCAGGGAGGGCTATTGCCACAGGGCATACACCGCCTTCCCAGGCTCTGGCGGAAAATCGGTCATTTCACTTACAGAATGCCCGAAAACGAGGGCAAAACCGCCAGGACGGCGGTTTTAGGAGCCACGCGGCACGGATGCCGCTGGGCTCCGACCCGACAAGCTGGTAATTCCAATTGCATTCTGTTAGTGAAATCCGATTGGGAGACGAGTCTGGAAAGGCGGTGTATGCCCTGTGGCAATAGCCCTCCCTGCCGCCGTTTCCCTGTCTGCCCAAAGCGGAACCTGTGCGCCGGACGGAACTCTTAAGTGAGTGCGTTAAGAAGAAAAGGAGGCTGTTATGGAGAAAAGCAAATCGGGGATTACCATCAGTTTATGTATGATCGTCAAGAATGAGGAACGGGTTTTGGGGCGGTGTCTTGATAGCATCTGTGATCTGGTAGATGAGATCATTATTGTGGATACCGGATCTGACGACAGGACGAAGGAGATCGGGGCAAAATATACAGACCGGATCTATGATTTTTCCTGGACCGGAGATTTTTCGGATGCAAGGAATTTTTCCTTTTCCAAGGCAGAGTGCGATTATATTTATACGGCGGATGCAGACGAGGTGATCGATGAGGAGAACAGGGAGAAGTTCCGCATGCTTAAGGAAAGCCTTCTGCCGGAGGTGGAGATCGTGCAGATGTATTACGGCAATCAGCTTTCCATGGGAAGCGTGTATAATTATGATAAAGAGCTTCGCCCCAAGCTTTTCAAACGTCTGCGAACCTTTCAATGGATCGATCCGGTACATGAGACGGTACGGCTCCTGCCGGTGGTTTTTGACAGTGATATTGTGATCACCCATTTGCCGGAGAAGAACCATGGGGGAAGGGATCTGGAGATCTTTGGGCGGATAACGGAGAAGGGAGAGGCTCTGTCCGGGCGTCTTGTCAATATGTATGCAAAAGAGCTGCTGATTTCCGGCGGAGAAAAGGAATTGGAAAAGGCGGAAGAGTACTTTACCCGGATTGCGGATGGCGAGGACACTGCCCCCGAGAATCTCAAGGAAGCGCTCTGCGTGGTGGTAAGGGCGGCAAGAGTGCGGGGAGATTTCTTGAAAATGTACCGCTATGCCATGAAGGATATTGCAAGCGAAGGGGTAAGCGAGATCTGCTGTGAGCTGGGAGAATATTATTTAGGGCAAAAGGAATATCAGGAGGCGGCGATCTGGTTTTACAATGCGGCTTATGAGACCCACAGCATTTTAAACATTCACAGCAGCGGCGACCTGCCGCTTATGGGACTTGCCCGCTGTTATGAGGCAATGGGCATGGAAGAGCAGGCGAAGGAGTACCAAAAAGCGGCGGATGATTGGCGGATGCCCTGAAAACTGCTTGCGCCTGAGACGGGATAATGTTACTATTGGTAGCGAAGACAGAAAGGAACTTGTATGAGCTGGGAAAAGAATGTGCGAAAAGTGGAGCCATATGTGGCGGGAGAGCAGCCTAAAGACAGGGATGTGATCAAGCTGAATACCAATGAATGTCCCTATCCTCCTGCGCCGGGCGTGAAAAAGCTTGCCGAAACCTTGGATTGTGACAGGCTACGGCTTTATCCGGATATGAATGCGGAAAAGCTGGTAAATGCGCTGGCGGACTATTATCATGTGGCGCCGGAACAGGTTTTTGTGGGGGTGGGGTCGGACGATGTACTTGCTCTTGCTTTTATGACCTTTTTTAACGGGGAAAAGCCGGTTTTATTTCCGGATATTACTTATTCCTTCTATGATGTATGGGCACAGCTTTTCAGGATTCCCTATGAGCAGTGTCCCCTTGACGAGAATTTCCGCATCAAAAAACAGGATTATTTAAAACCCAACGGGGGAATCGTGATTCCAAATCCCAATGCGCCTACAGGAGTGCTGGAGGACAGGGATCTGTTTGAGGAGATCCTTGCCGCCAATCCGGAATCGGTGGTGATCGTGGATGAGGCATATGTGGATTTCGGTGGTAAAAGCATGATTCCGTTCATTCACAAATATGATAACCTGATGGTGGTACAGACCTTTTCCAAATCCCGTGCAATGGCGGGAATCAGGATCGGCTTTGCCATTGCAAACGAGAGATTGATCGGCTATTTGAAGGATGTGAAGTTTTCCTTCAATTCCTATACTCTGAACATGCCTTCTATTGAGATGGGAACGGAAGCGGTTCGGGATGACGCTTACTTTAAGGAAATTGTGGGAAGGATCATAAAGACCCGGGAATGGACGAAAAAGGAAATGGGGAGATTGGGATTTGAATTTCAGGATTCCCAAAGCAACTTTCTTTTTGTCACCCACAGGAAGGTGAAGGCGGAGGAGATCTTTCTTGCGCTGAAAGAAAATCATATTTATGTGAGGCATTGGAAAAAGCCGAGAATTGACAACTATCTGCGTATTACCATTGGAACCGATGAGCAAATGCAGAGATTGATAGAATTTTTAGAAAAATATTTAAAGGAGAAAAGCGATGATTAAAACGATTTTAAAAGGTGTGGTAATGGGAGTTGCAAACATTATTCCCGGTGTCAGTGGGGGAACCATGGCAGTTTCCATGGGAATTTACGATAAGCTGATCCACTGTCTCACCCATTTATTTAAGGAATTTAAAGAAAGTATGAAATTTCTGATTCCTGTTTTCCTGGGGATCGGTATCGCCCTGGTGGGTTTATCCTTTATTATTGAACCGGCTTTTGCCCATTTCCCCTTACAGACCAACTGTTTATTTGTAGGTCTGATCGTAGGAGGGCTTCCGGCGGTGGTGAAGAAGGTAAAGGGAAAAGGTATTAAGCTAAGCTATGTGCTTCCTTTTCTGATTTTCTTTGTCGTTGTGGTAGGAATGGCGACAATCGGAGAGCAGGAAGGCGCTGCAGCGGATCTGTCCTTCAACCTCTGGTCAGTGATCAAGCTGTTTGTGGTGGGGGTTATCGCCTCTGCAACCATGGTGATCCCCGGCGTCAGCGGTTCTATGATGCTGTTGCTTATGGGCTATTATAACCCAATCGTTGCCACCATCAAAAATTTTGTGACGGCGCTTGCCGCTTTTGATGTAAACGGCATCTTACAGTGCTGCGGCATTCTGATTCCCATGGGTCTGGGGATCGTGGTGGGTATTTTTGCCATTGCCAAGCTGATCGAAGTGATTTTTGAAAAGTTTCCCATCCAGGCTTACTGGGCAATTATCGGTCTGATCGTTGCCTCTCCTTTCGCCATCTTTTTGCTGGGAGAAATCGGAACGATTACGGTTATGAGTGTGGTTGTCAGTGTGGTTACCTTTGCCGTAGGTTTTGTAATTGCGATGAAATTAGGTGATTAAGGTTGGAAGCATATACGGATTTTGCAAGTGTGTATGACATTTTTATGGATGCTACGCCCTATGAGGAATGGGCGGATTTCCTGTCGGAGTTGATTGAAAAATACGGAATTTCAGTTCCGGCAGAGAAGGAGAAAATCCAGGGAACGGCGGAAATGCTGCTCCAATCGGAGAGAAATCTTGTGCTGGATCTGGGCTGCGGAACAGGCACTCTGACAGAGCTTTTGTACCGCAAAGGCTATGATGTGATGGGGGTGGACAATTCCCAAGAGATGTTGAATGTTGCCATGGCAAAGAAGGAAAAAACAGGCAGCGAGATCCTGTACCTTTGTCAGGACATGCGGGAGCTGGATCTTTACAGTACCGTGGGTACGGTGGTGTGTGTTTGCGATTCTGTCAACTACCTGCTGGAGGATGAGGATGTAATGGATACCTTTTCTCTGGTAAACAACTATCTATATCCCGGAGGTATCTTCATTTTTGATTTCAATACGGTCTATAAGTATGAGGCGGTGATCGGAGATACCACCATTGCGGAGAACAGGGAAACCTGCAGCTTTATCTGGGAAAACTATTACCATGAGGACGAGCGGTTAAACGAGTATGAAATCACCTTTTTTGTCAGGGAAGCGCCGGAAGGGCTTTTCAGACGGTTTACAGAAACACATTTTCAGAGAGGCTATACCCTCTCAGAGATGAGAGCCTTTGTGGAACAGGCGGGAATGGAGGTGGCGCTTGTGCTGGATGCGGATACTCACGAAGCGCCCGGAGAGCGCAGCGAGAGAATTTACGTGGTTGCCAGAGAGTGCATGAAAAAGAAGGAAACGGCTGTTTCAGGCAGGGATTGAAAGGATAAAAAGAAAGGTTTGCAGTGATGTCAGATTATATTGTCAGGGCAACGGCGGCAAATGCCCAGATCAGGGCTTTCGGAGCCGTTACCAGAGATTTGGTGGAAGAGGCGAGAAAGGCGCATGATACAAGCCCGGTGGTCTCGGCGGCACTGGGGAGACTTATGACCGGCGGCGTCATGATGGGTGTCATGCTGAAAGGGGAGCAGGATCTATTGACCTTACAGGTCAGCGGAGATGGTCCCTTAAAGGGTATGACGGTTACGGCGGACAGTCAGGGAAATGTGAAGGGGTATGCCAATGAACCCCAGGTAATGCTCCCTCCAAGCAGAGCGGGCAAGCTGGATGTAGGCGGCGCGGTGGGGGCAGGAATGCTCAGAGTGATCAAGGATATGGGGTTAAAGGAGCCTTATATCGGGCAGACTGTATTACAGACAGGAGAGATCGCGGAGGATCTTACCTATTATTTCGCGTCCTCCGAGCAGGTGCCTTCCAGCGTAGGGCTGGGGGTTTTAATGGAAAGGGATAATACCGTAAAACAGGCGGGGGGCTTTATCATACAGCTGATGCCCTTTGCGGAGGAGGAGGTGATTGCCCGGCTGGAACAGAATCTGGGAGAATTTTCTTCTGTAACGCAGGTGCTGGAAGAAGGAAAGACGCCGGAGGAAATGCTGGGGCTTCTCTTAGAAGGGCTGGATATGGAGATCACAGATACCATGCCGGCGCGGTTTTATTGTAATTGTGATAAAAAACGGGTGGAGAAGGCAATCATAAGTATTGGAAAGAAAGAGATCAGGGAAATGATCTCGGAAAATAAAAGTATTGAGGTCAACTGTCATTTTTGCAACACTTCCTACACCTTTACCGTGGAGGAATTGAAGGAGCTGCTGAAAAGAGCAGATAAAGGAGTGTGCCGGCGGACAAACGACCTGTGAGGAACAGAGTATGAAGCATGGATTTGTAAAAACAGCGGCTGTTACCCCCAAAATCAGGGTGGCGGACACCATTTACAACAGAGAACAGATTTGTGCAGGAATCGAGGAGGCTTCCGGGAAAGGCGCGAAAATTATCGTTTTCCCGGAGCTTTGTCTAAGCGGCTATACCTGCGGAGATCTTTTTTTGCAGGAGAGACTGCTTGCCTCCTGCAGGGAACAGCTGCGCAGAATCGTGGAATGTACGGAAGGAAAAGACGCCCTGGTGTTTGTGGGGCTTCCCCTGGAGCGGGAAGGGAAGCTCTATAATGTGGCGGCAGCCCTTCACAATGGGAAGATTTTGTGCTTTATTCCCAAGGCATTTATTCCCTCTTACGGCGAATTCTATGAGACCAGACATTTTGCGCCGGGAAACAGACAGGCGGTTTTCTATGATTTTGACGGAAAAGAAATTCCTTTCGGTACGGATATTCTGTTAAAGGCGGAGGAAATGGAAGGGCTTGTGGCTGGCTGCGAGATCTGCGAGGATCTTTGGATGCCCAATGGACCGGGCATTTCCCACGCTTTGGCGGGGGCAACGGTTCTGGTAAATCTGTCCGCTTCCAATGAAACCATCGGAAAGGATGCCTATCGGGAAATGCTGGTGAAATCCGCCAGCGCCAGGCTGATTGCAGGCTATGTTTATTGCAGCGGCGGAGAAGGTGAATCCACTCAGGATCTGGTATTCGGGGGACACGATATCATTGCGGAGAACGGAACGATTCTGGCTCAGAGAAAGCAGTTTACCAGTCAGATTTTGTACGGAGATATTGACGTAAACAGGCTGCGTGCAGAGCGCAGGAGAAGGAGCACTTTTCCGTGCGGTGAAAGGAAAGACTATCTGGTGCTTTCTTTTAGGCTTAAGGAGGAAGAAACGGTTCTTTCCCGTACCTTTTCTTCCACGCCTTTTGTGCCCTCCGATGTTCAGGAGAGAGAGCGGCGGTGTGAGGAGATTTTGAGCATTCAGTCGGCGGGACTGAGGAAGCGGTATGAGCATACGGGCTGCCAGAAGGCGGTGATCGGAATTTCCGGCGGGCTGGATTCTACCCTGGCGCTTCTTGTGACGGCAAGAACCTTTGATTCCCTGAAGCTGAAAAGGGAAAATATCATTGCAGTGACCATGCCCTGCTTTGGAACCACAGACAGAACCTACGA
The DNA here is from genome assembly GCA_947172705.1 of uncultured Lachnospiraceae bacterium. GTDB lineage: Bacteria > Bacillota > Clostridia > Lachnospirales > Lachnospiraceae > Suilimivivens. The sequence goes on from CAMWCA010000051.1 coordinate 8,547, forward strand.
TAATGCCTGCAGGCTTGCCCGGAGTCTGGGAGCGGCACTGGAAGAGGTGAATATTCAGAATGCCGTTGCCCTGCACTTTAAAGACATTGGGCAGAGCATGGAGAATCATGATGTAACCTACGAAAACAGTCAGGCGAGAGAGAGAACTCAGGTTTTGATGGATATTGCCAACAGAGAAGAGGGCATGGTGATCGGTACCGGAGACATGTCTGAGCTAGCCTTGGGGTGGGCTACCTATAACGGGGATCATATGTCCATGTACGGCGTCAATGCAGGCGTTCCCAAAACGTTGGTACGTTACCTGGTAGGATATTATGCGGACACCTGCGGAAAGAAAGAGCTGAAAGAGATCTTGCTGGATGTGCTTGCCACGCCGGTAAGCCCCGAGCTTCTGCCTCCGGTGGAGGGGAGCATTTCCCAGAAAACGGAGGATCTGGTAGGTCCTTACGAACTCCATGACTTTTTCCTGTACTATATGCTGCGGTGGGGCTATGAACCGGAGAAGATCTATCGCGTTGCAAAGCAGTCCTTTCAGGGAGAGTATGAGAGCGAAGTTATTTTGAAATGGATGAAAGTTTTTTATCGGAGATTTTTTACCCAGCAGTTTAAGCGTTCCTGCCTGCCGGACGGACCTAAGGTGGGAAGCGTCGGGGTATCCCCCCGGGGAGATCTCCGGATGCCCTCGGACGCCTGCGGGAGGGTTTGGATGGAGCAGCTTGAAAAGCTGGTTTAAATTGGGTTTTCTGCCCTGTTTCCCGGAAAATAAAAATACCATACAAGGTATAAATCCCTGTTATTTATAATACTATAGTAAAAAGAATGTAACGGGGATAGCCTATGAGCTCCAAAACAAAAATAGTTGTACTTCATCTGAAAGAATTAATATATACCGGCATTTTTGCGTTGCTGGGAATATTATTTATCATTCTCATCATTATCATGTTTGTACCCAAGGATAAAAAGGAGAATGTCTCTATAGAGACACCTGAAGCAACCTATGTGCCCGGCATTTATACCACATCCCTGATTCTGAATGATAATGCCGTGGATGTGGAGGTTACGGTAGATGAGAATAATATCAATGACATACGCATTGTCAATCTGGATGAAGCTGTAACAACCATGTTTCCGCTGCTGGAGCCGTCTTTTGACGAGCTGGCAAATCAGATCCTGAAAAGTCAGTCGCTGGATGGCATTACCTATGCGGATGATAACAAATATACTTCTATGGTTTTACTGAATGCCATTAAGAGCTCTCTGGGAAAGGCGGCGCCATCGCCGTCAGATGCGCCTTCCGCATCGCCTTCGCCCACATGACCGGCGGATTGAGACAGAACGTATTTCGCCTGCCTCCTTCAGCGCAAAACGCTTTGGGATGGAGGAAAGGATGAAAATAAGCTTTAATTGACAAATGATAGTTACAAGAGGGGTAAAAATGTTTCCATGGAGAACAAAAGAAAAAGCATAGAAGAAGATGTCTGGCGGTTAATGGAATTTGGAGAAAAACATACATATCTGCCGGAAGCATTTTATCACATTTTAGGAAAAAGGCTTTTGCATCAGGGGTATGTGGATGGAAGCTTTGTGTTGAAAGCATCAACAAGAGGAAGCTATTATTCACAGTTGAAGAACTCAAAGATGCAGGGGCTTTTTGCGTCCAAAAGCTGTGTCCCATCTGAAAATATTGATATTATGATTGGATATCTTGAAAATGTGGTAGGGAAGGTAGAAAAATTAACGGCTTTAGAAGAGGAAGCGCTTGTATTTTGGATCTTTCTCCCCTATCTTTCCTCCTCAAATCGTGAGAAAAGAAAAAACTATCTTTTGCTGATTTTGACAAAAGTATTGCTGCCTTATTCAAAAGAGAAGAAAATAGGATCGCTTGCAGTTCTGGACGGGGTGATTTTTGACAAGGATGTATGTGATCTGGAGATGATAGAGTCTGTTGAAGGCTATGTGCGGGAGACTTTCTTGTTAAAAAGCCAGTATACCCAGAACATGCTGTTTTACAGAGGGCATTCCTGGCTTAATTATCTATTGCAGCCGGGAATTAAGCGGGAAGAAAACTGGATCGAAAATGAAGCTGTGATGTACCAGGAAATTATGGTAAGATGTGCAAAAGAGTTTGTCCATTGCCAGAGCCACCTGGACTATCTGGTGGAAATGCAGCACTATGGTCTTCCCACAAGGCTTTTAGATGTAACGGAAAATCCCCTGGTAGCGTTGTATTTTGCATGCAGTACCAATCGGGGTAAAGTAGGGGAGGTTCTTGTATTACGCGCTAAGATGCAGGAAGTGAAATATGCAAAGAGCGATACGGCAGCTCTTTTGGCAGCGCTTCCTACCTTGAGTCATGGAGAACAGATGAAGTTGCTTTCCCTGTGTGAAAATGGTTTTTCCGAAGAGAATGACCAGGAATATAAGAGGCTTGCAGGCAAGCTTGCCGCGGAAGTGAAGTCCCGCAATCCCGCATTTGAACCGAGAATCAGGAAAAAAGATCTGCTCAGTCATATTTTTGTCACCCCTGTCCGGAACAATCAGCGTATTATGAAGCAGGAGGGTTCCTTTATTATCTGTGGGCTTGGAAGGGAATATGGGGAGGAAAATGACCTGGGCAATATGCGCTGTTGCAATGAAAAGGGAAAAAAGAGAATATTTGTGGTAAGAAAAACAAAGAGAAGATATTGAAAGAACTGGATGTGCTCTCCATTAACAGAGCCGGATTATTTCCGGAAATAGACGATGTGGCGGAATATATCAGGGAGAAGTACAGATAAATTAAAGTTATATTTCAATAAATTGTTTTTAAGTTCATCTTGTAATGAAAAACAGAATATGCTAGAATCAAATTAAGCAAAGAACAAATCTAAGATTTTCGAAAGATTCTTATCTATGCAGACAGTCTCTGCACCAACTCCTTGCTTACAACCAAATAATTGCAGGGAGGAAGAGATAGAAAACGGCGTCCTCTCTGCCTACACGAAGAAAGAGAGGAAATGCTATGCAGCAGAAAAAGACACGAAAAACAGAATTACCAAATGAGTTATCCACAATGATTCCTCAGGATTACCAGCTTAATCTCAGTGATTTTGCGCTGTTTATGTCAGTGATGAAGGTGAAACAGGCTTATGAGGATGTACTGAGTATTATTTTGGATGAGCCGGAACTGAAGCTTAAGGAGGTCAAGGCAGAACAGGTGGTTTTGAATAAGTCCGGCAAGCGGGCAATACGCCTGGATGCCTGGGCGCTGGATGTGAAGGATCGGCAGTTTGACATGGAGATGCAAAATGATACAGACAGCGATGATGTTCGAAAGCGCTCCAGATTTTATCAGGGAATGATCGACACGCCGATTCTAAAATCCGGAAAGGAGACCAGATATAAAAATCTGCCCTCCACGGTAATTATTTTTATTACCCAGGAAGATATTTTTGGTGAAAATCTGGCGATGTATACATTCAGAGAAAAATGTGAGGAAATAACGGACTTACCTTTGGGAGACGGCACAAGTAAGATCTTTTTGAATATGACCAGTAAGAATGGCAGACCAGAGGTGGTCAGTCTGCTACAATATATGAAGAACACGACCCTTGATAATACTGACATCATACTGAAGGATGCGCGGATTTTAAATTTGGACAGGATCGTAAGGGAAGTGAAGCAGTCGGAGGAATGGGAGGCAGTAAAAATGAATATTCTTGAAATCGGTTTAAATAAAGGAATGGAACGGGGGATAAAGCAGGGAATAGAACAAGGAATAGGGCGGGGATTGGAACAAGGACGGATGGAAACGCTGGTCAGGAATGTGGAAGCGGCAATGAAGAATTTTAATATTGATCTTCAACATGCCTGCCAGGGGCTTGAAATATCGGCAGAAGAGTATGAAAAGGCGAAAGAGCAGATTGGATTGCAGGAAAAGGCACATCAGTAAATTGCTATTGACAAAAGTACAGTAAGACTGTTATTATGATGCAGAACAAAGGTGTTCTTATAACAGCGGGCATATGTTGCGGCTGGCATAGGGATGCCTTTTTGCATGTAGGGACGGAGCGCGGAGAAGGCGTTCACTATTTATGATCGGGAAAGGAATGGATGTAGTATGAGAAAGCATTATTCGAAGGAAGATATCATGGAGCTGGTTCAGGATGAGGATGTGGAATTTATCAGACTGCAGTTTACGGATATGTTTGGCAGCCTTAAAAATGTGGCGATCACGGCAAGCCAGCTGGAGAAGGCATTGGAGAATAAATGTATGTTTGACGGTTCTTCCATAGAGGGATTTGTGCGGATCGAGGAGTCGGATATGTATCTGTATCCTGATTTAAGCACATTGGAAATTTTTCCATGGAGACCTCAGCAGGGTAAGGTGGCAAGAATGATCTGCGATGTATACAGACCAAGCGGCGAGCCTTTTGAAGGAGATCCCAGATATATTTTAAAACGTGCCATCAGGGAAGCGGCTGACCTGGGATATACTTTTGAGGTGGGACCGGAATGTGAATTTTTCCTTTTTCATACAGATGAGAACGGTATGCCCACCACGCTGACCCATGAAAAGGCGGGCTATTTTGATTTAGGTCCTTTGGACTTAGGGGAAAATGCAAGAAGAGATATGGTGCTTACCCTGGAAGATATGGGATTTGTCGTGGAAGCATCCCACCATGAGGTGGCACCGGCGCAGCATGAGATCGATTTTCAATATGATGAAGCCCTTGCCACGGCGGACAATATTATGACATTCAAGCTTGCGGTCAAGACCATTGCCAAAAGGCATGGGCTCCACGCGACTTTTATGCCCAAGCCGAAATTTGGAGTAAACGGTTCCGGTATGCATATCAACATGTCTCTGTCCAGGGACGGAAAAAATATTTTTAACGACCCCTCAGATGAATTGGGATTAAGCAAGGAAGCATATTATTTTATTGGCGGTATCATGAAGCATATGAAAGGAATGACGGCGATCACCAATCCTCTTGTAAATTCCTATAAAAGGCTGGTGCCAGGATATGAAGCGCCGGTTTATATTGCCTGGAGCGCGACCAACAGAAGCCCCTTGATCCGCATTCCTGCATCCAGGGGAGAGGGCACCAGAATAGAGCTGCGATGTCCGGACCCTTCGGCAAATCCTTATCTGGCGCTGGCAGTCTGTCTGCGGGCAGGATTGGACGGAATTATGAATCAGATCCAGCCTCCGGCAAGCGTGGACTGCAATATCTTTGCCATGACAGAGGAGGAAAAGAAAGCGCAGGGGATCGAAGCGATTCCCGGCACATTGATTGAGGCAGTGTATGAGCTGGAAAAGGATGAGTTCATCCAGGAAGTGCTTGGCAGACATGTATCGGGGAAATACATTGAAGCGAAAAAAGCAGAATGGGCAAGCTATCGCTCACAGGTTACAGATTGGGAAATCAATCAGTATTTAAACCAGTTTTGAGCGGGGCGATGGATCAATGTGAGGAGGTGCGCAAATGACAGGTGTAATTGTAGTCCTCCCAAAGATAGATGATGCAAGAAATATGAAGAATCTTCTTGTCCGAAATGGTATTTCGGTGGTCGGTATGTGCGCAACAGGTGCGCAGGCAGTTGCTTTGACAGATCATTTAAACGACGGTATTGTTTTATGCAGCTATAAGCTGACAGATATGATCTATTCCCAGCTGCATGAGTACCTTCCGGCAGGTTTTGAAATGCTGCTGATCGCCTCCCAGCATACCATAGGCAGCGGCATGGTGGAGAGCGGGATCATATGCCTGTCCATGCCTTTTAAAGTGCATGATCTGATCAATACCATCGATATGATGACCCAGACCATTGAACAGCGGAGAAGAAGACGGAAGGCAAAGCCTAAGGAGAGAGACGCAAAAGAAGTGAGGCTGATTCGGGATGCAAAAGAGGTTCTGATGGATCGGAACCATATGACGGAGGAAGAGGCACACAGATACATACAAAAATGCAGCATGGACAGTGGGACGAATATGGTGGAGACAGCCCAGATGGTGCTGACTATGATGAAATAAAGCCTAAATGTAATGAAATGTAATAAGGAGTTCTTTTTGAAATGTCGATATAATAAAAAAGCAGGTAAGCTGCTTGAGGGAAATGGATTTCCCAACCAAATTTCAAGGAGGATGATTTATGAGCGGAGTAAATGTCAGTGCAGGGGGAATGTACAGCCAGTTCTATAAAGGAACAGAGCCTATTAAAAGCTATGGCGCTTCTGATGCGCCTGGGAAAAAGGATACGCTGGTAAAGTATGATTTTTCCACTACCGATGAGCAGGGAAACAAGATCATGGATAAAATGTCCAAAGAAGAAGCGCTGCGGGCTATGAATGACATTCGTTCCCAGTACGGTGACAATGTGATCCTGGAGTTTTCCGGCGATGGTCTTGCCGCATTATCGGAAAGCATCAAAGCCCAGAGCAGAAAAACCTGTACGGAGCCTACAGAAGAAGAGAAGGCGGTCATGGCGCAGAAGCAGGAGGAACTGGACAAGGCGATCGTACATATGGAAAATACCCACAGACTGCTGATCCCCAATATCCAGACCAATGCAAAGCTCTATGGCAGCCTGGAGCAGGCGGATGAAACGGTGGTCAGCGCCGCCAACGGTATAATTAAGAATTATCTGATGCCCAGCAATGTGACTGGCGTTTCCGAGACCCAGCGCAGAGAGAGGGTTGCCTTTGGTTTGGAGGAGGCAAGGTATCTCGCTGAAAATTATCTGGATGAGGAGCATGGCAGGGAATTTATTTCCGCTATGGAGACAATTGCCAAATACGGTTTAAACGGCAAAGTGGCGGAGGATGGAAAGGTCACCTATCATATTGAGAAGGGACCCTTGGTAGGAATGTCCGGCGACTATGCGGATCAAAATGACATTATCAAGGAAAAGGCGCCGGAGCTTTACCTGGAAATGAAAGAATTGAACCAAAGGATCATAGCAGGAGAATCAGGATGGGGGAAGAAATTCATAGCCCTTCAGGAACGGATAAATAAGGTGCTTGGTGAAAGCTCTCATACCTATGACAGTAAAGCGAAGAGGTATCTTACCAATTATGAGGAGGCTGTCTCCGAGTATAAGGACTGGAAAAATGAAATGGAAAAGACCCAGCTGCCCTCTGTTTTTGAAAACGTACAGTATCAGGAGCTGCAACAGTTTATGGCAAGCCTGCAAAAACAGAGCAGCTTATCTGACGGATGGCTGAGAGATCAGGCGGAGCGGTTAAAGAAATGGCTAACGCCATATAATTAATTTTATCACAGCAGCATGGAAAAAGGGAAAGCGTCAGGCAAGCCGCTTTCCCTTTTGGTTTGTAATTTAAAAACGCTTATTCAGCAATTTTCTTGTCGGTTTCCAGAATATGTTCTACAAGCCAGTCTGTAACAAATTTTAACAGATCCTGTATTGCGCCGTCCTGGTCCTCATCGATGGCGTCCAGATCCATTTCCTCCAGTTTTTCCTTGAAATGATTATGCTGTACTTTTTGGGTAAACATTTGCTTATATTGAATACTTTCCATGTAAGCTTCCTCATGATCAAAGTGCATAATAGTATAATCTTTCAGGCGCTGGATCAGGTGGGCAATGTTGTCATACTTATCCGGAACAAACTCATTGACAGAAAGCTGGTAGATCTCGTCAGCAATTTCAAACAGCACCCTATGTTCCGCATCTATGGCTGGTATTCCTGTTAAATATTCGTCTTTCAATTCATACATATCTGTGCTTCCTCCTTTCCTCAACTGCATTCATCATACCATAAGATCAAAATAAATTAAACCTGTTTCCCCAAAAAGTAGTTCCGCCCTGCTATGCTGTGCCCTTATCCTGCTGCTGCCTGATGTAACGCGTTCCCCGCCTGGGGTATTCAAGGAATCCTTATGGAATATTTAGAAGTTCTTAAGAAATGCCTGGCAATTTTGTTTATTTTTTTGAGGTATTCTCTTTTTAGAATCCGTTATAGATCATTGCAAGGATATTACTGTAGATCAAAGGAGGATGTGTGGAAATGACAATGGAAATGGTGATGCAGTATTTTGCAAGATATGGAGGGATCGCCATATTTGTGATCGTATTATTGGAGTATATGAATCTTCCGGGCTTCCCGGCAGGAGTTATTATGCCTCTCGCAGGCTTATGGGCGGCAAAAGGAAACATTCATTTTATACCGGCATTGCTGATTACGGTGGCAGCAGGGCTTACGGGAAGTTTGATCCTGTATTTTCTTGGGTACAAAGGAGGAGAACTGTTTTTACAGAAATACCTGAATAAATTTCCCAGACAAAGACCTGTAATCGAAGAAAAACTGGAGTGGGTACGTGAAAAGGGCAGTGTGGGAATTTTTGTGAGCAAATTGATCCCTATGATCAGGACGCTGGTTTCCATACCGGCAGGGGTTTCAAAAATGGATCTTGTAAAATATACTGTCAGTTCTACGCTGGGGATTCTGGTATGGAATCTGTTTTTTGTGGGAGCGGGGTATTTTTTGGGAGACGCTATTTTAGGATATCTGGCATAGGAGGAAAGTATGAAAATTGCAATGATGACTAATAATTATAAACCTTTTGTGGCAGGCGTTCCGGTTTCCATTGAACGGTTGACAGAGAGTTTAAGGGAGTTAGGGCATGAGGTGGTTGTTTTTGCTCCATGCTATAATGGACAGTCACCGGAGCCGGATGTGGTAAGGTACCGGTCGCTGCTTAAGGGAGTGGCGGGAGGGGCATCGGTGCCTGACAGCCTGGATTTTGAAATTGAGCGGCGATTCCGGGAGGGACATTTTGATGTGATCCATGTGCACCATCCCATGCTGATCGGACACACGGCGAGATATCTTTCCTGGAAATATCAGGTGCCTTTGGTTTTTACCTACCATACCAGATATGAACAGTATTTGCATTATATCGGCATGGCAAAACTGAAAAATCTGATACCTGCTTACATGAAAAGCTATACAAAACACTGTGATATGGTGATCGCGCCTACGCCGCTTATGAAAGATTACCTGGAACAGATCCAGCCGGAGGCGGATGTCCGGGTATTACCCACAGGGCTTCCGGAGGACAGCTTTGCGCCTGATGAGGAAAAGGCGGCAAAACTCAGGGAGGAGCTTGCAGAAGATAAAAAGTATCTCTTCTGCACAGTGGCAAGATTGGCAAAGGAAAAAAATCTGGATTTTCTGTTAAAAGCAATGAAGCGCTATAAGGATATAGGGGGAAATGATTTTCGCCTTGCCTTTGTGGGGGATGGACCAGAGCGGTCAGAACTGGAGAAAAAAGCCCAGCGGTCAGGTCTTGAAGAGGAGATTGTATTTGTGGGAAAAGTACCTAATGGGGAGATCAAAAATTACTGCCATGGGGCGGATCTGTTTCTTTTTTCCTCTCTGTCGGAGACCCAGGGAATCGTACTGCTTGAGTCAATGGCAGCAGGCACGCCTGTCATAGCGGTTCGTGCCACAGGCACGCAGGATGTAGTGGTAAACGGGGAAAACGGGTATATGACAGATGTGTCGGAAGAGGAATTTGCCTGTAAGCTGATGGATATTCTGGAAAAGAAAGAGATCAACCTTCTGCGCCAGGGGGCGCTTAAGACGGCGCGCCGTTACAGCTGCGAAAGGATTGCTGCGGAAGCGGCAGGCGCATACAGGCAGGCAGTCTGCAACAGGAGAGAAAAGGAGCAGCAAAGGCATGGGAATAGGAATAGAGGTAAAGATATGGTATACTCTGGATAAGAACCGTTGAAAAAACAAAAAGATCAGACGAAATGCAGGGGGATACTGTGAAAAATAAATTTTTCACAGACCAATTTGTGCTGATGCCCAAATTTGCAGGTACTGGTAGCGTGGAGGAGTATTATGGCAGGATACCATATTTTAATTGTTGAAGACGACAAGGAGATCAGAGAGGGAGTAGAGATCTATTTAAAAAGTCAGGGATACGTTGTTTTTCAGGCTGCGGACGGCGTGGAAGGGCTTGAAAAGATTCAGGAGGAGGAGATCCATCTTGCCATTGTGGACGTGATGATGCCAAGAATGGATGGGATCACAATGCTGATGAAAATCAGGGAAAAGGGTTATGAATTTCCGGTGCTCATGCTTTCCGCCAAGTCCGAGGAAGTGGATAAAATCATGGGGCTTAACATGGGAGCCGACGACTATGTAACCAAGCCCTTTACCACCATGGAACTGCTTGCCAGAGTGAATTCTCACCTGCGCAGATATGCCAAGTTTCTGGAAGCGGTGGGAGAGAAAAAGCAGGATGATAAGGTTTATGTGATCGGGGGGCTGGAACTGAACGAGGAGACAGTGGAAGTCAGCGTGGACGGAAAGCCGGTGAAGCTTACGCCTTTGGAATTTAAGATTCTGATGCTGCTGATGAAAAATCCCGGGAGAGTGTTCAGTGCAGAGGAAATATACGAGCGGGTGTGGAACGAGCAGGCGATCAATACGGATACCATTATGGTACATATCAGGAAGATTCGGGAAAAGATTGAAATCAACCCGAAGGAACCGAAATATTTAAAGGTGGTGTGGGGCGTTGGATACAAAATTGAAAAGCAGTAATAAGATAAGTTTTCTGACAGCAGGCATATGGATCGCTCTTTCTGTCATTGTGTTTATGGCATTTTATCCTGTATTTAAAAGGGAAGCGTCCAATTATTATACAGGTATCTTGCGAAGCGATCAACTTTTAGTGCAGTTTTATCAAAGCGATCTTGTGCTTTATAAGGAGCTGTGGGATAAAAGGATGCAGGGAACGGCGGATTACGCGGAGCTTTATCTGGCGATAGAGGAAGAGAAAATTGCGGATGCTGAATTGGAACGGCTGGATCAGTTTGAAACGGAATGGTCTTCTTTCGAATTGAAGGAGCGGCTAAAAAACGAATTTAACCGGTATCTGGAATCTCTAAAGGAAGACGTTCTTGACGGAATCGCCAAGAGTGTGGATTACTGTGTGATGGATCATGAAACGGGAGAAATTCAGAAGAATACCGGAAGAGGAATAGAAAAGCTTTTCCAGGATAAGAAACTGAAAAACAACGAGCTCCCTTACGTTTACTATGTGATGCTGACTTATGATGATCTGGGAAATCTTGCAGATGTGGCGGTGAGGGACGAGAAACCCGACGAGTTGTTAAAGAATCTGCAAAGCGCCATGGGGAAGGAGTGGTTGAAGTCAAGCTTTGCCTCGTATATGGGCGGAAAATTATACTATCAGAATACCTTTCATTTTTATGAAGAAAAAATAAAGGTATCCTATCATGTGATGAATAAACCGAAGAACGTGACCTTTATCTATGCGCTCACCCAGGAGCAGAAGGATGCCCTGTGCCTTTTGTGGAACGGAAACGGCAGTCCTGTTACCACAGGGTATCAGCAGGAGATCATATGGGCATATGAACGCGCAGGAGTGGTAATGGTTTTATGGTGCATTCTTGTAGTGCTGGGAATAGGCGCTCTTCTGGCAACCAGAGGCAAGCGGTACTGCCTGCACCGGATGAAGGCGTTTCAGCTTCATTTAGAGATCAGCCTGTTTTCTATTTTCTGCCTTTTTGGGGGATTTTTCTATCTGATCGTGGTGCTTGTAAGCAGTACCAACAGCGGATGGCTTTCAGAATTTTATAAAAATTACCTTGGATTTGTGCCGGAAAACCTTTATTTGGCACTGACAATGACCTTGAATGTGGCGGCGCTTACCCTGTACTTTGGCGCATGGTATTATTTTGTTACTACTCTGGGAGAAGTGTTTGAACTGGGATTGAAACAGTTCCTGAAAGAGAGAAGTCTTGTGGTAAAAGCAATTCTCTGGTTCAGAAACGGGTGTAAAAGACGTACAGATCAATTTAAGGAAGAGATTTTACATGTGGATCTGGGGCAAAGTGCGGAGAAAACCATCCGCAAGCTGGTGATCATCAATTTTCTGATGCTGGCGGTAGCTTGTATGATGTGGATGTTTGGATGGGGGATGCTGCTGATCTATTCTGTGGTGCTTTATTTTGCGCTAAAGCAGTATATTCACAGAATACAGGAACAATATGAAAAGCTTTTTGTGGCGACCCGCTCCATTGCCGAGGGAAATCTGCAGACCGAGCTGGAAGAAGACTGGGGCATTTTTGAATCCTATAAAGAAGAACTCTCCAAGATCCAAAACGGCTTTAAAATGGCGGTGGATGAAGAGGTAAAGAGCCAGCGGATGAAGACGGAGCTGCTTACCAACGTATCCCACGACCTGAAAACCCCGTTGACGGCAATTACTACCTACATCGAGCTGCTGGAGACTGAGAATATCACTCCCCAGCAAAGGGAGGAATATTTGGGGGTTTTAAAGAAGAAATCCCAGAGACTGAAATTCCTCATAGAGGATCTGTTTGAAGTAAGCAAAGCAACCAGCGGAAATATCACCTTTCATCCTGTGGACGTAGACATTTGCAATCTGATGCGTCAGGTCTATCTGGAATATGAAGACCGGGTGGAGGAGGCGGAGCTGATTTTCCGATTTAAGATACCGGAGGAAAAGGTGATTCTGCAGCTTGACCCTCAGAAGACCTATCGGATATTTGAAAATCTTTACACCAATATTATCAAATACGCCATGTCGGGTACCAGAGTTTATGTGAATGGGGAAAAAACGGAAAAAGGCATTTCCATTGAACTAAAGAATGTGTCGGCGGTGGAACTGAACGTTTCAGGGGAGGATCTGACCGAGAGGTTTGTGCGCGGAGACAGCGCCAGAAATACGGAAGGGAGCGGACTTGGGCTTGCCATTGCCACCAGCTTTGTGGAGCTGCAGGGTGGAAAGATGAAAGTGGAAGTGGATGGAGATCTGTTTAAGGTGAAGATTGAGTGGTAGGGAAATAAATGATAGATATTCCAAAAAGAACATGATACAATATCAAAAGAGGTGGTGGTAAAAATGTCGGATCACTTGTCCATAGTATTAGAGGGGTATAAAGAAGCTATTGCTCAGATATTGGGAGATCAGTTAAGCAGAATGATTTTATACGGTTCTTATGCCAGAGGAGATTTTAAATCGGATTCAGATATGGACATCATGATATTGGCGGATGTACAACCTGAAAAAATCAGTAGTTATGCGGATAAAATTTATGATATCACGTATGATTTTGAAACACAATATGGAATGGAAATAAATCCATCAATTCAGAGTACGCAAATTTATGATCAATGGAAAAATGTATATCCCTTTTTTATGAACATTGAAAAAGATGGGGTGGCTGTATGACACAGGAGTTTTATGGGGAGGATTTGGCAAAATATAAGATAGAAAGAGCCTGTGAGGAACTAGATACTGCAGAGCTGCTTTATAATAATGAGAAGCTAAAGGCTGCAAATAATAGAGCATATTATTCAATTTATTACGCATTAACTGCAATTTTATGTTTAGAGCCAATAGCGTTTAAAAGGCATAAAGATACGATCGGATATTTCAATAAAAATTATGTTCATACAGGTATATTCCCAGAAGAGATAGGAAGAAATATTTCAAAAGCAGCGAAGGTCAGGCATGCGAGTGATTATGACGAATTTTATATTGCAAGTAAAGACGAGACGGAAAGGCAGATACAGACAGCAAGGACGATTATCAAGCTGGTAAATCAGTTTATTTCTAAAAAATGACGATAAGAGGGAGAAATCAGCAAACTGCTTTCTCCCTCAGTTTATGAGCAAATCAAAAGAGGAAACAGAATTGGAAAAACAACAGCTATTAAAACAGTATTTTGGCTACGACTCTTTCCGGGAAGGGCAGGAAACCTTAATCGACAGTATTCTGGAAGGCAGGGATGTATTGGGGATTATGCCCACAGGTGCGGGAAAATCCCTGTGCTATCAGATTCCAGCCCTGATGATGAGGGGAATCACACTGGTAATATCGCCGCTGATTTCCCTGATGAAGGATCAGGTGGAGGGGTTAAACCAGGCGGGCATCCATGCGGCATATCTGAACAGTTCTCTGACGCTGGGGCAGTATAAAAAGGCGCTGCTTTTTGCCAGGGAGGGGCGGTATCCCATCATTTACGTGGCGCCGGAGCGGCTTTTGACGGAGGAATTTCTGGATTTTGCCCTGGATACCCGGATCGCAATGGTGGCGGTGGATGAGGCGCACTGCGTCTCCCAGTGGGGGCAGGATTTCAGACCCAGCTACCTGAAAATAACAGAGTTTATCGAAAAGCTACCGGTACGTCCGGTGGTGGCAGCTTTTACAGCCACGGCGACAAAGGAAGTAAAAGAGGATATCATCGATATTTTGATGCTTCGGGAGCCAACGCTTATGACCACAGGGTTTGACCGAAAGAATCTTTATTTTGGCGTTATGTCTCCCAAGGACAGGTATGGAGCCGTTAAAAATTATCTGGACTGCCATCCCGGGGAGAGCGGGATCGTATACTGTCTTACCCGGAAAATGGTGGAGGAGGTCTGGGAAAAGCTTGAAAAGGATGGTTTCTCGGTAACCAAGTATCATGCCGGGCTAAAGGATGGAGAACGGAAGGAAAATCAGGAGGATTTTATTTACGACAGAAGCCTTGTGATGGTGGCGACCAATGCCTTTGGAATGGGAATTGACAAATCCAACGTGCGCTTTGTGCTTCATTATGGAATGCCCAAGAATCTGGAATCCTATTATCAGGAGGCGGGCAGAGCGGGAAGAGACGGGCAGCCTGCGGAGTGCATTCTATTTTATAGCGGGCAGGACGTGATTACCAACCAGTTTTTCATTGAAAATAATCAGGATAATCAGGAGCTTGACGACCTTACAAGACAGATCGTGATGGAGCGGGATCGGGAAAGACTGCGCCGTATGACTTTCTATTGCTTTACCAACGACTGTCTGCGGGATTATATTTTGCGCTATTTTGGAGAGTATGGAAGCAATTATTGTGGAAACTGCTCCAACTGCTTAAGCCAGTTTGAGGACGTAGACGTGACGGAGATGGCACAGGCGATCCTGGGATGCATAGGGGAGTGCCGTCAGAGATACGGTATGAACGTGATTCTGGAAACGGTTCACGGAGCGGATACGGCAAAGATCAGAGGCTACAGGATGAATCAGAATTCCTTTTACGGAAGTTTAAAAAAGGTTCCTGTATACAAGCTGCGGCAGATCCTTCAGCATCTGATTTTGAAGGAGTATATTACCCCTACAAACGATGAGTATGCCATTTTGAAGCTGACGGAGAAGACGAAACTTCTTTTGGAGGAAGGGGAGCGGCTGACCATGAAGCTGGCGAAAGAGCAGGAGCATCCGGCAAAGGTAAAATCGGGCAAGGGTGCATCCGGAGGTCAAACCGGAGGTTACAGAGGAAGCAAGGGGGCGTTACTGTCAGGAGAAGGATTTGGAGAAAAGGAAGAGGCGCTGTTTGAAAAGCTGCGGCAGTTGAGAACCCAGATCGCCCGGGAAGAAAAAGTGCCGCCATATATTGTATTTTCTGATAAGACTCTGACCCATATGTGCATGTTAAAGCCAAAGACCCGGGAGGAAATGCTTAAGGTGTCCGGCGTAGGAGAGCATAAATATGAGAAGTACGGAGAAAGATTTCAGTCGTGTATTTTGGAGGAGCGGCAGGAAGACTGACGGAAAGGGCTTACTATGAAAGTTTTAAAGGGAATAGGGATCTTTCTGCTATCCGTATTTGCCCTGTTTACCGCGCTGGTTTTGATCTGTGCGGTGAACCCGGATGTGACGGATGCACTGGCAAAGTTTTTGTATCCGGATTCTTATGGGCAGACTGCATCCCGGACGGATATGCCGGGAGAAGGAGGAAGCGGCGTAGCGTCGGAAAAAACGGAAGTGGTATATCCGGCAGCAGAAGAGGACAGGGCGGCAGAAGCTAATGAAATAAATGCAGAAGCCAATGGAATAAATATAGAAGAAAGTATGCCTGCGGAGGGACAGGAAACGGGTACAGAAGGATTGGATGAGAATATCCGTCCCCAGTATATTTCTCCTGACCAGTCAGAGCTTACAGTGCCCGAGGGGGTATCCGGCAGAAACGGTTATCAGCAGATACAGGATGAGAGAGAGCAGATTGAGGACGAGGCGGCGGAGGCGCTTAAGGAACAGATCGGAACGGGGGATACCGGAGACGGTCTGATCTTTGACGCTGTTTTTTATCCTTATTATGGGATGCTGGATGAAAAGGGAAGGCATCTTTACCGGCAGATCTATGCAAACGCCAATGCTATGAACCGCACCTTTGTGCCGGTGGAGCAGGCATCGGTTTCCCAGATGAGGAACGTTTTCAGTGCAGTCTACAATGACCATCCGGAGCTGTTCTGGCTGGAAACCGCTTATCAGTGTAAGTATAAAAGAAACGGAGAGTGTGTGCAGATCGAGCTGGAATTTCATATGACGGAGCAGGAACTGGACAGGGCAAAGGCGGCTTTTGAGGAAAATGCGGCGGCGATCCTGAATCAGGCATATGGAATGGAAAGCCCCTATGAGAAAGAAAAGCTGGTGCATGACATGCTTTTGGACAAAATATCCTACCGTCTGGGGGCAAGTATGAGCCAGAGTGCCTACAGCGCATTGGTGAACGGCGAGACCGTATGCGCCGGATATGCCAGAGCCTTTCAGTATCTGATGCAGCAATTGGGGATTCCCTGCTATTACTGCACTGGGTATGCGGGGGAAAAACATGCCTGGAATATTATTTCTCTGGAGGACGGATTTTATAACGTGGATCTGACCTGGGACGACACAGAAGGAGGAAAGTACGCATACTTTAACGGCTCAGATGAGGATTATGCAGATACCCATGTGCGCCAGGAACTGTCGGTATACCTTCCCCCCTGTCAGGGACAGCGGTACCGGGGCTTGGAGCACAGCAGCGTGCCAGGAGAGGAAAGCCTTTTGCGGAGCCTTGCGGATGTTGGAATGGGGGAGGAGGAGCTTCTATACAGCCTGCCGGACTATTACCGTAACTGTTATGATCAGCTTATTGCTTTGGGAACAGGTTCTTATCAGTTTTGCAGCGTGGTTGAGGGAGAGGTGTTGTTAGGAGAAATTCAGGCGGCTTACCGCAGAAATGATTACAGACAGGGGTATATGGATCAGGCCATGGACCAGCTTTCCGCATCCTCCTGTGAACTGGATCTGGAAATGGAAGAACTGTCCCAGGATCGGTATCTGCTCACCCATACCGTTCGTATGCAATGAAAATAATAGCATTTTTTGCATAGTCAACCCCTGATAATGCGATGCTGGTATTGAAAAAAAGTGGTATAATATGATGTGGGTGTTAAAAGCCCTGGCTGCGGAGTGCGCCTGGCAATCAGCACAAAAAGAGTTTGTGCAACTGACTTTTGTGCGAT
>CAMWCA010000052.1 GCA_947172705.1 uncultured Lachnospiraceae bacterium
AGTCATATTGGCTGTGCGCTGTCGTGTCCTCCTCCCTCTCCCTTTTGCCTGACATCATATCCTGCCCCGTGGCGTAGGTGTGAAATATCACTATCAAAGTATAAAACAGGTTATTTTCCTATTGAAATACCGATAATTCTGTGCTACAATCCTTTCATAGCAAACGATTTCTATTACAGCTTTCGCTGTATCTTACGGAACATTCTGTTCCAGCATTCCCGAAATCCTGCTTAAATCCCATAAATCTTTTACCGCAGGAAAACGGATAAAACAGCGCAAAGCTTCTTTCTTCATTTTCCTGCACACAGGAGGAAAATGTATGAAGAACAACGTAATCACAAAACTGGAAGAATTAAACCTGCTCGACCGCTTTCTCTTTTCCGAAACCATGGAAGACCGGGATGCCTGCCAGGCGGCAGTCAGTATTCTTCTGGAAAGAGAAATCTCCCTTTTGGAAAAACCTGAAACTGAAAAGGAATTGCGAGTCTCCCCTGAATTAAGACAGATCCGCCTTGATGTGGTCAGCATGGATCAGGAGCGCCGGCTTTATTACACGGAAATGCAGCAGCGCGATACCGGAAATCTCCGCAAGAGAAGCCGCTACTACCAGGCACAGCTGGATGTCTCCCTCTTAGAACCCGGAAGTAAGGACTTCAACCTCTTAAACGACAGCTGCTTTATCCTCATCGCTCCTTTTGACCTGTTTGGCAGAGGTCTGTACCGCTACACCTTCGAAGGTGTATGCCGGGAATGCCCCGACCTGAAGCTGGAGGACGGCGCTGTCCGGATCTTTATCAACACTAAAGGGGAAAACAGGCAGGATTTTTCCCAGGAATTCCTTGACTTTATGGAATATATCAATACCACTACGGATCAAACTGCAAAAGCAACAAAGAGCAATAAGATCAAGCTGATCCATGACCGGGTAAAGAAAGTGAAATTATCGGAGAAAATGGGGGTTAAATATATGCAGCTATGGGAAGAAAAAGCTTATCTTATGGAAGATGCACGTGCTGAGGGTATTGCTGAAGGACGTGCCGAGGGTATTGCCGCCCTTATTCTTGATAACCTGGAGGATGGCAAGAGCAAAGAAATTATCCTTGAAAAACTGACCCGTCATTTTTCTTTATCAATTGAACAGGCGCAACAGTATTATGAAAAATATTCTGACGGTGCAGACGCTCCAGTGCATACACCGCCAGAATATTAAAGCTATTTCTTATCATCATTCCATCGATTTAATATGTATCTTCCGGGATTATCATAGTTGATTACTTTGGCATAATTTCCTACCGCAGTTGCATTATCTGGTATATCTTTTGTAACAACACTTCCTGCTCCAATGGTAACATTATTACCTATTTTAACATTTTCCACGATACATACGTTTGGACCGATATATACGTTATCTCCAATCACTGCCGCCTGGTTCTTATTACTTCCAATCGTCGTATATTGTGACAGATTGCAGTTGTTTCCAATAATTGCAGTTGGATTTACCACCAATGGACCGTTATGAACAATGTACAGCCCATATCCCACCTGGGTTTTCCATGGCATTTGAATTAATTTTTTGGTTCTGTTCAACTGCCACAAGACTAAGCCGATCGCCTTCATACCCCCCCCCAAATGACATAGCCTGAATGCAACCTGAAACCGGAATGTACGATTTCCCAGATAAGCATAAAGAAAGGTAAATATATCACATTTTCCATAATATCTCATTAAATCACTTTTTATATAATCATTCACATTTAATCTCCATAAAAAACCAGTTTACGAGTCATATTTTACAAAATTTCCTTCTCAAAATCTGTGGTTACACATCACTGCATTTTTCTTCTGCTCCGCCTTCTGACAACGTAGAACACCACAAACATAAAAAGAATAATTATGCCCGTGATAACGATTCTGTCAATTTTAACTACCGTTCTCATTGCCGCCAATGCCGATACCTCTTCCACACGCAGTGCCTCCCCTTTATTTACCACTTCAAGGCACTCCGTTCCTGCGCTGTGATCATTCACGTAAATCTCCCATGTACCAGAGGCAGGAAGAAACTCCACTGCTTCCTGAGTTGGATTAAACATAAGACAGATCTGGCGATCCACAAAAAAGTTTACCGATTCCTTCGCATAATAACCCATAACATTTTCCGGAAGCCCCTGAATAAAAATCAAATTCTCATTCAGTTCTCTTTGTGTCTTATAACCAAGCCCCTTGTGCTCCTTTCGAAAAGAAATCAACCCTCCATAATATTCCAGCACATCTCGGTTTTCTGTCCTGTTCTTCCAGTCAATGGTATTCACTTCGTCTCCTGCATTATACGAAGCTCCATGTTTTGCATCAGGATTGTCCGGAGAAGATTTGGTACGTAAAAATTCTTCCCCGCTGTGTAAAAACGGCGTTCCCTGGCACAAAAGCACACAGGCGGCTCCAAAGCAGTCTCTTCTCTTTAGCAGCTCCACCTCTTCCCCCGGACAGTTCAGGTTGATCAGATCCCAGAGTGTATAACCATCGTGGCAGGAGGCATAATTAATACACTGTAATGGTTCCGCTGTCCATATTCCCATCCGCTCTACGGTGTTTGGATTATCGCCTGCCCCTGCAAATCCAAAACGCATCCCCAGGATCGTATCTTCCTCCTCCGTTAAACCGCAAACATATTTTTGCACGGCACGGCGGAACACATTATTAAAGGTGCCAATTTGAGGAGTTAGATATGCATTGAAGGATTCCATCCTCGGCTCTTCATAAATAGTCTCGCCTGCATCCCAACCCTCCCCATATAAAACGGCACGGGGATTTATGCGGTACACTTCTTTTTCAATTTCTTTCATGGTTTCCACATCGATCAATCCCATCAGGTCAAATCGAAATCCGTCTACATGATACTCCTGCATCCAATACTTTATGGAATCAATTATAAGTTTTCTCACCATCGCCCGCTCTGTTGCCAATTCATTGCCGCATTTAGAGCCATTAGAATAATTTCCCGTCGAATTTATACGATGATAATATCCGGGAACAATACGGTTAAAATTGGATTCTCCTCCGTAATAGGTATGATTATACACCACATCCATCACCACTCCAATTTTCTGCTCGTGAAGACTTTGAATCATTTTCTTTAACTCCTGTACCCTCACTTCACCGTGATAAGGATCTGTGGAGTAGGAGCCTTCCGGTACAAAATAATACAATGGGTTATATCCCCAATTATATGTTTCCTCCGGATTTTCCTCATCTACTCCATAGAAATCCTGAACAGGCAGAAAATGTACATGGGTAATTCCCAGTTCAGCAAGATAAGTCAATCCTGTACTGTCCCCTGCTGAATTAACGGTATTTTCTTCGGTAAGTCCCAGAAACTTTCCTTTATGAAGAACCCCGGAATCTTCATCTGAAGTATAATCTCTGACACTTGTCTCATATAAGATTATATCTTCCCTCTCCCATTCTTTCAAAAAAGAGTCCTTTTCAAAACCCTCCGGCATTCCGGCTCCGGCTGAAAGAATCATTCCCCTTTCTCCATTCACTCCCACACTTTTCGCATAAGGGTCAACCACCTCATAAACACTTCCCTGCACATTCACAACATATGTATAATATTTCCCTGCGAAGTCTCCCTGAAGATTTAACTGCCAAACCCCTTTTTCCCCTAAAACTAAAGGTTTGGTCAAAATGGCTTCGCCTCCTTTTCCTTCTTCGTACAAACAAAGGGTTACCTCCTCCGCCATAGGAGACCACAGGCGGAAACGACATTCCTCTTCCGTATATACCGCTCCCAGGTCATCTCCATCGTAAACGAAATTTTCCTGAAAAGTATCCGTATCATAAATCCCCCCAAAACGAATACTCTTCTTCACCTCTCCGATCAATAAATAAAAAGTTCCCGGGAGTAAAACCTCTTCCTTTAAAGTAAGGCTTCCGGAAACTGCATTTCCGTTTCTGTTCATCCTTCGGATTTCCCATGGATATTCTCTTCCATCCTGATCTATTACCCGAAACTCCGCATCTGATTCAAGGTATGCCTGAAATGTAACCTCCCGCTCAGATTCCAAGCAGGCATCCATGATTTTAATACCTGCTTCCGCTTTTTCATAGTGAAGGGTACTTTCTCCCTGCCAGATCCACAAAGACAGTTTACCATCTTTTGCCTGACTGATATCCAAAAACCGGTCCTCATCAATATCCTTCTGCTCCCAATCCCCTTTTCTTACCAGAATACCGATCTGGGACTCATCATCTATCTGCTCCAACCTGATCTGCGCCATTACTCCGTCCTCGCATGGTGCAAAAGAATAGCTTTGCCCCGCCTGCTTATCAGTCCAAAGCCATAAATTCCAACCTTCATAATCCCCATTATAACGGATATAATGAACTTCAAGGGTCAGTTCCCCCTTCTCCGCTCCATAAATCTCTCCCGCCAGCCCAAACCAGCACATGAAAACCATGCCAACTAAAAGCATAAGTTTTTTCACCATTTTCTCTGTCCCCTTCTGCTTTTTTCAGTCTGCCTCTCTTTTCAATCGTTCAAGCTCCTGCATCTGGCGTCCGGTAATATCCACCTGTGGAACGTCCTCGCCCCATACCTTCTCAATTCCTTCTGCAATTGCCCGGGGTGTCAGTTCCGTCAGTACTCCTGTTCCGTAATAAATAAGCTGTTCTCTGTTACCGCCGCAGTCAGATGCCACTACCCTTTTTCCCAGCAACACCGCCTCTGTAATTGAGGTGCAAAACCCCTCGAAGCGCGTTTCCTGTACATAAATATCACAGGCTGCCATGTAGGGATAAGGATTTTCTTTCTGACCCAGCAGAAAAAAACAGTCCTCAACCTCCTGCTCTTTGATCTCCTTCTCCAACTGACGATGGAGGGAACCGTCCCCAATCACATACCATACCACCTGCATGCCTTTTTCCTTCATATATACCGCTGCCTGTATCGCTACATCGAACGCCTTTACATATTCCAGCCTTGCTGCAGTCAGAAGACATAATGTTTCGGCACTTCTTCGCATTTCCGGAGCGCTGCCCTCCGATGCCCGCCTTTTTACCCAATCGGCATCTGCAAAATTATAAAAGGTCTCAATTTTGCTTTTGCAGGAAGGAAAAACCTCTGTCAACCCCCTGGAAATATAATCAGATACACAATATATCTTATCCGCCTTTTCATAATAAGGTCTGTCGGATACCGGACAGTAACCGCTTGCTTCATATTCATTATGAAGAAAGACCACCTTTTTTCTTGCCTTTACATGATCCATTACATAGTAGGTTGCCGCCCCCTGAAGATATCCCACCGCCAGATCAAATTCTTCTCCCATTACCGGCGCGGTGTCTGAAACAGTTTTCCAACACAACTTTTTCAAATCCAATTTTTTCTCTTTGATCTGCCAACGCAAAAGCCGTACAAAAGGAAGAAGCTCCCTGAAAATAATTCCCTTCCCCAGAACGCCTCTTACAATATTTTTTACAAAAGATTTTCTCGCCTTACTGTCAAAAACAGAATCCGTACAGGGAGATTCATTTAAAATCCGCACATGAGAAGGCACCTCCAAAAACAATTCGCCTCTTCCAATTACAGAAAAGAGAGAAATCTCAACCTCCTCATCCTTCCATGCTTTCAGAAGATGCAGAAGGCATCTTTCCGCCCCTGCCCTTCCCATGGTATTGATTACAAATAAAACCTTCTTTTTCATAATCTCCAGCCTTTTACTGCTCTTCCTCCATTTTCTCCCGCTCCTGCTGCTTTTGAAGCAGCATACGGTCATAGTCCTCGTCGGAAATCACATTATACCCGTAGTCGATCGCCATATTATTAAGGGCATACACGTTCTGCTCAAATTTATAAACAGTACAATCGTCCGAATCCATATATACGCTCATCTGATCTGGGAACAGCGCTGAATATGTCTCAAGCCATGCCGCCAGCTTTGCTTCCAACGTTCTTCTGTTTTCGTAGATTTCATAATATTTCATGGAACCCCATTGGGATATACCCAACATTTCCTTCGTTACTACCGCATCTGCCTCTTCTCGGACAATTGGTTTATCATCGTATGCCTTTCTGAAGATTCTGGTTTCATTATAAGGAATTGGTTTCTTTTCTAAAACAAAAAACACATATTCTGTTGGAATTTCCAAATATCTGTCCGGTGTGTAACGTTCCATATCTGCAATAAATTCCCAAAGCTCATAATGATATCCTTTACCTCTGATTAATGACAGTTCTTCTACTGGCGATACAACCGTCCATGTATTATCGTCATATTCCTCCGTAATTTTTACACACGCCTCTGCTGCCGTAGATGTTTCCAAATAGAAATAAGTGTGATATGGCGCATATCCCATACCATAAACAACATAAAGACATATTGATGCTGCTGCAAACCCCAGCACTTCAGCAATTCCTTTTCCCCATTTTCCCAAGTAAACAGCTAAACTCTCTGCGGGAATTGCAAAAAGGATCGGTCCTAAATATCCCACAAACATCCAGACCCTCACTTCCTTCATCAATTGTGGAAGTCCAAGAATCCGATACCCAAGCAGTACCACACAGAAAACCATTGTCAGCCATACTGCAAAAAGCTGTTTATTTTCCCACATTTTCCAGGCTTTTCTTCCCAACAAAAAATAAATCGCAGCATAAAGCATTCCTGCCCACAGAACATATCCTATGATACCATACATTTCGTCTATCATATAATAAAAAAGTTCCAGAAAAATATCTTTAAGTGTCCGCCCCTCTGTTTCTGACTGCACCGCTTCCGCTGCTTCTTCTGATTCATCCGACAACTCTATTGCCGTTACCTCATCTGCCGCTCCTTCCGTATCCTCCCCTACATCGGAGTGGTCTGTTTTCATAACCCCCAATGCCCATGACATGGAACCCTGCCAATTTTTTCCCTCCAGCTTTCCGCCCAGAAAAGGAAGCAGGCTGATACAAATGATTAAAAGCAAGCACTTACACAGCGGAAGAATTAATTTTTCTTTCCAGATTTTACAAATGGAAACAAGCACTAAGCTTCCACAAAGCGCCACCGCAAAAATGACAGTAAAAAAATGCATTGACAAAGTAAGAGATGCTGCAAAAGAAAAATAAATACCATCTTCTTTTTTCTTGCTTTCAAGAAATCTCCCCAGTAGTAAAACCGTTATAAGGAGAAAAGGCATACCACATTCCTGAGGCAGGGTATAATACATACGGTAAAGGAAGGTATTCCCCATAAAATCCATAACGGCTCCATAAAGAACCAGATAAATCAATACCGCCGCCTTGGTATGCACTACCCGGCGCAAGAAATAAATTGCCATTGCAATTGTCAAACCATAATTAAGCAGACCATAATATCTGAAAATTCGATTAATATGAAGCCCGGTAAGCATATGCAGCGCCGAAATTATATTATGCATGCCAAAGGGATAAATACCATCACTGAAAATATTTCCCTCTTCCATATAGTTAATCCACTCGTTGTGCACATACATATCAGAAGTTCCATATGCATAGGTGTCCAAAAACGCGCTTTTTGCCCTCAGCATTAGCACCAGCAGGGCAAACAGACAAGCAAAGAAATATATAATTTTTCCTACCGTCAAGGATTTTAAAAAAACTTTCAGTCCCTCCTGAAAAGCCCTTCTCTTTTTCCGCAGCCAATCCTTAGCAAAAATTTCCACACGATATTGCCCGCCTCCAATCAAGGCAAGCACGTGAATTGCATTCATGGCAATTTCCCGATAATTCACTTTTGTGATCCATCCATATACCATCAAAGTCAATATCAGCCCAATGAACAGAGTATATCGATTGTAAATATGAAGAAGCCCCAGAGCATACACCCAGCTAATGCACACCGTATTGCCTGCCAGCAGTGCCTTCACCACACTGTCTGCCAACTGACCTTTTCCCATAGGAAGACGCAAAACCTTCACCGGAATCAACACCATCAGCAAAAAATATATAATCAAAAAATATAAGACACTTCCTATTTCCTGCATCCTGCCCCTCCTCTACTTTGCCAGCCAGTAACGAATAATATCCAATCCTCTGGGCGACAATGGAATTCCAGAACCCGTTAGCTCTTTCAGGCACTGGTAAAACTCCTCGTTCTTATCCAAATTATATTTGATATACAAAATGTTCAAATACGCCTGCTCTTCATCCGGCCACTTCTCTCTGGAAAATTCCGCCCATTTCTCAGCCTCTGCGCTTTTCCCCTCTTTATGGAGCGCCTTCACCATCATAGCGCACTGCTCGCTGGTAACAGCGCCGGGATGATGCTGCATAAGATTTTCCACCAATCCCGTATAGATATAAAGGTACATCATCTCTTCCACGCCAAAGAGCGCGCCGCTTCCCAAAATGCGCAGCAGCGCATCAATATATTCCTCATTGATCTCCCGGTTTGTTCTGTCCTGATCATACGCTGCCTGAAGCTGGTTAACTTCTCCGGTAAACCGCCCCATTACATCTGTCAATGCCGATGCCGCATAATGAGCCGTTTCCGGATCCTCGTTTTCCACCGCCTTCCGAATCAGGCTTAAGCTGTCGCTGACATCTGTTTTCAACAGATTGATCATCGCCTCCCGACGGTCCTTGGTGGTGGACACCGTGAGGACTTCCTCTATAGGCAGCTTCTTCATCTCCGTTTCTTTATCGATCTCCTGCTCAAATTCTTTCTTGGTCTTATCCATGCTCAGATTTTCATAATCTACTTCCGTTTTGAAAACTTTTCCGAACAGCCAGCCAAAGGTGTAACAGCAAATTGCCGTAACCGGGCAGCAGATCATGATCATTCCCCGCAAAAACACATACTTCAATTTGGTTTTTGCATACATTACCACCATATAAATCACTGCAATCAGCAGATTAACGATCAGAACCAGCCATACGATCCAATCACTATTCAGCCTCATTTGACGTCACCACCCTGCATTGAAATCCTTCCCTTGACAACTTTCTCACTACAAACTCAGCATCCTTGAAGCTGGTATGGGCAAGTACATAAATATAATGATCCTCTTCCTTGAGATATCCGATTCTGTCGCTGTCCCTGAGGAGCCCTCCCAGTTCTCTGTTAAGCTGATCTCTTCCTCTTTCTTCCGTCTTGATCTGCAGCAGGGTATATTCCGCCTCCTCCTGGGACTTTCCTTTCATAAATTCTACAATTTTCTTCTTAAATGCCTCCGGAAGCATAATATTGGTATCCTCATAATACTCCTGGCTTCTTCCAATGGTCTCATACTGATATCCTTTTTCAAGACTGGATGTGATCAGCTTTACAAGCACCAGGAACAAGTTCTTTTTGTAAAGGTTCAACTCCTCAAACTCCATGTTCCAGAGCATAATGATATACACCAGCTTATTGCCGGAGAAGATCGGCGCCGCCATCCGGGGAAGTTCTCCCCCAATATCATGGTTGATATAGATCTCTCCCTCCATAAGTATCCGCTCCATCTCAGGATATGCGCTTAAATGTATGGTTTTCTGATCCCCGGTGTCTTTCGTAGTTGCCCCCACAAAATGGAAATACTGATCTGTCCCTGCATAAAAAATGGATACGTCTTTTACCTTCATGATCTTGCTGACCACGCGCAGCGCCGCCATGATCACCTTGTCGACCTCCAGCACATCCAGTTCTGACACCACATTGTAGATCTTTCCAATACTGTCGTCGTAGTTGATCAGTCTGTCCTCAAAAGCTTTCTTGATCTCTACGTTTGTCTTGTTAATGCCAATGATTCTTGTATATTCTTCTTCCAGTTCTTTTAACTGTTCCATTCGCTCCTTTGACTTGTTTCGATAGTTCAGGAAGGAGTAAGTAATGCCAATGGCAATGACAAAATCAAACAAAAACTGAATAACAAACTGATATTGGGTCAATACACTGCTTACAGTTCCTCCCTGATCCAGGGCAAGCCACAGATTTCCCAGGGCGGCAAGGATAACGGCAAGGATACTTTCTCCCACCCCCCGCTGAATGGAAATAAGCACAATGTACAAAAGCAAAAAATCCACCTTTGCAAACGCCTCAGTGCCTTCCTTCAAATAATACTCCGCCGCAAAAGCAACGCCAAAGAGAACCAAATTTTCCAGAATGCGCAGGATCTTTGACAGCCCCTTTTTGATCTGCTCTCTGGTTGACTGCTTTCTTGCAAGCAGCTCTTCCTCCGCCTTTTCTTTTCTGATCTTTTCGATCTTCTTATGGTTTTTACTTAAAAAGGCTTCGATTCGCTCGAGTCCCGTTTTTACATCGATCTTGGGAAAATATCCAAAATCTTTGCCGAAATCATCGTTCTCAGATACTCCTGTATCGGACAGTGCAACCTTCCCCAGTGCTTTGCCGGCGCTCTTAGGATACAACTCTCTGATATACCCTTCAAAGCTCTTGGTGGAAAGCTCTTCCTTTCCCTTCACTTCATAACAGGCAAACGCTTTTTCCCCCGTCTCCTCTCTTCCTACTCTGTAAACCGCTTCCGCAAGATCCGACACAAACAATGGTACCGAACTGCACCTTGGCAGGCGGTAATCCTGTCCTGATCTTGCCAGAAAGCATTGCTCCGCCAAAAGATCCAGGGTATCCTCCGGGCATCTGCAATTACCATACACATAAGGCAGGCGCAGCGCTGTAATGGAAAAACCGGCTGCGGCATAGGTCTCGCAGATCCTCTCTCCATTCCTTACCAGCCTTCCTCTCACATCTCCCTCTTCTCCTGCATCCATACAGGATAAGTAACAGAATTTGGGAACCCTGTATTCCTTCGCCCAGCTTAAAACATTGACGAGTCCGCTGTTAAAAGCAGAGGCGCAGTCCTCCCTGTCCCACTGGTAGTTTTCATCCCAGGCGCCGGTAAAAATCACATAATCCGGCATAATTCCCTGTATCACATATTTAACATCCGAGGCATCTTCCTCAAAGGTAAAGGAAATATGCTTTGGCATTCCCATTCTTTTATCGCTTTTCTGATTTCCTGTGAGAACATATACATCGCACTTTTCCCTGTGCATCCTGGCAACCAGATTTCCTACCACCAGACCATAACTTCCTACGATTAATACCTTCATAGCTTCTCCCCTTCTTTTACGATTTGTTAAAAGAATAAACTACGACTTTTTTCTTTTCTTCCTTCTTCTTTCCAAATCTCTTCTGTTTCTTCATACTGACAACATTTCCCCGGCAGTATATATGCTCATCCAGGTGAATCAGCATATGCCTTATGCGGAAAAAGGCATATGTAAAACCTAAAAAAGCGCCAAACAATACGCCGCACCCTGCAAACACCGGCGGAAAGTGAATCGATATCATACTCCCTGCAGTACTTCCAAGCATAAAAATCAATCCCACTAGGACTGCGCCTCCGCCATCATCCAGATAGTACTGAAAGATCGTCATACACTGTACCAGATAAATCAACATATATGCCATAGACATCACCGGATACATTGTCAGTATCCTTCCGCTGATGCCCAGGTCAGAGGCAAAGGCAATCACCAGAACAAAAACGCAAATATTGATAATAATCTGCAACTGTACAATATATAAAAATTCCTTACGCAGCACCTCTATCATTCTTTGCTTTGCCTTCAGAATATCCTTGCCTGATGCCCCAATAATAGATTCGCAATAAGTTTTATATGCGGTGTGAAATTTTGTCTCCACATTAACCACAAAGACCACCAGAATCGATATGTTACTGAGCATGGCAAGATATGTCACCATGTCATAGGTAGGTGCCGACAGAAAAACATTTGCCACCAGCACCTTATAGGAAGAGAAAAACCAGAACACAAAATTGTGGCTATATAATCCTGCCGTATAGAAGAAACTGGATAAAAGCAACTTCCAACATTTTCTTAAATAATGCAATACTTCCCCTGTATTTTCGTTGTGCTGCCTGAAGTTCCTCCGAATCCTGGACATAAGCATGACCGCGATCATGTTAAAGCTCAATGTCAATCCTCCAAGGACGCCATTGACCACTGAAAATCCCGCCAGGAAAACAAGGATACAGGCAAACAGAATTCCTGTGGCAAGGCTTAGAAGAAAGCTGTAGGTAATCTTCCGATATTCCTTTAGCAGCGTGATAAAGGTCATACAGTAAAAGGAAAAAATCAGCCCAGTATAGAACAAATAGGATACCAGAATATATGCCAGGGAAAACTTACCAATAAAATACATGGCAATTCCAAAAGGCACCCCTGTCAATATTGTGAGTACAGCAAGAACCAGATTTCCCATATCAAGCGCCGGTAAAACGCTGTCATAATCCTCCTGATAAATTTTGTCCGCAGTGTATCGGGATAAAATAATATTAACCGGTGAGGATACGATCAGCGAAAAAATAAAAACATACAAAATGGTGGAAGAAAGAATCTCTTTTTCACGGTAAGGAACATTTACATAGGGCAGGATATAGTACATTAAATTCATGCACAAAATAACCATCAAAGTCGGTCCTACCGTAACAACAGTTGCATATAAGCCCGCAAAGACTGTGCTTATGATACCTTCCTTGTTAAACAATTTTTTTAATTCAAACCCAATACCAGCCATTCTTCAGTCACCTCACTCAAAGCGATTATAAAGCTCTCTGTATTTTCGTATTACCTCTTCGTTTTGATAAAACTGGGAGGTTCTGATCTTTCCGACCCGTCCCATCTGCTCCCTCATTTTAGGATTCGTTGCCAGCTGGATCATTGCCTCCGCCGCCTTTTCCACATTCATGGTAGGAATGATCACGCCACATCGTCCATATTGGTCATAATCAGCTCCATAGAGAAGTTCCTTGCAGCCTCCCACATCCGTAGAAATACAAGGTCTTCCTGCCGCCATTGCCTCAAGGAGACACAAAGGCTGCCCTTCCGAAATGCTGGTCAGCACGATCATATCCATTTTTCCAAGGTATTCCTTAACCTGAATTCTCCCTGTAAAGAATACATCTTCAATGTGAAAGCTGTTCACCAGATCAAGACACTCCTGATAGTACTTCTCATTTTCTTCCGTAGGTCCCATCAAATACAAAGCAAGGGAAGGCACTTCGGCTTTTGCCAGCCGATAGGCGTTGATCATGGTCTTTACATCCTTAATGGGAACGATCCGAAGAACCGCTCCAATGTTGATCTTTTCTTCCTCCTCCTTTGTCTTTCCGGGAAGATTTTCCATTTCTTCTACATATACTCCGTTGGAAATAACCCGGGTCTTTTCCCTGGGACATCCGATCTCCGTCTGTATCTGCCTTGCCGCCTGAAACAAAGAAATCACACTGTCTGCTTCATCATAAACACACTGAGACAACATGTAAAAATAATCAATCCATAAATTTTTATAAATTCCCTGGGTCCAATCGACCTTAATAATCTCCTCTTCTCTTTCCCTGGTATAAATACCATGCTCTGTCAGAATAAGGGGCTTGTGGTACAGATATTTCGCTTTGCACGCCATAATCCCTGCATACCCGGTGGAAATTGCATGATAGCAGTCCGCCTCCTCAATAGGTGTCATCAACACCCGGAACAATGGGAGATACAGTGAGCGAATGCTCCATAAAAAATCCGTAAATACACAGTTAGGATATTTCTTTATGTACAGTTCCCGTGTCAATTCCATAAAATCCAGGCTCATGAGAAGATCGTTCACAGAATAACTGGTTTCATCAAAAAAATGAAACAGCCGCTCCCATTGTATATCCTCTCCAAAGAGTAGAGACCGAATGCTGTCCCTTTCCTGGTCGGATAGCTTTACCTTCTTTTTTTTCTGAAATTCTTCCTCAACATTCAAACAGGTTTCCCTGATTTCCCGCAAATTCGAGGGGAGCTCATATTTAAACTTGCCTCTGTCCTCCTCAGTTGCTACCAGTGTATAAATCACAAACTCTTTGTCCGTCAATGCCTTTAGCAGCATCTGAATCCATCCGGATACCCCTCCGGCAACATAAGGATAGCTGCCTTCTGCAAACATTGCTATTTTCATGTCCGCACCTCCAACCCTCTAGTCCATGGCTATGCTGACCTCCTGCTGAGAAACTTCAAGCAGGTAGGCGCCCTCTCCGATCTTCTGCACCTCATAGCCATCACCCTCTTCTATCTCTTTCCGGGTTCTCACCACACAATACCATATATCTTCAAAGCCTTCTGCCTGAAGCTGAATCTTATTTCCTGATATCTTATATTGAGGTTTGATTTTTACATACCTTTTATACCGTTCGTCCGCCTCCCGCCAATTGATTTCATCCAGGAAATGATTATTCCGGTAAAGATCATACGTAACATTTGACAGATCAAACAGGTACTCCGCCCATTCATAATTTTCTGCTTCACTGCTTCCCAGCACCTGGCGCATATCCAGATAACAGGTGGCAAGTCCCTCTCCCGAAGCTCTGCATTCCATTTGATAACGCTTCTCATCGCTAGGTATATGCCCCTGGCTGACAATCGGCAAAAGCGTGCCTTCGTCCTCTTCCAGAATCACGCTTCCACTTCTCTGCATTTGAATCTGAATGTCATGGAAATCATCATTCCTGTTTTCCATATAAGTTCTTCCTGATAAAACCAACCCTTCTGAATGACCGATCTTGTCCATAGCAGGCCATATCACATCCCGAATAAACATAACCGGGTCCCGGCTATAAAGCTTATAAATCAACGACTGATCCACATGCTCAAAGTCCGGATAATAGTCCATCAAAACCGAACTGCTGTTTATCACCGGATACAGGAACACCTCTTCCATATCAGCTAAAATGCCCGCAAGAATGCCGACTCCCGCTTCCTCTGAAAAGAAAGGACCACTGCACACATAAACGCTTCCTTTTCCATACTGCCTTTTCCACAACAAAGGGGCAAGAAGATTTTGTTTCTTATTCTCCTTACTTCTCTCCTGTATCATTTTTGTGCAGGAAGCATCAAGGGTAATATCCGGCACTGTCATGGGAAGTTCTTCATAATAGAGCATTCCCTGGGTCAAAATTCCCTCAAAAATCATTACACCATCAATTTCAATCTCATTGCGGCGTTCTAAAATTCCCAGTTCTTTATCGTAAATCGATGCATTCTCCGGCAATACAGTAAAGAAGATCTCTTTCCCCTCTGTCTTTGCCAGTTCAAAAAGCTGCTGCCAGGCTTCCGACTCCTCCGGTTGTCCCCCTGTAATCAGAAATACCTTTGCTTTTTCTCTCTGCTGGTCGCTAAGCTCCTGAAAGCTCTCTTTTGAAATATAGCTTTTTTTCAGCTTATCCAGCATTCCCATGATCTGGTTCGAAACCGCACTGTCTTTCTCCTCCCCATACAACACCACATATTCCGCTGTTTCAGGCTCTTTCCTGGGGTCAGGCTCCTCCAATGTAATTTCCGGCAGTTCGATCTCAGTTCCGTAATCAATGACCAGATTTCCGGAAAAAATAAGATAAAAAAGAAGCACTCCGACAAAGCCAGCTACGATCGCTACATAATCTGATACCTTTAACATATTATTTCTCCCTGTCATCTAGGATATATATAACGCTGTTCTTCCTCCTGCTTGCGCATTTTACTGATCTGATCTGATAATACCCCAAAGCAGATCAGCTGAAACCCAAACATAACCAAAATGGATGCCAGGATGGGAATCCCGTTCGACCACTGAAAAGCACGGACAGCGCCATACAAAACACCCAAGATGCATATGAACAGCCCGCCCTTTCCCAAAATCCGCATCGGCTGAAACAGAATCACTACCTGGAGAATCAGACCAATAGTCCTGAATCCATCCCGTACCTGTCTTACCGAGCTTTTTCCTGTTCTCTTTCTGACGGTGATGTTTACCTCGCCTCCATTATACTCCTGCTCCATCATCAAAGCCGTGGTAACGGTAGAGGCTCCAAAGGTGTTGGGAATCAACGAAAGATGGGGTACGATCACATTCCTGCGGAACCCTCTCATGCCGGAATTGAAGTCTCGCAATTCCTCCTTTAAAATAAACTGAAGAATTTTTTTCAACACCTTTTTTCCAAATTTTCTTTTCCTGTCCACATAGGAATCGCCGTCCCTGATTCCCACACAATAGTCCAGATCTTCTTCGTCCATTTCCCGGATCAGCTTCAGAATATCCTCTGGTCTGTGCTGCCCATCCGCGTCATACCATGCTATGATATCTCCTGTGGATTCTCTGATGCCCGTTTTGATCGCCGCGCCATAGCCTTTATTTTTTCTGTGCTCAACCAGATGAACCTCCGAAAATCCTTTGACAATCTGCGATGTATGGTCTGTGCTTCCATCATTGATCACAACCACTTCGATGTTTTCCATATTCCATTTGGGTATCTCCCCAAGAAGTTCTTCCAATACTGCCCCAATGGCTTCCTCCTCGTTGTAAGCGGGTATGATGATTGATACGCTGCTATTTGCCATGATTCTTTCCTCCCATTTTGTGAATCACTATTCCCAACAGATGCTTAACCACTGCTATTCTCCGTCTCTTCCATTCTCTCTCCCTCTCTGGTTCCTGATCGGGAAATTGCTTTAAATAAAAGCGATACTCTTTTCCGAATTTACCGTAATAGTCCGGGTGCCAGGGTTTTGATGCTCCCATATAATGTACAATTACCGGATATTGTTTCTCCTTTATGAATCCTCCGGCAATGTATTGCAGCATTTTTCCAAAACTTCCGTACCCTGTATTATAGTTGTATTTTCTATCCAGCAGCTTAATCCTTCCCCGGAACAACAGATTGATAATATCCTGATCCGGATACAGAAGAAGTTCCCCCTTTTCTTTCACGATCTGGTCGATATCTTTTCCCCGAAAACGTTTCCGGAGCTCTTTTAAGTTAAGCAGCAGCACGCCCGAGTTGATATATTGTTCCTTCTCTTCAATGCCAAGTTCTTCTTTGTGTACTGCCAGCTCCGGCATATGATTGATCGCATAATCTGCCGCCCCTGCCAATACCTGATCTTCAATATCCGTCTCATAAAGAGCTTCCAGGGAGCCTCTTATTAAAATATCGGGATCAAGGTAAAGCATTTTATCTTTTCCCAGAAACATGACCCCTGCAAAAAGCCGATAATACATTTCTTTGGTAAAATATCGGAACACCGGCACATCGCAAAGCAGATTCTCCTCCATTCTTACAGGGAAAAACCTGCTTCCCCTTTCTTCTATTACATTGCGAAGTTCTGCCAGTTCTGTTTCCTTCACGTTGCTGTATAGCAAATATATTTGATTTTCATCCTTGTGATATGTAAAGAATGATGTCAGCATGACTTTCAAAGGACGTACATAATTACTGTCTACCGTTACCAGGATGTTCATTTTTGCTCCTTTAATTTGTCTGTTTTATCATACTTTCCAATAACTTCTCCCACTCGTCTAAAATCCGCTCTTTGTCAAAACGGCAAGTGGACTTTTGTGCCTTTCTGCCCATCTCTCTGCGCATTTCTTCATCTGACATAAGCAGCTCCAGCTTTTGTGCAAAAGCTTCTATGTTTTCAGGTTCTACCAAGAAACCGTTTTCTCCTTCAACAACAATCTCCCTGGGACCTGCCTTGCATGCAAAGCTTACTGCCGGCAGGGCAAAATCCATTGCCTCCAGCAGAACCATTCCAAACCCTTCATCCCTGGAAGGCAATGCAAAAATTTCTGCTCTCTTATAATACGCTTCCACCTGTGCCGTTCTGCCTACCAATTGGAAATGACAAAGCCCCGCATCCTTTATGGCTTTCTCCAGCTTCTCACGGTCTTCTCCTTCACCGGCAACCAGTACCCTCCACTCCGGATACTCAGGTTCAAGCTGCTTCCAGCTTTCAATCAAAAGATCAAATCCCTTTACTCCCGTGAGCCTTCCAGCCGCAAAGATAATAGGCTCTCCTTCCTGCTTTGGTGCCTGTTCCTCATAAGGATTCGGATTGTATATACGGGCAATATTGCATTTCAACTTCAGATTTTCCTGGTAATAACCTTTATCCTCCTCAGATAAGACCACCAATTGATCAGAAAATTTACCAACCAACCATCTTGCAATTCCCCGAAGAGACTGGTTTTTCTTGAAATGATAAAAATAATTGAAATGTTCCCAGGAAATCCACCGCATCTGGGGAATAAGTCTTTTCAGAATCAGGGAATAGAAAACCAGTATGATATCTACATCGACCAAACAGTCTGCATTCTCCTGTTTTAAGAACGAGGTGAGTGATTTTATTTTTTTTAGAATGCCGGCGCCGGGAGCTTCCTTCTCCAACCAGTATATTTTAACATTCTCCGGTATTTGGAAAAAAGTCTGCCCGTTTCCCCAAAGACTCATGATCGAAATCTGATAACCTCTTTGGGATAAGCCTCCGGCAATAATTGAGAGCACTCTCTCTGTTCCTCCGGAATGACTCATGTTTCCAATAAAGAAAACGATTTTCAAGTTTTGCCCGTCCATGCGTTTTACCTCAATAATATTATTGCATATTTTTATGGACTTGCAAACTATATGTTTTGAGAAAAGATGTAGAATTTTTCGTATATTTTCGTTATTATTATTGTGCAAATTGCACATTTCTTTTTTCTTTAACTTATGAGCAAATCTTGGTATGATAATAATGTTACATAAATCAGGAGGATTTTTTATGCGAGCCAAACTTTTTTTTAAAAACAGCTTCATTATTTTGATTACCAAGCTGCTCTGTTATCTTGTTGATTTTGCATGCAGAACCATTTTAATCCACACGGTTTCCATGGAATATGTCGGGGTTACCGGGCTGTTTACCAATATTATATCCGTACTCTCCTTATCGGAGCTGGGCTTTTCAACGGTTTTAGTTTATGCCATGTATGCCCCCCTTGCTCAAAAGGACGAAGATAAACTTCTTGCATTGACAAATTTTTACAAAAAGGCTTATCGGATGGTGGCTTTAACGATCGGCGGCGTAGGGCTCTGTCTTACCCCTTTCCTGCCATACGTGATCAATGACTGCCCCGACCTTCCCGGATTATCTCTCTTTTATGTACTTTATTTGGCAAACACTGTTGCTTCCTATTGCTTTGTATATAAACAATCCCTGTTCCTTGCAGACCAAAAGTTATATATCGTCAATTCCTACTCCAATTTTATCCGCATTATCAGATGTCTCGTTCAGATCATTATTTTGGTGACGACTCATAACTTTATGCTCTATTTATTGGTGCTGCTCCCCTTTACCTTGTTAACCAACATCATATTATCCCGAAGGGCTCAAAAGGAATACTCTTTTCTAAACTCTGACCGGCACCCTTCTCTTGCTCCTGAAGAGAAAAAAACGATTTTCCAAAATGTATATGCAGTGTTCAACCATCACGTAGGTTTTACTGTGCTGAATTCTACAGATAATCTTTTGATCAGTTTTTTCCTTGGGCTTACCGTCGTTTCAAAGAACGAAAGCTATAACATGGTCTTAAACCTCCTCCGCTCTTTCCTGTACACCATGCTTGGTTCCCTTAATTCAGGAATTGGAAATTATAATGCGACCAAAACCAAGGAAGAAACCCATACTTTGTTTGAAACTCTGCACTTTGGAGGTTTTTGGCTGTTCACCTTCTGTACGGCAGGTTTTTTCTTTCTGGTAAATCCGTTTATTACTCTTTTCTGGGGGGAACAATTTCTCTTCTCTACTCCCGTTGTATTGCTCATATCCATTAACTTTTTTATTACAGGAATTCGACAGATCCCCATTGCTTTTAAGGAGTCTATGGGGCTTCTCTATCAGGATCGTTATAAACCCATTGTAGAATCCATTATCAATCTTGTGGTATCGATCCTATTGGCAAAGTGTCTTGGGATAAGCGGCATTTTTATAGGAACCTTTGTGAGCATGGTTTCCACCTCCTTGTGGGTGGAACCTTATGTACTGTTCCACTACGGCTTTCAACGCTCAACCAAAACTTTCTGGCTGAAAAATATCAGGCTCCTATTGGTTGCTGTCATTAGTATTGTCCTGACCTGGCTGTGTACGCTCCCTTTTGATCTTCCTGTTATTGCACTTTTGTTCGTAAGAGGCTTCATATGCCTGATCGTTCCTAACTTGGTCTTTGTCTTACTCACCTTTAAGACTCCTGAATTTCACAGACTACTTGATATTGTCAGGCAAGCCATAAAAAAGTGATCGTGTAACTGAAAGGGTGGTTAAAATTATGGGGAAACAAGTCATAAGGATATATACTGCCGTAATTTTGGTATTTAGTATCTGCGGCTGTACCAAAACATCTCAGAACGCTCCTGTTATAGAAGCGGAAAATGCAGAATCGCAGTATGCAAAGGCTGAGACTGCGGACAAGGAAACCGGAATAGATGGCGAAGTGACCACCCCCGCAGCCGCCGGAAACCAGGAGCAGGACAAAGAAGAAACAGCCTCCACAATAAATGCCCCAGAGCAGGATCTGTTCACATATATCATTCGTGATAAAAGTGCAGTAGTTACCGGATTCCAAGAAGAATATAAGCGTTTTCCGGAAGATAATATGTCAATATACGAGGACATAGAGATTCCCGAAACCCTGGGCGGATATCCTGTTGTAGAAATAGGGGATCGTGCTTTCGAAAATATCAAATTGAAAAGCGTAGTCCTTCCCGATTCTGTTGAGGTGATAGGAAATTGCGCTTTCCGGAATTCAGCTCTTGAAAATATTAATCTTTCACAATGCCATAATTTGAATGAGGTAAAGAACAGCGCCTTTGAAAATTGCAATCTACAAGAAGATTCATCTTATTCTACCTGGTTTATGAAAAAAATAGGCGAGCGGGCGTTTGCAGGAAATAACCGGCTCACCCGGGTCAATTTCTGGTCAGGAGACGTAAGCATTGGAACCGAAGCCTTTGACGGCTGTGGCGATGAAATGCTTTTTTATGTCGAATGGTGCAGAGAGGAAGCCGGCAAAGAGGTAGAAGCGTTCGCAGAAGCAAACGGGATTCAAGTGGAATATTCCGTGTCAACTCAGATTCACCTGCCTTCTGAGCCATTACTTTTAACGCCGGAAACAGGAAGCTTTTTTTATGGAGACCTAGGAGGCACATACGACGATTGGGACGATGAGCTGTGGTGTAGTTTTGAGAAAACGCCGGATGCGCCTAATTTCGGTTTTGAGGATTGGCAATGGCCCGGCTGCAGTAAATGGTGCCATATTGTCAGCTTCGGTAATCAGGCAACCGCTTCATCGAAGCTTGCCTCTGCTTCAGACCGTTACTGTGCCGACAATGTTTTGCGCGAAAACAGGGAATTTGCATGGGCAGAGGGCGTAGAAGGTCCCGGAATTGGGGAATATATTGTCTATGACCAGTTCGTATTTTCCGGAAGCCTTATAGAGTCAGGCGAAAATCATATCTTAAGAGCCGGCAGTTATGGCGACGACGGATATATAGATTATACGCAGATTTGTATCGTAAACGGCTATGCCAGGGATGCAAAAGTATGGCAGGAAAACGGCAGGGTCAAAACCCTTATGATGTATGTATACGATCAGCCCTATGCACGGCTTGCACTTGAGGACACCATAAATCCCCAATATTTTACCATACCTGAGGGGGATATCCGTGTGGCAAACAGCGGGGAAGTGACCTTTAAATTCGTGATAGAAGAAGTATATCCCGGAACCATGTATGAAGATACCTGCATTACCGGAATAACGGTTGATTTTGGGAATGTGCCTGACTGGCATTAGACCGGACAGAAAAGATCAAATAATACAAAAAATAAAGAGCCTGGGATTGGATTTCCAGACTCTTTCGCTGCGGAAGAAGGGACTTGAACCCTCACGATGTAACCATCACAAGATCCTTAGTCTTGCTCGTCTGCCAGTTCCGACACTTCCGCTTGACTTTCGCCACGAATGATATAATACCATTTGTCAGCCCATAAGTCAATACTTATTTCTACTTTTTTCTTTTCTCATTGGCAGCTTTTTTTAGCTCCTCCAGAGCCTCCCCAAAGCGTTTGGAATGCATACCTGGATTTCCCCTCAGCAATGCTCTCTGATAGAGATCCTTCAGCCTGCCAAACTGCATCCTATGTTCTTTTTCAATAGCATATTTACTGCGCAGCTCTACAATTTCTTCTCTCACATCTTCCACAAAATCAGCCGGTTTTTTCAAAAGATGATCTTTCAAAATACCAAACTTCTCTTCAATGCTCTCCATTGTTTCATCTATCCGGAGGCTGCGTTCCTGTCTTCTGCTTTCACGCTCACTGTCAGCAATGGCAATGATCACATCCAAACGCTTTTGAATGCGTTCCATTTCCTCCTTCGCCTTTTCCAAGCCAACCAGCACATCCCGCAGATCCAGTGCTGCCTTAAAGGAGAGGGTGAAATCAATGATAATGCAGATCGTCAAGATTACCGTTATCACCGAAACAAGAATATACGGAATTGCAAATACGATCTTTTCAACCCCTTTATGCAGAAACTCCGTCATTAGGATCGTCAAAAACCCCCACGCAATAGTAGAAGAAAGGCAAATATGCCCCTTATAATTAAACTTCTGATTAGAGTAATCCCAGTATCTCACCTTGAACAGTGCTTCCATTGCCACTCCGGTTACCAGTTCCAACACAGTAGCCCCAATACACCCTGCTATATAAGTAAGAAAAATATTTTCCTGAAAGGGCATGGATACCACCAGCATCATAATGGCGCCGCTTCCGTAAATCGGCAGAAACGGTCCCCGCATGAAACCGCGGTTTACAAATTTTTTACTCTTAACTGACACAAAAGTAGATTCAAAAACCCAGCCAAAAAAGCAGTAAAAGTAAAAGAAAAACAACCATTGTATAGCAGTGTAGTGGTACATAAGAAATTCCCCTCCCGGCTTCTCTTCCGTTATTTACATAAAGCTAATGATCTCTTCCTTTGGCGGTCTTGTCTGCTCTACAGAAACAGCTTTCAAAACGGGCCCCTCCCCTCTGTAATCTGCAAAATACTCCTTTGCAACCTTTGCCGTCACTTTTACCCATTGTTTATCGGTAAGCTTATCCGTCCTGTCGTATTCACATGCAAAGCCTAAAAATGCCATATCTTCTGCGCAGCAAGTCATTGCCATTCGTCCAGGTACAAAATACCCCTTGGGGAATTCCCTTGGTTTCAACACCATCGCAGTAAACTGTACTGTCTTGTCAATGTATCGCTCCAGATGATCCAGGCTGTCCAGATACCAGATTCCATATCCCTCATTATCCAGTTCAATGATCGGCGCTTCCAGACTGTAGGGCAGATCATCCTCAAAAATCTGATTGATCTCTCCTTCTGCGTCCTCAAAAATAATATCCGCCTGCTGATTAATCGCCTTCACATTTCTCTTATAACTGCTGAGATCCTCCACATCATCGCATCGGTTAAAGATAATCATCTCTGACTTGCGGAGCATCTCAGCCAGCAGAGATTTCATATTGGTAAAATACATGGGAAAGGTGGATGCATCTATCATTGTGATCTGTTGCTCAATGGTCCAATGGAAAGGCAGCTTTATATTTTTATAGTTCCACATCCCATTGTACTCGATAATAATACGCTCCGGCTTATATTTCTTTTCAAGCTCCATCAGATGCTCCGCATTAAAGTCCGCTTCCTCCTCTATCAGAACCAGATCGGCATGAACCTTTTTGAGAAGCTTTTCGTCATACTCCTCTTCTCCTTCTTCACAGACAAGCAAAAGCGTCCGCCCTTTAATGCGAAAATAAGGCTGTTCCAATGTATAACGGATAAATTCTGTTTTTCCACTTTCAAGAAAACCGTTAATTACATAAACCGATTTCATTGTGTACCTTCTTTCTCTCTATTTTTGAAAAAGTTCTTTCAACATATCTTCCTTCAGTTTGGAGCCGATTACGCAAAACTTGCCAGTCACATCCGCTTTTCCGTCCCGTATATTGCTTTCGCCGGGCACATAATCAAAGTAGACCCAGCTTCCCTCTGTTCCCGGAACCATCCCCTTTGCCCTGAGGACAAAACCATACTTTCCTTCATTCTCCAATTCATCCAGAATATGTTCAAGCTCTTCCTTGCTATATGCCGCCGGCGTTTCCATTCCCCAGCTGGTAAACACTTCGTCTGCATGATGATGATCGTGGTCATGGCATCCGCAGGTGCAATCCGGTCCATGCTCATGATGATGCTCATGCCCGTCTTCACCGTCATGATGATGATGGTGTTCATGCCCGTCTTCACTGTCATGATGATGGTGTTCATGGTGGTGATGTTCCTCTTCCTCGCTTCGATTTGCATTCAATTCCGCCATCATTTCAGCCTCCAGATCCCCTGCCCCTTCTATGGTTGCAAGGATATCCTTCCCATCCAGTGCCTCCCAGGGAGTGGTAACGATCGTTGCCTGGGCATTATGCTCTCTGATCAGCTGAATGCATGTATTTAACTTGTCCTCTGAAATACTGCCTGTCCG
The DNA here is from genome assembly GCA_947172705.1 of uncultured Lachnospiraceae bacterium. Lineage (GTDB taxonomy): Bacteria > Bacillota > Clostridia > Lachnospirales > Lachnospiraceae > Suilimivivens. The sequence goes on from CAMWCA010000052.1 coordinate 24,379, forward strand.
GCTTAAAATGATCGTACCTGCATGGGCGATCTGATTGATAAAAAATTCACCAAAATTTTTAATATACATTTTGCATTTGGCAGCGTCTACCACCGCAACCGCGCTGTTTAAGACTACCTCGCTGGTATCGATCACATCCTGCACTGCTTTCATAACATCGGAAAGCTTCCCTACGCCGGAGGGCTCAATGAGTATTCTCTCAGGTTGATAGGTTTTCATGACCTCCTTCAATGAGGCGCCAAAATCTCCCACCAGAGAGCAGCAGATGCAACCGGAATTCATCTCCTTGATTTCAATCCCTGCTTCCTTTAAAAATCCGCCGTCAATGCCAATCTCACCGAATTCGTTTTCAATCAGCACAACCTTCGTTCCGTCCAACGCCTCCGCAAGCAGCTTTTTGATCAAAGTAGTTTTTCCGGCACCTAAAAATCCTGATACAATATCAATCTTTGTCATTTTTTCCTCCATCCCGAATCATAGCATTTTCATATAAATCTGCTTATATCGTATCATTATAATAACTTAAATCTTATAAGTCAAATATGATCTTTCCATTCCTTTTCCTTAAAACCGGGACACACGTAGTCCGGTGTTACCAGCAGCGGACGCTTCACCAACATACCGTCTGTGGCAAGGAGCTTTATCTGTTCCTCCTCTGACATCCCGGCAAGCTTATCCTTTAGCTGTAGCTCTTTATACAAATTTCCGCTGGTATTAAAAAAACGTTTCAACGGCAGACCGCTTCTTTTATACCATTCCTTTAATTCCTCCGCCGTTGGGTTTTCTTCCTTAATGGGACGTTCCTCATATGCAATGCTATTTTCCTCCAGCCATTTCATTGCCTTTTGACATGTGCTGCACTTTCTGTATACCAATACCAATGGTTTCAACTTTTCTCTCCTCCTTTACTTCTTTCTCTTCCTATAGCCAATAATTATAACAGATTTTTTTAGTTCCTTGAAGAGGGAAATGTGTCGTTGCATTTTTGCATTTAATTTTTATATTTTTTCTGTTGAAATACCGTCAATTCTATGCTACAATCCTTTCATAGCAAACGATTTCTATTACAGCTTTCGCTGTATCTTAC